>NZ_KK088571.1:92565-189098 GCF_000600335.2 Rubellimicrobium mesophilum DSM 19309 | reverse complement strand
AACTGGTCGCGCGACCGGGTGCGCATCGCTGCGGACGGCGCCGCCGAGGTGAGCCTGGGCTCGGCCGCGCCCGGCTCCTACAAGGCCACCGGCGGCGAGATGCGCTCGGGCGCCACTGCCGACGTCGGCACCTTCAGCTGGAGTGCGCAGGCGCCTGATATGAAGCCGGGCACTGTCTTTGGCATGTTCGCCATTGCCGCAGGTGGCAACGACCAGCGCACGCTGGAGTTCGACTGGGAGTTCCTGGGCAGCGACACCCGCCATGTGCAGGTCACGGTGCATATGGAGAACAGCGCCGGCCGGCACATCCGGCCGCTCGAACGCACGGTGGTGGACCTGGGCTTCGACGCCTCCAACGGCGTGCACGACTACGACATCACGCTGAACGGCAGGAGCGCGGTCTTCCGCGTCGACGGCGACGTGGTGGCCACGTTCGACTCCTCCGACATGCCAGGCGGCGTGTGGTACACGGGCGAGTTGCGGAGCATTGTCAACCTCTGGGCGGGCGACTCGCGCTACAACACCTGGTCCGGCGTCTACTCACCCCTGTCCTCGCCCATTAAGGCGAGGATCCTCGACGCCAGCGTCCGCGACGGCGACCTGTCCGGCACTCCCCCATCTGAAGGCGATGGGGACAGCGACAGGACCCAGGGCACCAATGGCAACGACATCCTGAACGGGGGGGCAGGCGACGACGTCCTCAGGGGCAGACTGGGCCACGACCGCATGGATGGTAGTGGCGGCGACGACAAGCTGACCCTTGATGGCGGCAATGACGTCATCGACGGTGGGGCCGGCGACGATTGGCTGATGGTCTCAGGCGGCGCCGGCGTGACGGTGAACCTGAATATCGAGCGTGCGCAGGCCACCGGCATGGGCTCGGACGTGATCCGCAACATCGAAAACGTTGAAGGGACCTCGGAGGCGGATGAGTTCTACGGCAACTCCGATGCCAACTACCTTGAGGGATTGGCCGGCAACGACACTCTGCGCGGTCAGGCCGGGGCGGATACTCTCCACGGTGGCCGCGGACGCGATCTGATGGCGGGCGGCAACGACGAGGCGCGCGATGTCTTCATCTTCGATTCAGCTGCCGACAGCGCCCTGGGCGCCACGGAGCGGGACATCATCAACGACTTCACGCGCGGTGTGGATGAGATCGACCTGCGGAGCATCGACGCCAACACGGACGCGGGCGGAAACCAAGCGTTCAGCTGGAGCGGCACCGGCGCCGAGGCCCACGGGGTCTGGGTGGTCGAGAGCGGCGCGGATCTCCTCCTGCGGGGCGATGTCGACGGCGACGGCCGGGCCGACTTCGAGATCCAGGTCAACGATATCCAATCCTTGGGCGCGAACGACCTCCTGCTCTGAACCGGCGGGCGGCCGAGAGGCCGACTGCCTGGTGCCCGCTCCCGGTCGTCTGACCGGGAGCGGTCTTCTCATGAGGGCCAACCTCAACCTCGTTCCTACCACACTTCCGGCCTGATCTGCGGCTATCCTGGGATCCAGCCGGAACGGACCCCGCCATGACCCAGCAGCACGCCCGCCTTGTGGCCGAACTCACCGCCCAAGAGGAGGCCGAGATCGTGGCCCTCGAGGCGAGCATCCGCAACATCCACTGGCTGACCACCTCCGACGCCGAGAGCGCCCGCCGCGCCGCCAAGTCGATCAGGAGCAGCCGCATGGAGGCCGAGCGCGGTCTCGAAACCCTGCGGGCCGTGAACATCGGCACGCTCGATGCCAGCAACCAGCGCGACTATCTCGTGCAGGTCGAGACCTTCACACGAACCCTGGCCGCGGTGAACAGGGCACAGCCCCTGCGGCCGATGTGACCTAGTCGCCCCACAGCACTGCGACTGACCCCTGGCCGGCTCCGACCCACGCCAACATCTCAGTTGGGGACGATGCCAACGGCATCGAGCACCTCTGGGGTGATGGTGCCGGTCACGGGCAGCTGGTGGTCATGTTGGAACCGCGCCAGGGCGTCCTTGGACTGTGAGCCGATGATGCCGTCGATCGGACCGCTGTAGTAGCCATAGGCCTGAAGGGCGGTCTGGACTTGCAGGGTCAGCGGATCGAAGGCCGAGAGCGCCCAGTGGACAACGACCAGGGCGGCCCCGACGTAGACGACCCGGTGCCACCGCTTCAGGGCGCGGTGGACAAAGGCCAGGGCTGCACTGGCGTGGCCCACGTGGTGCAGCCACCTCCAGCAACGCCGCAGCAGAACCACAGCTGCGTCATCGACCGTCGCGGCGAACGCGAGAAAGATCAGCAAGGCCGCCCAACCAGCCAGCAGCCAGGACTGCTTGGCTTCCGCAATGATCAGGCCGAGGTCGCCCTTTCCGGCAGCGTAGGCCGTAGCATGCACCCCTGCGTAGAAGAAGGCCGCAACGCCCAGATCCCCACGCCTCTCGATGAGCCAGGTCAGCCAGCGTCCCTGAGAGAACAGCAGACGCAAGGGCGTGACCGCCGTGGTCGGGATCAGCAGGAGCGCCGCCCAAAGGCCGCTCCGATTCACCACCTCACCATAGGTCGAGACCCCGCTCGCCCAGCCCCACATCACCCAGAGCGCCGGAAGAGCCAGCAAGGCCCAGAGCAGCGGGCGTGAGGTCAGCAGGCGTGCTATGGCACTCTACTCATTGCGGACGGCTGACAACATAGGTCGCGCACAGGGGCGGTGGCTGACTTCGCGCGACCATCGGAATGCTGCTGGGAAACTCTTGTTGGGGACCGTTCGATCCCATGTCGCCGCATACAAACCGGAGGGGTGACGCGATGCCGAAGATGACGGACAAGAGCGGAAGCGGGATGACTGAGCGTGGCATTGTCACGTACGACTGGGATGAGCCCGGTGATGTGGGCGCGCAGATCCAGGCGGCCATCACGACGGTCGAGCGCTCGAGCTTTGCGCGGCTCGTCCAGCGGCTCACGGAGCTCGCGACCCGGATCCTAGTGGCAGCCGAGCTGCCCTCGGGCTCCGAGCAGGCCTATGTGGTCCGGCCGGATGGCACCTGGGCGGTGCTGGACGAGGCCGTCGATCTTAACGCCGAGCAGGACAGTGTTCTTCTCCCCCTCGACCAAGCCCTCCTGCACCTCGGCCATGCGCCGGACTCGCCCGAGGGCTATGCAGCTCGGGTGCTCAGGATCTTGAGCGTGGCCCAGGAGCAGCTCCGAGCCGGCAGTATGGATGAGGCGATGGCGTCGGCCTTTGCCGCGGGCGAGCTCGTCACCGAGGCGGCCATGAAGGGGATGTTCGAAGTAGACTTCCTGACCGGGGAGAGGGTCCGCGAGGGCGGCCGGCAGGGCCACAGGCGGGCCCATGGCAGCGAAGAGGACAAAGCTGCGCGACGTGCGAATTACATTCGGGCCTTCGACTTGGCGGTCATGCACGGCTTTGGCCGCATGGAGGCGTATCGAAGTGTGGCCAAGGTCTTCGGGGTGAGCCCCGTCACTGTCCGGCGCGCGATCGCGCAGCGGGGCGATCACGGCTGACTGCTCAGTCCTCCTGCTGATCACTGATCCTCTCGTACATGCTGTCCTGTTCCGGCGGTGAACAGGCGTCCTGCCCGTCTCGCCGTCCGGGCCGGCCCCACGGGGCCGCAGACAGGACGCAGGACACGTGCTCAGGCCCGACCCCCAGATCGCACCAGAGGACCGCGCGTCGGCGGAGTCCGAGGCTTCCGCCGCGCTCGTGGCTCTGGCGCGCCTGCTGGGGCGGATGGCGGCCCACCAGCACCTCGCCGCGTCCGATCCGACCGAAGGAGAGACGCGCCATGCCGACCAGGAGCCCGACCACGACCACGTCCAAGACCGCTACCCGAGCCGCTGATCTCGAGCGGCTGCTGACCATCCGCGAGGTGGCGGAACTCGAGGCCACCAGCACCAAGACGATCCGCCGCCGTATCGATGCGGGCGAGCTCCCGGCCATGAAGTCCGGCCGCCAACTGCGCATCCGTCCGCAGGACCTGCGCGCCTATCGCCTTCAGAAGCTCCTGGGTCAGTAGCAATGGACAACCGTACTAGCCCGATTGCCTGCCCCTGTGGCGCCCTTCGGCGGTCTCCACCGGTTCGGTCAAGCCTCCCAGAAGCTCCCGTTCCGTCTGTCCCCCGGACCTCTTTGCCCGATCGAACAGCCCTCGTCTCGCTGTCCCTCCTGTCCACCAATGTCCAGTCCTGGCAGGCACTTGGGCCCGTGTCAGGAGCTCGGTCCCTCCCGAAGGACCGGGCTGAGCTGTGCTACGATCTCCTGAATTGGCCCGTCTGGCCCCTGCTGTCCTCCTGATGCCCCTCGTGTCCGCCCCGCCCCGTTCCTGATCCGCCCTTTGTCTGATTGCGAGATCCCCATGATCCAGTCCCCTGCCCTGCCCGTCTCCGCCGCCTCGGTTGTCCCGAACGCTCGGGCCGCTGCCCCCTCCTCGCCTATCCCCTTCACCATGGCCGAGCTCATCCTGGCGATGCGCGCCGACCCTGAGCTGAGCCCAGTGCGCCGACGCAACCTCGCCTCCTCGATCAAGCGTCTCTGCGGCGCCCTGGGGCTGGCGCCGGACGAGACGCCGGCCGCGTTCTGGTTCCTTCGCGAGAAGCTCGAGGGTGTCCATCCGACGCAGGCCGGGATCCAGCCGCACCGGTGGGAGACCATCCGCTCGGACGTGGCCTTCGCCCTGAAGCGCATCGGCCTCGCGCCCGACCAGCCCCAGCCCCGGGCGGAGCTGTCGGAGGGCTGGACGGCGCTCCTCGCGCACATGACGGCCGCGGGGCTGCGCCACTGGGGCCTGTCGCGGCTCGCCCGCTTCTGCGATGGCCAGGGGATCAGCCCGGCCGCGGTCGACGACGTGGTCCTTGCCGCCTACGTGGCCTACCTCCGCACCCAGACGCTGAAGACCAAACCCCAGCAGCACCATCGCGAGGTCTGCCTGATCTGGAACAAGCTCGCGGCTGCAGCCGATGATCTGGGGCTGCAGTCGGTCACGGTGCCGAGCTACAGCACGACCTACTCGCCCCCTTGGGACGCGCTGCCCCTGTCCTTCCGCGCTGAGGCCGAAGCCTGGCTCACCGCCCTCTCGGAGGAGGGCGACCTGCTGAGCGAGACGGGGCCGCTGCGTCCCCTCCGGCCGGCCTCGATCACGGCCTACCGCTACGCCCTGCGGCAGGCCGTGGCGGGGCTCGTCGCCAGCGGACGTCCTCTGGAGACCATCACCTCGCTCGCCACGCTGGTTGAGGGCGAGGCCCCGACGCTTGCACTGCAGTTCCACCTGGACCGCAACGGCCAGCGCCCGAGCCAGATGCTGGCGCAGATCGCCCATGTGCTGGTGCTGGTGGCCCAGCACGCTGTGGGCGCCGAGGCGGCCACGGTCGCCAAGCTCAAGCGCTTCCGCTCGAAGCTCTCGCCCGCGCGCTCCGGCCTGAAGCCCCGGCCCAAGGCGGCGCTGCGGCAGTTCGTCGACCGCGGCAACATCGAGACGCTGATCATGCTGCCCACGCGCATCCATCTGCGCCTGCAGCGGAAGCCGGCCGCGGAGCTCACCCTGGCCGACGCCCGCCTCATGCAGGTGGCCGTCGCGCTCGAGCTCCTGCTGATGCGCCCGATCCGGCGGGGCAACCTCGTCGCGCTCCGGCTCGGCCAGCACATCCTCAGGGTGGGACGCCGCACGGTGATCGTGCTGGACGAGGCCGAGGTGAAGAACCGCGTGGGCCACGACTACGCGCTGCCGCCCGAGAGCGCGAAGCTCCTGGACTTCTACATCACGCGCCTGCTGCCGCTCTTCGGGCCCAATCCGGAGGGCTTCCTCTTCCCGGGTGAGAAGGCCGGCAAGACCAAGGCGCCCGAGCAGTTCGGCCGGGTCTTCTCAAAGACCATCCGTGCCGAGACCGGGCTCGCGGTCTACCCGCACCTGCTGCGCCACTTCGCGGCCACGCTCTACCTCACCGAGAACCCCGAAGGGCTGGAGGTGGTCCGCCGGGTGCTCGGTCAACGCAGCGTCGAGACCACGCTACGCAGCTACGCGGGCGTGCATGACCAGCACGCGGTGCGCCGCTTCGACGAGCTGGTGCTCGGCATCCGCGGCGCCATCCTGAAGGAGATCGGCCATGGCTGAGGGGGAGACATTGGTCGAGGGCCCTGCCCTGCTCGACCCCAAGTCCGATCCGTCTCGGCGGTGCCTCAAGCCCGAGCACTGGCCCGCGGGGGACCGGCAGGCCTGGGCCGCCGCCGTCGCGCCCGGCACCCTGCTCGAGGAGGGGGGCCTCGCCGCCCACTGGCGCCCGGCCACCCGCAAGAGCGTGCAGGACGCCTATGGACGCTGGCTCACCTTCCTGGACCGTCACGGCTGGCTCGACCCGGACGTCGGGGCCGCCGAGCGGCTGACCCCGGACCGCCTGCGCGCCTTCATCGCCGAGCTGCAGGCCACGGTCGCCCCGCTCACGGTGCGCAACCGCGTCCGCGACCTCAGCGAGGCGCTGCGGGTGATGGCGCCAGGGGCCGACCTCTCTGTCCTGCGGCGGGTGCGAGCCAAGCTCAAGGCCCGGAGCCGGCCCGTGCGCAATAAGCGCGCCCAGGTGGTGCCCAGCCGGGACCTCGTTGGCCTGGGCCAGGCGCTCATACAGAAGGCAGAGCGCGGCGAGGCCGCCCGCCCGCTCTGGAAGGCCGCGCTCTTCCGCGACGGCCTGATAATCCTGATGCTGGCCTGCCGGCCCCTCCGGCGGGCGAGCTTCGCGGGTCTCAGGCTCGGGCGGCATCTGGTGAGACGGGGCGAGGTCTATGTCCTCCTCCTCGACGAGCACGAGACCAAGAACCACCGCGCCTTCGAGCAGCCGCTTCCCCCGGCCCTCACCCCGCTGATCGAGCGGTACCTCGAGTACTACCGACCGGTGCTGCTGAGCGGAGGAGAGACCCGGACGGAGGCTCAGGTCGAGACCCAGGACCACCTCTGGATCTCCTGGCGGGGCAAGCCGCTGGCCGAGACCGGGGGCTATGCTGCAGTCATCCAACGGACCAAGGCGGCCTTCGGCACCGCCATCCCGCCGCACCGCTTCCGCGACTGCGCCGTCACCAGCCTGGGCGAGACCGACCCCGAGCTCGTCCGGCTCGCCCCCGCCCTCCTCCACCACGCCGACCGACGCACCGCGGAGAGGCACTACGACCAGGCTCGCGACGCCCAGGCCGTGAGCCTCTGGCAAGACTATGTGCAGGCGGAGCGGCAGGCCGCGCGCGAGGCGCTGCGGAGCGGAGCCGGACACGCGGACCGCGGACCCGCTCCAGGCGGGAACGCCCGGGCCGGTCGCCCCGGAAGCGCGGCCTAGATCATGATAAGAGACCAGGGAGAGCCCCTCATGCGCGCTGCCATCTACGCCCGTTACTCCTCCGACCTGCAGTCGGCCGCCTCCCTCGAGGACCAGATCCGCCTCTGCCGCACACACGCGAGCCGCGCCGGCTGGGAGGTGACGCAGGTCTTCGAGGACCGGGCGCTCTCCGGCGGTTCGGGGCTGCGCCCCGGCTACCAGCGCCTGCTTGGGGCGGTGCTCGCGGGCGAGATCGACGTGGTCGTGGCCGAGGCGCTCGATCGCCTGAGCCGCGACCAGGAGGACATCGCCGCCCTCTTCAAGCGCCTGCGCTTCCTCGGCGTGAAGCTCGTCACGCTGAGCGAGGGCGAGGTGGGCGATCTGCACATCGGCCTCAAGGGTGCGATGAACGCCCTCTACCTCCAGGACCTCGCCCAGAAGACCCGCCGCGGGCTCGAGGGCCGGGTGCGGGCGGGCCGCTCCGGCGGCGGGCTCTGCTACGGCTACCGCGTGGTGGCTGGAGACGAGCGCGGGCAGCGCGAGATCCAGCCTGAGGAGGCCCGGGTGGTGCGGCGCATCTTTGAGGCCTTCGCCAACGGGCAGTCACCCAAGGCCATCGCGCGCAGCCTCAACATGGAGCGCGTCCCTGGCCCTCGTGGTCAGCTCTGGCGCGACACCACCATCCGCGGCCACCGGGGCCGCGGAACGGGGGTGCTCAACAACGAGTTGTATGTCGGCCGCCTGATCTGGAACCGGCAGCGCTTCGTCAAGGACCCCCGGACGGGCAAGCGCGTGGCCCGCCCCAACCCGCCTGAGGCCTGGGTGGTCGAGGAGGTGCCTCACCTCAGGATCATCGACGAGGCGCTCTGGGAGCGGGTCAAGGCCCGCCAGGCCCAGATCGACGCCAGCCCCAAGGTGCGCGCCATGAAGGAGAACCGCTTCTGGGAGCACCGGCGGCCCGTGCATCTCCTGACCGGCCTCGTCCAGTGCGGCTGCTGCGGGGGCAATTACATCTCAGCGGGCAGCGACTACCTGGCCTGCGGCAACGCTCGCAAGCTCGACCAGTGCGCGCAGCGCAAGGCGATCCGCCGCTCGGTCCTGGAGGACCTCGTCCTCGACCTCGTGCGCCAGGGGCTGATGCAGCCCGAGATGGTGAAGGCCTTTGTCGCGGCCTACACCCAGGAGATCAACGCCGGGCGCGCGGAGGCCGAGGCCGAGCGGGCGCGCCAAGGGCGGGAGCTCACCAGCCTCACGGCCAAGATCGAGGGCCTCTACGACGCCATCGCCGAGGGCTTCCGCAGCCCGGGCCTGCTGGCGAAGCTCGAGGGCCTGGAAGCCGAGAAGCGCGCGCTGGAGCAAGCCCTCGCCGAGCCCGCGCCCCCGCCGGTGCGGCTGCATCCCAACCTGGCCGAGCTCTACCGCGCCAAGGTGGAACACCTGCGCGAGGCGCTCGCCCATCCCGCGATCCGCGACGAGGCACTGGGCCTCTTGCGCGGGCTGATCACCCGAGTCGTCGTGCAGCGGGACGCAAGCGGCGGCTGGGACGTGGACCTTGAGGGTCAGACCGCGGCGCTCGTCGCGCTCGGGCTCAGAACGCGCAACGCCCCCGGCGAGGCACAGCTCGATCCGGGGGCGCTGAGTTCGGCGAAAGTGGTTGCGGGGGCAGGATTTGAACCTACGAGGAGCCGAATGCCGAGGCGGCGATCAAGTTCGTCGCGCGTTTTTATGAAAGTGACGGGACGACCCACTCATACCCTTACCCAAGCTAAGCTTCGCGGTGCTGGCCATCCACGCAACTTTGGTATCAGACATTCCATGCTCCTAAGAAAACTGACGGTGATCGGGGGACCTTGTTAGGCAATCTTAAACGGGTAATTCTACCCTCGGATCTCATAGTACCAGCGAGTTGATCCGAACTGTCACACAACCGGCCGGAGTGCCGAAAATTCCTCTGCGAATCAGGTATTTAGGTTAGGAAGCAAGTGGGGTGCGACTCCTAGCGCCCCAGCCAGAACACAGATTAGAGCCGAAGTGGATGGCGGTCCGTAAGGACTGCTGCCGGCCTGTGGCTCGGGCCGTCCGACGGATCGCCAGAAGCAAGGCCGCGCGGACCAAGCAGGAGGCCTCCCCTAGGTCAAGATTGCCGAACCCGCCGCGCGCCCTAGGATTCCGACAAAGTCCGGCCCGACGTCGGACGGTCGGGACGATCACGGGCCGGAGCGCGATGGACAGGGAGCTGGTCGAGTTTATCCAGGACTCGTTCGGATCGGTATGGTCTCTCGAGATTCTCCTGGCCCTCCATCGGGAGCCCGGGCGCGACTGGCAGCCCGAACAGATCATCGACGAGCTCAGGTCGAGCCAGGCCGTGGTCCGCAAGGGCCTCGAGGAGCTCCTCGCCGCCGGGCTGATCCTGGTCGAGGACAGCGGCAGCGTCCGCTACGGTCCCTCCTCCCCGCGCCAGGACGAGATCATCCGGCAGCTCGCCGAGACCTACCGCGTCAAGCCGGGACCCGTGAGGCGCCTGATCGTCCAGGGCCCCTCCGAGAAGCTGCGCACCTTCTCCGACGCGTTCCGGATCATCAAGGATTGAAGGCCATGGGCGCCCTTCCCGTCGCGATCTACATCCTCTGCCTGCTGGCGGCGGCGCTCTGCACCTGGCTCCTGCTGAGGGGCTGGAGGCGCAGCGGCACCCGGCTCCTGCTCTGGTGCGGCCTGTGCTTCGGCTTCCTGTCGCTCAACAGCCTGGTGATCCTCCTCGACATCGCGATCTTCCCTGCCCGCGACCTGCAGCTCCTCCGCCACGGCGCCTCGCTCCTCGCGGTGGGCACGCTGCTGGTGGGCCTGATCTGGGAAGGGGAGTAGGCGATGTTCGAGTTCACCTCCGGCCTCATCGCCATGGGCTTCCTGGTCGCCGGCCTCGTGTTCCTCCGCTACTGGCGACGGACGCGGGACGGGCTCTTCGCCGCCTTCGCGGCGGCCTTCGCGCTCCTCTCGCTCAACCAGACGCTCCTCGCCTTCTCCCGCGTGCCGCTGGAGGAGCGCAGCCCCCTTTACCTTCTCCGGCTGGCCGCCTTCGCGATCATCATCGCCGCCATCCTGGCCAAGAACGTCTCCGGCCCCCGCCGCTGACCCGGCCGCGTCAGCGGCTCGCGGCCCGACGTGGCGCGGCGGAGCCCTGTTCCAGCCCGTTGACGATCGCCTCGACCAGCGCCTCGGGCGGGAAGGGCTTCTTGAGCAGGACCACGTCGCCGGGGCGGTCCTCGATGGCCGAGGCATCCGCGTAGCCGCTCACCATCACCGCTGGCCAGTCCGGGCGGTGGTTCCGGGCGAAGCGGATGACATCGAGGCCCGACACCAGCGGCATCGCGAAATCGGTCACGATCACGTCGAAGCGGTCGGGCTCCCGCTCGATCAGGCTGAGCGCCTCGGCGCCGCCGGCCGCGGTGGCGACGGCGAAGCCGTGCTCGCGCAGCATGGTCGCGGTGAGTTCCCGCAGGGTCGCGCTGTCATCGACCAGAAGGACCTCGGGCCGCGAGCCGGAGGCCCCGGGCTCCCTTGCCTTGACGGCGGCCCTCCACCCGGAGGGCGCGTCGGCGACGGGCAGCGAACGGGAGCGGGGCAGCCACAGCTCCACCCGCGTGCCCCGGCCCGGCTCGCTGTCGATCCGGAGCGTCCCGCCCGACTGGCGGGCAAAGCCGTAGGCCATGCTGAGGCCGAGCCCCGTGCCCTTGCCGACCTCCTTGGTGGTGAAGAAGGGCTCCAGCACCCGGGCCAGGATCTCGGGCCCCATGCCGGTCCCCGAATCCTCCACCGCGATCACGACGTAGTCCCCCGCCGCAAGGTCTCCGGCGCCCGCCCCCACTTCGGCGTTCTCGGCGGAGAGGCCGATCGTGCCGCCCTGGGGCATCGCATCACGGGCGTTGATGACGAGGTTCATCATCGCGAGCTCGAGCTGGCTCCGGTCGGCATGGGCCGGCCACACCTCGTCCCCGAGCCGCCACTGCAGCCGGACAAGCCCCCCCAGCACGGGGCCGATCAGCCCCTCCAGGGCCTGGGCGAGCGCAGGGATGTGGACCGCCGAGGGGCGAAGCTGCTGCCGCCGCGAGAAGGCCAGCATCCGGTCGATGAGATCCGCACCCTGCTGGGCCGCGTGGCGGGTCATGTCGAGGATCGGGCGCACGCTCTCGGGCAGCTCGGCCCGCCGCTCCAGCAGCGCGAGGCCGCTCAGCACCGAGGCGAGCAGGTTGTTGAAGTCATGGGCAATCCCGCCGGTGAGCTGGCCCACCGTCTCCATCTTGCGGGCCTGCGCGAGCTGCTCCTCCAGATGCCGGTGCTCGGTGATGTCGAGCAGCGTGCCGAACAGCGCGGGCGGCTGGCCCTCCTCCGGCGGCGCGATCACGCCCTGGTCCAGGAACACCTTCCAGCTCCCGTCGGCGGCCTGCCAGCGGTATTCGCAGCTATAGACGCCGGCCGCCGCGGCCTCCTGATGCGCGGCCTCGACGCGCGTTCGGTCCTCCGGATGGATCCGGCTGAACCCGAAGTCCGGCTCGGACGTGAACCTCTGGGGCGAGAAGCCCGTCATCGCCTCGACGCTGTCGCTGACGAAGAGAGCCGGATGCGGATGCTCCACCCCGCGCGAATGGAACACGACCGGCAGCGCCCGCAGCATCGCCTCCTGCCGAAGCCGGCTCGCGTCGAGCTTCGCCTCGGCCTCCAGCTTCTCGGCCTGGGCCCTGAGCGCGGCCTCGAGGAGCCTCTGCTCGCGGGCGGCCGTCTCCTGCACCTCGCGCGTCTTCTCGTAGAGGTCGACGAAGACCGATACCTTGGAGCGAAGGACCAGCGTGTCGAAAGGCTTGAAGACGTAGTCCACCGCCCCCGCGTCGTAGCCCTGCAGCAGGTGGGCCTCATCCTTGTTGATCGCCGACAGGAAGATGATCGGCGTGCGCCGCGACTGCTCGCGCTGGCGGATCAGGGTGGCCGTCTCGTAGCCGTCCATGTCCGGCATCAGTACATCGAGCAGGATCACCGCGAACTCGTCGCGAAGGAGGCAGCGCAGCGCCTCGGTCCCGGACCGCGCGCAGACCACCTCCCCCACGGAGTCCAGCACCTCGCAGACGGCCAGCAGGTTCCGCTCGTCGTCGTCCACCGCCAGGATGCGAGGGCGCGGCCGCACCAGGGGCACGGCCGCGTCGTCCGGGCGCAACGCCGTCGGATGGTCGGTCCGGATCATGCCGGCACCGGCTGGGCCGCGGCCGCCCCGTCGGCGCCGCGACGGCCGCGTGACCGGCCGATCCACACGCGCAGCAGCGCGAGCAGCAGGTCGAGGTCGACCGGCTTGGCGATGTAGTCCGAGGCCCCGGCGTCGAGGCACTTGGCGCGGTCGCCCTTCATCGCCTTGGCAGTCACCGAGATCAGCGGCAGGTCCCGCAACTGCGGCCGCCGGCGAATCTCGCGCATGGTCTCGTAGCCGTCCATGTCCGGCATCATGATGTCGATCAGCGCCGCATCCACGTCGGACGTGGACTCGAGGATGCGGATGCCCTCCTGCCCCCGCTCGGCGTGCAGCACCTCGATCCCCAGGGTCTCGAGGACGCTGGTCAGCGAGAAGATGTTGCGGATGTCGTCGTCGACGATCAGCACCTTGGCGCCCTTGAGGTCGGCGGCGTCGGCCGGAGCCTCCGCCGGATCGGCCGGGCCGCCTGCCAGGAGCGAGGCGACGACCTGCCCGAGTTGCGAGGCGGTCTGGGCCCGCCCCTCAACGGCGAGGCCCGGCCGCGCGGCCCTGGCCTGCTCGATCGCGTCGGCCGTCTCCCCGAAGAGCACGATCCGCCCCGACCCGATGGCCTCCAGGAGCTTCCGGTTCTCCTCCGCCCCTCGGCCGAGGGCCACGACGACGAGGTCGTGCGGCTCCGCCTCCTTCCCCGGCGGTGCGGCGGCGGCCGTCACCGTGGTGATGCCGTCGCGGAGCGCACCCACGATGGACAAGCGCCGGTCGGCGTCGGCATCCACCACGAGGACGCTGCGCTGGGCGCGCGGCCCCTTGTCCCGCATCTCCTCGAAGATGCGGCTCAGCGCCTCGGGCTCGACGGGCTTGGTCCAGACGCTGGCGGCCCCCTTGGCCGTCAGGGTCGCGTTCTGCTCGCTCCCCGAGACGACGTGGATCGGGATGTGCCGCGTCTTGGGATCGTGGCGCAGCAGGTCGAAGAGCACCCAGCCATCGATGTCCGACAGCCCCAGGTCCAGCGTGATCGCGTCCGGCACGAGCCTGCGTGCGAGCGCCAGCGTCCCCGCCCCTGCGGTCGAGAGCACCGCCCTGAGCCCGACCTCGCGCGCGAGACGCATGAGGATCGCGCCGAAGGTCGGATCGTCCTCCACGATCATCACCACCCGGTCGTTGGGGCCGATGCTCTCGCGGTCATCGGTCACCTCCGCCCCCGCCGAGGCACCGTCCGCCGGGACCGCCTCCCGGGGCAGCGACGGGCCGTTCGCCGCCGGCGCCCGCAGCGGGATCGTCAGCGTGAAGCGCGAACCCTTGCCCGGCGCGCTCTCGACGCTCAGCTCGCCGCCGAGCAGGCGCGCGATCTCGCGGCTGATCGACAGGCCCAGGCCCGTGCCGCCGTATTTCCGGCTGGTCGTGCCGTCCGCCTGCTGGAAGGCCTCGAAGATCAGCTTCTGCTTGTCCATCGGGATGCCGATGCCGGTGTCCGTCACCGCGATGGCGAGGGACGGCCCGCGCCGCTTGACGCCGCCGCTCGACGCCGTGCCCACGAGGGAGATGTCGAGCGTGACCTGCCCCTCCGAGGTGAACTTGAAGGCGTTGGACAGCAGGTTCAGCACGACCTGCTGGAGGCGCTTCTCGTCGGTGCGGATGGTCTCCGGCAGGGCGGGATCGACATGGATGGCGAAGCCGAGCCCCTTGTCCGCCGCGAGCTGCCGGAAGGTGCGCTCCATGTGCTGCTTCATCTGCGCGACCGGCATCTCGCCCAGCTCGATGGTGACGGTCCCGGATTCGATCTTCGACAGGTCGAGGATGTCGTTGATGAGCGACAGGAGGTCCGTGCCCGCCGAGTTGATCGTGCGGGCGAACTCCACCTGCTTCTCGTCGAGGTTGCCCTTCTGGTTGCTCGCGAGCAGCTTCGACAGGATCAGGAGCGAGTTGAGCGGCGTCCGGAGCTCATGGCTCATGTTGGCCAGGAACTCGGACTTGTACTTGGAGGTGAGCGCGAGCTGCTCGGCCTTCTCCTCCAGCGCCCGCCGCGCCATCTCGATCTCTAGGTTCTTGTTCTCCACCTGCTTCTTCTCGTTCTCGAGAAGCTGCGCCTTCTCCTGAAGCTCCTCGTTGGTGGCGTGGAGCTCGCCCTGCTTGGTGGTGAGCTCGGACTGCCGCGCCTGCAGCTCGGCCGTCAGGAGCTGCGACTGCTTGAGGAGGCCCTCGGTCCGCATCGTGGCGGCGATGGTGTTGAGCACGATCCCCACCGACTCCATGAGCTGGTTGAGGAAGCTCTGGTGCGTGTCGCTGAACTCCCCGAAGGAGGCGAGCTCGATTACCGCCTTCACGTCGTCCTCGAAAAGCGCCGGCAGGATGATGACGGAGGCCGGCCGCGCCTCGCCCAATCCGCTGGAGATGCGGACGAAGTCCGGCGGAACGTTGTTGAGGACGATCACCCGCTTGTCGGCCGCCGCCTGCCCGATCAGCCCCTCGCGCGGCTCGATGCGGGTCCTCATGTTGGCGGGGCTGTCCGCGCCGTAGGAGGCGGCGAGATCGAGGTAGAACCTCTCCTCCTCGCGCGTGGTGACGTAGAAGACCCCGTATTGCGCGTTCACCAGCGGCGCGAGCTCGGACATGATGAGCCGCGACACCGTGCTGAGGTCCCGCTCGCCCTGCAGCATCCGCGAGAACCGCGCGAGGTTGGTCTTGAGCCAGTCCTGCTCGGCGTTCTTGAGCGTCTGATCCTTCAGGTTGCGGATCATCTCGTTGATGTTGTCCTTGAGCGCCGCCATCTCGCCCGAGGCCTCCACGGCGATGGAGCGGGAGAGGTCGCCCTTGGTCACGGCGGTCGCCACGTCGGCGATGGAGCGGACCTGGCTCGTCAGGTTCGCGGCCATGGCGTTCACGTTGTCGGTCAGGTCACGCCAGAGGCCCGCCGCGCCCGGCACCCGTGCCTGCCCGCCGAGCTTGCCCTCGACGCCCACCTCGCGCGCCACGTTGGTCACCTGGTCCGCGAAGGTCGCGAGCGTCTCGATCATGCCGTTGATGGTGTCGGCCAGCGCCGCGATCTCGCCCTTGGCGTCCACCGCGAGCTTGCGCTTGAGGTTCCCCTGCGCCACGGCGGTCACCACCTCGGCGATGCCCCGCACCTGGTTGGTCAGGTTGGTCGCCATCAGGTTCACGTTGTCGGTGAGGTCCTTCCAGGTCCCCGCGACGCCCTCCACGCGGGCCTGACCGCCAAGCTTTCCTTCCGTCCCCACCTCCCGCGCCACGCGGGTCACCTCGCCCGCGAAGCTGTTGAGCTGGTCCACCATGGTGTTGATCGTGGACTTCAGCTCGAGGATCTCGCCCTTCACGTCCACCGTGATCTTCTTCGACAGGTCGCCCGCGCCACGGCGGTCGTCACCTCCGCGATGTTCCGCACCTGCCCGGTCAGGTTGCGCCATCGCGTTCACGTTGTCGGTGAGGTCCTTCCAGGTCCCCGCGACACCCCGCACCTGCGCCTGACCGCCGAGCTTGCCCTTCGGTGCCCACCTCCCGCGCCACGCGGGTCACCTCGGACGCGAACGAGTTGAGCTGGTCCACCATGGTGTTGATGGTGTCCTTCAGTTCCAGGATCTCCCCGCACGTCCACCGTGATCTTCTTCGACAGGTCGCCCAGCGCCACGGCGGTCGTCACCTCCGCGATGTTCCGCACCTGCCCGGTCAGGTTGCCCGCCATCGCGTTCACGTTGTCGGTGAGGTCCTTCCAGGTCCCCGCGACCCCGCGCACCTGCGCCTGCCCGCCAAGCTTGCCCTCGGTCCCGACCTCGCGCGCCACGCGGGTCACCTCGCCCGCGAAGCTGTTGAGCTGGTCCACCATGGTGTTGATGACGTCCTTGATCTGCAGGATCTCGCCCTGCACATCGACGGTGATCTTCTGGGTAAGGTCGCCCGTGGCGATGGCCGTCGCCACCTTGGACACGTCGCGGAGCTGCACCGTCAGGTTGCCCGCCATGGCGTTCACGTTGTCGGTCAGGTCCTTCCAGGTTCCCGCGACGCCCTCCACATGGGCCTGCCCGCCGAGCTTCCCTTCCGAGCCGACCTCCCGCGCCACCCGCGTCACCTCGGAGGCGAAGGAGTTCAACTGGTCCACCATCGTGTTGATGGTGTTCTTCAGTTCGAGAATTTCCCCCTTCACGTCCACGGTGATCTTCTTGGACAGGTCGCCCCGTGCCACCGCCGTCGTCACTTCGGCAATGTTCCGAACCTGCCCCGTCAGGTTCGCCGCCATCAGGTTCACGTTGTCGGTAAGGTCCTTCCAGGTCCCGCCCACGCCGCGCACCTGCGCCTGCCCGCCGAGCTTGCCCTCGGTGCCCACCTCCCGCGCCACCCGCGTGACCTCGGAGGCGAAGGTGTTGAGCTGGTCCACCATGGTGTTGATGGTGTTCTTCAGCTCGAGGATTTCTCCCTTCACGTCCACCGTGATCTTCTTCGACAGGTCGCCCGAGGCCACCGCCGTCGTCACCTCGGCGATGTTCCGCACCTGCCCCGTCAGGTTGCCGGCCATCGCGTTCACGTTGTCGGTGAGGTCCTTCCAGGTTCCGGCGACCCCGCGCACCTGCGCCTGCCCGCCGAGCTTGCCCTCGGTCCCGACCTCGCGGGCCACGCGGGTCACCTCGGACGCGAACGAGTTGAGCTGGTCCACCATCGTGTTGATGGTGTCCTTCAGTTCCAGGATCTCCCCTTTCACGTCCACCGTGATCTTCTTGGACAGGTCGCCAAGCGCCACCGCCGTCGTCACCTCGGCGATGTTCCGCACCTGGCCCGTCAGGTTCGCGGCCATCAGGTTCACGTTGTCGGTGAGGTCCGCCCAGGTGCCGCCCACGCCCTCCACGCGCGCCTGCCCGCCCAGCTTCTCTTCGGTCCCCACCTCCCGCGCCACACGAGTCACCTCGGAGGCGAAGGAGTTCAACTGGTCCACCATCGTGTTGATGGTGTTCTTGAGCTCCAGGATCTCGCCTTTCACGTCCACGGTGATCTTCTTGGAGAGGTCGCCCGAGGCCACCGCCGTGGTCACCTCCGCGATGTTCCGCACCTGGCTCGTGAGGTTCGTCGCCATCGCGTTCACGTTGTCGGTGAGGTCCTTCCAGGTCCCCGCGACGCCCTCCACACGGGCCTGCCCGCCCAGCTTCCCCTCGGTCCCCACCTCCCGCGCCACCCGCGTCACCTCCGAGGCGAAGCTCGCGAGCTGGTCCACCATGGTGTTCACGATCTTGCCGATCCGCAGGAACTCGCCCCTAAGCGGCCGGCCGTCGATCTCCACCATCATCTGCTGGGACAGGTCGCCCTTGGCCACCGCGCCGATTACCCGCGCCACCTCGGCCGTGGGCTGCACCATGTCCTCGATCAGCTCGTTGACCGACCGGATGCTCGACTCCCAGCCGCCCGTCGCCCCGTGGACGTTCCCGCGCTCGCCGATCCGGCCGTCCTTGCCCACGACGCGGGAGAGCCGCTCGAACTCCTTCGTCAGGAGCTCGTTCATCTCCACGATCTCGTTGAAGGTCTCGGCGATGTCCGCGTCGACCCCTTCGAGCGTCATGGGAAGCCGCACCGAGAAGTCGCCCCGGCGGAAGGCGCGCAGCGCCATGAGGATGTGGCGGCGGTCCAACTGGTCCCGCACTTCGATATTCATGAGAAACGGCTCCGAAAATCCGAGCGGCTGAACGCGCGGCCTACCGATGACTCCGGTCGTATCGCAAGTGAGTAGCTCAGTTCAGAGTCCCCTGGATCACCGGCCGCGAGTTGCAGTGACCCGATACCCAACGTCGGCAGAGATGATCGGGTTCCCGGGCGCGGATGGCCCCGAACATCAACCCCACCGCATCCTGCCGCGAGGCTGGCACCCGTCAGTCCGAGCGCCTTTCGTCTCGCGCTCAGGACAAGACGGCCTCCGCCTCGATCTCGACGCGGAAGTCGCCGATCAGGTCGCCCACGACGAAGGTCGTGTTCGCTGGCGGAGACGTCGCGAAGCACCGACCATGAGCCCGCGCAGCGGCATCGACGTCTGTGGCCTCGCGCAGGTACAGCCGGGTCCGCAGGATGTCCTCGGGCCGTCCGCCCAAGGCGCGCACCGCAGCGGCGATCTTGTCCAGGATGTAGGTGGTCTGCGCGCCAGCATCCGACGGGGCGACGACGCGGTCGCGGCCGTGCGTGGCGGTGGTGCCGGAGACGAGGATGCGGTCGCGGTCACGGACGGCGCGGCAGTAGCCGGCCAGCGGCTCCCATTCCGAGCCGGAGAAGGCGCGGGCGCGGCCAGGGCGGTCGGGATCGGGGACGACGGACATGGCCGAGGGGATCTCGGCCAGGTGGTGGCTGAGGTCGCCCGAGGCGGTGAGGAAGGGGGGCTGCCGATACTCGTCGCCGCAGTCGCCGGGGATGGGGCGGGTGGCGGCGAAGGCCTCGGAGAGCATCGCGTGGTCCTCGTCGTCGAGGCGCAGGTCGAAGAGGGCGAGGTTGTCGGCGCGGTGCTCGGATTCGCCCAGCCGCGCGCCGACGATGGCCGCGGCGACGGAGTCGTGGTCGAGGACCCAGCGGGTCGCCACGTTGGAGATCGAGGCGCCGTGACGCCGGGCCACGCGGTCGGTGGCGCGGAGGATGGCCTGGAGCGCCTCCCATCCCCCGGCGGCGTCCACGAAGCGGAGGTACTTCATCTTGCTCCAGTCCCGCACGGCCTCGGGGCGCGGCTTGTCCAGCCAGCGCTCGGAGAGGAGGCCGCCGCAGAGGGTGCCGTAGGCGAGGAGGCGCACGCCCCGCTCGCGGCAGAGCGTCGTGAGCGGACCGGCGGCGCGGCGGTCGATCAGGGAGAAGGAGACCTGGTTGGAGGCGATGGGGATGCCGTCCGAGAGGGCGAGCGCGAGGTGGGCGGCGTCGAAGTTGGTGACGCCGATGGCGCCGACGAGCCCCTCCTGCCGCAGGGCCTCGATCTCGCGGAGGGCGTCGAGCCAGGCGGGGTGCTCGAAGCTCCACCAGTGGAACTGGAGGAGGTCCACCCTGGCGACGCCGAGTCGGTCGAGGCGCTCCCGCACGCCGGCTCGCACGACCTCGGGGGTCATGGGGCCGGGGGCCGGGCACCACTTGGTGAAGGCGAGCGGGCGGTCGGGGCCGTCCCAGCGGCGCAGCATCTCGCCCGCGATGAGCTCGGCGCTGCCGTAGTGGTCGGCCATGTCGAAGGCGTCGAAGCCCGCGCGGGCGTAGGCGGAAAGCTGGGCGGCGGCGGCGGGGATGTCGGTGGGGGTCCCGTCCTTCTCCTGGTCCGCGACCTGCCAGAGGCCGGTGAGGAGGCGGGGGATGGAGAGGCCGGCGAGGGTAGTGCGGTCGGGGCGCATGGGGGAGCCTTGGATCAGGGGCGGCCGAGGTGGCGGGGGACGGCGCGGCGCTCGGGCAGGAGGCCCTGCGGGCGCCAGAGGAGGACGGCGCAAAGGATCACGCCGATGGCGACGAGCTGGAGCGAGGAGGCTCGGGCCTGCTCTCCGGCCGGGACGAGGTGGGCGATGAGCGCGGCGGTGGCGGCCCAGATCGCCCAGACGACCACCGCGCCGAGGATCGCGCCCCGGTTGTTGCCCGAGCCGCCGAGGATCAGCATGGCCCAGACCTGGAAGGTGAGCGCGGGGAGGTAGTTCGCGGGGGCGATGAAGCCGATGAAATGGGCCTGCACCGCGCCCGCGAGGGCCATGACCATGCCGCCGAGGACGAAGGCCTCGAGCCGCAGCCTCAGGGGGGACTTGCCGAGGGATTCGGCGGCGGTCTCGTCCTCGCGCACGGCCCTCAGGGCGCGGCCCCAGGGGCTTTGGGCGAGGCGTTCGAGGGCGAGGTAGAGGATCAGGACCAGCGCCACGGTGAGGGCGAGGTTCAGCGCCGCGAAGGGGAGCGCCTGGCGCTGGAGGCCGCCGAAGGGGCGGGGGATGAAGCCGATACCGAAGGCGCCGCCGGTGAGGGGCTCGGCGTTCTGGAAGACGAGTTGCAGGGCGACGGCGACGCCGAAGGTGGCGATGGCGAGGTAGTCGGAGCGGAGGCGGATCGTCAGCGCGCCGACGAGGAGGGCCAGTACCCCGCCCGCGAGCGCCGCGCCGACCCACCCGGCGGCGATGGGGAGGCCGAGGCCGCCCAGGCGGCCGGGGGCCTCGGGCGTCGTCAGGATAGCGGAGACATAGGCGCCGAGGCCCACGAAGGCCGCGACGCCCACGTTGAAGAGGCCGGTCTGCCCCCACTGGACGTTGAGGCCCAGGCAGATGGTCGCGTAGGTCATGGCGACCGTGAGGAAGAAGGCGGCGTAGGCGAGGAGTTCCATCGTCAGGCGCCCCGCCCGAAGAGGCCCGAGGGGCGCAGGATCAGCACCGCCACCAGCACCACGAAGGCCGCCGCCGCGCGCCATTCGGCACCGAGGAGCTGGACGGCCAGCGCCTCGGACAGGCCGATGACGAGGCCGCCGACCATGGCGCCGGGGATGGAGCCGATGCCGCCCAGGATCGTCGCGGCGAAAAGCGGCAGCAGGAGGTCGAAGCCCATCGTCGGGCGGATCTGCACGAGGAGGCCGGACATCACCCCGGCCACGCAGGCGAGGCCCGCGCCGATGATCCAGGTCACGCGGACGACGCGAGCCACGTCGAGGCCGTAGACGGCGGCGAGCGCGGGGTTCTCGCTGACCGCGCGCATGGCACGGCCCGTGGCGGTGCGGGTGACGAGGAGGTGGAGCGCGAGAACGAGCACCGCCGTGAGGCCGAGGACGAGGAGCTGGTCGGGCGTCGCGCGCATCCCGAGGCCCAGAGGCCGGGCGATCTGAAGCTCGTGCGTGAAGTAGGCGGGGGCGGAGGTGTAGATGAACTCGAGGCCCGCGCGGAGCGCCATGGAGGCGCCGAAGCCCGCCATCACGAGGATGATGGCATCGGCCCCCCTCGCCCGCAGCCGCGCGAAGAGCACGGCGTCGAGGGCGAGGGCGAGGAGGACCGTCAGCGCCATCCCGGCGAGGAGGGCGACAGGGAGGGTCCAGCCGAAGCTGAAGGGGGCGAGCGGCGTCGCGGGGGCGAGCCCGGCGAGGAGGCCGGCGATGGCGCTCGCGACGGTCAGCGTCAGGTAGGCGCCCCAGGCAATGAGGTCACCCTGCGTGAAGTTGGCGAAGCGCAGGATCGAGTAGGTGAGCGAGAGGCCGATGGCGCCGAGGCCGATGGTGGTCCCGGCGACCAGCCCGTTGACGAGAAGCTGCGGCGTCATGCGGCGCGCGCCCCGAGGAAGAGCTGCCCGAGGAGCGGGTTGCCGACGAGTTCGGCGGCGGGCGCGTCGTGGGCGAGGCGGCCGTCCACCAGCACCACGGCGCGGTCCGCCAGCGCCAGGGCGGCGCGGACGTTCTGCTCCACGAGGACGAGGGTCACGCCGCCCTGGGCGATGCGGCGGAGGGAGTCGAAGACCTGCGCGACCAGCTTAGGGGAGAGGCCGGCCGAGGGCTCGTCGAGGATGAGGACGCGGGGCTCCGACAGCAGAGCGCGCGCGGCGGCGAGCATCTGGCGCTGGCCGCCGGAGAGGGAGCCCGCGAGCGCCTCGGGCCGGGCGGCGAGGTCGGGGAACATGGCGAGCATCGCGGCCACCCGCGCGGCGCGGGCGGAGCGGGGGAGGAGCTCGGCGGCGATCTGGAGGTTCTCGCGGATGGAGAGGCGGGTGAACACGTTCTCGGTCTGCGGGACGAAGCCCAGGCCCGCGCGGGCGAGGGCGTGGGCCGGGGCGCGGGTCACGTCGCGGCCCGAGAGGCGCACCTCCCCGCTGAAGATGGGGACCATGCCGGCGACGGCGCGGATCAGGGTGGACTTGCCCGCGCCGTTGGGGCCGAGGATCGTGAGGACCTGCCCCTCGGGTACGTCGAGGGTGACGTCCTTCACGATGGGGAGGTCGGGGTCGTAGCCCGCCACGAAGTCGCGCAGGGTGAGGGCGGTCATGCGGGCATCCCTTCGAGATAGACCTCGATCACGTCCGCGCGGGCCGTGACCTCGGACGGCGGCCCTTCGGCAAGGAGGCGGCCCGCGGCCATGACGATCACGCGGGGGCAGAGGCGGGCCACGAGCTCCATGTTGTGCTCGATCAGGAGGACGGCGACGCCCCGGGCGTTGATGGCCTGGATGCGGTCGGCGATGAGGTCGAGGAGCGCGGGGTTCACGCCGGCGCCGGGCTCGTCGAGGAGGATGACGCGCGGCTCGGCCATCAGGACGCGGGCGAGTTCAAGGAGCTTGCGCTGGCCGCCGGAAAGGACGGAGGCGGGCTCGCCCTCCAACTGGGACAGCGACACGAAGTCGAGGATCTCGCGGGCGCGGGCGGCATGGGCGCGCTCCTCTGACCGGACGCGGGCGGGGCGGAGGAGGGCGGCCAAGGCGGATTCGCCGGTCTGGGCCTGGGCGGCGGTCATGACGTTCTCCAGCACCGTCATGCGCGCGAAGGGGCGGGCGATCTGGAAGCTGCGGCCGAGCCCGGCGCGGAGGCGCGCGCGGGGGGGCTGAGCGGTCACGTCGCGGCCCACCAGCAGGATCGCGCCGCCGTCGGGGCGGACCGCGCCCGCGAGAAGGTTGAAGAGAGTCGTCTTGCCCGCGCCGTTCGGGCCGATGAGGCCCAGCATCCCGCCGGGAGGGAGGTCGAGCGACAGGTCGGAGACGACGCGGTTGCCGCCATAGGACTTGGACAGCCCTCGGGCCGAGAGGACGGGCGCGGCTTCCTGCCCGGCGGATCTGTCCATGCTCTCCCCGAATGTGATCAGTGATCGTTTGCGGTTTACATGACCATGGCGATGCGGTTGAGTAAAGCGGGTTGTCGGAGGGACCGCATGGACGCGGGCGGGACGGCGGGGGGACTGGGCGCGCTGGCGGCCGTGGGCCGCGAGACGGTGCAGGACCGCGTCTATGCCCAACTCCGCGAGAGCCTGATCCACGGGACATTCGACGCGGGCGAGACCTTCCCGGCGGCCGAGGTGGCGCAGAGGCTGGGCGTCAGCTCCATGCCCGTGCGGGAGGCGCTGGCCCGGCTGGTGTCGGAGCGGGCGCTGGAGACGACGCCGGGGCGCCGCGTCCGCGTGCCGGGTCTGTCGCGGGCGCGGGCGCGGGACCTGAGGCGGGCGCGGCTGCTGATCGAGGGAGACCTCGCGCGGCGCGCGCTGCCGAACCTGACGGCGGCGGACCTCGACGGGCTGGAGCGGCTGACGCGGGACTATGAGGCGGCGACGGACCTGCGGGCGCTCGCTCGGCTCAACCACGGGTTCCATTTCGGGCTCTACGCGCGGGCGGGATCGACGGTGCTGCTGCCGATGGTGGAGAGCCTCTGGATGCAGGCCGGGCCCTATGTGCGGGCGGCGCAGCGGCTGCATTCGCCGCTGACCGACCCCTCAGCCACGCTGCACCACCGGGGCATCCTGCAGGCCGCGCGGACGGGGGACGAGGGCGCGATGCTGCGGGAGCTGGAGGCCGACGTGGCGCGGACCTTCGCCATCCTGGAGCGGACGGGCGACGGGGTCTGGGACGACTCGGAGGGGGCGGCGGCATGAGCGACGACGGCTTCGAGCTCTGGGACCTGCGGGTCGAGGTGGTGGCGCCCGAGGGGGCGAGGCTCTGGTGCGGGGCGAAGGTCGGCGACTGGTTCGAGCTCAGGGGCGAGATGCTGCACCTGCCGCCTGGGCAGGGGATCTCGATCTACTCGCTCGCCTCGGTGCTGCCGCTGCTCGCCGCCAAGCAGCGGGCGAACCACCCGAACGACTGGATGGAGAGCGACGCCGAGGTCGCCTGCCCGGACCCCAACTGCCCGTCCCGGCTGCGGATCACCCGCATCGGGCGTCGCCGATTCTCGCACGCGGCCGCGACCGCCGTGCCCCTGCCTACGGAGCCCCGCTGATGCAGTATGCCGACCTCGCCCCCGGGCACCGCATCTCGCGCGTCATCAAGGGGGGATGGCAGCTCGCCGGGGGGCATGGGGCCATCGACCGGGCCGAGGGCCTGGAGGACATGGTGGCCTTCGCGGACGCCGGGATCGTCACCTTCGACTGCGCCGACATCTATACGGGCGTCGAGGAGATGATCGGGGCCTTCCGCGCCCAGTACCTGAAGCTTCGGGGCGCGGAGGCGTTCGCGCGGGTGAAGGTGCACACGAAGTACGTGCCGGACCTCGGGGACCTTTCGACTCTGACCCGTGCGGACGTGGCGCGGGCCATCGACCGGTCGCGCCAGCGGCTCGGGGTGGAGCGGCTGGACCTCGTGCAGTTCCACTGGTGGGACCATGCGGTCGACCGCTCGACCGAGGTGGCGCTGTGGCTGGCGGAGCTGCGGCGGGAGGGCCGAATCGCCAATGTCGGCGGGACCAACTTCGACGCCGCGCGGACGCGGGAGATGGTCCGGGCGGGGGTGCCGCTGGCATCGATGCAGGTGCAGTATTCGCTGATCGACGACCGGCCTTCGCGGGCGCTGGCGCAGGTGGCGGCGGAGACAGGGATGTCGCTCCTCTGCTACGGGACGGTGGCGGGGGGGCTGTTCTCGGAGCGGTGGCTGGGCGCACCGGAGCCCGAGGCGCCCTTCGAGAACCGCTCGCTTCCGAAATACAAGCTGATCGTGGACGAATGGGGCGGCTGGGCGCTGTTCCAGGAGCTTCTGGCCGTGCTGGACCAGGTGGCGCGGCGGCTCGGGTCCGACGTCGCCTCGGTGGCGAGCCGGCTGGTGCTGGACCGGCCGGGCGTGGCGGCGGTGATCGTGGGGGCGCGGTCGCGGGCGCATCTGGAGCGGAACCTCGCGATCCCCGACCTCGACGTGGGCGAGGCCGAGCGGACCGAGATCGCGGCGGTGCTGGCGCACGGGCGGTCCGTCCCCGGCGAGGTCTACGAGTTGGAGCGCGACCGCACCGGGCGGCACGGGCGCATCATGAAATACGAGCTGAACCGGGTCGAGGGATGACGGAGCTGGAGGCCCTCGCGCTGGAGGAGGTGGCGGAGCGCCACCGCTTCTTCGTGGACTGGTTCACGGGCCGGGGACCGGAGATGGCGCTGGAGGAGTGCGCCCGCGCCTTCGCCCCGGACTTCCGCCGGATCGGACCCGACGCGCGCGAGCAGGCGGCCGATGAGGTCGTGGCCATGCTGCGCGCCGCACGGGGGCGCCGGGGCGCGGGCTTCGTCATCCGGGTGGTGCCGCGCGCGACGCGGGACCTGGGCGGTGGCCTCGCCCTCGTGGTCTATGACGAATTGCAGGAGGATGGGGCGGAACGGACCGCGCGGCGGGCCTCGGCCCTGTTCGCAGCGGACCCCTCCGCGCCGGGCGGCGTCGTCTGGCGCCACCTTCAGGAGACCTGGATCGACCCGGCGCCGGGCGCGCCGCCGGGCTGAGACATAAGCGCCAACCCACAGGCCGCGACCAGACGGCCGACCCAGCACGGAGACCCCTATGAGACGTTCCGCTTCCCTCCTCGCCCTGGCGCTCGCCGCCGGATTCGGCCAGGCCGCCTTCGCCCAGGATTGCGAGGTCACGGTCGGCCTCGTCATGGAGCTGACCGGGCCCGCTGGCGCCTACGGGCAGGCCGGGGCCAAGGCCGTCGAGATGGCCTTCCACGACCTCAACGAGGCCGGGGGCGTGCTGGGCTGCCAGCTCGTCCCCGACACGCGCGACAGCCAGAGCCAAGGCAACGTCGCGGTGGACCAGGCGCGGCAGCTCGTGGACATCGGGCAGGTGCCGGTCATCATCGGGGGGATCATCTCCTCGGTGTCGATCCCGATCCTGACCTCGGTCACGGCGCCTGCGGGCGTGGTTCAGGTCTCGCCTGCCTCCTCCTCGCCGACGCTGACGCAGATGGCCAAGGACGGGCAGACGGGGGCTGTACTTCTTCCGCACCATCACCTCGGACGCGCTGCAGGGCGTGGCGGCGGCGAAATACGCGGTGGATTCGGGGCTGACCAACCTCGCCATCATCCAGGTGAACAACGACTTCGGCGTGAACATGGAGCGCGAGTTCGCCGACGCCTTCCAGAAGCTCGGCGGCACCATCACCTCGGTCACGTCCTACAACGAGAGCCAGCCCAGCTACGACGCCGAGGTGACGGCGGCGATGGCGGGCGACCCGCAGGCGCTCTACCTCATCAGCTATCCGGTGGACGGGGCGACCATCGCGCGGACCTGGATCAGCCAGGGCGGGCCGCAGAAGTTCCTGCTGAACGACGGCATGAACTCCTCGGACTTCATCGAGGCGGTGGGGGCGCAATACCTGAACGACGCCTACGGCACCTCCTCGGGGACCACGGAGACGGACTCGACGAAGTACTTCAACGACAACTTCGCGGCCTTCTCCGAGGGGATCGAGCCCTCGGCTCCGGCGGCGGACCGGTCCTATGACGCGGGCGCCATCGTGGGCCTCGCCATCGCCAAGGCCGGGAAGGCCGAGCCGGACGCGATACGCGATGCCATCCGGCAGGTGACCGACCCCGCGGGCGAGCCGATCCATGCAGGTCCGGAGGAGTTCAGACGGGCGCTGGCGCTGATCGCGGAGGGCAAGCCCATCCGCTACGAGAGGGTGATCGGGCCGGTGATCTTCGACCAGTATGGCGACATCAGCGGGCCGTTTCGGCTGTGGCGCATCCAGGACGGGCAGGTGACGACGACGGGCGAGATGACGGCGGATCAGGTCGCCGCCATCGGCGCGGGGTCGAACTGAGGGGCGGGTTGCCGCATCAGTTCTGGGCGGGGGCGGCGACGGCCGGCCTCGCCCCGGCATCGGCGGCCAGGGTGAGGCCGCCGGCCGCCAACATGAAGAGCGCGAGCACCACGCCGAAGCCGCGCGCCACGGACGGCACCGCCGCGAGCCCGAGGTAGCGCGACAGGACCACGCGCGCCTTGAGCCACGCGAAGAGGAGGATCGCGGTCGGGGCGGTCCAGCCGGCGGCGCCGAGCCCTGGAAGGAGGAGGGCCGCCGCCGCCGAGAGGGCGGTGAGCGCGAGCAGGGTCGTCCAGGCTTTCGTCAGCATCGGCGTCACCGCAGCAGGTATATGATGGGGAACAGGATCACCCAGACGAGGTCCACCATGTGCCAGAACTGCGCCCCGTCCTCGACCTGATCGGCGCGGGCACGGATCGCGACCAGGGCCATGATGATGACCCCGGCGATGACGTGGGCCGCGTGGAAGCCGGTGAGCAGCCAGTAGAAGGTGAAGAAGGGGTGCGTCTCGGGGTCCCGAGGCCCCGGGCGATGGCGTCGGCGTATTCGCGGCCCTTGAGGACGAGGAACACGATCCCGAGGAGCCCGGCCAGCGCGAGGTTGAGGCGCGTGGGGCCGACCCGCCCGGCCTGCGCCTCGCGCGTCGCGCGGGCGGCGAGCCAGCCGGAAGTGACGAGGACGACGGTATTGATCGAGGCCGAGACACGGTGGAGCTGGTCCTGCGCCGCCGCGAAGCCCGAGGGATCGCCCAGCCGGACGACGAGGAAGGCCAGGAGGCCCGCGCCGAAGACCGCGAGCTCGCTGACGATCAGGACCCAGATCAGGAGGTCGCCGGGGAGATCCTCCAGCACCGAGCGGGGCGGGGCGTGATCCTGGGTGGTCATGCGGGGGTCTCCGGGCAAGGGAGGGGGAGGCCGCGCCCCGGGCGGGGGCGGCGGACGTGACGGGACATCGGGGCTCTGTGGTCAGGCGGTCTCGAACTGCGGGAACAGGACCTTGTTCTCCAGCCGGATGTGCTCCTCGAGGTCGGACACGAAGTCGCCCAAGCCATCGTAGAGGGCGGTCCAGCTCCGGCAGGCGCCCTGCGGCAGGGTCAGGCCCCGGGTGAGGCGGAGGATGGCGGCGATCTCCTCGCCATGGTCGTGGTGGTCGGCGCGCATCGCAGCAATCGGGGCATTCAGGCCTGCGCGACCGCCCTGTCGGATCGCCGGAAAGAGGATCAGCTCCTCCTTCTTCATGTGGACCTCCATCTCGCCGATCAGGCGGGACAGGACCTCCGCGAGGCCGGCGGGCACGCCCTCGGCCCCGGCGTGGACGCGCTCCACCTTGCCGGCGAGGGCGGCGAGATCGGGGAGCTGCTGGCGGTGCCGGGCGTGGTAGCGGGCTTCGATGAAGCGGGTGAGCTCGGCGGGGTCGGAGGGGGTGGCGGCCTCGGTCATGGCGGCGGTCCTTGTCAGCGGAGGGAGGGAACGGCGGAGGGCACGCGCGCGGCGTCCTGGCCCGCCATGAAAAGGGACTGGGCGATGCGCTCGGCCCGCTCGATCACGTGGGCGGCGCCCTCGGGCGGGCAGGTCTCGGCGGCGGTCTCGCGGAAGAGGGCGAGCCAGCGCTCGTAGTGCTCCCACCCGACGGGGAGGCCCACGTGCTTGACCACCGGGCGGCCGTGGTAGCGGCCGGTCATCAGCGCGACCGAGGACCAGAAGGCGACCATGCGCTCGAGGTGCGGGTCCCAGTCGTGGATGCGCTCGGCGAAGATGGGGCCGAGGACCTCGTCGGCGCGGACCTTGCCGTAGAAGCGGTGGACCAGCGCGGTGAGGCGCGCCTCGTCGAGGCCGGTCCTCTCCATCAGCTCGGCGGTCATGGCGGGTCGGGCGGAGGTCGCGGCGAGGGTCATCGTGCGGGCCGTGGTCGGGTTCCTGTTGCCATCCTTCCTAGGCCTGATAATAGGTATCCACAATACCTATTCAGCTCGGGATGGAGCGACCATGCGCCTCACCGCCTTCACCGACTACGGCCTGCGGATGCTGATGCGGATGGCGGCCGAGCCGGGCCGCGCCGTCTCGACCGCCGAACTCGCGCAGGAGTTCGCCTTGTCGCGGCACCACCTGACCAAGATCATGCAGCGGCTGGCGCAGGGGGGCGTCGTCGCGACCCGGCGGGGCGCGGGTGGCGGCGCGGTGCTGGCTCGGGCGCCGGGAGAGATCCGGCTGGACGAGGTCGTGCGACTGCTGGAGGCCGGGAACGCGCTGGTGGACTGCTTCGGGCCGGGTGGGGGCGACTGCAGCATCGGCGGCTGCTGCCGGCTCAAGGGCCGGCTGCGGGCGGCGGAGGTCGCGTTCCTCGCGGAGCTGGACCGCAGCACGCTCGCGGACGTGGCGCTTCCCCGGCCTCTCGCGGCCTGAGCGTCGGCGTGGCGACCGCGCGGCGACGGGCTAACCTCCTCCCGGCGCTTCCCTGCGGCGGGGCGAACATCTTCCAGTGAAGGAAAGGATGCGACTATGACCGACTGGCTTCCGAGCCTCATCACCGCGACCCCGGCCGAGGGCTACGACCTTGCCGTCCGGCTCGCGCGGATGACAGTGAAGATGACCCAGGCCGACCCGGAGGTGCGCGAGCGGCTGCGCGTCCAGTATGCCCAGGACCCGGACGCGCTGATCGCCATCAGCCAGGCGGTGGCCACGCATTTCGCCGCGGTCGCGGCGGCGAATGGCTACTGGAGGCCGTCATGAGCGAGGTGCGCCTCACCGGCGGGGGGTTCGAGGTGGAGGCCGGGGTCCTCGCGTCGGCCTTCCGGCTCGACCCGGCGGGGGTGCCGGGGCTGATGCGGTCGGGGGCGATCACCAGCCGCTGCGAGACCGGAGTCGACGAGGACGCCGGGCGTTGGCGGCTGACCTTCTATCATGGCGGGCGGGCGCTGCGGCTGACGGTGGACGGGACGGGGGCGATCCTGCGACGCGCGACCTTCGACGTGGGGCGCCAGCCCCGGCCGGAGTCATCGCCCTCCTTGGGCGATCAAGCCAAGGGACGTCGACAGCAGGCTCCGCGGCCGACCGAACCGGGCTCGCGGGCGGCGGACGACCATTAGGGTCGAGCGACCGTAGAACCGGGCAACCGTCGCAAGCGCACCGGCCAGTGCGCCAAGCGCCGAGGCCGAGTGCCGTCAGCGTAGGCGATCCCTTGATACGCGGGGCCCGGGCCCTCCTGCGTGGCCACGCAGGTCGGCTGGAGACCCGACGTTGACTCTACGGCGAGCAGGACCACCGTCACGGAGCGGCGCGAGCCCGACCGAGATGGCGGAAACGGCGGAGACGCCAAGGTCCGGGCGTCCGCACATCCCCGTCCGCCGCATTCCGGCTCATCCCGCGGCTAGGCAAGGCCGATCTTGCCGTCGAACAAGCGCTGTGCTCGCGCGACGCGGAGAACCTTTCTCTCCGATCAACGGCGAACCTGCCCACCGGTGACCGGCAGGGGTCCCTGATCATTGGGGCGGCCGAGCCGCATGAGCCTGACCGCCTCGGCAATCACTGATGCGAAGTCTTTGGCGATCGCCGGGCCTGGGATGGGGATTCCCCGTCCGCCGCTCCGTCGCCGATCCACGATTCCGCCAGGCCTGCCCCTCCCCTGGCGGATGCGTCAGTGACCGAGACGGTCGGCCGTCAGGAGCGTCGCCATCGCGGGCAGGGTCAGCTCCGAGGCGACGCGCTCGACCCGCTCCGGAGTGTAGTGCTGCTCGGCATCGAGGAGGTTGACCGTCGCCACGAGCTGCCCGGCCCGCAGCACCGGCAGGTTCACCACCGAGCCGCAACCCAGCGAGCCGATCAGCTCGTGGTCCCCGAACACCTTGGCGATGTCGGCGAGCGTATTGGCCACGAACATCTCGTGCCGGCCATGGACGACCTCGAACCAGGCGTTCATCTCGATGGGCTTGGTGCCGGTCGCCGGGTAGCTCTCGGGGTCGCTGGTATAGGCGCGACGGGCGAGGCCGGCCGCCATGTCCACCGTCATCACGGTGAAGAGCTTGGCCCCCACGAGGGCGTCGGCCAGCCGGTGCAGCGCGGCATAGGTCTCCTGGGGCGTAGCGGCGGCGGCAAGCTCGGCGTCGAAGGCGCGGCGGGCCTGGGCGAAATCGGTCATCGGCGGTCCTCGGGTTCGGGATGGGCCCCGCCGCTCGCGGCGTAGAGGCCCTTAGAATAGGGATCGGAGAAGGAGCCGTCGTGGAGCGCCGCGGCGGGGGCGATCTCGACCACCCGGCCCCGGTTCATCACGGCCATGCGGTCGCACATGAAGCTCACGACCGGCAGGTTGTGGGTGACCAGCAGGTAGGTCAGCCCGTGCTCGGTCCGCAGGCGCTTGAGCAGGTTCAGGATCTCGGCCTGCACGCTCACGTCGAGCGCGCTCGTCGGCTCGTCGAGGAGCAGCACGCGGGGCTCCAGGATCAGCGCCCGCGCGATGGCCACCCGCTGCCGCTGCCCGCCCGAGAGCTGGTGCGGGTAGCGGAACCGGAAACGGCGGTCGAGGCCCACGTCCCGCAGCACCGCCTCCACCCGCGCGTCGCGGTCGCCGATCCCGTGGATGGCCAGCGCCTCGGTCAGCACCGCGTCCACCGTCTTGCGGGGGTGGAGCGAGCCGTAGGGATCCTGGAAGACCATCTGCACCGTCCGGGCCAGCGTCCGGTCCGGCTGGTGGCTGACAGGCGCGCCGAGGATGCCGATGGAGCCGGTCCACTCCGGCGCAAGCCCGGTGATGGCCTTGAGGACGGTCGACTTGCCCGACCCGCTCTCGCCCACCAGGGCGAAGCTCTCGCCCTCGGCCACGTCGAAGCTGACGTCGTGGACGACCGGGACGCCGTTGTAGGCGATGCCGACGTCGCGCAGCGAGATCGCGCTCATGTCCCCTGCCCTGCCCGCCGGTCGAGGGTGGGAAGCTCGGCCCGCGTCTCGTGCATCCGGGGCACCGAGGCGAGGAGGCCCCGGGTGTAGGGATGCCGCGCCTCGGAGAGGCGGCGGGCCTCGCAGGTCTCGACCACGCGGCCGGCGTTCATCACCAGGATGCGGTCGCAGTAGCGCGCAACGAGGTCGAGGTCGTGGCTGATGAGGATCAGGCCCATCCCGTTCCCGCGCACGAGGTCGTCCATGAGGTCGAGCACCTGCGCCTGCACGCTGACATCGAGCGCGCTGGTGGGCTCGTCCGCGATGAGGAGGCTCGGACGCGGGATCAGCATCATGGCGATCATCACCCGCTGCCCCATCCCGCCCGAGACCTCGTGGGGGTAGAGGCCCGCCACCCGCTCGGGATCGTTGATGCGGACCGCCCGGAGCATCTCCAGCACGCGCTCCCGTGTGGCGGCGCGGCCCAGGGGGGTATGGGCGCGCAGCGCCTCGGCGATCTGCCGGCCCACCGTCATCACCGGGTTCAGCGAATAGCGCGGGTCCTGCATGACCATGGAGATCCGCGCCCCCCGCAGCGTCCGCATCCGCCGCTCGGGCAGCGTCGTCAGGTCCTCGCCCTCGAAAGCGAGGCGGGTGGCCTCCACCCGGCCGGGCGGTCGGATGAGCCGCAGGATCGCGCGGCCGGTCATGGACTTGCCCGACCCGCTCTCGCCCACGATGCCCAGCCTCTCGCGCCCGAGGTCGAAGGAGACGCCGTCCACGACGTTGACTCGCCCGCCGTCGCGCGTCGGGAAGCTGACCCGCAGCTTCTGGACCGAGAGAAGCGGCTCGCTCACGACCGGCCCGCGCTCTTGGGGTCGAGAGCGTCACGCAGCCCGTCGCCCAGGAAGCAGAAGCCGAGGCTCACGACGACGATGGCGAAGCCCGGCATGGTGGCGACCCACCACTGGTCGAGGATGAAGGTCCGCCCGCGCGAGATCATCGCGCCCCATTCCGGCAGAGGCGGCTGCGCGCCGAGGCCCAGGAAGCCCAGGCCCGCCGCCGTGAGGATGATCCCCGCCATGTCGAGCGTGATGCGGATGATCGTGGACGAGGCGCAGAGCGGCAGGATGTGGCGGGTGACGATCCGCGCATGGGACGCGCCCAGGAGCCGCGTCGCCGCCACGAACTCGGAGTTGCGCCAGGTCAGCGTCTCGGCCCGCGCGATGCGCGCGTAGGCGGGCCAGGTGGTGATGGCGATGGCGATGACCGCGTTGCGGATGCCAGGCCCCAGCGCCGCCGCGAAGGCCAGCGCGAGCACGAGCTTGGGCATCGACAGGAAGATGTCGGTGATGCCCATCAGGATGCGGTCCGTCCACGCCCCCGAAGTAGCCCGAGACCGCGCCGACGATCATGCCGACCGGCGCCGCGATCACCGCGACGAGGACGACGATCAGGAGCGTGATCCGCGCGCCGTAGACCACGCGGCTGAAGATGTCGCGCCCGATCTCGTCCGTTCCCATCCAGTGCTCGGCCGAGGGCGGCAAGAGGCGGCGCGGCAGGTCCTGCCCCAGCGGGCTCTCCGGCGCGATCAGAGGCGCGAAGAGGGCGGTCAGGATCAGGAGCAGGATGATCGCCCCGCCGACCACCGCCAGCGGGTTCCGCAGCAGCAGGCCCGCCGCGAGGTAGGCGCGCCCCATGCTCGCCTGCAGCCGCGAGGCGGGGCTCTCGGAGAGGAGCCACGCGCGCGCGGTCACGTCCGGCTCCGCGGGTCGAGGATGCGGTAGAGCACGTCCGACACCTTGTTGATGACGATGAACACCGCGCCGATCACCAGCGTCGCCCCCAGCACCGCGTTCATGTCGGCGTTGAAGAGAGCCGTCGTCAGGTAGTTGCCGATGCCGGGCCAGGAGAAGACCGTCTCGATCATCACCGACCCTTCGAGGAGGCCCGCGTAGCTAAGGCCGATCACGGTGAGGAGCGGCACCCGGATCGGCCCGAAGGCATGGACCCAGATCACGCGCCGCTCGGGCAGGCCCTTCACCCGGGCGGTGGTGACGTACTCCTGCGCCAGTTGGTCCAGCATGAAGCTGCGCGTCATCCGCGCGATGTAGGCGAGCGAGAAGAAACCCAGGATCGTCGCCGGCAGCACGATATGGGAGAGCGCGTTGAAGAACACGTCCGTGTCCCCCGCGATCAGGCTGTCCACCAGCAGGAGGCCCGTCACCGGCTCCACGAGCCCGTCGTAGAAGACGTCGATCCGGTTCGGCCCCGCGACCCAGCCGAGATGTGCGTAGAACAGCGCGAGGCCCACGAGCCCGAGCCAGAAGGCCGGCACCGAGTAGCCGAGGAGCGCCAGCACGCGGATGATCTGGTCCACCCAGCGCCCCTGCCGCACCGCCGCGAGGACGCCCATCGGCACGCCCAGCACGACGCCGATGATGATGCCGAGGGTCGCCATCTCCAGCGTCGCCGGGAACACCCGCCCCAGGTCCTCGGCCACCCGGTTGTTGGTCGAGACCGAGACGCCGAGGTCGCCCCGCAGCACATGGCCCACGTAGTCCACGAACTGCACGATCAGCGGCCGGTCGAGGCCCATGGCGACGCGCGCGACCTCGTATTGCTCGGGCGTGGCGCGGTCACCCACGACGGCGAGCACCGGGTCGATGGGGATCACCCGGCCGATGAAGAAGGTGATGGCGATGAGGCCGAGGAAGGTCAGCGCCGTGACGACCACGAAGCCGCCCAGCGACCATGCGAGCCGCCGGGTCCGGCTCGGGCGCATCACGGGGCGGGGGACGGTGGTCACGGGACGGAGCGGCCTTGCGCGAGGGGGGCGGCCCATCGGGGGCCGCAGATCACCCTTGGCAGTTACAGAATGTTTTGCTTAGATCAAACAAATTTTTGTGGAGGGCGGGCGTTCCGTGGCCGGCATCGACAGCGACCTGCGAACCGGCCCCCTGCTGGGTCCGCTCCTGCGCAAGCGCCGGAGGAAGCTCGGCCTCACGCTCAGGGAGCTCTGCGCCCGGACCGGGCTCTCGGTCGGCTACATGAGCCAGGTCGAGAACGACAAGGCGGTGCCGACGCTCGCCACGCTGGCGCAGATCGCCGAGGGGCTGGAGGTCGGCCTCGACTACTTCGTGGCCCAGCCCAAGCCCGCCGACGCACTGTCGCGGGCCGAGGGGCGCCCGCGCTTCTCGCTCCCCGGCTCGCCCATGGTCTACGAGGCGATCAGCTCGGACTACCCGGGCTCGGAGCTCAGCTCCTACATCCTCCACGTCCCGCCGGGCTTCGCCTCCGAGACGGTGACCCACGAGGGGGAGGAGATCATCGTCATCCTGGAGGGCGAGATCGAGCAGAGGCTGGGCGGCGTCGCCATGACCATGCGCGCCGGCGACAGCCTGCACTACAGCGGCGCCACGCCCCATGCCTGGGCCAACCACGGCGCCCCCGCCCGCATTCTCTGGACCGGCACGCTGAGCGTGCTCCACCGACACGCCGGGCCGCGCCTGCCCCGGCGGCCGCCCGAAGCCGACGACACCCCGACAGGACGAACCGACAGGAGAGAGAAACCATGAAGACCCTACGAGCGACCCTTTGGGCGAGCGCGCTGATCCTGCCGCTCGCCGCGCCCGCCGCCTGGGCCGAGACCCCGGACGACATCCTCGTCGTCGCGCAGAACATCGACGACATCGTCGCCATCGACCCGGCGCAGGCCTACGAGTTCACCAGCGGCGAGCTCGTCACCAACATCTACGACCGGCTCATACAGTACGACGCCGAGGACCCGACGGTCCTCGCCCCCGGCCTCGCCACCGAATGGACCGCCGACGAGGCGGGCAAGTCCATCGCCTTCACCCTGCGCGACGGCGTGGCCTTCCACTCCGGCAACCCGGTCCGGGCCGAGGACGTGGTCGGCTCCTTCGCGCGCGTGGTGAAGCTGAACCTCACCCCGGCCTTCATCCTGACCCAGCTCGGCTGGACCCCCGAGAACGTCGAGCAGATGGTCACCGCCGACGGCAACACGGTGACGGTCCGCTGGGACGGCGACTTCTCCTCGGCCTTCGTGCTGAACGTGCTCGCCTCGCGCCCGGCCTCGGTCGTGGACATGGCCACGGTCATGGAGCACGAGGAGAACGGCGACATGGGCAACGCCTGGCTCAACGCCAACAGCGCCGGCTCCGGCCCCTTCTCGCTCCAGACCTTCCGGCCGGCCGAGCTGGTGCGGCTCCAGGCCAACCCCGACTACTTCAAAGGCGCGCCCAAGGTGGAGGGGGTGATCCTCCAGCACGTGGCCGAATCCGCGACGCAGCAACTCCTGCTGGAGCAGGGCGACGTGGACATGGCCAAGAACCTGACCCCCGACCAGATCGCCACGCTCGACCCGCAGGCGATCAAGGTCGAGACCTACCCGCAGGCCGCCGTCCACTTCCTGTCCTTCAACCAGAAGGTCGAGGCCCTGACCAACCCCGCCGTCTGGGAGGCCGCGCGCTACCTCGTGGACTACCAGGGGATGACGGACAGCTTCCTCAAGGGCCAGATGGAGATTCACCAGGCCTTCTGGCCCAAGGGCTTCCCGGGCTCGCTGGACGACAACCCCTACAGCTACGACCCCGAGCGGGCCAAGCAGATCCTGGCCGACGCCGGGGTGGAGACGCCCATCGACGTCACGCTCGACGTCATCAACTCCACGCCCTTCACCGACATGGCGCAGTCGCTCCAGGCCAGCTTCGCCGAGGCCGGGATCAACTTCGAGATCGTCCCCGGCACCGGCTCGCAGGTCATCACCAAGTACCGCGACCGCAGCCACGAGGCGATGCTGCTCTACTGGGGCCCGGACTTCATGGACCCGCACTCGAACGCCAAGGCCTTCGCCTACAACGAGGACAACTCGGACGAGGCCTACCAGGCCACGACCACCTGGCGGAACGCCTGGGCCGTGCCGGACGAGCTGAACCAGGAGACGCTGGCCGCCCTGGCTGAGCCCGACCAAGCCACGCGCGAGGAGATGTACCGCGACCTCCAGGCCAAGGTGCAGGAGAGCTCGCCCATCATCATCATGTTCCAGGCCTCCTATCAGGTCGCCATGGCCGCGGACGTCTCGGGCTACGTCAACGGCGCGACCTCGGACTTCGTCTACTACCGCCTCGTCGACAAGCAGTGATGCCCTGACCGGGCCGCCGGCATCCCCGGCGGCCCCTTCCCCTCCAACCGGGAGCTTCCCCCATGACGGTCCACACCGACCGCCTGTCCGGCCTGCGCGCCCGCATGGCCGAGACCGGCACCGACCTCGTCGCGCTCGGCCCCACGAGCCACATGCGATGGCTTGCCGGCCTCGACCCGCACGGGGACGAGCGCCCGGTGATGCTCCTCGTCAGCGCCGGCTTCGCCGGGGTGCTGATGCCCTCGCTCAACGCCGATTCCGCCCGACAGGCGACCGACCTGCCCTTCTTCACCTGGGCCGACGCGACCGGCCCCGATGCCGCGCTGGCGGACCTCCTCGCCGCCTGCGACGCCACCCGGCCGGGCCTCGCCGTCGCGGTGGACGAGGCCATGCGCGCCGATTTCGCGCTCCGGCTGCTCGACGCCCTCCCCTCTCCCCGGCGCAGCTTCGCCTCCGATACGGTCGGCGCCCTCCGCCTCCGCAAGGACGAGACCGAGATCGACGGCCTCCGCGCGAGCGCCCGCCTCAACGACGACGCGGCCCGCCTCGCCTTCGACGCCCTCGAGGAGGGCATGACCGAGCTCGACGTGCAGGCGGCCATCCACGCCCACTACAAGGCCCACGGCGCGACGCCGGAATTCACCATCGTGGGCTTCGGCGCGAACGGGGCCTTCCCTCACCACCACACCGGCTCGACCCGGCTCGCCCGCGACAGGGCCGTGCTGATCGACACCGGCTGCCGCTTCCAGGGCTATCCGTCCGACATGACGCGCTGCCGGTGGTTCGGGACGCCCGACCCGGAGTTCACGAGCATCATCGGCATCGTGGAGCGCGCCGTGCAGGCCGCCCTGGCCGCCGCCCGGCCCGGGGTGCCGGCCCGCGACGTGGACCATGCCGCGCGCCGCGTCATCGAGGACGCCGGGTACGGCGACCGCTTCCTCCACCGGACCGGCCACGGGCTCGGCATCGACATCCACGAGCCGCCCTACATCACATCGACCTCGGACACGGTGCTCCAGGCCGGCAACGTCTTCTCGATCGAGCCCGGCATCTATCTCGAAGGTCGGTTCGGCGTCAGGCTCGAGGACATCGTCGTCCTGCGCGAGCAAGGACCGGAAATCCTCTCCACCCTGCCGCGCACCGTTCAGTCCTGAGCCGAGCTTCCCCGGAGGGGCGGCCGCAGCGGCGAGCGGCGTCCTCCCCACCGGGGACGTCTCGGCATCGAGCGCCGGAGCCCCGATACGCGCCTCAGGCCGGGCCCCCCGCCTCCTCCCGCAGGCGGTCCAGGTTTCCGGCCATCACGCAGAGGATCTCGAACATCATCGTAGCCCCCGCGAGCGCCGTCATGCCGCCCAGGTCGAAGGGCGGCGAGACCTCCACGACATCGGCGCCCACGATGTCCACTCCGTCCAGGAGCCGCAGCATCTCCTGCGCCTCGCGGGTCGTGAAGCCGCCGATCTCGGGCGTCCCGGTGCCCGGCGCCATCGACGGGTCGAGGCAGTCGATGTCGAAGGTGACGTAGGTCGGCTGCCCGCCCGCGATCTCCCGCGCCTCGGCCATCACGTCGGCGGGCCCGCGCCGGACGAACTCCTCCATGTAGACGATGCGGATGCCCTGCTCGCGGGCCCAGCCGTGCTCGTCGGGGTCGTAGATCGAGCCCCGGATGCCGATCTGCACGATCCGCTTGGGGTCGAGCAGGCCCTCCTCGATGGCACGACGGAATGGGGTGCCGTGCGTGTAGCGGTTGCCGCCGAAGTAGGCGTCGTTGGTGTCCGAATGGGCGTCGAAGTGGATGAGCCCGACCGGACGGCCCTTCGCGACCGCGCGCAGCACCGGCAGCGTCGTCAGATGGTCGCCCCCGGCGCAGAGAGGGATCGCCCCAGCCTCGACGATCTGCGCGATCCCGGCCTCGATCCGGGCCAGGCCGTCGAGCAGGTCGATCGGGTTCACCGACACGTCGCCCACGTCGGCGACATTCGCCAGGCTGAAGGGCGCCACGCGGCTGACGTGATGCACCCGCCGCATGAGGCTCGACTGGTTGCGCATCTCGCGCGGGCCATGCCGGGCGCCGGCCCGGTTCGTGGTGCCGCCATCCCAGGGAATGCCCACGAGCGCGATGTCGAGCCCGGCCGCCGAGGCGACGGCCGGCAGGCGCATGAAGGTGGACAGGCCCGCGAAGCGCGGCACCACGGCTGCGTCGACGGGCTGGTGAAAGGGTTCGCTCATGTTCCGTCGTCCTCCTGGAAGTCGTCGCTCACATATCCGTCCCTTGTCCCGCCACGGCGGCTGGCCGCCTGGCAGGAGGCCACGGGAGAGGACCGTTGGACCAAGGCCTTGCGGGCCTGCCGTGGAGCACCCCGGTCCAGCCTGCCAGCCCAGTCCGCGGCGACGTCGCAAGCAGGACCTCGGGCAACCCTCCGTGCCTCGACCCGATCCCTGCGGAGCCGAGGGCGCCTCCGCCCTCACCAGCAGGTGTAGCCGCCGTCCACGGGAAGGACGGCCCCGGTCATCAGGCTCGCGGCCTCGGAGGCGAGGAACAGCACGGCGGCGGCGACCTCGTCGGCCTGCCCCATGCGGCCCATCGGCGTGTCGTTCAGCCAGATCGGGATGCGGTCCTGGTTGAGCGGGTTGGCCAGGACCATCGGCGTCTCGATGTAGGTCGGCGCCACCGCGTTGACCCGGACCCCGTGCGGCGCCCATTCGGCCGCGAGCGACCGCGTCAGATGGTGCACCGCCGCCTTGGAGACGTTGTACGGCGTCTGCGACTGCGGGCGGTTGGCGATCGTCCCCGACATCGAGCCCAGGTTGACGATGGAGCCCCGCCTCGCCCGGATCATGTGCCGCCCGAAGGCGCGCGAGCACCAGAACACCCCGTTGACGTTCACATCCATCATGCGGAGCCAGTCCGCATCGGTGACCTCCTCGGTCGGGATCCCGCTCTGGCCGATGCCAGCGTTGTTGACGAGGATCGTGGCAGCCATCCCCCGGGATGCGAGGTCGTCGGCGATCTCGTCCATTCTCGCGGGGCGGGTGACGTCCCCCGCGATGCCCTGGGCCACGATGCCCTTCCCCGCGAGGACGCGCACCGCCTCCTGCGTGGCGGCCTCCCCTGGCTCGACCAGCACGACCCGGGCGCCCGCCTCCCCCAGCGCCTCGGCGCAGGCCAGTCCGATCCCGCGCCCCCCGCCGGTCACGACGGCCGTCTCGCCATTCAGGCGGAACCGTTCCTGATACATCTCGAACTCCCTGAAGGTTGGTCCCGGCCGCCGGATCAGATGTCCTGCGTCGCCGGAAGGATGACGAGGTCGCGAATCGTGACGTTGCGAGGTCGCGTCAGCATGAAGAGCACGGCCTCGGCGACCTCCTCGGGCTCGATCACCCAGCCCTCAGCCTTGGCCTTGCGCAGGTTCTCCTCGGGCCAGTCCCTGAGCAGCGCGGTCACGACCGGCCCGGGCAGGACGGCGCCGACGCGGACGCCCTGCTTCATGACCTGCCGCCGGACCGTGTGCACGAAGGCCTGCACCGCGTGCTTGGAGGCGGTGTAGACCGGCTCCCAGGGGACCGGCACGACCCCCGCGACCGAGGAGGTGACGATGACGTCGCCGGTGCCCCGCCCGATCATGTGCGGGAGCACGAGTCGCACCGTCCGCACCACCGCGTTGACGTTGAGGGCCAGCATCCGGTCGAAGGCGTCCGGGTCGCCCTCCACGAGGTCGCCGCCGACATAGGACCCCGCGTTGGCATGGAACACGTCGAGCCCCCCGGCCACGGCGAGGATGCCCGGAACCATGCCAGCCACGCTGGCGGGGTCGGCCAGGTCCACCACGAGGGGCATGGCCTCGGGCCCCTCCTCGGCGCAGAGCCCCCGGAGCCGTTCCTCGTCGCGGTCGATCAGCACGACCCGCGCCCCCGCCCGCAGGCACCTCCTGGCGCAGGCGAGCCCGATGCCCGACGCCGCCCCGGTGATCGCGACCACCTTGCCGTCCAGTTCCCGTGCCATGTCTCCTCCCACCTCAGGCCCGCCGGGGCGTCGCGGCGATGAAGGCATCCAGTTCCCCCCGCGTCCCTGCCCCTTCCATCGGCCCCAGCACCGTCACGTTCCGCGCCCCGGCCGCATTCGCGTACAGGAGCGCGCTTTCGGGCGGCATCCCGAGGCGCCGGCACGCGACATAGGCGCCCCCGAAGCAGTCTCCCGCGCCGGTCGGATCGACCTCCGCCACGACGAAGGCCGGGCAGTCGACCCGCCCCCCGCCGTCGCCGAACCACGTCGAGCCCCGTTCGCCACGCTTGAGGACGACCTCGCGCACCCCCCGCTCGAACAGGGCGGCGACCGCGGCTTCCTCGCCCTCCACCCCGGCCGCGAGGAACAGCTCGTCGCCCGAGGGCAGCACGAGGTCGGCCTGCCCGATGACGAGCTCCAACCGCTCCCGGGTCTGGCCATGCGCCAGGAGCTCCTTCCGGAGGTTCGGGTCGAGCGACACGCTTCCGCCCCGGGCCCGGACGACCGGCAGGGCGTGCTCCAGGAGCGCCCAGAGGCCGGGAATGGCGAAGGCCGTGCCCATGACGTGCAGGTGCCCGGCGCGGGCGAACAGGGCCTTCGCCTCCTCGGTCAGGCTCACCAGGGAGGCCGCGGACTTGGCGATGTTGAACACGAAATCGCGGGAGCCGTCGTCGCGATACCGCACGAAGGCGCTCCCCGTCGGCCAGTCGGGGCTCACCAGCACCGCCGAGGTGTCGGCGCCGTCGCGTTCCAGCCGCCTCAGGTTCACCCGCCCGAAGTCGTCGTCGCCGACCGCGGCCACGATGCCCGCCGAGCCGCCGAGCCGGGCGCACTGGTCGATGAAGATGGCCGGCGCCCCGCTGGGGAACGGCCCTCGAAGGTCCAGCGGTTCGAGAAAGCCTTCGCCGCGCGCGGTGGCCATGATCTCGACAAGGATCTCTCCCACGGTCACGGTCGGACCGAGGGCATCGGGCGCGAGGCCGCCGGCCCGCCTGTTCGCCTCGACGTGCACCTTCTCCCCCTTCGTCAGACCGGCGCGGATATGCCGTCGCCCTGCCCCACCAGTCCCCCGGAGCAGGCCTAATCCGTTTTGTAGGCCCTCGCAACATATCTGCGGAGGCGCGGTGATCGCGACACGGGGCCGGCCACGCCCTCAGGCCCGCTCCGGCGAAGGAGCCGCCGCGAAGCGATTGCTCTCCCACGACAGAAAACGCTGATGCAACATGCAGGCGGCACCGAAGGCCGCGCCGAAGTCGGCATCCTCGTGGACCGAGATCGCCGGCAATGGAAAGCTTGGTTCCTGCTGCTCCCTCAGATGCGTCCGCACGCGATCCGCGACCAGCGGATATAGCGCCGCCACCGACCCGCCGAGCACGATCTCGTCCGCGTCGATCACGCGGCAGGCCTGGACCAGCGCGAAGGCGAGCGTCCGTGCCCAGCCTTCGGCCACCTCCACGGCCCCCCCTTCGCGATCACGCACGCCCCGGAGGAGGTCGGCAAGCCGCGGCTGCGCGAGTCCGCGGCGCACGCCGTAATCGGCCAGGATGCGTTCCAGTCCGATGCGCTCCTCGACCCGGACGGCGCGGTCGAGTCCCAGGTGCCCGATCTCCCCCGCCAGGCCATGCGCCCCCCGGAAGAGGCGTCCTTCGATCAGGATGCCCCCGCCCACGCCGCTCTCCATGTTGAGCACCAGGGTCACGCCGGCCCGCGCGACCTTCCGGCCATAGGTCGCGCCGATCGCCAGGGCATTGGCGTCGTTCTCCACCATGACCGGGACCGACAGGGGCATCGCTCGCCGAACGACCTCGGCCAGGTCCACGTCCGCCCAGCCGAGGAGCGGCGCCAGGCGGACCACGCCGGTGCGTCCCATCTGCGACGGTGTCGCCAAGCCCAAGCCCTCGCAGAGGCGGCGCCGGTCGGGCGGCATGGCATCGAAGGCCAGACCCAGGGCCCGGCTCACCGCGGCCTCGACCGGGGTCGCCGGGCCGTCGAAGGGCTCCTGCACGGAACGCACGGCCCTGGCGCCCAGGTCGAGCTCGACCACGCCGATGTGCTCGACCCCGATCTCGACGCCCACGAACAGGACGGCCTCGGGCACGAGCTCCAGGAGGATGCCCGGACGCCCGGCCCGACGCCGCCCCCGCCCATCCCCGGCCGATTCGCCCACCTCGCGGACGAGTCCCTCCTCGATGAGCCCGGCGATGATGTGACCCGATGAGGACCGGTTGAGCCGGAGCTCGCGGGCGAGGTCCGCGCGGCTCAGCCGGCGGAACTCGTGCAGGGCACGCAGGGCGGCGATCTCGTTGCCCTGCCGGATGCGGCGCGGCGAGCTGGCGATCGAGGCGACGCCCTGCACGGCATGGATCCCGCGTGCGGCGCCCGCTCAGGGCCGGGCGTTCGTGGCGCGGCGGCGGGCCGCCTCGTCCACCTTCAGGTCGATGAAGGCCTTGGCGTGGCGCGCGAGCGGCAGGCTCTCGGTCCAGGTGTCGCGCCAGATCGCGCAGGCGAGCGACAGGCTCTCGTCCACGACGGCGCCCGAGAAGGACTCGAAGGTCACGTCGCGCTCGTAGCCGATGTCGAGCAGCGCATCGAAGATGCCCGCGAAGTCGATCACGCCGTCGCCCAGGTAGCCCCGGTTGCTCTCCCCGATGTGGAAGTAGCCGAGCTTGTCCCCCGCGAGCCGGATCGCGGCGGCCGGATTGGCCTCCTCGATGTTCATGTGGAAAGTGTCGAGGTGCAGCCGCACATGGTCCGATCCGGTGGCCGCGATGAACTCCAGCCCCTGCGCGGTGGTGTTGAGGAGGTTCGTCTCGAACCGGTTCACGACCTCCAGCACGAGGTCGACGCCGGCCGACTTGGCGACCTCGGCCGTCCTGGCGATCGCCGCGACGCTGTTCCTGCGGCCCCGGTCGCTGGGCATGGTCCCGTATTTCGTGTGCGCGGAATACAGGATGCCGCCCAGCTTGGAGCCCCCGATGTCCCGCACGGCCGCGACGGCCGAGGCCAGCAGCTCCTCCCCGCCTTCACGACGCCTGCGTCCTCGCTGGAGACGTCGGCCGAGACCGGCAGCCCCATCGTGACCGCGATGTCGAGGTCCAGCGCCTGCGCGCGCCTCGCAAGCCGGTCGAGGTCGAACTTCTCGGGCCGCAGATAGGCCAGCTCGATCAGCCGGAACCCGCAGGCGGCCGAGTCCTCCATGGCCTTCTCGAGACCTTCCTGAGTCGCTCCTCCGGTCCAGACGAAGGAATGTATACCCAGACGGTTGATCGTCATCTCTGCCCTCGAACGGAATATGTTGCGACCACATGCAAATCCAGCTCGGCCGTCGCGTCAAGGCTGCTGTTCTTCGTCGGGCACGACAGGTCATGTTGCCGCGCCGCAGCAGGTATTTTCATTGACAACCCATGGGTTCGCCGCCTTCGATCTGGCCCAGGTATCGGTTCGGGCAGTCCGGTTTGCCCCTGGAATGAAGACGGCGCGGCCCACTGCGGCCGAAGGCATGACGTCGGGCACCGATACCCGGAGCCACCTGGAGAGGGGAGAGGATGAAGGCGAACGTCCGCATCGTTCCCGACTACGAGGTCATCATCTGCCCACCGGCCGAATCGTTCCGCTGGTTCGTCCACGACTACCCGCACCATCTCGCCAAATGGCACTACCACCCGGAATACGAGCTGCACCTGACCCGGCACCGGGGCGGCGTGATGATGGTCGGCGACTACATGGGCGAGTTCGCGCCCGGATGCCTCGTCCTGACCGGGCCCAACCTGCCGCACAACTGGGTCAGCACCCTGGGCCCCGGCGAGGTGCTGCACGGGCGGGACATGCTGGTCCAGTTCACGCAGGACTGGGTGGACCGGCTGACCGGGATGTGCCCCGAGTTCGCGGGGCTCCGCGCCCTCTTCGAGGAAGCGGCCTTCGGGCTGGAGTTCACCGGCGCCACGGCGCGGGCGGGGCAGGCCCTGCTCTCCGGGATCGGGGCCGCGCAGGGGGCCGAGCGGGCGATCCTGTTCCTGCGCCTGATGGAGCGCCTCGCGCGGGAGCCGGGGGAACGGCGGCGGCTGTCGCGCCTCGCGCCGAACGGCGCGCCCGCCGACCTCCCGCCCGAGCTGGACGCCGCCATGCGCTTCATCCTGGAGCACTACGCCGAGGAGATCGACCTCGCCTCCGTGGCGTACCATTGCGGTCTGGCGCCGCAGGCCTTCTCCCGGCTGTTCAAGCGCCAGACCGGGCACACCTTCGCGCGCTACCTGGTGCTCGCGCGGGTCTATGCCGCCTGCACGCTCCTCACCCAGAGCCGGCTGCCCATCACCGACATCTGCTTCGAGGTCGGCTTCAACAACGTCGCCAACTTCAACCGGCAGTTCATCAAGGTCTGCGGCCGGACCCCGTCCGAGTGGAGGCGGGCGCCCAGAAGGTGGCGACCGAAGCGCGGCCCGATCCGTTCCGAGAAGGGCGCGACGGCGCGGCCTAGGGCATTCCCGGGACGACGAGCGGCGGAAAAGTATAGGTCGCCGGCGAACCGCGCGTGGCGCAGAGGAGCTTGCCCCGCCTATGCTTTCCCCGTCGTCAGGCGCAGCCCTCGAAGGGCCGGCCTGGCAGGCGGATCCAGCGCCCGGCCGGGGAGGACAAGCGGCCGGACGACCGAAGGCGGGGGCAAGCCCCGGACCGACGGCGGCCGCGAGGCCCTGGCAAGAATCGGAAACGCAAGGAGGAGTCGATGTTGACGAGACGAGGTTTGGGGCTGTCCGCCGTTGCGCTGGCGCTCACCACCACCGCCCTGCCGGCCTGGGCCGACTTCTGGTCGGACGCCGGCGCGCAGTTCCAGGGCGTGACCCTGCATGGCGTGACCGAGAGCACGCCGCCGTCCAACTACATCAAGGACGTGCTCGCCCCCGCCTTCGAGGAGGCCACGGGCATCCAGGTCGAGATCGAGACGACGTCCTGGGACCAGATGTACGACAAGGCCATCAAGGACATGGAGGCCGGCACCGGCATCTATGACATGGTCTACATCGAGCAGGACATCATCTACGCCTACCTGGCGCGGAACTTCCTGGTCGACATCACCAAGACGCTGGCCGACCACCCCGAGCTGAAGTCGCCCGACTTCGACGAGGCGAACTTCACCACCTTCGCCGACTACTTCCGGGGCGAGGGCAACGACCTCTTCGGCGTGCCGATGGAGGCCTTTATCAAGGTCTACCTCTACCGCACCGACCTCTTCAACGACCCCGAGATCCAGGCCGCCTTCAAGGAGCAGACCGGCCGCGACCTCGCCCCGGCGACCAACCACGAGGAATACACGCAGATCGCGGAATTCTTCACCAAGTGGGGCCAGGACCACGACATGGAGCTCTGGGGCACGACCGCCCAGGCCCATACCGGCCACCCGGCCTCGTGGTACGAGTTCTTCGAGTCGATCGCCCCGACGTACGGCGTCTACAACTGGGGCATCAACGCCGACAACAACTACGCCGCCTCCGTCGAGAACGGCGGCTCCATGAACTCGCCCGAGGCCAAGGCGGCGCTGCACTACTGGCTCCACCTGCGCGACATCGCGCCCCCGGAAAGCGCGGCCTCGACCTGGACCGAGGTCGGGACCACCTTCGCCGCCGGACGCGTGGCCCAGGGCCTCGTCTATGGCGAGAACGCCGCCTGGATCGCCTCGGACCCGAACCAGTCCAAGGTGGTGGGCAACGTGGGCGTCGCCCTCCCGCCGGTCGAGCCCGGCGTGATGGAAGCGGCCGAGTCCGGCAACGGCTACATCGGCTACTACGACGGCGGCGCCTTCGGCGTCCCGGTGACCTCCAAGAACCAGGAGGCCGCGCTCCTCTTCCTCGAGTACATCGGGCAGAACTCGGTCCAGGCGGACTGGGCCGTCGCCGCGCCGCGCATCACCAACACCGCGACCTACGACGACGCCAAGGTCCAGGAGATGGATGCCTCGCTCGGCGGCTACTACACGATGCTGCGCGACGACGGGAAGCTCTTCGCCGGCGCCCCGCCCTACCCGTTCCACGCCCAGGTGCGCGAGGCCACGGCCCCGATCTTCTACCAGATCCTGACCGGCGAGATCGACCCCGACACCGGGCTCGACCAGATGGCCGCCAAGGCCGAGGAAGAGCTCACGAACCTCGGCTACCGCCAGTGACCTGACCGCGCGACCGGGGCCGCCGCTCAGGGCAGCGGCGGCCCCTTTCGCACCCCACGGCACCGCAAGGGATCCCATGCGCTCCAACAGAACCGGCTGGCTGATGCTGGCGCCGACCCTCGCGATTCTGGGCGTCTTCGGGATCGCCCCGTTCCTCTACGTCCTCTGGGTGGCCTTCCACCGCTGGAACCCCTTCGGCGCGAGCCCGGACATGGTCTTCAATGGGGCGCAGAACTTCCGCCGCCTCGTCTTCGACTCCGAGTTCCTGCTCTCGGTGGGCCTCACGCTCAAGTTCGCCGTCTTCGCCGTCGGCAGCGAGGTGATCCTGGGCTACCTCCTCGCGCAGCTCCTGATGCGGGATTTCCCCGGCAAGTCGCTCTTCCGCACGGTCCACACCCTGCCGCTGATCGTGGCCCCCATCGTCGTGGGCTCGGTCTGGAGGCTGATGACGACGCCCTCCATCGGCATCATCCCCCACCTGCTGAACGAATGGTTCGGCTACGACCTCAACATCGGCCGCGACGCGACCTCGGCCTTTGTGCTGACCGTCATCATGGATGTCTGGCACTGGACGCCGCTCGTGACGCTCACGCTCCTCGCCGCGCTGCTGGCCCTCCCCAAGGAGCCGTTCGAGCAGGCGCAGATCGACGGCGCGAACCGGCGGCAGATCTTCTGGCACATCACCCTGCCGATGATCCGTCCCGCGATCCTGGCCACCGTCTTCATCCGCCTGATGGACGCGCTCCGCACCGTCGACGAGATCTGGATGCTGACGGGCGGTGGCCCGGGCGCCTCGACCCGCTACGTGGGCCTCCACATCTGGAAGCTCGTCTTCCCCAAGACCGATTACGGCTACGGCTCGGCGATCTCCATCATCGTGCTCTACCTGACGCTGATGATGTGCTGGGTCCTTTATGTCGCCCTCGTCGCCCCCGCGCCCGGAAGGAGCCCACCTGATGCGGCCCGGCAACCCCGTCCTCTCGCTGCTGCTCTGGCTGGTCATCAGCTTCGCCACGCTGTTCCCGATCTACTGGCTCTTCGTCATCTCGGTGAAGCCGCCCGTGGACCTCTTCACCACGCCGAGCCTGATCCTCGATCGCGCCTACTGGGCCAACTACGCCGAGGTCTTCACGGACGAGACGCTGCGCCGCTACATGATGAACTCGGTCATCATCTCGACCGGCAACGCCGTCCTCGTCACCACGCTCGCCTTCTTCGCCTGCTACGCGCTGTCGCGCTACGACTTGGGCGGCAAGGAGAACATCTTCTTCTGGACGATCACCAACCGCATGGCCCCGGCGGCGGTGTTCCTGCTGCCCCTGTTCCTCCTATTCACGCAGGTCTTCGCCATCGGCGACTGGAAGCTCTACGACACCCGGATCGGCATGATCCTGCTCTACTGCACCTTCAACCTGCCCTTCGCGATCTGGACGCTCCGCCCCACCATCGACGGCATCCCGAGGGAGCTCGACGAGGCCGCGACCGTGGACGGCGCGACCACAGGCCAAGTGATCCGGCAGGTCGTCTGGCCCCTCGCCAAGCCCGGCCTCGCGGTGACGCTGATCCTCACCTGGGTCTTCGCCTGGAACGAGTTCCTCCTCGCCGCGACGCTCACCAGCTTCAACGCCCGGACGATCACGACGGGCCTGTCGGAATACGTGACGACCACGGGGACGGAGTGGGGCAAGATGGCCTCGATCTCGATCATCACCCTGATCCCCGCGCTGGTCATCTTCGCCGTCGTGCAGCGCCACATCGTCGCCGGCCTGACCTTCGGCGCGGTCAAGGAGTAGCCCCCGTGCTCACCAATCCCGACGAACTGGACGAGGGCGTGGTCGCCAAGCCGCGCCGCCGCATCCGCCGGGGCTTCCTCCCCATCGTGACGAACTGGTTCGACCGGCTCTTCATCGCCATCTACCTCGGGGTCGCCCTGGAGCTGTTCTGGCTCCGCTTCATCGAGCAGGCCGCCCCGCTGACGATCTGCCACCTGATCGTGCTCGCCCTGGGCGCGCTCATCATATGGAAGGGTTGAGGCCCCTGGCCGGCAGCCCCAGGAAGGAGACCACGCCATGAAATCCCTGGTCCTCGAGGAGAAGGGCAAGCTCTCGCTCCGCGACTACCCCATCGAGCGCGAGGAGCCGATGGGCCCGCGCGACGTCCGCATCAAGCTGCACACCGTCGGCATCTGCGGGTCGGACGTCCACTACTACACCCATGGCGGCATCGGCGTCTTCCAGGTCAAGGCGCCGATGATCCTGGGGCACGAGGCCTCGGGCACCGTGGTCGAGGTCGGCCCGGAGGTCACGACCCTGAACGAGGGCGACCGCGTCTGCATGGAGCCGGGCATCCCCGACCCCAACAGCCGCGCGACGCGGATGGGGATGTACAACATCGACCCGGCCGTCCGCTTCTGGGCCACCCCCCCGGTGCACGGCATCCTGCGCCCGACCGTCGTCCACCCCGAGGCCTTCACCTTCAAGCTCCCCGACAACGTCTCCTTCGCCGAGGCCGCGATGGTCGAGCCCCTGGCCGTGGGCGTCCATGCGGCGACCAAGGCGCAGGTGAAGCCCGGCGACATCGCCCTGGTGATCGGCGCCGGCCCGATCGGCCTCGTCACGGCGCTCTCCGCGCTCGCCGCCGGCTGCGCGCGGGTCTTCGTGAGCGACATCGACGACCGCAAGCTCGAACTGGCCGCGAGCCTCGGGCCGATCACGCCCATCAACGTGGCCAAGCAGGACCTCACCCAGGAGATCCTCAAGGCCACGGACGGCTGGGGCGTCGAGATCGTCCTCGAATGCTCGGGCAGCCCCAAGGCCGCGTCCGGTGTCTTCGATCCCCTCTGCCCCGGCGGCCGGGTCGTCTTCATCGGCAGCCAGGTCCACGACATCCCCTACAGCGTCGGCAAGGCCATGGTGCGCGAGGCGCGGGTGGAGCACGTCTTCCGCTACGCCCATGTCTTCCCGCGCTGCGTGGCGATGCTGTCCTCGGGCGCCATCGACGTGAAGCCCCTCATCACCCGCACCTTCGCCTTCGACGAGAGCGTCCACGCCTTCGAGGTGGCCGCCGCCGCGCCCCCGGGCGAGGTGAAGATGCAGATCGAACTCCCGCAGTAAGAGAGCAGAATGGCCCAGGTCACCGTCAAGGACGCCGTCAAGCGCTACGGCGAGGCGCAGGTCATCCACGGAGTCAGCGTGGACATCGCCGACGGCGAGTTCGTCGTGCTGGTCGGCCCCTCGGGCTGCGGCAAGTCCACGCTCCTGCGGATGATCGCCGGCCTCGAGTCGATCTCGGACGGCACCATCAGCATCGGCGGCCGGGTGGTGAACGACGTCCTGCCCAAGGACCGGGACATCGCCATGGTGTTCCAGTCCTACGCGCTCTACCCCCACAAGACCGTGGCCGAGAACATGGGCTTCTCGCTCATGATAAAGGGCGCCCCCAAGGCCGAGATCCAGGCCAAGATCCGCAAGGCCGCCGAGATCCTCGACCTCACGAAGCTCCTCGACCGCTATCCCAAGCAGCTCTCGGGCGGGCAGCGCCAGCGCGTCGCCATGGGGCGCGCCATCGTGCGCGACCCGCAGGTGTTCCTCTTCGACGAGCCGCTGTCGAACCTCGACGCCAAGCTCCGCGTCGCCATGCGGGTCGAGATCAAGGACCTCCACCGCCGCCTGCGGACGACGACGATCTACGTCACCCACGACCAGATCGAGGCCATGACCATGGCCGACAAGATCGTCGTCATGAAGGACGGGCGCGTGGAGCAGATCGGCCGCCCGCTCGACCTCTACGACCGGCCCGGCAACACCTTCGTCGCCGGCTTCATCGGCAGCCCCTCGATGAACTTCCTGTCCGGCCGGGTCGCGAGCCAGGGCGGCAGCCGCGTCGTCCTGACCGACGGTGGCGTGGCCCTCCCCCTCGACGGCGTCGCGGCGGAAGAGGGCCGCCCGGTCATCTACGGCATCCGGCCCGAGCACATCGAGGTCGGCCCCGGCGGCATCCCGGTCGAGGTCGCGGTCCTCGAGCCCACGGGCTCCGAGACCCAGATCTTCGGCCGCCTCGGTCCCGCCCCCATCGACGCGCTGGTGCGCGACCGCGTTTCCGTGCAACCGGGCGAGACGGTGCCCTTCCGCTTCGACCCTCGCCGCGCCCACGTCTTCGACCAGGCGTCAGGCCAGCGGCTCTAGGACCACAGCCCAACTGGTCGCAGGGATCGCGGCCCGCGTCCCCTGCGACCGGCTCCGCTCCGGCCACGAGAATCCTCGCGGCCGTCAACGGTTCTTTAGGATTTCTCTGCCAGGGTGATCCTGTCCCCGGGTCGCCGCCCGGCGGGGTAGGGGAAGTTGCGTCCTCAATCCGGCCGGACGCAGATGGTCGACCGCGTCAGGAACCGCTTCTCCCGCCCATTGTCGAGGGAGAACATCCCGCCCCGCCCCGGCACCACGTCGATGACGAGGTCGGTGTGCTTCCACGCCTCGTACTGGCTGCTCGAGATGTAGACCGGCATCCCGCCGATCTCGCCCAGCTTCACGTCGAGGTCGCCGACGATGAACTCCCCCTGCGGATAGCACATGGGCGAGGACCCGTCGCAGCAGCCGCCCGACTGGTGGAACAGCACCGGCCCGTGGTCGGCCACGATCTCGGCCAGCAGCGCCAGCGCCTCGGGCGTGGCGGTGACCTTGTCCAGCGTCTCGGTCGCGGTCGTCATGTCGTTCATGGCGTCATCCTCTCATGCGGAAAGGGCGCGCGGGGGATGCCCCGCGCGCCCGCGCCTCTCCGGTCCCTCGCGCTCCGGCTCAGAAGAAGCCGAGCTTCTTGGGCGAGTAGCTCACCAGCATGTTCTTGGTCTGCTGGTAGTGCGACAGCATGTCGAGGTGGTTCTCCCGGCCGATGCCCGACTGCTTGTAGCCGCCGAAGGCCGCGTGGGCCGGGTAGGCGTGATAGCAGTTGGTCCAGACCCGGCCCGCCTGGATCGCGCGGCCGAAGCGGTAGCAGGTGTTCGCCTCGCGCGACCACACGCCCGCGCCAAGCCCGTAGAGCGTGTCGTTGGCGATGTGCAGCGCCTCGTCCTCGTCCTTGAAGGTCGTGACCGAGACGACGGGCCCGAAGATCTCCTCCTGGAAGATCCGCATCTTGTTGGTGCCCTTGAAGACGGTCGGCTTGACGTAATAGCCGTTCGCGAGGTCGCCCTGCATCACGGCGCGCTCGCCGCCCGTCAGCACCTCGGCGCCTTCCTGGCGGCCGATGTCCATGTAGGACAGGATCTTCTCGAGCTGCTCGGACGAGGCCTGCGCGCCGATCATGGTCGCCGGGTCCAGCGGGTCACCCTGGACGATGGCCTCGACGCGCTTGAGGGCGCGCTCCATGAACTGGTCGTAGATCGACTCGTGGATCAGGGCGCGCGACGGGCAGGTGCAGACCTCGCCCTGGTTCAGCGCGAACATCACGAAGCCTTCGATGGCCTTGTCGAAGAAGTCGTCGTCCTCGCGGGTCACGTCCTTGAAGAAGATGTTCGGGGACTTGCCGCCGAGTTCCAGAGTCACGGGGATCAGGTTCTGCGACGCGTACTGCATGATGAGCCGGCCCGTCGTCGTCTCGCCGGTGAAGGCGATCTTGGCGATCCGGTTCGAGGAGGCCAGCGGCTTGCCGGCCTCGAGGCCGAAGCCGTTGACGACGTTGAGCACGCCCGGGGGCAGCAGGTCGGCGATCAGCTCCACCCAGAGCATGATCGACGCGGGGGTCTGCTCGGCGGGCTTGATGACCACGCAGTTGCCGGCGGCGAGCGCTGGGGCGAGCTTCCAGGTCGCCATCAGCAGCGGGAAGTTCCAGGGGATGATCTGGCCGACGACGCCCAGCGGCTCGTGGAAGTGGTAGGCGATGGTGTCGTGGTCGATCTCGGAGATCCCGCCTTCCTGGGCGCGGACGACCCCGGCGAAGTAGCGGAAGTGGTCGATGGCCAGCGGAAGGTCGGCGGCGGTCGTCTCGCGGATGGGCTTGCCGTTGTCCCAGGTCTCGGCGGTGGCGAGGAGGGACAGGTTCTCCTCCATGCGGTCGGCGATCTTGTTGAGGATCACCGCGCGGTGGGCGGCCGAGGTCTTGCCCCAGCTATCCTTCGCCGCGTGGGCGGCGTCCAGCGCGGCCTCGACGTCGGACGCGTCCGAGCGGGCGATCTCGCAGAGGACCTGGCCGGTGACGGGCGAGGTGTTCTCGAAGTAGCGGCCGGCGTTCGGAGCCACGAACTTGCCGCCGATGAAGTTGTCGTAGCGCGTCTTGTAGGGCGAGCCCGCCACGCGGAAATGTTCGACCTTGTTCATGACCTTCTCCCTGACGCCGCCTCCTCGCGGCCCGAGGGGAACCTGCCAGAGACGACTCGGACGGTCAGCCGCGACATAGGTCGTAGGGTTGGAGCCAGATCGCCCGGCGAGGGTCGTCCCCGGTCTCCGACCTTTGTGGAGGTGGCGCGGGCAGCGGGGACTGCTAGTCTACGGGGGAGCCCCCCCTTTTCCCGGAGCCCTGGCCATGCCGGCGCTGTTGTCTGGTTCTGCCCTGCCGCTTCGCGGCTTCGCGAGCGCGCTCGTCGTGGATGACCATCCGCTGTTCTGCGACGCGCTGGCCATCACGCTGCGGGCGGTGGCGGGGGTGGGGCGCACCGAGGTGGCCGACAGCCTGGGCGCGGCGCTTGCGCGGCTGGCGGCGGGCGAGGGGGTGGACCTGGTGGTGCTCGACCTGCACCTGCCCGACGTCAGCGGCCTCGAGGGGCTGGTGCGGCTGCGCGCCGCCGCCCGCGGCGCCCCCGTGGTGGTGGTCTCCTCGCTCGACGACCCCCGGGTGGTCGCCGCCGCCCTGCAGGCCGGGGCGGCGGGCTTCGTGCCCAAGCACTCCGGCCGCGAGGTGTTCCGCGCCGCGCTGGCGCGCATCGGCCAGGGCGGCGTCTTCGTCCCCGAGGGCCTGGCCCTCGCCGCCCCCGCCGCCGCCGCCCCCGCCGAGGCCCTCGCCCGCCTCTCGCTCCTCACCCGCCAGCAGGCCCGCATCCTCGAGCTCATCTGCGAGGGCAAGCTCAACAAGCAGATCGCCTACGACCTCGCCATCGCCGACGCCACCGTCAAGGCCCACGTCACCGCCATCATGCGCAAGCTCGGCGTCCAAACCCGAACCCAGGCCGTGCTGCTGGCCCGCCAGGCCTCCTTCGCCGCCATCTTGCAGGAGTGAAGGCTCAGCTCTCTTCCGGCTCGCGGTCGAGCACCTTGCGGATCGTGTCCACCCCGAAGCCCGCCCGCGCCATAGCCCCGGCCTCGCGGCGCCAGACCCTGGACCGCTCGGCCCAGGCCTCGGGCAAGGGCTCCGTCCGATAGGGGCCGAACCGCTTCTTCCGCGCGAAGACCTCCGCCGCCTCCAGCTCCGCCGCGCCCAGCACCTCGGTCGCCTCGGCCGTCCCCGAGACCTCGTCGGTCAGCTCGCGCGCCGCGCCGAGCAGCGCGGCCTCGGCCGTCGCCCCCGTCACCCCCTTCTGCCCCAGGTCGCGCAGGATGCGCAGCGTCCCCCGGCCCGAGGCCAGCGCCGAGCGCGCCTTCATCCCCGCATAGCGCGCATCGTCCACCACCCCCGCCGCCGTCAGACGCTCGACCTCCGCCTCGATCAGCGGCATCGCGGCGGCCCTCTCCTCCTCGGCCGATTCCGGGTCCAGCGTCCGCAGCCGCCGCATCAGCCGCCGTTCGAGCATCGCCCGCAGCATCCGGGTGCTGCTCTCGCGCTGGCCCACGTAGAACTCCGCGATGTTGCGGATGCGCTCGGCCGTCAGCGGCTTGGCGGAGGCGGCCCCGCGCGCGGGCCTTGCCCGCCTGGCAGACCCCTCCTCCCCGCCATGCGTTCCGGCCTCCCGACCTTTCGATCCGCTTGGATGACGGCCCATGTCGAGCATCCGGACGGCCTAGGCCGGCCCCTCGTCGAGCCCGGCCCTGGCCTCCCGGGCCGCCTCGCCCGTGATGTCCTCGATCCAGCTCATGCCCTTGGTCGCCTGCGGGAGCCCCAGCGTCGGGATCGCCAGCAGCGCGACGTGCCGCAGCTCCTCCGGGCTCAGGCCATCGGCCAGCCCCCGCCGCGCGTGGGAATGCACCGCCCCCTCGGACAGCGCGCCGATGGCGAGCGCGAGCTTCACGAGCCGCGCCGTGCGGCGGTCGAGCGGACCCGCCTCGGCGACGGCCCGGCCCAGCGCCGCATAGGCGGCCCAGATTTCGGGATGGGCTCGGGCGAGCTTGCTCGCGCCGGAGGGGAGCTGGTCGGGGGCGATGGGCATGGGCTCTCCCGGGTTGGGGCCGCGCTCGTGGCGCGCCGGTTGATCTGCGGGAACGGCTGCTTCGCCTGGCCGGTTCCCGCTCGCTGCAGGTCGCCGTCCCTCGGCTCAACCCAAGTCCTATTGGCCGCGCTCGCCTTTCGCCGCGCCGTTAATCTGACCTTAACTTTCCGCTGCCATCCTGATCCCGCCGCGAATCGGGGATGCCACCCCGAAAGGAAGCGGGCCGTCGCAAGGCGCCCCTTCCGCAGGAGGGCGGAGTTGCGCCCGACGCCAGCCTAGACCCTACGCCGCGCCGTCTCCGGCAGTCGCGTCCGCCAGAGCGCCCAGCGCAGGACCGGCGGGACCAGCAGCCACCCCGCCGCCGCCTGCGCCCCCGGCGCGACGAGCGCCTGCGAGATCAGCGTGCTCAGCCGCACCTGTCCCCGGACATCGCGGGCAAGCCGCCGCTGGAACGCCTCGGCGCCCCGCCCGGCCAGCAGGAACGACGACGCCAGCCGAGCGGAGTGCAGCGCGATGGACATGCCTTCCCCCGTGAAGGACGGGATCACCGCCGCCTGGTCCCCGACCCGCCAGAGCCCGTCGCTCCCCTCCTGGACGAACCCATAGGGAATCCGCCCGATCGCGAGGGGCCTGCCCTCGCAGGGCTCCGCGCCGGCCAGCCGGACCCGCAGCCCCGGGCAGCTCCGCAGGACATGGGACAGGAGCCGCTCCCAGCGCCGCCCGAGGCCGTCGAAGCCCGCCCGGCCCACCACGAGGCACAGGTTCGCCAGCCCGCCCTCGACCATCTCGAGCCCGGCATAGCCACCGGGGAAGAGGTGCAGCTCGACCGTGCCCTCTGCCGCATTCGGCAGATGCCAGTAGGCCTTGAACCCGATCAGGTCCGACTGCCGCCCATCCGGTCTCCGCCAGCCCCGCAGATCGTGCTTGCCCGTCGCCAGGACGACATGGCGGGCACCGATCCGGCCCTGCCCCTCGACCTCGACCGACCAGCCTTCGCCATCGCGCACTAGCCCGGTCACCCGGGCGCCGCGCCGGACCTCTGCTCCTGTCTCGGCCGCCTTGGCGAGCAGGGCCTCGTCCAGCACCCGGCGTGACAGGCTCAGCGCCTCGAACCCCAGCGGCGCCTCCGCGCGCCGCCGTCCAGCTTCCACGGCCACGGCCTGGATCGGCACCGCGCCCAGCATCCGGGGTTCGACCCCGATCCGTCTAAGCTCGCCTTGCGCCTCGAAGCTCAGGAACTCGCCGCAGACCTTGTCGTGCGGCCCCGGCGTCCGCTCGATCAGGCAGACATCCCGCCCCGCCCGCGCGAGATGCACCGCCGCCGCCGCCCCGGCGAGCCCGCCGCCGAGGACGAGGACCTCCCGCCTCACGACGGCTTCACCCGCGCGACGCAGAGCCGGAACGGGAACCACCGCCGCACGGTCGCCTCCGCCACCCCGGCCTCCCGCAGAAGCCGCTCCCAGTCCCCCGGCCGGAAGGCCCGCCGGAACGACACCGGCCCGTCATGCCGCACGAAGCGATGGAACCGCAGCGCGCCCGCCAGCGTCCCGAAGGTCGCCTCCGGCAGGCGATGCCGGTGCAGGTCGTTGACGAACCACCCGATCCGCGCCCGCTCCTCCATCCAGCGGAGGAACCGGACGAGGAGCGCGTCGTCGAGGTGATGCGTGAAGAGCGAGCTGACGATCACGTCCGCCCGCCCCTCGTAGTCGAAGACGTCCCCCGTCTCCCAGCGGATCGGCCGCCCCGGGTCCGTTGCTTCCGCCGCAGCCCGCGCCGACCAGGGGTTCAGGTCCACCCCCGTCAGCCGCAGGTCCAACCCGTGCCGAGCGCCCCAGCGATCCACCGCGCGCAGCAGGTCGCCGTAGCCGCTCCCCGCGTCGAGGATCGCCACCGGCCGCCCCGGCCCGATCCGCCCCGCCCGCCGCAACCCGTCCAGGAACGCGAGCGTCGGCCGGTAGCCCATCGACAGCACGTTCACCTGGGCAAGGTCGCGCAGGCAGTCGCGGAACGTGGCAAAGTCCGTGTCCTCGGCGTCCATGAGCTCCGACTCATGCGACCGCTGGGACAGGTCGTGCATCACGCCGCCGCCGTGAAGAGCAGCGTCTCGGCCGTCAGCCCCGGCCCGAAGGCCATGGCGCAGCCCTTCTCGCCCGGCTGCGCCCGCTCCATGAGCCGTTGCAGCACGAACAGCACCGTGGCCGACGACATATTGCCGAACCGCCGCAGCACCTCACGGGAATCCGCCATCGCCTCGGGCCCGAGGTCCAGCGCCCCCTGCACCGCGTCGAGGATCGTCCGCCCGCCCGGATGCACGGCCCAGAGGTCGATCTCGCCCACCTCCGCGCCGTCGAGGATGCGCCCGCGCCCCCGCCGCAGCGCCTCGCCCACCGAGGCCGGGACCTGCCCCGACAGGTGCATGTCGAAGCCGTCGTCGCCGATCCGCCAGGTGATCTGCTCCGCCCCCTCGGGCAGGAGCGCCGCGTGGAAGCGGTCGAGCGACAGGCCCTGGGGCTCCGCGCTCACCAGCGCCGCCGCGCAGCCGTCGCCGAAGATCAGGAAGCTCAGCACCTTCTCGAGGTCGGTCGTCTCCTGCAGGTGCAGGGTGCAGAGCTCGACCGACACGATCAGCACCCGCGCCTGGGGGTCCGACCGCACGATGTGCCGGGCGAGCTTGAGGGCGTTGATCCCCGCGTAGCAGCCCATGAAGCCCACCACGGTCCGCTCCACCGAGGGATCGAGCCCAAGCCGCTCCACCAGTTGCAGGTCCAGCCCCGGCGCATAGAGCCCCGTGCAGGACACCGCGAGGACATGGGTCACCTCGCGCACCCGCTCGCCCATCCCGAGCCCCTCGACGGCCTCCTCCGCGAGGTCGCCCGCAAAGCGCTCGAAGAGCCGCATCCGCTCGCCGGTCGAAGGAAAGCGACCGCGCCGGTAGACCTCCTCGTTGCCGACGCCCGCCGAGCGCCCCTCGTCCGCGAGCGTCAGCACCGACCAGCGGTGGTCGATCTGGCTGCGCTTGACGAGCCGGTCGAAGAGCGGCGCGCTCCGCTCGCCCTCGAGGAGGCCGGACGCGAAGTTGACGAAGGCCGAATGGACGTCGTTGGGCGGCACGGCCGTGGCGACGCGGTTGAGGAAAGCGCTCATATATCACCCTGCTGGCGGCCGTCCGATCGCCGAAGGCCTGCTCTGGCGCACCTAGCGGCGGCCCCTCCACCGGCAAACCGGATCACGGGGACTTGGGGCGGAGAGGGTGCGAATGGCCCGATCAAGGTCCCAAAGCCGGATGCCTTCGCCCGTTCCCCGTCGGCTGGGCGGCGACGGGCCTAACGCAACTCCCCCAGAGTCCGCGCCAGTGCCAGCGGATCCTCTCCGACGAGCTCGGCCTGCACCCTGGCGTGCTCCTCGCGCCAGAGCGGCACGGCCTTGGCGACGACCTCACGCCCGTCCTCGGTAAGGGCCAGCCGCCGCGCGCGGGCATCTTCCGGGTCGGGAACCAGGCTCACGAGCCCCCGCTTGCCCAGCGTCTTGACCGCCGCCGTCATCGTTGTGGAGTCCATGCCGAGGAACTCCGCCAGCTCGCCGATCCGGGGCCGCCACTGGCCGCTCAGCGCCACCAGAAGCGAGAACTGCCCGTTCGTCAGGCCCAGCGGCGCGAAGAGCCGGTCGAACCTCCGCGCGAGCAGCCGCGCCGCCCGCTGCGTGGCGAGGCAGAGACACTGGTCGCGGATCTCGTGGACGGTCTCGATGGGAACTCGTTGCGTCGCTCATGTTAGATTGATATCAATACAAACGGAGCAGAACAACGGCCACGCGGCGGGACGACCTGCGACAGGTGGCCTCAGGGAGGACAGGATGGCCGATTCGTCGTATCGCTGGGTGGTCGTCGCGGCAGGCGGCTTCATGGGCTGCATCGCCATGGGGTCGCTGTTCTCGCTGCCCGTGCTGCTGACGCCCATGGCGGAGGCGACCGGCTGGTCGCGCACCGGCATCTCCGGGGCGATGACCGTGGGCTTCCTCGCCATGGCCATGACCTCCATGGTCTGGGGCGCCCTCTCCGACCGCTTCGGCGCGCGCCCCGTGGTGATGTCCGGCGCGGCCCTCTTCGCCCTCAGCCTTTGGCTCGCTGGCCATGCGCCGTCGCTGCTCCTGTTCCAGGCGAGCTTCGGCGTCCTCGCGGGTGCCACGGTCGCGGCCTTCTTCGCCCCCATGATGGCGACGGTCACCGGCTGGTTCACCACGCAGCGGAGCCTCGCGGTCTCGCTCGTCTCGGCCGGAATGGGCCTCGCGCCGGTCACCATGTCACCGCTCGCCGCCCGGCTGGCCGCCACCTACGACTGGCGAACGGTCCTCTCGATCCTGGCCGCCGTCGTGGCGGTCACCACGGTGCCGACCGCGCTCCTGCTGCGTCGCCCGCCGCCGCAGCCCGCCATGGAAGGCCCGACCGGCGACGCCTCCCCCGAAGGCATGACGGTCCGTCAAGCCGTGACCTCCCTGCCGTTCATCGTCCTGGTGCTGACCAACTTCTTCTGCTGCGCCACGCATTCCGGGCCGATCTTCCACACCGTGAGCTATGCCGAGCTCTGCGGCATCTCCGCGCTCGCCGCCGTGTCGATCTACTCGGTCGAGGGGATCGCCGGCATGGGGGGCCGCATCGGTTTCGGCCTCCTGGGCGACCGCTTCGGGGCCAAGCGCATCCTCGTGGCGGGCCTCCTCGCGCAGGCCTTCGGAGCGCTGGCCTACTTCTTCGCCCGCGAGCTGATCCAGTTCTACGTCGTGGCCGCGATCTTCGGCTTCATCTACGCCGGGATCATGCCGCTCTACGCCGTGCTGATCCGAGAGAACTTCCCGATGCGGATGATGGGCACGATCATGGGCGGGACCGGCATGGCCGGCAGCCTCGGGATGGCCACCGGGCCGGTCCTGGGCGGCTGGATCTTCGACACGACCGGCGGCTACGGGGCGCTCTACCTTACCAGCTTCGGCCTAGGCCTCGGGGCCTTCCTGGTCGCGATGACGTTCCGCCCCTTCGGCGGGCTGCGGACCTCCGTGCGGGCCCAAGCGGCCTGAAAGGCCTCGATGCGGCGGTCGGGGGCGCCGTCCGCCCGAGGCGAGGTCCGGCCGTTCGGACCTCGCGCCGGTCGCCCCGATCAGGCTGTCGTCCGACCCTTCGCGAGGGCGGCATCGAGGCTCCAGGAGCCCGCGCCGGCGAAGACGAGGTACAGGAACACGAAGCAATAGAGGATCGCGGCATCGCCACCGTTGAGCGCCGGGAATGGTCCCTGGGGCGCATGGGCCATCCAGTAGGCGACCGCCATCTGGCCCGACAGGACGAAGGCGACGGGTCGCGTGAAGAGGCCGAGGATCAGCAGGGCGCCCCCCACGAGTTCAAGGATGCCGGCGATCCACGGCAGCGAACCCGCCGGGGGCACCATGTCCGAGGCGGGGAAGCCCAGGATCTTCTGGGTGCCGTGGGCAAAGAACACGAGCGCGGCAACGATTCGGAGGACGCTGAGCATCCGGGGGGTCCAAAGGGAGTCGAAGGGACGAGCGGTCATGGATCTCCTGCAGGATCGAGGGGCCGATAGGGCCGATGTGAACGCGGCCCCAGATAGCGCCTCGTGCCTTCGCCGCAATGCAGCACGCGCACAGGGCCTGTGCGCGCCTCAGGCCGCCGTGCCGGGCCCCGCCGGAATCCCGCGCACCAGCGATTCCACCAGCGTCACGACCTCCTCCTCGAGCACCTCCCGGGGCGTGCCGACGAACTGGCCGGTGAGGAGAGGTGGACGACGCCATGCACGGCCGCGAAAAGCGTGCGGGCCCGCAGGGCGAGCTGCTCGACCGACAGGTCCGGCCGCAGCCTGGCCAGCGGTCCCGCAATCAGTTGGAGGATTCGGACATGGGCCTCGCGGTGCCATTCGGGCACCGCCACATGCTCCGGCAGGCGATGGTCGAAGAGCGCCGCCCAGAGACGGCGATTGTCCAAGGCGAACCGCACATAACCCCGGGCCAGCGCGACCATCCGCTCGGCCGGAGCCAGGGTGTCCGGCGCCATCTCCCGAAGCGCCGCGTCGAGCCGCGCGAGGGTGCGGGCGTTCACGTGCACGACGAGGAGGTCCAGGTTCTCGAAGGCGTTGTAGATCGAGCCCAGGGCCACCCCGGCCTCGGCCGTGAGCTCGCGCGCCTTGAGCCCTGCGAGCCCTTGCGCCGCGATGTGCCGCTCGGCCGTTTCGAGCAGCCTGAGGCGGAGCTCCTCGCGCCCCTCGTCGCGTCTCCCCATGATCGGCCCCCATACTTGAACATCGTTCACAAAATGTCTTGAACATCGTTCACTGGCAAGGTATCTGATCTCCGTGAACGGTGTTCATGTTTATGGGAGGAAGAGATGTCCTTGACGAGCCAGGCAGCGCCCCGGCCTGAAGGCGCCCATGCGTCCGGCATTCGCCGGGTGCTCGCCTTCGTGGAAGCCCAGGCCCCACGCGACTGCGCCAGGCTGGGGATCCTTCAGGCCGAGCACATGAGGCTCTCGAGCCGGGCGAAGGCCGCTGGCATGGACGACGAGTCGGCGCTCGCCAGCGAGGCGGCCGCTGGCATCGCCGCCCTCGAGGTCGAGATCGGCCTGGTCCTGGGTGCCCTGTCCGCGCGCAACGGCGAGCTCGCCCGACTGAGGGACGCCCTCCGACCTTGAGGAGCCGATCCGCAGCCGCTTGAAGCGGGCCTCTCCGGCCGCGTCCGGCGCAGGTGATCGCGGCGGCTGGTGTCCTCAGGCCTCCTCAGCCTTGGAGGCTCGGCGACGAGTGGTCCGAGGGGCCGGAGCAGCGGTGTCGGGCTGGCCCTCTGCGGCTTTGCCCCGCCTGCGGGCGGGCGCCTTCTCCTGACCCGGCTCGGTGCCGGCGGCCCCCTCGGCCGGCGCCGCCCGGCTGGTCCGCCGCGCACGGGTCGCGGGAGCCTCTTCGGAACCCTTGGCCCGGCGCTGGCGGCCCTTCGGGGCAGCCTGGGCGGCGGATCCATCGTCGGCCTGATGCTCCGCCTTGATCCGCTCGACCTCGCGCGTGACCTCCTCGGCGGCCTGCCTCCAGTGCTCCTCGTGCCGACCATGTGGCCGGCCCTCCTGCTCCCAGATCTCGTGGGCGCGCTTCTGGATCAGGTCCTCCAGTTCCGGCATCATGGTGGCTCTCCTCGTGGCCCGTCGGTGACCCTATCATCGATGGAATTTCAGGTAGATGGAGCGAGGCGATCTTCCACTCCCCCGATGACCGGCCGTCAAGGGGCCCGCGATCGCTCCGCGGCGCCCATGTCGGGCCTTGCGGACAGCTCGTGCCGCAAGGTCATGGTTTCGGCGGGGGAATGGCGCCCGGCCAGCCTCTTGACGCATGTTCGGCACGTGTTCATCGTTTCCTCGTGATCGGAGTGCCGCAAAGGAAGACGGCGCCCGAGGCACCGCGGCGCTGAACGCGCGGACCAGGGAGGCCCAGCCAAATGAACGACGCAGCTTGCGTCCGGGCGCCGGTCGCCTCCCCGACGGGGCGGCTCAGGTCGCCGCCGGGGGCGGTCCGTCCCGGTGCCCCGGGCGTCGCGTGCGACAACCCGAGCGGGACGAAGCCATGGTGCGGGGCTCCGCGCCAAACCCAGGGAGAGAGAAGATGAGACGACGCGCCTTCCTGCTGTCAGCCGGCGGTACCGCTGCTGGCCTGGTGCTCCTGCCCCGGGGCGTCCTCGCCGCCGAGGGCACCATCGACTGGTACACCTCGTCGGACCAGAACGTGCTCGACTTCTGGACCAACTTCGTCCAGCCGGGCTTCGAGGCCGCCAACCCGGGCATCACGCTGAACCTCGTGGACGCCGGGGACAACGCCGGCAACCTCAGCATCGCCGACCGCGCGCTGGCGGCGCTGTCGTCGGGCACCGACCCGCAGGCCGACTTCTTTGAGAACTTCGACCCTCGGCTGCCCGCCGGCGCGATGGAAGCCGGCATGTACGTCAACATCAAGGAAGCGGGTCTGTCGAACTACGACAAGATCAACCCGCTGGCCATCGACACGGACTATTCGCTGCCCTACCGGGGGAGCCAGGTCCTGCTGGCCTTCGACACGGCCAAGCTCCCGGCCGAGCAGGCGCCTCGGACCTTCGCTGACCTCGTGGCCTGGATTAAGGCGAACCCGGGCCAGTTCATCTATAACCGTCCCGACAAGGGCGGGTCGGGCGGCAACTTCGTGCGCCGCGCCATCTACGAGGCGAACGGCAAGGACCCGTCCAAGTTCACCGTGGACAACTACTCGCCCGAGGCCGCCGAGGCCGCGCTGAAGCCGGCCTGGGACATCCTCGCGGACCTCGCGCCGTCGCTGTTCGAGGAGGGGGCCTACACCTCCGGCAACACCCAGTCGATCCAGCTCCTCAGCCAGTCCGCCGTGACCATGATCCCGGCCTGGTCCGACCAGGCGATCCAGGCGATCCAGCAGGGCGTGCTGCCCGAGACCACGGGTCTCGTGCAGCTCACCGACCTCGGCCTCCCCGGCGGCTTCTCCCGCAGCGTAGTCCTCGCCAACGGCGTCAACCGCGACGCCGCGCTCAAGCTCGCCGACTACATCCTGACCGAGGAAGTCCAGAACGCCGTCCTGACCGAGCTCGGCGGCTTCCCCGGGGGTGTCCTGGGACTACGTGAGCCAGGAGCTGCGCGAGAAGTATGCGGACGTGATCCCCGAGACGATCCCCGTCTTCCCGAGCGGCGACTGGGAGGTGGCGATCAACGACGGCTGGTATCGGAACGTCGCCCCGAACGTGCCCCGCGAAGAGTGACGGCGCGACCGGACACGCCGACCGCGACGAGCAGGAGGTCGATCGGCCTCCTGCTCGTCGCGCCGCCCGTGGCCCTGGTCGGCTGGCTCATCATCTGGCCGATCCTCTCCGCCATCGGTCGGACGCTGTTCCTCCCGGACGGCGAGGGCGGGCGGCGCTTCACCGTCGAGACCTACGTGGGTTTCTTCTCGGACCCCTACAGCCTGGGCAACCTCGGCGTCACGCTCTGGACCACCGGAGTCTGCGCGGTGCTGCTGCTGATCGTCTGCCTGCCCATCGCGCTCTACCTGCGCTTTGCCAAGGGGCCCCTCGCGGCCTATGTCCAGAGCCTCGCCATCTTCCCGATGTTCGTGCCTTCGGTGATCCTGAGCTACGCCATCATCCGGGTGCTGGGCCCGAACGGGACCGTGGACATCCTCCTCAACGCCGTGGGCCTGCCCAAGATACAGTCGCCCTACCTCACCCCCTGGGGCCCGGTCATCGGCCTCGTCTGGGACCACATCCCCCTGACCGTACTGATCCTGCTGTCCGGGCTCGGAGCCGTGTCCGACGCCTCCATCGAGGCCGCACGGGACGTGGGCGCCCGGCGCTTCGCGGTGCTCTGGCACATCATCCTGCCCCGGATCGGCAACTCGATCCTCGTGGCGATCAGCTTCACCGTCCTCGGCATCTTCTCGGCCTTCACGCTGCCCTACGTGCTCGGCCCCGCCTCGCCCGAGATGATGGGCCCGTTCATGCAGCGCACCTTCCGCGACCTCAACGACCCCACGACCGCCATCACGCAGGCCGTCATCACCTTCGGCTTCTGCCTCGTGTTCGGCCTGTTCTACGTGCGCTCCGTGGCGCGCGACAGGGCGCGCCGATGACCATGCCTCGCCGCTCCGCCCCCATCGACCCGACCGGGGTTGCCTTCGCGGTGGCCCTGACCCTCGTGATCGTCTTCCCACTCGTGGTCGTGGGCACCTGGGCCTTCAGCAACGTCTGGCGCTACCCGGCGGTGATCCCGCAGGAGTTCGGGCTGCGCTACTGGAATACGACGCTCGCGCGCCGCGACGTCTGGACCTCCATCACCACGAGCCTGAGCCTCGCGACCACGGTGACGCTGCTCTCCTCGGCCATCTGCCTGCCTGCGGCCTACGCCTTCGCCCGCATGGACTTCCCCGGCCGCAACGTCCTGTTCTTCTCCTTCCTCGCCGGACAGGCCTTTCCCAAGTTCGGCCTCCTCGTCGCCATCGCCGGCATCTTCCTCAACCTCGGCCTGATCGGCACATTCTGGGGCGTGGTGCTGATCCAGCTCGTCGGCACGTTGCTCTTCATGATCTGGATCCCGGTGGCCGCCTTCCAGGCCGTGAGCCGCCGCATGGAGGAGGCCGCGCGCGACGTGGGCGCCTCGCCGCTGCGGGTCTTCTGGTCGATCACCCTGCCGCAGGCGGGGCCGACCATCGCGGCGGCGGTCCTCCTCAGCTTCGTCAACACCTTCTACGAGATCGAGGGGGCCTGGCTGATCGGCGCGCCGGCGATCCGCACGCTGCCGGTCCTCATGATCTCCTTCATCAACAACCAGCCGGTGATTCAGTATGGGGCCGTTCTGTCCGTGATCCTTTGGATTCCTTCGTTCGTGGCCCTGATCTTCGCCCGACGTGTCATCGGCTCGGGCAGCTTCGCCCGCGGCTTCGGGGCCTGAGGCGCGGCATGGCGGTCCTCGACATCCGCGACGTGACCAAGTCCTTCGGCGCCCTGAACGCCGTGGAGCGCTTCAACCTCACCGTGCGCGACGGGGAGCTCGTCTGCCTGCTCGGCCCCTCGGGCTCGGGCAAGTCGACGCTCCTCCGCATGATCGGCGGCTTCGAGACGCCGACCTCGGGCAGCATCGCCATCGACGGAGAGGACGTGACCCGCACCCCGCCGGAGCGGCGCCCGACCGGCATGGTCTTCCAGAGCCATGCGCTCTGGACGCATATGAACGTCTTTCGGAACCTCGCCTTCGGCCTCAAGCTGAGGCGCCTGCCGCGCGAGGAGATCCGACGGCGGGTGGAGGCCGCGCTCGACCAGGTGGGTCTCGCGGGCTATGGCGAGCGCATGACGCACCAGCTCTCGGGCGGGCAGCAGCAGCGCGTGGCCCTCGCCCGGTCGCTGGTGCTGGAGCCGAAGATCCTCCTCCTCGACGAGCCCTTCGCGAGCCTCGACCAGCACCTGCGAGAGCGGCTGCGCGAGGAGGTGCGCGAGCTTCAGCAGCGTCTCGGGATCACCACGCTCTTCGTGACGCACGGCCAGGACGAGGCATTGGCCCTAGCGGATCGGATCGTGGTGATGCGGGATGGGCGCACCGAGCAGATCGGCCCCCCGGACGACGTCTATCGCAAGCCCGAGACGCCCTTCGTGGCCGGGTTCATCGGCTCGATGAACATGATCGAGGGCATGGTGTCGAGCGGCGCGTTCCGCCACCCGAGCATCGAGGTGCCGATGCCCGTCGGCGACGGGCCGGCCCTCCTGGCGGTCCGTCCCGAGGCGCTGGAGATCGTGCCGGTCTCCGGCGGAAACATCGCCCAGGTCCACAGGGTGACGGATTTCGGCGCCCACGGGATCGTGGACGTCGACCTCGCCGACGGGCTTCGGCTCAAGGCCATGGTCCCCGACGCGCGCGCCTGGCACGCCGGCCAGTCGGTCGCGCCGATCCCCCGCGCCTTCGCCCTCTACCGCGACGGCCGCGCCGTCCATCGGAGCACCTGAGACCCATGGCCGACGCGATCTCGGTGACCCGCGACGGGCGTCGCACCTTCCTGAAGTGGCACAGGGCCCGGCGGCGGGCCGGCGACACGCCCTTCACGGGACGCCGCATCGTCGAGGGGCTGCGGCTCGGTGCGAGTGCCGAGGTGGACCTCGTGGTCCATGGCGAAGGCGGCTTCGCGGTGCTCCATGACCTCGTGCTGGACCGCGACACGACCGGCACCGGGCCGGTCCGCGCCGCCTCGGCCGCCACGCTCCGCGCCCTTCACCTGCGAGGTGCGGACGGAGCGCCACTCCCTGATCGGGTCATGCTGATCGAGGACCTCTGCGAGCTCATGTCCTGCGAGGGCGCGCATCCCGAGGGCCTCCTCCAGCTCGACTTCAAGGAGGATCAGGTCCTCGACGCCGGCACGATCGCCGCCTTCCACCGGATCGTCGCCCCAGTGGCACGGCATTTCGTCCTGTCCTCCGGCGACGTCGAGGCCGTGCGACGCCTGTCCGAGGGGGTGGATGGCCTGCGGATCGGCCACGACCCCTGCCACTTCGGCGCCATCGAGCGTCTCCGCGAGACGAGTGACTTCACGAGCTTCGTGGAAGGGGCATTGGCCGACGCGCCGCAGGCCGAAATGATCTACCTGCATCACGGCCTGGTCCTTGCCGCCTCGGATCAGGGCGTTGATCTTGTCGCCGCATTCCAGGCCGCCGGGCGGCGAGTGGATGCCTACACGATCCGACAGGCCGACGCCGAAGGGGTGGAGACCGCGCGCCGGCTCCTGGACCTGCGCGTGGACCAGATCACCACCGACGATCCCGAGGGGCTCGGCGCGGCGCTGGCCTGATGCTCAGAGGTCCTTGCGCGGCGCGTCCTTGAGTTGGTCGAGGAGGTAGGCGTGGGTGGCTGGGTTGGCGACGATCACCATGCCGGTCTTCTCGTAGACCTCGGGCCCCCGGCCCCACCAGTCCGTGACGATCCCCCCGGCTTCCTGCACGAGGAGCACCCCCACGGCCCAGTCCACAAGGCCCGACTCCTCGAAGTAGCCGGTCAGCCGCCCGCAGGCGACATGGGCGCAGGAGTTGGCGGAGCTTCCCACGATCCGCACCGCCCCGATGGGCGCGCGCAGGCGCTCCAGCCGGGCGTAGTAGCCCGCGAAGCTGTGGAGATTCGGCGTGGGCAGGCCCGTCCCGACCGCCATCAGCCCCACCTCGCTGCGTGCGCTGACTCGGAGGCGCTCGCCGTTCAGCCATGCGCCGCCGCCCTTGGTCGCGGTGAACATCTCGTCAGCGACCGGATTATAGAGTGCGCCGGCCACCGTCTCGCTCCGGTGCCGCAGCGCGATGGAGATCGTGTAGGGCATCCCGTTGATGAAGTTCGTCGTGCCGTCGATGGGATCGACGAGCCAGTGGTGGTCGCCCGTCCGCTCCTCCGGCGGGAACTCCTCGCCGGTGAGGCTCCAGTCCGGGTAGCGACGGAGCAGATGCTCGCGGATCAGGAGCTCCGATTCGCGGTCGGCGTCCGAGACGAAGTCGGCCGGTCCCTTGATGCCGATCTCAAGCTCTCGGAAGCGTCGGAAATGGCGGAGCGTCAGGTCGCCCGCCGCCCGGGCTGCCGCCACCATGTCAGCCAGGACGGAATCGTAGGAGGTCGACATGATGCATCCGTCTCGTCATCCGGGGGTTCGGAACGTTCTCCTACGACCCGAACGGGAAGTCACCCCCGATGACTTGCCTGCCGGCCTGTCCGATCCGAGCATCCTCAGGTGCGAGCCGCCAGGCAGCCGGGGTTCTCCGGATAGACAGGCTTTCGTAGCCGGACAGGGCATCCTGCACCCGGCGAGCCTCCGATCCACGACGGACAACGAGTTCCCGCCGCCCAGGTCATGTGCGGGTCGCCCAAAGAGGGTATCGACCCCAACCTTGGCCCGCCCCTGACCGGACGGCCCACGTCGGGCTCGATGGCCTTGGTGACCCGCCTCCCCAAATCGGCCCACGGCTTCGGCCTCCTCTCCGCATGGGGTCGGCCCTTCGACCTGTGCTTGAGCGAAGCCGTGCCGGTCCCTGGCGAGGTCGGCGCCCGTCGCCAGGTGACGCCTCGCCCTGGCCGGAGCGGGCTCCCGCGCCACCTTGGGCAGACCTGCCCCAGTGGGTGCTGTCACCAGGGCTCGGAGAAGCGTAAAGGTGGCGCGGGCCGGGCCTTGCCTCGCCACGTCGCCTCGTGTCCTGCCGGTCGTCTTCCAGGAGCTTCCATGCCCTCCCCGTCCCAGTCCACCGTTCCCGAGGCCGCGCGCGTGTCGAACGTGAGGCTGGTCATCGTCTCGATCGGCCTCCTGCTGCTCCTCGCGGCGTTGGACCAGAGCATCGTCTCGACGGCGCTTCCGACCATCGTGGCCGACCTCGGCGGCCTCGACCACCTGAGCTGGGTCGTCACCGCCTACATCCTGTCCTCGACGGTCGTCGCGCCGCTCTACGGCAAGCTCGGCGACCTCTATGGTCGGCGGAACACGGTCGTGGTCTCGGTGGCCTTGTTCCTACTGGGCTCGGCGCTCTGCGGGCTGGCCACCAGCATGACCTTCCTGATCCTGGCCCGCGCGCTGCAGGGGCTCGGCGGCGGCGGGCTCTTCGTCCTGGCGCTTTCGGTCATCGGCGATGTCATCCCCCGCGCGACCGGGGCAAGATCCAGGGCGTGTTCGCCGCCGTCTTCGGCGTCTCGTCGGTCCTGGGCCCCCTGATCGGCGGTTGGTTCGTGGAAGCAGTGAGCTGGCACTGGATCTTCTACGTCAACCTTCCCGTGGGCGGCCTCGCCATGGCGGGCTTCCTCGCGTCCTTCCAGCCGAGCGGCCGGCGCGTGAGCCACGAGGTCGACTGGTGGGGCGCGGCGACGTTGTCGCTGGCCCTCGCCTCCCTCACACTGGTGACGAGCCTCGGAGGTCGCACCTTCCCCTGGTCCTCGCCCCAGGTCCTCGGTCTCGCAGCGGTGGCCTTGGCCTCGGGCCTCGCCTTCCTCGCCATCGAGCGGAGGGCGGCCGAGCCGATCATCCCCTCGGCCTCTTCCGCATGAACGTGTTCTGGGTCACGAGCGCCATCGGCTTCATCGCCGGGGCGGCGATGTTCGGGTCGATCACCTTCCTGCCGATCTTTCTCCAGATCGCGCAGGGCGCCTCGCCGACCGAGTCGGGGCTCATGCTGATCCCGATGACGGCGGGCATCCTCGCGACCTCGACCGTCTCGGGGCGCTACATGGGCCGGACCGGGCGCTACCGCTGGCTTCCGATCTTCGGCACCTGCTTCCTCACGGCCGGGATGCTGCTCCTGTCGCGGATCGAGCCCACGACCTCGGTCCCGATGTTCAGCGTTTCCCTGGCCTTGGTGGGCCTCGGCATGGGCTGCATCTTCCCGGTGGTCACGACCGCCGTGCAGAACGCCGTCCCGCGCGAGGTGCTGGGCACCGCCACCGCCGCCGGCCTTCTGTTCCGTCAGGTCGGGGGCTCGCTCGCCGTGGCGGCGTTCGGCGCGCTCTTCGCCGCTCGGCTCGCGACTCAAATGGGTGGAATCGAGCTTGGCTCGGGCGAGATCGGCCCGCAGATGATGGCCGGCGTGCCCGAGGAGATGCGCGCGACCGTCGGCCTGCAGGTGGCGGACGCTCTCCGACCCATCTTCTGGATCGCGGCCGCGCTCGGTGCCTTGGGCTTCCTCTTTTCGCTCCTTCTTGAGGAGGTCCCCCTCGTGAACCGCATGGTGTCGGCTCGCGAGTAGCCTGGCCTCCCCGGGCCGCGAGCCGGGCATCCGGTCGCCTGCTACTTGCTGCCTGCCGTGCGAGCCATACGGCACCGGTCAGCCTGGGTTGCAATGACCGCAAGGCCACGGCCTTGACCCATCGTCGCCCTCCCCTTCCTGCAACCGTCCCGGGCGTGTCGGGACTAGCCAGGACCTATCCGCCGTGAGTCTTCTCTTCTCGCCCATCAGCCTCCGTGGACTGACCGTTTCCAACCGCCTCGTCGTGACCCCGATGTGCCAGTACTCGGCCAGCGGCGGCCTTGCCACCGACTATCACCTTGTCCATCTCGGCCGCTTCGCGCTGGGCGGCTTCGGCACCGTGATCGTCGAGGCGACCGCCGTCACGCCCGAGGGGCGTATCACCTACGCCGACCTCGGCCTCTGGAGCGACGACCAGACCGCCCCCCTTGCCCGCATCGTGGACGTCCTTCACGCGCAGGGCGCCGCCGCTGGCATCCAGCTCGCCCATGCGGGCCGCAAGGCCGCCTCCCCTGTCCCCTGGCGCGAGGGCTTCGACGAGACCGAGGAGGAGAAGCCCCTGGTCGGCTTCGAGGACTGGCGTCCCGTATCACCCAGCGCCGTCTCGCATGCGCCCGAGTCGCCGGACTACAAGGTCCCTCATGCCCTGACGGCGCCCGAACTCAGCGCCTTGCGCGACGCCTTCGTAGCCGCGGCGCGCCGAGCCGAGACAGCGGGTTTCGATCTCGTGGAGGTCCATTCGGCGCATGGCTACCTCCTCCACCAGTTCCTATCGCCCGTCGCCAACAAGCGCGAGGATGAGTGGGGCGGCAGCCTCGAGAACCGGATGCGCTTTCCGCTGTCCGTGGCCAAGGCCGTCCGCGAGGCCTGGCCCGCCCACAAGCCGATGTTCGTCCGCATTTCCGCCCAGGACGGCATTCCGGGCGGCTGGACCCTGGAGGATAGCGTGGCCTACGCCCGGGCGCTCAAGGAGATCGGCGCCGACTTGATCGACTGCTCCTCGGGCGGCTTCGCTGGCGGGCAGTTCGCCTTGGGCCCATCCTACCAGGTGCCCCTCGCCCATGGCGTTCGCGAAGGCGCCGTCCTGCCCACCATGGCGGTGGGTCTCGTCACCAATGCCGGGGAGGCTGAGGCCGTGGTGGCCGAAGGCTCGGCCGACCTCGTTGCCCTGGGTCGGGCCGCGCTCGATGACCCGAACTGGCCGCTTCACGCCCGGCACGAGCTTGCGACCAGAGAGGACGCCTATGCCGACTGGCCGCTGCCCTCGGGCTATGCGGTGCGCAACATGGACCGGGCGCTCCACCGCCGCGGTTTCGCCAAGGCTGGCTGACCTCTCGTCAGCTCCGCTCTCCCGCCGCCAGCGCCAACCCCTCGGCCACGGCGGTGAAGGCAGCCGTCTCCACGGGCCGAGCGCGGGGGAACAGGTCGGCCATCGCACGGCGAATCGGGTCGAGAAGGCTCGAACCGCCCACATGAACCACATGGGTGACAGCCTCCGGCGCGACCCCGGCGTGCTTCGTGGCCCTCAGCGCTCCCGCGGCGATCGCCTCCGTGAGCGGCCCCAGGTCCCGTGCGAGACGCTCGGCGTCCAGCGGCGCGCCGAGCCCCGGCTCTATCACCGCCAAGTCGATCCGGCCCATGCCCCCATTGGCCGCGATCTTGCCCTCCTCGACCGCAAAGGCGAGGTCGAAGCCCAAGCCCGACTCCAGCACCGTCTGGAGCCGGCCTATCCGCTCGGGCCGCTCGGCCAGCCGCCACATCCGTGCGGCCTCGCGGGTCATTTCGGGGGTCTGGAGAAATCCGATCCGCTCCCAGGTCGCGAGGTCGTGGAAGGGTGCGACCGGCACCTCGTGCATGGCGCTCCCGATCTGGGCCTTCAGCCGCGTCCCCATCCCAAGGAGCGGCATCGCATGGGCTAGGCTCAACGCCTTGTCGGCGTCCGTGCCGCCCACCCGCACGCCCTCGCTCGCGAGCACGCGGGTCCGTCCGGCCTCCGCCGCAAAGACCGCGAAGTCCGAGGTCCCGCCTCCTATGTCCACCACGATCCCGAGGCCGTCGCGCACCCCGCAGGCGCGCGCCGCCGCTTCCGGCTCGGTGAGCCAGGCCACCTCCTCGAACCCGGCGATCCGGTAGGCCTCCTCGAGGTCCACCGCCGCCTGGACATCCCGTTCGTGCTCGGCGTGGAAGACCACGGGCCGCCCTGCGACGACCCGGTCCAAACGTTCGCCCGCGTCATCCTCGGCTCGCGTCCGAACCCGGGCCAGCACCTCGCCCACCAGTTCGACCAGCGTCATCCGCCGACTCAGAAGCTGCCGCCTCTCGCGCATCAGCGGCGTGCCGAGGACCCGCTTCAGCGCCCGCAGGAACCGTCCCTCGCGGCCGCCGACCAAGGCCTCCACCGCCGCGGTGCCGAACAGCATTCGCTTGGATCCGTAGTCGAGGAAGACCGCCGTCGGCACCGAGACGCGTCCGGGCTCCAGCTCGATCAGCCGGGGCCGGCCGTTCTCCAGGACCGCCGCTGAGGTGTTCGACGTTCCGAAATCCACGCCCAACCAGCGCGCCATGGGCTCCTCCCCCGCTCAGAGGGCGATGCCCCTATCCCGGACGGCCACCTCGGGTCAACCGCGCACTGAAGGCCATCACTCCTCGGAACGCCGTCCGATGCGCAAGGACGGGAGGCGACCGCCGCAGCGACTCCCGGCGCCTACGAGCCCGTCGAACCTAGCGGCCGGCACTCCATGTCAAGGCAGTCGGATGAGGCTGAGGCGGATGGCTTGGTCAGCTTTCAGAGCGACCTGCCATCAAAGGACCAAGCGGAGCAGGGATGAGCCTCGATCCAGCTCAGTAGCCCGTGCCTCTGAGGACTACCTTTATCGTCGCAGCCACGAGCTTGAGATCGGTCATGAACGAAAGCTCACGCTCGTAGGCGTCGTCGAACACCGCCCGATCGGCGAAGGCGGTCTCGTTTCGTCCATAGACCTGCCACATCCCCGTGATTCCGGGGCGAAGGGCATAGTAACTCACGCCCTTATAGAACACGCACTGGTCAGGCATCATCGGCCTGGGGCCGACGAGGCTCATGTCACCGATCAGGACGTTCCAGAGTTGTGGGAGTTCATCCAGCGATGACTTGCGCAGGATCCGGCCGATCCGCGTGACGCGCGGGTCGTCCTTGAGCTTCTGGGTCGTCTCCCACTCGCGTTGAGCCTGGGGGTCCGCGGCCAGATAGGCCGCCAGCGCCGCGTGGGAGTCGTGGCACATCGATCGCAGCTTCCAGCACATGAACTGGCGCCCGTTGCGGCCCACGCGCGCCTGACAATAAAATGGGCGCCCCCCATCGAACGAAATGATGATCGCCAGCAACCCGATGATGGGTAGAACGAAAGGGGCACACATCAAAACGGCTGCGACATCGAGAATGCGCTTCGGAAGCCCCCGGTATTCCAAAGGCCAGAGCGCGGCCTTGGCCGAGGCACCGGAGAGCCGGCCCAAGAGAGCTTGTCCTTGACTCGACTCCAGCGAAGGTCCGACGTCAGGTTCCGAGCTCGCCTCAATATTGGCCGACACTTGGCACCTCCTGTCTCAGATCACAGAAAACAACTTTTAAAGGCTCAGATCTTCTCTGAGCCAAGTTCATAGAACAACCATGCCCGCGAAGAGGCACCCCCTTCGCAGTCTTCCGTCGTAATTTTGCCACAATGCAGGTGCGGAAATCAACGACTGATTAGTCATTGCAACACCTGATCGCTGTCTTCCCTGAGTCGCCCTGGGCGGCTTGTACTCCCCTTGAGACCAGCCGCCCAGAGTGGTCCGCGACAATCGTAGTGCGAATATCGCGGCCGCCCAGCCGCGATCTTCTTCCCATCGGCGGCCAGCCCCAGCCTGCCCTCGACACGCCTGCCGGCCAGGGTGACCTTGGGCACCTCTGACAGGCAGCCCTGCTCCGTATGACCTCCTTCGGCCGCGCGGTGCCCGACGCGCATCGGGATGGCCTCGGAGACCGACGGCGTCATGGCGACCAAGCTCTCACTGCTCCTCCTCCTGGCACCAACGGAGTCCTCGCTTGCAGGTACCTCGCCCTGCCGGGCGCCTCGTAGGCTCGGAGGGACACCAGCACCCTGTCGTGGATCAAGCGCGCTTGTGTGTCGATTACCTTGATGCCTGCCAGGGATGCCGCACGAGATCCCAAGCTCCCGCTCACTTTCGGCCAGGCCTCGATCCTGCCTGCACACGATCACCCGGCCTCGTCACGTCGTCCAAGGCCACATCCCAGCAGCAATTCAGGCGTCTCGGGCTTCATCGGGTCTCTGGTCCCATGATAGCGTCCACTCCAACAACACCAATGCGATCGATGTATCTGAAAAACTATCTCGGAATGAGACCTATCAAGGGAGTCCATGAGGGGACTTGAGCGGGTGGTCGCAACCGAGCGCCTGAGGAATGGTGATCCGCCGAACCGAGTTGTCTGACCGGATCATGGATCGTTGGCAAATCCGAGGGAGTCTGACGTCAGCGGCGGCATCGACCCGGAGGACGTGAAACAAGGCGATTCGTGATGATCGCCCAAGTTTTGAAAGGCAACTCGGTTGGCAAGACTTTACGACAGCCGCAAGCGCATACTGGTGACCGGAGGCGCCGGCTTCATCGGCTCCCACCTCATCGACAGGCTCCTTTCCCAGGGGCATGAGGTCATTTGCGTGGACAATCTGTTTACAGGAACGAAACGCAACATCGAGCACCTGCACACTCATCCGCGCTTCGAGTTCCTGCGCCACGACGTGACGTTTCCGCTCTTCGTCGAGGTGGACGAGATCTACAACCTGGCCTGCCCGGCCTCTCCCATTCACTACCAGCACGACCCCGTCCAGACGACCAAGACCTCGGTCCATGGAGCGATCAACATGCTGGGGCTGGCGAAGCGCCTGAAATGCAAGGTGCTCCAGGCCTCGACCTCCGAGGTTTACGGCGATCCCAGCGTCCACCCGCAACGCGAGGGCTACTGGGGCCACGTCAACCCGATCGGCCCCGCTCCTGCTACGACGAAGGCAAGCGCTGCGCGGAGACCCTGTTCTTCGACTATCACCGCCAGCACAAGGTGGAGATCAAGGTGGCCCGCATCTTCAACACATATGGGCCGAGGATGCACCATGCCGATGGGCGCGTCGTATCCAACTTCATCGTTCAGGCCCTTCGCGGGGAGCCGCTCACCATCTTCGGAGAAGGCAGCCAGACGCGCTCCTTCTGCTTCGTGGACGACCTGGTGGAGGGGCTGATGAGGCTGATGGCGACAGGGCCCGACGTCACCGGACCGATCAACATCGGCAACCCGGGAGAGTTCACGATCCGGGAGCTGGCCGAGAAGGTACTGGCCTTCACGGGCAGCACGTCCCGGCTAGAGCGACGGCCGCTGCCGATCGACGACCCCAAGCAGCGTCGCCCCGACATCTCCCTTGCCCGTGAAATTCTTGGCTGGACACCCCTGGTGCCCCTGGACGAGGGGCTTGTCCGAACCATCCCTGCACTTCGGGAGCGGTTGGGAGAGTTGGACTCCTTGACCGCCACGGCCTAGGCGACTGGTCGCGCCGGACGATTTGAGCGGCCGGGAGACCCGCCGCTTGCAGGGGTCCGAAGGAGGGCGGCGAACGGATCGGGCGCTGCGCACGACGGGAGTTCAGTGACGACATGAGGCCGCTCCTGGCGAGAGCCTTGCCGAGGCATGATGGATGGTTTCCCAGCGCGCGAAGCGACGTGAACCGCGCCCCCCGACACTGCCCCCTGAGTTTTGACCGTCAGGCGCCCGAGCCGTATTGCGCCACATGATGAGACGGAGCCGATGTGTCTCTGGGCTCGGAAGCTCCGGAAACGAGGCGCGGCTCGCCACCAGTTGGAGACATGACTGCCCCGTGCGGATTTTCATCTTCGTCCATGGACTCGCAACCTGCGACCCTCGACCTGTCGACAACTGTCACCTTAGGGTTGTAGAGGTTGTTCGATGTCCAGGCCGACCTCGCCCGCCCACCCAATGGTTGGCAGCCGATACGATTTGCGCAGCAAATCCGTTCTGTGCTTTAGTTGTCCCAAGGGATGGGGTGAGGTTGTTGGGAATGTTATGGGCGCAGATCGGGTCGTGATCATCGGCGCCGGGCCGGCGGGCTTGACGGCGGCCTACGAACTGCAGAGGCGGGCACCTCGGTCCCATCCGGTCGTGCTCGAAGCCTCTCGGATGGTGGGGGGCATATCCCGGACGGAGGAGAGGGACGGCTACCGCTTCGACATCGGTGGACATCGGTTCTTCACCAAGGTGCCGGAGGTCGAGGCCATGTGGCACGAGGTGTTGGGCGCCGATTTCATCACCGTGTCACGGATGAGCCGCATCTACTATCGCGGCCGGTTCTACGCCTATCCACTCAAAGTACTGAATGCCCTGTGGAACATCGGCCTCTACGAGGCTGGGCGGATCCTGATTTCCTATCTCAAGTGGCAGATCTGGCCTCACCCGAAGGAAACCAACTTCGAGGAATGGACGATCAATCGTTTCGGCGGTCGGCTCTACATGCACTTCTTCCGGGCCTATACGGAGAAGGTCTGGGGCATTTCGCCGAGACGAATCCAGGCTGACTGGGCAGCGCAGCGCATCAAGAGCCTTTCGCTGATGAAGGTCATCCGGAATTCCGTGTTCGGCGGCACCGATGCGACCAGCTTGATCGAGAGGTTCCAGTATCCTCGGCTCGGCCCTGGCATGATGTGGGAGCGCGTGCGCGACAGCGTCATCGGACGTGGTGGCGAGGTTCGTCTTGGCGCCAATGTCACACGGGTGCTGTGGTCGGAGGATCGGGTCATTGCGGTAGGGATCGGGAAGGATTCGGTCGACGGGCAGCCTGCGTCGGAGGAACTGGTCGAGGGGGACCAGTTCATCAACTCGATGGCCCTGCGCGACCTGATCGAGGCCTTCGATCCTCCGCCCCCGGACGAGGTGAGGGATGCGGCCCAGCGGCTGCGCTACCGTGACTTCCTCATCGTCGCGCTGCAGCTCGATCAAGTCGACCCGTTTCCGGACAACTGGATCTACATTCACTCGCCCGAGGTGCTGGTCGGACGCATCCAGAACTTTCGGGCCTGGTCGCGCGACATGGTCGCCGATGAGAGCACGGCCTCGATCGGCATGGAATATTTCGTCAACAAGGGCGACCGTCTCTGGTCCATGCCCGACGAAGAACTGCGCGGCCTTGCCGCGAGCGAAATCGAGAAGCTGGGTCTGGCCGACGCCGCGAGAATCACCGGCTTCGCGGTGATCCGGCAGGAAAAGGCTTACCCCGTCTACGATGCGGAATACCGGGACGCCGTCGAGGTCATACGAACCTGGCTGCAGACGCTTCGGAACTTCCAGACAGCGGGACGAAATGGTCTTCATCGCTACAACAACCAAGACCACTCCATGCTGACGGCCATGCTCGCGGTGAGGAACATCTTGGGAGAGGAGAACGATCTCTGGACGGTCAATGTCGAGCGATCCTACCATGAGGAGTTCGAGACGAAGAAGGTCGAGTCGGGCCGACGAGTGCAAACCGTCTGATCCGAGCCGACTCCCGAACCAGGCAGCGCGCCGCATCCGAACCCCGGCCACAGCGTTCGAGCGCCCCGCGAGCGGCACGGGCGGGAGCCCCGGTCGGGGCGGCAGACCCGGCTCACGAGGGTGTCAGGACATGGATCCCCTGCAGCACACCTCAGGAACCTGGGTCAGCGATCTTGGACTCGTGGCCATTCCGTCAAGTCGTCGCTTCGTCGTCCACGCAGAGTTGCACCTGACTTGTGCAGTTGGCGGACCCTATTGCTGGTCGTGAGAAAGAGGCCGGCGAGCGCAGGGATAAGCCATATGACCCGGGACTGATAACGATCGACAGGCGCCGACAGGCCGCCGAAGATCGCCGCATTGATGAGGAGCCCCACGACCACGATCGCGAGGAGCTCCAGCTCATGACGGCCCAGCCGCCCCATGGCCCAGAGCAGCAGGATGACCGCAGCGGCCGCCCAGGTTCCAACCACCGTGACAGGGTCGAACGCCTCGACGATGCGGAGGCCCTGTGCGCCGGGCTCGGCAAAGATCAGGTCGCCTTGCTCGTCCCAGGTTGCCACGCTGATCTGGTCCGTGCCGACGCTCACGATCTGACGAGCCGAATTGCCCAGCAGCGACTCGGTCTGCTCGAGAGGATACCGACGAAAGGCGCTCAGGAGGATCGTGGATTCCTCGGCCCGAATCCCTTCGAGTTGCTCGGGCGTGAGCGAGCTGATGCCACTATCGCCCCACAGGAACTCCCCGATATCGGGAATGTCCTTGCCATAGACCTCACACATGACGAGCGCGGCATCCGGGCAGGCCTCCTCGAGATACCAGCGCGCGGGCCCGTCGGCGATGGAGCGCGCCAGCAGGACAGGCAAGCGCAGCGGGGTCGTGCTCGGGGTGTCGAGGACCAGGCTGCTGGCGCTCAGGTTCGCGAGCGGCGAGAAGAGAATGGGTATGAGCCCAGCGAGGATCACGCGTCGGGTCAGGCGTCGCCCGACACCCCTCCAGATCAGGACGAAACCAAACAGCCCGACGGCCAGTGGAACATGCCCGTAGTGCGCGATGATGGCGAAGGAGGCGATCGCTCCCAAGGCGATCTGCTGCCAGGTCCTCAGGTCATCGAAGCGCCGAACCAGGATCGCGGCGTAGATGACGATCGCTGCGGCCAGCAGGTCCGGCATCAGATAGACAGCGAACCACGGGAGCGTCGAAGCGGTCGCAAGGTACAGGAACGTGAGCACGAGCCTCCCGGGCCGGGTGATCGCCTCGGGACCGATCAGCGCGAAGGACGCCCAGAGCGTCGCCGCCGTCTGCAGGATCGCGAATCCCGCCGGCCAGATCGAGGCTCCGGCAACCAGGGTGAACAGCGAGTAGGCGAAGGAACGGACGACATAGGGCTCGCCCTTGTCGTTGACCATGCTCTGCGCCGATTCGCCGACAGCCTCCCTGATCCCCATGAGCGAACGAAGGAGATGCCGGCCCATCCGCCAGATGATGTCCCCGCCGCTGATGTAGGACAGGGTATCCGTGAAGACGAGATAGCCGCCAGTCGCCAGCATGGGCCAGGTCAGCGCCAGCGCCAGACCAAACGCGAGCAGGGCACCCCGAAAGGACAGAAGGGGAGCAGGGCCAGTCACGGCTCACACCGCACCAGATCTCCACGGTCCTGCCCGCATCGCGGATCATGCGGCAGGACAGTCCGACCCTCGACTGAGTCATATGAAGCCCACAAGGACGAGCTCGATCGAGCCAAGGCTGGGGAGCTCACTCGTGCATACCTTCGTCGTGGGAGGTGCAGGTGCGACTTTGCTTGAGGCTCGGACGGTCGTCAATCTCAGTGCAGCGACCCTGCGCCGAGGGCTTCGACGTCTTGGCCGGTCCCAAGGGTCGGCACTGTTCCTCGACCGTCCCTCATTCCTTGGAGGCATCGACGCGACGAATGGAAGCGGGCGCGCCGAGCCTGACCCCTTGATCAACCCCGCCCCGGCGCCGCCCTTGGAGCTGTCCTTGAACGTAGCCGAGGTCGGCCGCCGCATAATGCGCGAGGTGGTAGCCGATGCTCCTCAGCGCGAAACCGGGTCCTCCGGACATCCCGAGGAACGTCAGAAAGCGCGCATTCACAGCGACGAACCCACCGAGACAAGCTGGGAGCAGCCAAAGAGCCGAAGGGGCCGCCAGACCCGCGAGAAGGCAGAAGGGTAGAAGGAGCGTCAGGAGCCCGCTCACCCGATGCGCGCGGGAGAGGTTCAAGTCGCCCGCCTCCGTCCTGCGCTGCCTGAGAAGTTGCGTCCAAGGCACCGCTCGGCCCTTCCAGTCCGTCCGGAACATGGAAACCAAGGTCCAGTCCTTCAGATGCTTGCACAAGAGCGTCCGGTCGAGTCGGATCCGGCCGCCGGCAGCCCTGAGCCGAAGCCCGAGTTCCACATCCTCGATGGCTTCCCAAACCGGATCGAAGCCGCCTGCAGCCTCGAAGGCGGACCGCCGGACTGCGCCGAAACCCGTCCAGAAAGTGTTCGCCTCTGGCCGGCTGGTCTGGTGCACATAGTGGTGCAGGAGATTGCGGTAGCGACTGACGGGCCGCCGGCTTTCGGGGGCGTCATCGTAGGACCCGAAGATCGCGGCATGATCTTGGGAGGTTCGAAAGAATGCCTCGAGCCGATCACGGGCCCCCGGATGCACGAGAACATCCGCGTCCACGAACACGAGGATTTCGGAGGCGGTCGCCTCCGCCCCCGCGTTGCGCGCCAAGGCTGGACGTTGCGGCCGCTCGTGGCGGATCACGCGTATGCCGCACGAGGTCGCCACCTCGCTGGTTCCATCGAGGGAGCCATCGTCCACGACGAGGATCTCCTGATCGAGGAAACCGCTCGCCCGCAGGGCGGAGATGCAGCGCCCGATCTGATCAGCGGCCTGATGAGCTGGAACGACGACGGCAAAGGACGGACCCATGTCGGGCGAGCCGTCGTCCGCGTCGCTTGCACTGCTCATCCCCGTTCTCCCTGGGCGCAACCCATATTCGACGTTTCGCGACAGAAGGACCACCCCAATCGAAGCGGTCAAACCCCTGCTTCCCGGCGCTGAATTGCAAGGCTATGGTCTTTTCGGACGTTGCAATTCTGTCAATCACCGGGCCTGGCAAGCAACAGTACATGGTCGAAGTCTCTCTCACCATTATGGCTGTCCTTGTGGCTGCCGTCCTCGCGGTCTCGGCCTCGCGCCGGCTGCTCCTCTGCTATGCGGCCGCGATGCTCTATCGGCCCTGGAAGGCGATCTCTGCGAGGCCGCGCATCTGGATCGCATGCGCCTGCCGCAACGAGGCCCGGCGGCTTCCACGTCTGATCGCCTCTCTTGCCGCTCTGCCCTACGAGGGAGATCGGGTGGTGATCCTGATAGACGATGGATCCGCGGACGGCTCGGCCGAACTCATGCGCGACGCTGAGGCGATGCAGCCCGACCTTTTCCGCGCGGTGGCCCTGCCTTCCCCTCAGCGAGGCAAGGCGATCGCGCTGCGGGAAGGCTTGACCGGCCTCCCGATGTCTGATGACGACCTCCTCCTCGTCATCGATGCCGACCACCGGCTGGCGCCCGACGCTCTTGAGAACCTGGTCAAGTACTTCGCCGACCCCAGGGTCGCGGCCGTCGCCATAGAGCATCCGGTGGACCGCGCGAGCCGCTCGCTCGTTTCGGCCTACTGCTATCTCGAGGCGGCGGTGGGCGAGGCGGTGACGAGCCGCGGCCAGCACGCGCTCGGGTTGCCGACGAAGCTCGCAGGTTCCTGGGCATGTCGGCCAGCGACCTTTCGCAAGCTCTATCCTGAGAGATGGCAGTTCGCGGACGACACGATGTTCTCCGCTGCAATCTCGGCCGAGGGTGGACGCATCGCCTACGCGGCCGACGTGCGCGCGCTCCAGGACGTGCCTGACACGCTGGCTGGCTATCTGGCGCAGCACGTGCGCTGGTCCGCCGGATATGCCGAGTCGGCGACCAAGGCCCTGCTCCTTCGCGGGAGGGGCGAGAGCCTTGTGGCCTGGTTCGATTCGCTCGCCACCCATGCTGGCTATTTCGAGCGTCCGCTCCTCGTGGTTTTGGCCTTGTTGGCCCTACTTGGCTGGGTGGCGGGGACCTTGGTCCCCATCATCGTCGCAGCCCTTCTGGTCGGCCTCTATGTTCTTGTCGTCGGCCTGCAGATCGGGCTTGCGCTCCGCTTGTCTGGTGCGGACCGGCGGCTTGTCCTGATGAGTCTCGCATCCCTTCCGTTTCTGGCCGTCGACGTGACGATCTCGGTCCGCGGCATCGTGGCAGGATTGGTCGGCCAGCGCATCGTCTGGACCACGGAGCACCGGGGATGAGGGAGCCGTGGCGCCCAGCCCGCACCCACGAGCCGCCAGTCCTTGTGATCGAGCGCCGCCGCGGCATCGGGTCACTCGGATTGGACGAGCTTTGGCTCCATCGGGAGCTCGTCGCCTTCTTCGTCTGGCGGGACTTCAAGGTCCGTTATCGGCAGACGGTGCTGGGGGTGCGCATGGGCGTTGCTGCAGCCTCTCCTGACCGCCACCGTTCTGACGCTCATCTTCGCCCGCCTCGCCGGCGTCGCCACGGACGGGGTTCCCTACCCGCTCTTCGTGCTGGCGGGCCTGATCCCTTGGCAGTTCTTCTCCCACGGGGTCAGCACGGCCGCGACGAGCTTTGTCACGAACCAGGAGCTTGTGCGCCGCGTCTACTTCCCTCGCCTCGCTCTGCCACTCGCAGCCGTACTGTCGGGCCTGATCGAGTTGCTGGTGCATCTGCCGCTTCTGGTGGCGGTCTTGATCTTTTATGACTGGGTGCCGTCCGTCCGCCTCCTTCTGGTCTGGGCGCCGCTGCTCCTCGGGCTGGCGGCAACGCTCGGCGTGGGCCTCATCCTGTGCGCCGCCAATGCCCAATACCGAGACGTCGGCCACGCCCTGCCCTTCGCGCTTCAATTTGCCCTGTTCGCATCGCCCATAGCCTACCCGAGCAGCGCGCTGCCCGGCGGTTGGCGGATGATCTACAGCCTCAATCCCATGGTCGGGGTCGTGGATGGGCTTCGCTGGTCCCTCTTCGGGACTGCCATCCACGCACCCTCCTTCGCGATCTCGGTCGCCTCAACCTTCGTTGCACTGGGGATGGGGGCCGTCTACCTCCGGCATACGGAGCGAAGTCTGGCGGACATCCTGTAGGAAGGGCGCGGGCATGAAGCACCTTGCCATCCGCGCCGAGCACCTGGCCAAGTCCTATATGGTCGGGCGAGAGCGCAACTCGTTTCCCACCCTCCGAGAGGGTCTCGCCTCCTTTCGGAGCCGTCGCCGGACGGTCTCCACATTCTGGGCGCTTCGCGACGTGTCGTTCGATGTTCAGCCCGGGGAGGTCCTGGGCATCATCGGCGCAAATGGGGCAGGCAAGAGCACCCTTCTCAAGATCCTGTCCCGCATCGTCGAGCCGACCTCGGGCCGGATCATCGCGCGCGGGCGCGTAGGCGCTCTCCTCGAGGTCGGAACAGGGTTCCACCCCGAGCTCACGGGGCGCGAGAACGTCTTCCTCAACGGCGCGATCCTCGGCATGTCCCGCCGCGAGACAGCGGCCCGCTTCGAGCAGATCGTCGAGTTCTCGGGCATAGAGCCCTTCATCGACACGCCCGTGAAGCGCTATTCGAGCGGCATGTACCTGCGGCTGGGATTTGCGGTGGCCGCTCATATCGACCCCGACATCCTGATCGTGGACGAGGTCTTGGGCGTGGGCGACGCAGCCTTCCAGGCCAAGTGCTTGGGCCGGATCGGCGAACTGGTGGGCGAGGGTCGCACGGTGCTGATCGTGAGCCACCAGCTCGCGGCGATCCAGAAACTGTGCAGCCGCGCCATCCTGATCCGGGAGGGCGTCGTGGCCATGGATGGAACACCGACGACCGTCATAGGCGAGCATCTCCGGATGCTGCAGCGCTGGGCCGACGAGCCGATCCATCTGCGCACGGAGCGGAGCGGCCGGGGCCATGTCAGGGTCGAGGCGATCCGCATCCAAGGTCGCGCTGGTCCAACGCTGATCTCGGGCGAGCGAGCCTGCTTCGAGTTCCGCGCCAATGGCCCCACGGACCGGGTCCGCTGCGCCTTCACGATCTATGACGTGTTGGGTCAGGGGGTCACGTCCTTCGACACCGGCAATTCGGCGCCTCAGGACGTGCAAACCGGCGCCAGGTCCCAGGTCTTCTGCTGCGAGATCGACTCGCTCCCCCTCCGTCCGGGCCGCTACCGGCTGAACGTCGCCCTCACGGCAGGCGACGGCGTCATCGAGGACCGCTGCGAGGGTGCACTCGTCTTCGACGTGCAACCGGGCCTCGTAGCAGGGCGAGAGGCTGTCGAGGCACCGGGCTTTGGCCACGTCGAGATCGCGCACAGGTGGGTGGCGGCATGAGGGCTCTTGTGGCCGGGTGGTTCAGCTACGCGGACGGTCACGCCACGGGAGGCGACCTCCTCGCGCGCGACGTGCTCCTGGATTGGCTACGCGAACAGGACATGCCCGCCGATGTGGCCGTGGCCCCGCCCTTCGAGGATGGCCTGCCGCTGAGCGATGTCGATCCGGCGATCTACAGCCATGCCTTCTTCGTCTGCGGCCCCTTCAACCATGGCGCACTCGAGCGCGACTTTCTCCTGCGCTTCGCCCATTGCCGGCTGGTTGGCCTCAACCTGTCCCTCGAGCGGCCCCCGTCGCAGTGGAACCCCTTCGATCTCGTGATCGAAAGGGACAGTGCCGAGGGCGTGAATGCGGACATGGTCTTCGCCAGTCGGGCTACCCTGCCCCCGGTCGTCGGAGTCTGCCTCGTGGAGGCCCACGACGAGGCCGACACGGACGCCGCTCACAGGGCGATCGGCGCCCTGCTCGATCGGCACGAGGCGGCGCGGGTCGCGATCGACACGCGCCTCGACCAGAATGAGATGGGCCTGCGAACGCCGGGCGAGATCGAGGCGCTGATCGCACGCGTGGACATCCTTGTCACCACGCGGCTGCATGGCCTGGTCATGGGATTGAAGCGGGGGGTCCCGGTCCTCGCCGTCGACGCCGTGCGCGGCGGTGGCAAGATCACGAGGCAGTGCCGCCACATCGGCTGGCCGCATGTACTCGGGCTTTCCGATCTCTCGCCCGAGCGACTCGACCAGGTTTTCGAAGCGCTTCGGACGCGCGAGGCGCAGGAGCTTGCGATGCTTCGTGGTCGGCGCGCAGCCAATGATGCAGAGGCGATTCGGGACCGCCTCGTCGAGGCCCTTCTACCTGGCGGGGCCATCGAGCGCGCCTATGCGCAGCGGCAGAGTGGCGCGGGCATGGCGGCCTTCCTGGCCGGACTTCCACCGCCACCACAGCCGGAGCCTCCGCCACGAGGCCTCAGATCACGGCTGGCGCGCTACTTGCACGGAGTTCATGGCATCGCCGGGACGTAGCGGCTGAGACGCCGCAAGCGACGCCGGACGGCCGTCAAGGCCCCACCGTCGCAATCGGCCTTGGCCGCAGCGAGCGCCTGGAGCAAGCGTGGATCGGCACCATGGTCCTGCACGTAATCCTGGAGCCAGTCGAGAAAGGCTCTGCGCGCGGCATGGGGCCGGGTGGGGTGATAGTCTCCTGAAGCAATGGCCGCCGCCGAGGTGGATAGAGGATGCTGACGATAAAGAGCATCGCTTCCTGTCCCGACGCGGGTCCGGCCATTGAGCATCAGCTTCGCCCAGAGTGTCTGGTCTTCGTAGAGGCGAAACCTTTCCTCGAACCCTCCGACAGCCTCAACCGCAGTCTTACGCATCAACACGCCGCAGGTGGAGGGCACATCGCCGCGCTCTCTGAGAATGACGCGAATCAGCAAGTGTGGTGGATCGTAGCTCCGGTCGGTCCGCACGCCAGGGCGCTCGGTCCAATCGCGCCCCAGAGCACCATCATGAACCCAGCGGGTAGAGCGGTACAGCCAGGCGACGCCGGGGTCTGCGGCAAGGGTCGCCAAGTCGTGGGCAAGCTTCTCGGGCAGATAGGTGTCGTCTGCGTCGAGAAGGGCGATCAGCGCCCCGCGCGCAGCCGCGATGCCCCTGTTGCGAGCCGCTGCGGCACCACGCCGACGCGGGTCCGGCGGCAGGTAACGAATCCTCCCAGGTTCGGCGTCAACATATCGGTTCGCGATGGCAGGGCCTTCGTCGCTCGATCCGTCGTCGACAAGGAGCAACTCCCAGTCGGGGAAGGTCTGGGCCCGCACGCTCTCGACGGCTTCGGCAAGATAGCGTTCGGCGTCGAGGAAAGGCGTGATAATCGAGACGCGAGGCATCGCCATCAGCCGCGCCCCAGCGCGAAGCCGGCCATGGCCCTAGCTTGCCGCAACCGGCAATCGACCCTCGCAGCCAACAGCGACAACCAAAGATCCCTCCGGCCCGGATAATGCGCCCGCAAGTAGCCCCCCACCCAGCGGTGGAAGCGAGCGAGCGCCGCCAGTTCCCGCAGGGGGTGGACTTGCGAGGTCGAACTTCGGGGATGCTGGCGATACCAGGCCCAGACACGGTCGTCCACGAAGCAAGGCGCCGCGAGATGGGTCTTCACATAGAAGACCTGATCCTCGAACAGCGTGCGGAACTCGTCCTCGAAGCCACCCACTTGGTCCGCCAGAGATCGGCGAAGGATGGCATTGTTGGTCGTGGGGGCTTGCGCCCGGTTCCGCAACAGGAGCCTGTAGAGAACCGGCGGGTCATAGGAGCGACCCGGCTCCACCCCCAGATCCAGGAACCCGTCTCGATCCGCCGCTTCCGGGTTCCAGCTATGCCAGAGCATCGTCCGGCCATAGAGCATCCCGCATCGCGGCTCGGCGTCCAGGATCGCCACCTGTTCGGCAAGCTTCTGCGGGAGCCAGACGTCGTCACCATCGAGGAAAGCGACGTAATCCCCTCTTGCCTCGGCCAGTCCGCGGTTGCGGCTCGCGCTCATGCCCCGATTCTCGCCGCCGGGATGCGTCACGACGCGGATACGGGGGTCCTGCGCCGCGACTGCATGGGCGATCGAAGGGCTCGCATCGGTGGAGCCGTCGTCCACGAGTATAAGTTCCCAATCGTCGAAGGTCTGCGCCCGGACGCTGGCGATGGCCTCGGCCAGGAAGCGCTCCTCATTGAGGAAGATGATGATCGCGCTTACCCGAGCCATGCAAGCGTCCGCAGGAAACGCGCGTCCGGCCAGTCCTTGACGTCGATCCGTGGCAGCGCGAACCGTCGCCCCCAGTCGTTGGCCCACCCAGCCTCGACGCTGACCGCGTGGTCGAAGCCGAGCGAGCGCGCGACGCCGATGGTGGTCTCGTCGTAGTCGCCGAATGGATAGGCCAGCGAGGCAAGAGGCTCTCCGGCGATCCGCTCCACCTCCGCCCGGCTGGCCGCCAGTTCCTCGCGCTGCCGCTCGACCGTGAGCGAGGGCAGCGACGGGTGCGTCACGGTATGGACCCCGAGACTCACCAGCCCGCCATCGGTGATCGAACGGAGCTCGTGCTCCGTCATCACTGGCGCATAGGGGATCGGCGGGTCGCCATAGGCACGAGCCACGGCCCGCATGATCGTGGCGCGCTCTTCCTCCGGCCGAAGCCTGACCAAACGCCAGAGAGCCATGTGCAGGGCGCTGCGGTCTCCTTGCTGGCGTGCCAGCTCGACCTCCGGCGATGGGACAGGCAAGTCCATGGCCTCCGGAAGGGCTTGATCTCCCAGGACCAACTGCGCCAACTCGTCCCACCAGTAGCCGCGCTCCGATCCGATCGTGCCCGAGACGACGAAGACCGTCGCGGGGACGCCGTGCCGGACCAAGCTCGGCTGGGCATTCTCCAGCACGTCGCGGTAGGCATCGTCGAAGGTCACCGCCACGGCCCCTGGCGGCCTCCGCCCGGCCCGCAACTCAGCCGTCAACCATCGGAGTGGCACGGGCCTCCGCGTCTGCGCGAGAAGGGCCATCTGCCGCTCGAAGGTTTCGGGCCGGACCGACAGGCCCCAGGGATCGACCTCCGTCTGGGCGACCCGATGATACATCAGGATGACGGGATCGGACCGACCAGCCAGCCATCGAGCGACCCCGCCGAGCCGACCAAGGGCCGCCCGCATCCTCAAGCTTTACGGGCCCGAGCTGTCACGATGACGGGATAATTCGGGTCCGCGACCGCGAACTCCTCATCCGTCAGCTCGGACGCGGCCAAGCCGTGGAGGAAGGCGGTCGCGACCAGCACATTGCCATGCGTCTCGACCGACACGTTCTCGACTTGGAAAGCATCGCTGAGAAGGCGGCCCAGGGAAGCGGCGGTCAACGACCAGAACCATGTGCCTCCCCACTCTCCCTGGTCCACACTGCTCACGCCGGGAACGGTGAGGAGGAGCACGCCTCCGGGTGCGAGGATGCGACGGATGGTACGGATGGCGGCGGGCATGTCGTAGATGAGGTGCAGCGTCTGCGTGAGCACGATGCAGTCGAAGGCATTGTCGGGCAGCCCGGCGCCATCGGCGAGGTCGGCGACGTAGGTGACGCCAGGAGCCTCCGGATCGACGTGCAGCACTTCGCTCGCTGTCACGCGGTCGCCGCCGAACCTCAGCGTGTAGGCATTGTCGCCAACTTCGAGCACACGGCCACGGATGTCGCCCGCGCTCGTCGTCAGGAATCCTTCGATGTAGCGGCGGTCGACCGGAAGCCCCCGGTCGAAGCCGAACCAAGGGCTCACGGGCGTTGTCCTCCGAAGCTGACCCCAGTCAACATGATCGACCGGCCGCTGCCGCGCGTCGGTGCGGATCGCCGCCCGAATACGGCTCAGAATTTCCGACATGACCACCTTGCCCATCGTCCACGGGACCGCGCGAGTCATGCGTAGCCAGCTTCGCAGGACCCGTCCAGCAGGCGCCTGTCCGCGGGCTGCCTTCAGGATGTCGGCATACTGCTGGCGCGCATAATGCACCTTCCAGGCTGCGATGCCCTGCCGACGCGCAGCCGCCCAGTCCGGCCGGCCAGCGAGGTGCGGCTCCTGCGCGGCCAGCACGCGCAGAGCGGTGCGCATCATCATCGGATGATCCGACGACATGTTGCCGCCATGCTGCCGGTATTCGGCCAGCAGGCGGCCCGTGGCGAGAATCGGTCCCCGCCGGGCCATGCGCAGATACAGCTCGTAGTCCTCGCAGGCGCGGAAGTCGGGGGCGAAGCCTCCCTCCGCCAGCAGGGCGGAGCGGCGATAAAGCACGGTGGAGTGCATCCCGATGCAGTTGCCGCGGAGAAGAGTCGCTACAGGGTCCTCGCCCAAAGGCGGCATGACGATCTGCGGCAGCGGCGTGCCGTCCGCCTCGATGAAACGCCAGCCGCCAAAGGCCATGAGGGCTCCCGGCTCTCCCTCGAGCTGCGCAAGGTTGACGGCGATGGCCTCGGGCATGAGGCGGTCGTCCCCGTCCAGGAACAGGATCATGTCGCCAGTCGCCGCGCGCAGCCCCGTGTTGCGCGCAGCCGCCAGACCCATGTTCTCCTGCCGGAGGAGAGTCAGGTCCGGATGCCGGGCGAACAACGCGGAATAATCCCGGTGCATGCCGTCCTGCACGACGATGATCTCGTCCGCCGGTCGGGTCTGCGCCCGGATGCTCGCGATGGCCTCCGAGATCAGCGTCGGGTCCTCCTCGTAGATGTTGATGACCGCCGAGACCCGCGTCATGTGACGGTCACCGGATAGCCTGCAAAGGCGAGCCAGGCGATCGTGCGTCGCCAGCCCTCGTCCGTGGGCATGATCGGCTCGTAGCCGAGCACTCTGCGCGCCTTCTCCCAGTTCGGGACGTGCGTGGCGCGATGAAGGAGCGCCATCTCCAAGTCGGCCTGGGGTCCCGGCGGTCTCGCTTGCGGCAGGGCGCCCGAAGCCGCCCAAGCGGCCGCCAGCCCCATCCGGAGCGGCCTCGGCAGGGATTCCAGCGCACGCTGGACCGAGCGGGACTGTCGCCAGCCGTCGACCCGTTCTTGCAGCGTCGGTGGCGTCTGCTCGAAGTCGAGCGTCGGAATGGCCTCGATCGACATCCCTAGGGCCGTGGCAACCCTCGCGGTGAAGGTCCGCCAGCTCGGCGTCTCATGCTCTCCGATCAGGAACGCCTCGCCCGCGACCCCAGGAACGGTCGCGGCCAGTCGCACGGCATGAACGACATTGTCCACATGGATGGCGTTGCAAACCCCCCGGCCAGCGTCCACCAACCCGGCCCGTCCACCCAGCAGGGCGTCGGCCAGCCCTCCGATCCATTGTGAGCGCGGCCCCCAGACGATGCCCGGCCGCAAGGCCACCGCTTCAACCTTGCCTCGCTCGGCAAGCTTGAAGAGGCGCCGTTCGGCCTCGCGCTTCGCGAGGTTGTAGGGCAGGCGCTGGTCGCGCGGCAATGGCGACCCCTCATCGGTCCCGGCGGTCGGCGATTGGCCATGCACCATGGCTGAACTGAGGTAGACAAGGCGTCGGCAGCCCGCCGCCGCGGCCGCAGTGTAAACCGGCTCCACGGACCCGATGATCGTCGCGGAGTCACCGGCCACGGCGTGGACCACGACCTCACAGCCGTCGAGCGCCTCTTTCAGGCGCTGATGGTCCATGGCATTAGCCACGCGGCCATCGAGAGCGAAGCGGGCCGCGAGGGCCAGCCCGCTTGCGCGGCGTGCCACAGGCCGGACGGGCCACCGGAGGTCAAGGTTCAGGACCTCCACCATGCGATTGCCCACGAAGCCGCCGGCGCCAACAACGGCTATTCGAGGGCCAAGGTCAGCCATGGGCCGGTTCCAGCCACGGCATGACCATGGGCAGGCGGTCTCGGTAGGCCCTCTCGATCAATCTTACCACCGTCAACGCCTCGCGGCCTTCCACGACCGGGGAGGGGCACCCGGCCATCCGCTCAAGAACCGCGTCGAGCATGGCGCCGAAACTGTCCAGAAAGTCACCATCCTCGGGCCCGGTAAGCTTCAGCGCCTGCCCGTCCCGCGTGGTGACCGTGACATGGCTGATGTCGTCGGGCCTCCAGCGCAACATCGCCTGGTCAAACTGGACGGTGATCTCGTTCGGCCGCTCCCAGTCGCGCGTCAGACGCAGGACGACCGGCACGTTCCCGGCGCGGAGTCGCACGAGCGCATTGGCCTCGACTCCGCCCATGGCATCGTCCTGCATCTCCAGCAACTCGAGCTCGCCCAGCCAGTCGTGGAGAAGGTCGAGCAGGTGGGGCCCAAGGTCGGCCAAGACCCCTCCCCCCGACAGGCTTCGCGTGAAGTATCCCGGTCCCGAGACGGGCCACCGGAACGGTCCCCCTTCGAAGACATCGACCGAGTGGACCGACCCGAAGAGCCCACTCCGGACGATCCAGCGCGCGATGCGGCTCGATGGGTGCCAGCGGCGGACCAGCGCCACCGCAAGGAGTCGACGCGTCCGTTCCGCTGTCACGACCATTCGTTCCGCCTCCGCCCCAGTCAGCGCCATGGGCTTCTCGCAGAGGACTGCTCGGCCTGCCTCGAGTGCCTCGATGACCTGCGCGGCATGAGTGGCCGGTGGGGCTGCAACTATCACCAGATCGGCAGGAAGCCCCACGAGATCCGTGAAGACGGCGCAAGGGCGGGCTGAAGGGAAATGGCGGTCGACCACTGCACGCATCCGGTCGGGCGACGGGTCGTGCACGCCGATGACGCGCAGTTGGCCATCCAGCTCCCGACGCTGCAGCAGCGGACCGTAATATTCGTTGACCACCGCCCCGCAGCCCGAGATCACCACCGATGGGAGCATCACGTCGGCCCTCCCGGATGGGATGGCGAAATGGGACCGAGGAGCAGGTTGTAGACCGCCCGGAGCAGGATCGCAGGATCGCGGGACAGCCGCAGGGCCGCCGCGGCCTGAGCCCGTCCCGCTGACCGATCCCCACCTCGCGCAAGGCTCCAGCCGGTGTCCAGCGCATGACGAGCGGCGGAGCGGCGAGCCGCGCGGACGACGTCCCCTGCCTCGGATGGCGGCAGATGGGCAGCGAAGAGGTCTATGGCCTTTCCCGCATAGGCCGCCTCGGCCGCATCCCGAAGGTTGCGGCCCGTGTTCGACGCGGCGTGCATCCGATAGACCGCCAGGGGCTCATGAACGTGCCCGATGGCGAAGCGGGCCGCGATGCGGACCCACATCTCCCAGTCTTCCACGCAGCGCAGCTCAGGATGGAACCCGCCCACCGCCTCATAGACGGAGCGGCGCACGCAGATGGATGGCGTCATGATCCTTTGTCGCTCCGCCAGGAACCGGGCCGCGTGCAGGACCCGGCCCTCGGGCGCCTCGATGGCGCTGACTCCGGTCCAGTTTCCGTCGCGATCCATGAAGATCTGACGGCACCAGACGGCGCCCACCGAAGGATCCGCGAAGCCCTTCTCCATTGCGGCATAAAATCCAGGGCGGACCATGTCGTCGCCATGGAGAATATGGACGAGTTGCCCCCTGGAAAGGCGGATGCATTCGGTCAGGTTGGCCGGCACGCCGAGATTACTCGGCTGCTTGTGCAATCGAACCCGCCCGCCACGTTCGGCCACCACACGTTCGATGTCATCGCGCGAGGCATCGTCCACGACGACGATCTCCATGTCGTCGGGCGGCAACGCCTGCTTGAGCACGGAGTCGATCGCCCCTGCGGCCAGATGCGCGCTTTCATAGGTCGGGATCATGACCGACCAGCGCGGCGAGGCGGCCGGTTCCGCGATCGGAGGGATCGTCGGAACCTCAGCCTTGTCGATCGTCACAGCGATGCTCTCCGACGCAGCCAACTGCGCACCTCCAGCGAGAACGCTTCGGCGAGACCTCGGAACTGACCGCGGGGCCGATAGCTGCGAGCCTCCCGAAGGCACCGGCGCGCGAGATCCGTTCGGCCCTGATCCAAGTAGGTCCGTGCCATGTCGAGGAAATACCTGCCATGACCCGCCCGAAGGTCCTTGTCGTGCCTGAATTCGGTCCCTTCGTTCACGATCCGGTAAAGCATCTCCATGGTTTCGAGTTTGGTCAGGTCCGACTTCGGCGAGAACGCACCGCCCGGATGGAGCCTGTAGACGCCCATCGCTTCGGGCAGGAAGGCGATGTCGCCCTTTTCGGCGAAGAGGACATAGAGGGGCCAATCGGTGATCATGCCGCCGACCTGGCAGTACCAGTCCGGAATCCGTGGCACGCAAGCCCTCCTGAACATGCTCCCGCAGGTCGCGAAGGGGTTGCCCTCCCACAGGTCGGCCAAGCCGAGCCTCGCCTTCAATGAAGGATCGGTCCACAGACCTCCGAAACGCGTCGTGCCCGTAGAGACCACTGCATTATGAAAGCAGAGACTAAGGCTGGGATCCGCGTCGAGGACTGCCGCTTGTCGTGCAAGCTTGTCCGGCGAACTCCAGCAATCGTCGCCGTCCAGCAGGGAGACGTATTTGCCTCGTGCCGCATGAAAGCCGCGCCTTACGGTCTCATTGCTGCGCAGGTTCTTCTCCGAGAGGAGCAAACGGACGACCGAGGGGAACCGTTCTTGCCAGCGCTTGACGATTTCGTGGGTTCCGTCGGTGGACGCATCCTCGCTGATTATGACTTCGAAGTCATGATCGGTCCTCTGACCCAGAACCGATTCAAGTGCCTGATCTATGAACGCAGCATGGTTGTAGGTGACTACGACAACAGAGGTCTTGGGCGTCATGGCTCTCGGACGATACTCGCTGGCAAGCCTTTCGGGAACTCCCATCTTGCCAACTCACTGTAGAGCGACCCTGAGCATCGGGGCGCACGACTCCGGTCTCGGCGGTGCTGCAGGCCTCCAGTGGGATCACGAGGTCCTTTTAGCTCCTCGCCAAAGGAAGTCCCTGGTCGTGACAGTAATGGTCTGGTCGTAACGATCGGCACTCCGGCGATCGATCTGGGTCCGAGCAGACTCGCCGTTCGAAGCAGTTGGATCATGTCAGATGGACGAAGGTGCAAGCCGATGACCCGTCATACGGCTTCGGTCGTACCGCCAGCACTGGAACGAAGATCACTCGCGACACGAAGCAAGTTAGCAGGATGTTCTAGACGTCCACCTGGTAGGGCGTCGGACCTCACGCAGGCTCGCATCCACCGGCATAGTTGTCATCGCGCCTCTCCAAGACAGGCCCGTGAACCTTCTGCCAGACTAGTGGCCTTCCAAGTTGGGTGCCTATTTCCAACAGGGATAGCCAGCCACAGGCCGGCGGACCGGTCCGCCGGGGGCGTGCGGTGGCCGGTCCCGCCCCCTTGGGGCGAGCCGGCCCGCCGCCGGTCAGAGCACGAAGTCGCCGGCGTCGAGCCCGCCGCCGCCCCGGACCAGGATCGCCAGCTCGGGCCGCGCGTCGTCGTCGACGTTGAGCTCGACCAGGACCCCCGCCCGCACCTCCCGGAGCCGGATCTCGCCCGCCCCCCCGCTCAGGTGGTCCTCGCCCCGGCCCCCCATCAGCACGTCGTCGCCGCCCCAGCCGCGCAGGTGGTTCGCCCCCGCGTCTCCAAGAAGGCGATCATCAGTCGCCTCTCCAGTCCCTTGGAGGCTGGCCGAACTCGTCTTTGCGAGAGCCGAAGACAGGGTTGCGGTCGCTGTCCCCGAGAAGACCGGCGTGATGCCTTCAACGACGAACACGTTGTCCTGGTAGTCGTAGTTGATGCCGGTGTAGTCCTGGAGGATGAGATAGGTGTTCGGGATTGCCACGCCGTTCATATCCACGGCCTGGAACACGCGGACCGTGTAGCCGTCGGGCACCGCCTTGCCGCTCGGGTCGAACACGTTGCCGTTCTTGACCGTGTAGCCCGGATAGCGGGCGTCGAGCTCGGCCTGGGTCGGCGCGCCGGTCCCGGTCGGATTGAGGTTGGGATCGGTGGAAAGGCCGGCGACGGTGAAGCCGAAGATGTCGTTGCCCGTCCAGGCATCCGGAACCGTCGTGTTGGTGAACGTACCCGTGGCGAAGGTCCCGTTCGGCCGCAGTGGCAGGATGGACTGGTTCTGGAGCGGATCGTGATAGGTGATCTGGACCGCCGCGCTCTTGGATCCCGGATTGTGGATGGTGAGCGCCGCCCCGGCCGGCTTGTGGAGGCCGCAAGCTGAGTGACCTTGGCTGAGGTGACCCCGTCGGCCAGCCGCCAGTAGGCAGAGAGCACCTCCGTCTCGTCCGCCGGCAGGTAGACATCGTAGAAATTCAGGGCCGAGAACTCGCCGCCGTTGTTGAGAGAGAGACCCTCGATGAAGTTGCCGAAGCCGAACATCTTCCAGATCTCGTTGGCGTTCGGCTCCCAGCCGCCCTCGTCGCGCTGCTGCCAGAACGCCTCGAGGTTGACCTTGGCGATCGGACTGTCGGCGTCGTTCGTTCGCAGCGTGAGCGCGCCCTCGACGACGCCCGTGACGGTCTGGGCTTTCGGCGTGTAGGCGGTGCGGTCGAAGAGGACGGTGACGTCGACCGACTTGCCGGCGCCTAGCGTGAGGCCGGTGAAAGCGGCCGGGTTGGCCAGCTTGAACGGCCCGGTGAGCGTCGATTCCAGGAACTGGAGAGGCGCGGTGCCGGTGTTCGAGATGGTGACGACCGCGCTGTCCTTGTAGTCGCGCGGTGTGCCGGGAGTCACGGACTCTGGGTTGTCGATCCAGTTGAAGTGCAGACGGTCGGCGTAGAAGGCCGCGTCCTTGCTCTTGACGGCGATGTCCGCGTTCGGGTCGCCCCCGGTCGATATGGTCACTGTCGCCGAGGTCGACGCGGTGTTGTTCGCATCATCCTTTACGACGAGGTTGGCCGTCACCGTGCCGGCTTGGCTGCTGAGGTCGCGCGTGAAGCGGCCCTGCGCATCCAGGGTCACCGCCTCTGCCGTACCGCCGTTGAAGCTGACCGTGATCGTCTGGATGTCGCTGTCGAGGCCGTTGACCTGGAAGACCACCGCCGCCGGGTTGGTCGAGTTGACCACGGCGAGCGCAAGGTCATTGCCCTCGTCAGCGGTCGTGTCCGCAGGCCCGACATTGAGAGGCGTGATCTTGACGCTGTCGATGTTGGGGCCGGCGCCGCCGCGTTGGGCGAGGGTGATGGTGTTGA
>NZ_KK088571.1:17500-92505 GCF_000600335.2 Rubellimicrobium mesophilum DSM 19309 | reverse complement strand
CGATGCGCCGCACCAGCGTGCCGCTGTCCAGGTCCAGCACCGTGAACTGCGTGGCGTCGATGGTCGTGGCGCCCGGGGTGGAGGCCGCCGCCTCGAGCCGCACGATCTGGCTCACGCCGGTGGTCCGCGCCAGCGTGACCATGTAGAGGCGGCCGTCGGCGCCCTCGATCACGTCCAGCGGGTCGGCGTAGCTGATCACCTGGCCCGACGGGCGGCGCAGCACGAAGTCCCGCGCCACGCTGCCGTCGGGGTTCAGCGTCACGGCGCGCAGGTTGTCGCCCACCGAGTACTGGGCGAAGATGAGGGCGTGGCTGAGCGCGGAGCCGAAGACGTTGCTCATGTACTCGATGGCGCCGTTGGGCGAGCGGTTCTCGCCCAGCGAGTAGGCGCCGGCGGCGTCGTAGTTCGGGTCCGGGCCGACCTCCGCCGGGTAGAGCGGGTTGTCGGGCCGGCCGTGGTTGAGGACGAACTCGTTCCTGAGCGGGTTGGGGTGGCCGTAGTAGCGCCCCTCGGCGATGCGGAACAGGTAGTCGTCCTGCTTCTCGACGTTGCTCCAGCCCTCGTCCACCGCGGTGTCGGGGTTGTCGGGCGTGGTGCCGCCCGCCGCCGAGCCGTTGGTGGGGGCGTAGAGATGCCCGTTCGAGTGCCACACCAGGTCGTAGGCGTTGCGCGTGCCGGTGGCGTAGATCTTGACCGGCGCGTCGGCGGCGAAGGGGTCGTAGAACGCCTTGACCAGCGCGCTGCCCGGGTTCGAGGTCTCGTGCACCGTGGCCACGCCGTCCTCGGCGAAGAACAGGAACTTGCCCTGGTAGGGGCCGCTGGTGATGGCGATGCCGCCGTTCTTGAGGTCGCCGTCGGCGTCGGCGAAGCGCCGGTTCAGGCCGTTGGCGGGCAGCGGCTCGGTCGTGAGGTCGAAGCCCCCCGCGGGCGGCGCCTTGCTCCGGTCGACCTCCAGGATCGCGCCGTTCAGGAGCCGCTCGGGGCGCAGCCCCCACTGGCTGTCGGCCTCGCCCATCGCGGTGTTCGAGCCCTGCGTGAGGTAGAGCAGGTAGCGCGGCTCGCCCGGCTGCCCGAAGGCCGGGTTGGCGTGGAACTCCAGGCTGTTGGTGACGTGGTCGCCGCCCGAGCGCGGCAGCCCCTTGGCCCAGGTCTGGATGCTGGCGCCCTCGAGCGAGCCCCCCGCCCCCAGCGTCACCTTGGAAAGCCGCCCCGAGAAGTCGGGCACCGTGTCGGTGCGCCCGTCGAGCGGGATCGGGTAGTTGTCGGTGACCCAGATCACGTTGGGGTTCTCGGGGTCGAAGGCCAGGCCGATGATGCCGCGCCGCGGGTTGTCCACGCTCTCGGGGACGTTGAAGTCGCCCTGCGGCGCGAACACCTGCTTGGTGCTGTCGATGATGTCGCCCGTGGTCTGGCTGACCGCCCAGCGGGTGATCGTGCCCGCCATCGAGGTCACGTACAGGAAGGCCTTGTCCGGCGACATCTCGATCGAGGTGTAGCTCTCCCCCAGGCCGGGGTCGGAGGTCACCTCCACCGTGTCGTTGAAGGCCACCGTCTGCCCGCCGCCGGCCGGCGCAGCCCCGGTCGTGAAGGTCGTGGAGAACTTCTGGAAGTCCCGCGTCGGCGCGTTGGGATCGCTGTTGCTGCCGCGGTCCTGGAAGCCGTCGATCAGCACCGTGTAGCTCGTGAAGGGCTTCAGATCCGACGTGGGCGAGATCGTCACCTCGTCGAAGCCCCCCGAGGTGTTGGCGCTGTAGCCCACCGCCGCCCCCGTCAAGGTCTCGTACACCCGGATCGAGCCATCCGTCAGACTCTGAAGGAGCGCACCCCCACGATCAGGCACAACTCGAATATCGAGCACGATGTCGGACGTCGGATCGATCCCAGTCGGCAACACGCCGTTGACGATGTCGAGCGTGGCCGTCCTCGAGTCGGAGATGGCCGTCGGGTTCGTGAAGTCGGCGTAATCCTCCGGTGCCTCGAGCCCGTCGCCCGGCGTCAGGTCCGGCAGCGCGCGGACCTCCAGATACTGCATCTCGGTGATCGTGCTGCCTTGCGCGGAGAGGGTGAGGAACCCGTCCTGGACTTTGACGTAGGTGGTCACGAGCTCCGTCTTGTAGGCCGAAGTCGGGGTGAAGTCGGAGGCGAGCTGGCCTTCGACGTAGAGCTTGTAGATGCTGTCGTTCGGTCCGCCCGTGTCGCCGACCGAGACCGTCACCTCGTACCAGCCATTCGCCACCGCCATCTGCCAGGCCGCTGGCGTCGGGAACGACGGATGGTTGAAGTGAGCGTAGCCCGTGAGCCTCGGATCATAGGAATCGAAGTTCACGTTCAAGGAGCCTGCCGGCAGGGTGCCGTCGTTGGGCAGGGTCCCCGTTCCCGTGCGCTCGTTGATGGCGATCAGGGGATAGGACGCGCCGTTGATCGGCGTGGCCTTGGTCCCGTCCGCGTCGATGGCCGAGGCTTCCGCCACCCAGCCGTAGCTCTGGCCGTTCCCGCGATCGCCGAACCCCAGGAAGTTGTCGACGAGGTAGCCCGCCACCTTCGGCGTCGTGCCGTCCTGGAAGTTGATCTTGATGGCCTCGGGGTCGGGCACGGCCTGCTGAGGCGTGATCTTGACGCTGTCGATGTTGGGGCCGGCGCCGCCGCGTTGGGCGAGGGTGATGGTGTTGAGGCCGGCCTGCAGCGTCAGGGTGACGGGGAAGTCGACCCAGTTGGTGAAGGTGCCGGTGCTGGTGCCGGTGATCGCCACCGCCTGGCTGCCGGTCTTGACGGTGATGGGGCGATCCGCGGCCGAGGCCAGGCGGACGCTCACCGTGTAGGTGCCCGCCGCATCGGCGGTGTAGGTGAAGGAGGCCTTGTCCTCGGCCGGCCCGTTCATGTCGAGATAGCCCAGGCCGTCGTAGTTGTCGTTGAGCCCGTCGCCGTTCTTGTCGTTGGCCAGGTTGGTCTCGTAGGTCGCGGGCTGGTCGATGCGCCGCACCAGCGTGCCGCTGTCCAGGTCCAGCACCGTGAACTGCGTGGCGTCGATGGTCGTGGTCGTGGCAGCAGCCGCACTGATCGCCGTCGTCGCACTGAGAGCCGCCGACTCTCCGAGACCGAGAGGCTGACCGCTAGCGAACAGATCGCTTTCGCGACGAATCGTTTGGGAGTCCATTTGCTTCATCTCTCAGGGATACCGATCCAGACCAACCTTGCCGTGACGCCTATCGAGCCTGCCAACGAAAGAGACCCGAACCAACTTATTACCGAATCAAGGAAAAATGAGCCATCATCCACAATCTCCACCGAGCGGCCGATACTGGCGCCCATCGTAACCTCCAGGTCATCGGCTCGGCGCGTCCCCTATAGACGCGAGCAACGTCCCGATGCCTACCAACTTCAGCCGCCCTTCCCCAAATCCGGCCTAGCAACCTCTGAACCCCGCCCCCCGATGCCGGAAGGCGACATTCGGGCCAGGCAAGAACCAGGGAGATCACGCGACGACAATGCAAACGCAACTCCAATGGTCATGACGCGCCAGACCCAGGGCCCGGCGCGGTCACATCGAAGCACGGAGAAGTTCTGACGGCCACGAGGCAATATTTCGATTCCGGGGGCTCGTTTCATCACTGATACGCCTACAACCTGCCGGCACTCGGCCCGCGCATCCAGACCGAGGTCACATACACATCACGACCACCAAAGCGTGCAGCGCTTTCGCAGTCTATTCCGATTAGAGCACAAGACCCCCGCCATGGAAAGAACAAACTTCTGCCAAACTTGTGATCTGACCAAGGCCCGTCAAGGATTGAAATACCTGTCCGCAGATGAACGCGCACGACCCCCACAACCTAATGTGTAGAAATACTACTTGTGGTTGTAATACTAAGTCTGTCCAGGAGGTATAGCGAGATATAGATCATCGGACTTTCGATTATTTTTCAACTGGTTATGGAGCGAAATTCTCTTCAGAGGCGCCCCTCGCCTGAACCGGCAGAAGCAGGATTCGTCAGCCAGCGGGGCCAAAGCGCAGGGTTTGCGATCAGCTTCTCAATGGCAACCGCGCAATAGGTGAGCGGTTCACATTGTCAAGTGCGATGATCTAAGCGCTCAGACTCGTTTGATGCATGACCCAATAGGGCTCCTGCCATTTCGCAAAGACGGCCTCAGCATTGCCGAGTCAAAGGCATCGACCTTCCCGGCGGACAGCTTGCACCGACGTCTGTAGGTGCAGCCTCGGGTGCCTCCGGGTGATTGGATTGCCTCCACCGAGGGCCCGCGCCCCGTGTGTCGTGCAGATAGGCGGGGCTGAGAAACAGATCTGGGCAGGGGACGCATTCAGGTCCACGCGATATCTGCAGACACCAGGGCCAGGCTGACAGGGTGATTGCCCGCGAGGGGGTCGTATCGGTGTGATGCGACGCCAGTTCGTGAGCCGGTTCCACATGTGCTCGATCACGCTGCAGCGGCGGTAGGCCATGTGGTCGAACAGGCGCCGCCAGTTGCCGCGCCGCGACCAGCGGTGAGGCGGTTGTAGACCGTCGTGGAAAGACCGTAGGCGGCCGGCACGTCGCACCGCAGCCGATCTTGGGCACATGCAAGATGCCCACCGGCGCCTACCGGGCAACGCGCAGCAGGTGCGGCTCCATGGCCGGCCAGGCCTCGTCCGAACGCCAGAACAGATGCGCTTTCACCCTGCCCCCTCGCCAAACCCAAATGGGGCAGGAGGATCCCATCTAGAGGCAGCGTAACGTGTGAGTGCCCTGCCCAGACCCCTGCACCGCCTGCCGACCGTCACCCTATCGGTTGCCTGCAATGGCGCGGGCCAAATGGCACGAAGGGCCTTGGCCCGCCGACCGACCAAGGACGGTGCCCGTCAGTTGACCGATTCACCTTGACCGGCGATGTCCCGTTCCCTTGGTGCTTCGCGAAGTCGCTTGGAACCTCTCCGAACCCACTTGTCCTCAGGAATCCTCAGGCGGAGGCCCGAGCCGTTGAGGGGCCTCGGCCAACGCAGCCGACGGGTCAGGGCCTCGGCGCGATCCCGTCATCGAGGTGTAGGGCGGAGCTCCCGAAGGAGCTCCGCCCTTGCCGTCAGTTCGCGGCGGGCTCGGCCTGCCAGGACTGGATCAACTCGTCGTAGCCGATGGTCTGCGGCGTGCCGCGCTCGTCGGCGAGCTCGGGGACCGGCGCGCCGGGCTCGTCGAGCCAGACCTGCGGGTCCTGCTCCTCGTTGAGGACCGGGCCCAGGTCGCCCTGCACGCCGGACCGTTCGAGCCGCGAGAGAACCTCCTCCTGCTGCTCGCAGAGGGCGTCCAGCGCCTCCTGGGCGGTCTTGGCGCCCGAGGAGGCGTCGCCGATGTTCTGCCACCAGAGCTGCGCGAGGCGTGGATAGTCGGGCACGTTGGTCCCCGTGGGCGACCAGCGCACGCGGTCGGGCGAGCGGTAGAACTCCACGAGCCCGCCGAGGAGCGGAGCGCGCTCGGTGAAGGACTCGTGGTTGATCGTGGACTCGCGGATGAAGGTCAGGCCCGCATGGGACTTCTCCACGTCCACGGTCATCGAGGTCACGAACTGCGCATAGAGCCAGGCGGCCTGCGCGCGGTCCACCGGGGTGGAGTTGAGGATCGTCCAGCTCCCCACGTCCTGGTAGCCGACCTTCATCCCCTCCTGCCAGTAGGCACCGTGCGGGGAGGGGGCGAGGCGCCAGCGCGGCGTTCCGTCCTCGTTCATCACCGGGATGCCCGGCTCGACCAGCGAGGGCACGAAGGTGGTGTACATGAACATCTGCTGCGCGATCTGCCCCTGCGCCGGGATGGGCCCGGATTCGGAGAAGGTCATGCCGGCGGCGGCGGGAGGGGCATAGGCGTCGAGCCACTCGACATACTTCTCGATGGCATAGACGGCGGCTGCGTCGTTGGTCGCGCCGCCCCGCGCCACGCAGGAGCCCACGGGCTGCGACTTCTCGTTGACGCGGATGCCCCATTCGTCCACCGGCAGGCCGTTGGGCTCGCCCACGTCGCCCATGCCGGCCATCGACATCCAGGCGTCGGTGAAGCGCCAGCCGAGGCTCGGGTCCTTCTTGCCATAGTCCATGTGGCCGAAGACCTCGCCCTCGACGCCCATGTGCGACAGGTCGCGACCGGTGAAGAACTTGGCGATGTCCTCATAGGCCGCCCAGTTGACCGGTACGCCCAGCGGATAGCCGAATTCGGCCTCGAAGTCGGCCATGTTCTTCGGGTCCGTGAACCAGTCGTAGCGGAACCAGTAGAGGTTCGCGAACTGCTGGTCGGGAAGCTGGTAGAGCTCTCCGTCCGGCCCCGTGGTGAACTGGAGGCCGATGAAGTCGTCGAGGTTCAGCGTCGGCGACGTGACCGAGGCCCCGTCGCCCGCCATCCAGTCGGTGAGGCTGCGGGCCTGCTGGTAGCGCCAGTGCGTGCCGATCAGGTCCGAGTCGTTGACATAGGCGTCGTAGATGTTCTCGCCCGACTGCATCTGGGTCTGGAGACGCTCCACGACGTCGCCCTCGCCGATCAGGTCATGCGTGACCGTGATGCCGGTGATCGCCGTGAAGGCGGGGGCGAGCACCTGGGATTCGAACTCGTGGACCGGGATCGTCTCGGAGACGACCTTGATCTCCATCCCCTGATAGGGCTGGGCGGCATCCACGAACCACTGCATCTCGGCTTCCTGCTCCTCGCGGGTCAGGGCTGAGCGCTGGATGTGCTCGTCGAGGAACTGGCGCGCCGCCTCCATGTCGGCCCAGGCGGCGTTCGCCCCCAGGACCGTGAGCGCCAGCGCGAGCGCCGTCGTCGATTTCAAAGCCAAGTTCATCTAGTTCCTCCCGGTTGCACCCAGTTTGCCTGGGCTTGGTTAACGACCCACTAACGCTGCGTTCGCACGCAACACCCCCCACGCAACACCCCGTCAGACCCAGCGGAAGACGGCGGCGGCGTAGATCAGGCAGACGATCAGGGCGGCCCACTGGACCTGCCCCACGAGGCCGAGCCAGGCCAGGTTGATGAAGGCCGAGCCCAGGAGCGTGATGAAGAGCCGGTCCCCCCGCGTCGTCTCGATGCGGAGGACGCCCACCCGGGGCGTCTCGGGGAACCGGATAGCGAGGACGAGGAAGGTCAGGATCAGCGCCGCGATGATCCAGAAGAAGAGCGCGGTGGCCAGCGTCCAGGCCATCCAGCCGCCGGGGATCATCGGATCGCCCCAGGCGATGCCGTCCTCGGACCTCGGCGCGGCCCAGAAGAGGAAGGCGAGAAGCGCCCCCATGACGAGGACGATGATGCCGGCCAGCAGCCCTACCCGCGGGCGCCGGGCGGCCGCGACGGTCGCGTGCTCGTCCACCGGTGGGATGATCCCGGAGGGCGCCTTGGCCCGCGTGTCGAGGCGCAGGTCGCTCATCACACCCTCCCCAGGGCGAAGCCCTTGGCGATGTAGTTCCGCACGAACCAGATCACGAGCGCGCCCGGCAGGATGGTCAGGACTCCCGCCGCCGCCAGCACCCCCCAGTCGAGGCCCGAGGCCGAGACGGTGCGCGTCATGGTCGAGGCGATGGGCTTGGCGTCCACCGAGGTGAGCGTGCGCGACAGCAGTAGCTCCACCCAGGAGAACATGAAGCAGAAGAAGGCCGCGACGCCGATGCCGCTCGCGATCAGCGGCATGAAGATGCGGACGAAGAAGCGCGGGAAGGAGTAGCCGTCGATATAGGCCGTCTCGTCGATCTCCCGGGGCACGCCGCGCATGAAGCCCTCGAGGATCCACACGGCTAGGGGCACGTTGAACAGGCAATGCGCCAGCGCCACCGCGATGTGCGTGTCGAAGAGGCCGACCGCCGAGTAGAGCTGGAAGAACGGCAGCGCGAAGACGGCGGGTGGCGCCATCCGGTTCGTCAGCAGCCAGAAGAACAGGTGCTTGTCGCCCAGGAACGAGTAGCGCGAGAAGGCGTAGGCCGCCGGCAGCGCCACCGTGACCGAGATCACCGTGTTCATCAGCACGTAGATCAGGCTGTTGACGTAGCCCATGTACCAGGACGGGTCCGTCAGGATCGTCTCGTAGTTCCTCAGCGTCGGGTTCCGGGGCCAGAGCGAGAAGCCCCCGAGGATCTCGGAGTTGGTCTTCAGGCTCATGTTCACGAGCCAGTAGATCGGCAGGAGCAGGAACAGGATGTAGAGGACCATCACGACAGCGCTGCCGGCCGAACGCTCGCTCCGCGCGCGGCTCCGGGCCCCGGCGGCGAGGCGGGCGGGCCGGACGGGGCTGGCCAGGGCGTCGGTCATCGGGCGTCCTCCCGGTCGAGGTTGGTCATCACTGTGTAGAAGGCCCAAGAGACCAGCAGGATCACGAGGAAATACATGATCGAGAAGGCGGCGGCGGGGCCGAGGTCGAACTGCCCGAGCGCCATCTTCACGAGGTCGATGCTGAGGAACGTGGTCGCGTTGCCGGGGCCTCCGCCCGTCACCACGAAGGGCTCGGTGTAGATCATGAAGCTGTCCATGAAGCGGAGCAGGATCGCGATCACGAGGACGCCGCGCATCTTGGGCAACTCGATGAAGCGGAACACGGCCCAGCGGCTCGCCTGGTCGATCTTGGCCGCCTGGTAGTAGGCCTCGGGGATGGAGCGCAGCCCCGCGTAGGCCAGGAGCGCGATCAGCGAGGTCCAGTGCCAGACGTCCATCAGGACGATGGTCACCCAGGCGTCGACCACGTCCCGCGTGTAGTTGTAGTCGAGCCCCAGCGCCGCCAGCGTCCGGCCGAGCAGGCCGATGTCCACCCGCCCGAAGATCTGCCAGATCGTCCCCACCACGTTCCACGGGATGAGGAGCGGCAACGCCATCAGCACGAGGCACACCGAGGACCAGAAGCCGCGCTTGGGCATGTTCAGGGCGATGAAGATGCCGAGCGGCACCTCGATCAGCAGGATGATGGCCGAGAACAGGATCTGGCGGCCCAGCGCGTCCCACATCCTCTCGCTGTGGAGCATCTCGTCGAACCAGTAGATGCCGTTCCAGAAGAACTCATTGTTCCCGAAGGTGTCCTGCACCGAGTAGTTGACCACCGTCATCAGCGGGATCACCGCCGAGAAGGCCACGAGGACCAGCACCGGCAGGACGAGGAACCAGGCCTTCTGGTTGACGGGCTTCATCGCAGGGGGTCCTCCACGCGCCAGCCGTTGGCGAAGACGCCGACATGGGCCGGGTCGAAGACGACGCGGGTCATGTCGGGCGACAGGGCCTCGCCCTCGCCGACCACCACGTTCAGGGGCCGCCCGCCAAGGTCGGCCCGCACGATCCGGTGCCGGCCCACGTCCTCCACGCGGCGGATGACCACGGGGAGGCCCTCGGCGGCCGAAAGGCGCACGAACTCGGGCCGCACGCCGATCTCAACTGTCCCGGCCAAGTGGCCGTAGCCCTGGGCCAGCGGCACGGTCCCGGCGTCGAGATGCGCCACGGCGCCCTCCACCCGCGCGGGCAGGACATTCATGCCGGGCGAGCCGATGAAGTAGCCGACGAAGGTATGGGGCCGGCTTCTCGAACAGCTCCTGCGGAGTGCCGATCTGGACGACGCGCCCCTCGTGCATGACCACGACCCGGGTGGCGAAGGTCAGCGCCTCGGTCTGGTCGTGGGTCACGTAGATCATCGTGTGCCCGAACTCGCGGTGCAGCGACTTGAGCTGGGTCCGGAGCTCCCATTTCATGTGCGGGTCGATGACGGTCAGCGGCTCGTCGAAGAGGAGCGCGTTCACGTCCTGCCGCACCATCCCGCGCCCGAGGCTGATCTTCTGCTTGGCGTCGGCGGTGAGGCCCCGCGCCCGGCGGGACAGCGTGTCCTCCAGCCCCAGCATCCGGGCGACCGCCTGCACCCGCGCGGCGATTTGGTCGGCCGGCAGGCCCCGGTTGCGCAGCGGGAAGGCCAGGTTGTCGCGCACCGTCAGCGTGTCGTAGACGACCGGGAACTGGAAGACCTGGGCGATGTTGCGCTCCGCCGTCGGTGCGTCGGTCACGTCCTGGCGGTCGAACAGGATGCGGCCGCGCGAGGGCCGCACCAGCCCCGAGATGATGTTGAGGAGCGTCGTCTTCCCGCAGCCCGAGGCGCCGAGCAGCGCATAGGCCTCCCCGTCCGCCCAGACGTGGTTCAGCTCCTTGAGCGCGTAGTCCTCCTCGCCCCGGGGGTTCGGGAGATAGGAATGGGCGAGGTTCTCGAGGGTGATCTGCGCCATCGCTCAGGCCGCCATCGCGTAGGAGGCCGGGGCGACCAGCGCGCCGTCCTCGCCGAAGATGTAGACATGGGCGGGATCGAGCCAGACGGGGACCTGGGTCCCCGGCTCGATGGCCCGCACGCCGGGGACGAGGCCCACCCAGCGCTCGCCCTGGTGGTCGAGGTGGAGGAAGGTCTCGGAGCCGGTGATCTCGGAGCCGGTGACGGTCGCGCGGAACTCCATGGCCTCGCCCTCGGGCGGTCGAGCCGGACGTGGTTCGCCCGGAACCCCGCGAGGTAGGCCCCTCGGCCAGCCCCGCGAAGCGTCCCAACGCGGGAATGCCCTGCGCGGGCCCGAAGTGGAGCTGCGCGAGGCGCTTGCCCACCCGCAGGAAGTTCATCGGCGGGTCCGAGAAGACCCGGGCCGTGGTGGCGTCCGCCGGGCGCCGATAGACCTCGGCCGTGGGGCCGAACTGCGTGACGCGGCCCTCCCAGAGCGTGGCGGTGTGGCCGCCCAGGAGCAGCGCCTCCTCCGGCTCGGTCGTCGCGTAGACGAAGATCGAGCCCGCCTCCTCGAAGATGCGCGGGATCTCGGCGCGCAGCTCCTCGCGCAGCTTGTAGTCGAGGTTGGCGAGCGGCTCGTCCAGCAGCACGAGCCCCGCGTCCTTGACCAGCGCCCGCGCCAGGGCCGTCCGCTGCTGCTGCCCGCCCGAGAGCTCCAGGGGCCGGCGCTGGAGGTAGGGGCCGAGCCGCATCAGGTCCGCCGCCTTCCGGACCCGCCGGTCGATCTCCTCGCGCGGCCGGCCCAGGAGCCGCAGCGGCGAGGCGATGTTCTCGAAAACCGTCATCGTCGGATAGTTGATGAACTGCTGGTAGACCATCGCCACGCCCCGGTCCTGCACCCGGACCCCGGTCACGTCGCGCCCCTCGCAGAGGATGCGCCCGGCCGTGGGCTGGTCGAGGCCCGCCATCAGGCGCATCAGCGTCGTCTTGCCCGCCAGGGTCGGCCCGAGCAGCACGTTCATCGTGCCGTTCCGAAGGACGAGGCTCGTGGGATGAAGGTGGACCTGCTGTCCCACCACCCGGCTCACGCGCTGGAGTTCCAGGGTCATCGTCCCACCCCCGCCGCGACCGCCCTGGGCGTCGCGCCCTCGCCTCGGGCGTCGCGCATCCACGCATCCAGCCGCGCGGCCTGCTCCGGGCTGACCCGCAGCCCGAGCTTGCTTCGACGCCACAGCACGTCCTGCGCCGTGCGGGCGAATTCCCTCTCCATGAGCCAGCTCACCTCCGCCTCGGTCAGCGTCGCCCCGAAGTCCTCCCCCAGGTCGGCCGCCCCGCGCGCCCCGCCCAGCACCGCCATGGCCTCGGTCCCATAGGCGCGCACGAGCCGCAGCGCCCAAGCCGCTGTCAGGAACGGATGGCTGGCGCGCAGCCCCGCCACGAGGCGCTCCACCCCGTCCACCGGGAAATCCCCCCCGGGCAGCGGCACCCCGGCGGTCCAGGGACCCCGGTCGTTCCCCAGCACGGGCCCGAGCTTCGCCATCGCCGCCTCGGCGAGCCGCCGGTAGGTGGTGATCTTGCCCCCGAACACATGGAGCACCGGCGCGCCGGGCGCCGTGTCCAGCTTCAGCGTGTAGTCCCGCGACGCCGCCGTGGCGGACTGCGCCCCCTCGTCGTGGAGCGGCCGGACCCCCGAATAGGTCCAGACGATGTCGTCCCGCGTCACCGGCCTCGCGAAATACTCCGAGGCGAAGGCGCAGAGGTAGTCCTGCTCCTCCGGCGTGCAGACGGGCGGCACGTCCGGCGAGGGGTGCTCCATGTCCGTCGTCCCGATCAGCGTGAAGTCGGTCTCGTAGGGGATGGCGAAGATGATCCGCCCGTCCCGCCCCTGGAAGAAATACGCCCGGTCGTGGTCGTAGAGCCGCCGAGTCACGATATGCGAGCCCCGGACCAGCCGGATGCGGTCCGGCGAGGTCAGCCCGAGCGCCCGGCTCAGCACCTCGCCCGCCCAGGGCCCCGCCGCGTTCACCACGGCCCGCGCCCGTAGGGTCTCGCGGCCCGCGTCGCCGTCGACCTCCACCTCCCAGGCCCCGCCCGCGACGCGCGCCGAGACCACCCGCGTCCGCGTCCGGATGCGCGCCCCCCGCTCCTCCGCGTCCCGCGCGTTCAGGGCCACGAGCCGAGAATCCTCCACCCAGCAGTCCGAATACTCGAAGGCCTTCGTGAACCGGGGCTTGAGCGGCCGACCCGCCGGGTCCTCCCGCAGGTCCACGGTCCGCGTCCCCGGCAGGATCTCCCGCCCGCCGAGGTTGTCGTAGAGCCCCAGCCCCAGCCGGATCAGCCAGTCCGGCCGCCGCCCCCTCATCCAGGGCATCGCGAGCCCCAGCATCCGCGACACCGGCGTCGCGCTCTCGAACCGCATCTCCGGATTGAGCGGCAGCACGAAGCGCAGCGGCCAGGCGATGTGCGGCATCGCCCGTAGAAGCGTCTCCCGCTCGATCAGCGACTCGCGCACGAGCCGCACCTCCAGGAACTCCAGATACCGCAGCCCGCCGTGGAAGAGCTTCGTCGAGGCCGAGGAGGTTCCCTCCGCGAGGTCCCCCTTCTCGCAGAGCAGGACCGAACGCCCCCGCCCCGCCGCGTCCCGCGCGATCCCGCAGCCGTTCACGCCCCCGCCGATGACGAGAAGGTCGAAGTCGATCGGGGCGTCGGACTTCGGCAAGCTCGTCCTCCTCTCGGCCGCGTGAGGGACGTTAGCCAAGGATGCGCGATCCGTAAAGCTGGGTGTTCGGTTTTTTCGTTTCACCACCCATGACGCTCTGCAACGCAGCGAAACGAACCCCTCGTCAAGTCGCGCCGAATGGTGTTTCCGTTGGGGCAGCACCACGGCCCGAGTCCTCATGTCCCAGACCCTGCGCCATCCCGAAATCCTCGACCTTGCCCGCCGCGGCGGGAAGGTGACGGTCGAGGACCTCGCCCGCCACTTCGGCGTCACGCACCAGACCATCCGCCGGGATCTGGCCGAACTGGCCGAGGCGGGCCGGCTCGAGCGCGTGCATGGCGGCGCCGTCCTCCCCTCCGGCACCACCAACATCGCCTATGAGGAGCGCCGGCGCCTGAACGGCGAGGCCAAGGCCGCCATGGGCCGGGCCTGCGCCGGCCTCATCCCTCCGGGCAGTTCGCTGTTCCTCGGCATCGGCACCAGCACCGAGGCCGTCGCGCGCGAACTCCTCGGCCATCGCGACCTTCTCGTGGTGACCAACAACATCAACGTAGCCGGCATCCTCCTGGCCAGCCCCGACGCCCGGGTGATCCTCGCGGGGGGGACGATCCGTCGCTCGGACGGCGGCCTCGTCGGGCCGCTCGCGGTACAGACCATCCGGCGGTTCAGGTTCGACATGGCGGTGATCGGCTGCTCCGCGCTCGACGACGCCGGCGACCTTCTCGACTTCGACCTCCAGGAGGTCGAGGTGAGCCAGGCCCTTCTGGCCCAGTCGCGGCGCACGATCCTCGTGGCCGACCACTCCAAGCTCCAGCGCAACGCACCGGTGCGCGTCGCGTCGCTCGCTGACCTCGCGACCCTCGTCACGGACCGGCCCCTGGCGCCTGACCTTGCGGCCTGCTGCCGCGACTGGGAAACCGAGGTCGTCGTAGCCCCAGCCTGAAAGGACCGGCCTACGGGCAAGGAACCTCCCGCCATCCGCTCCTTCCTCGCTGGTCGCTATCCTTTGCCTCCGCCGCCATCAACGCGAGTGGCCTGCCGAGCACATCTTAGGCCAAGTCGAGCCTGACGTCGGCTCCCGCAATCACGACCTGGAACACCTGCTTGGCCAGAATCTGCCCGATCACGCTGAGTTCGCTCATCGATGCCTCCCTCCAACAGTCTCTCAGGAGCCAACCCTGGCAGCTCGAGGCCGTCACGGGCGTCTACAGCATCAACGCCGCCCGCATCGCCAACAAGACCCGGCGCCCCCCGATGCCGACCTGGTCGAAGTTCTGCGCCAGGGCTGTGCGGCCCGGCCGGAGTCGGCCTCGAAGCCGCCCCAAGACGCTCCACGACGACACGGCCTATGATCACCGTCGCTGCCGCAACGCGTGTCGCGCCCGATCCATCGCGCCCCGCATCGCGAGACGCGGAGTCGAGACGAGCAAAAAGCCGGGCCGGCACCGCTGGGTGGGGGAACGCACGCTGGCTTGGCTCAACCGCTTCCGCCGCCTTACCATCCGTCGCGAGCGGCACGCCGACATCCACGAGGCTTTCGCCCTCCTAGGCTGCGCCCTCATCCGCCTCAACCAGATCAGAAGGTCTTGTTGGGTGCCGTCAGTCCTCAGCTACTTGCCACAGCCACAACCCAAAGATCAGGTCGTCCAGAGCTAGGTACGAGCTCATCCAATCTCTTGCCATAGTCCGCCACGCGGACCGCCACGCGGTGATGCGGGACGGCTGCATCGCCGAGTTGGGCAGCCACGCCGAACTGGCGGCGAGAGGCGGCCTCTACTCACGGCTCGCCACGGCCTGAGCGGCTCCGGGGGCGGCCGCGGCCAGTCCAGGCCGGGGGGACGCGTGGTGCCGTCGCCGGAGCTGCGGGTCGGGCCGGCCGGCGGCGCGCGCCGGATCCTCGACCGGTGAGGGCGGGCTTGGCCGGGCCCGACAGCACGAAGCCCCCGTGCCTTGCGGCAACGGGGGCTTCGGATTGTCTGTTCCGCGAACCAGCGAGGCGCGGCTTTCGCCGTCTCTCGTCAGTTCGCTCGAGTTTGGTTGCGGGGGCAGGATTTGGTCACTGGTTGCAGTTGGGTATGGCGAGAAACCTGCCAGCGTTGGGCAGCTAAGGCGCTCCGCAGCACCCTCTGGGCGAGGAGGATCTGCGGGACGGGGTGGCGAGGGCCTCCAGATTTCGAAGCGACAACGGGATCCAGATGGAGAGCATCACCGTGGGGAAGTTCTGAAATAGTGGATCAGGTGACGCTTGGTCCTGCTGAGAAGCAAGGTAAGTGTCCTGCCCTCTCAAGCCGTTTCCTGTAACGCGGTCCGATAGCGTCTCTTCAACTCAGGCACCCTGTGGGACGAAGCTGCCGTATCACCTTGCGGGCGACCTGCCATAGATGTGGCCCCGAGATACTTGGCCCCGTTGCCGCAGCCGAGCGTAATATTGCGCTTTTCGGGGTCACGCCGGCAGCTATTAACCCGTCGGCGGCTCCCATTAGGGCAGTTCCGGTCCCTGCGGTAGCGATGAGCACATCCACCTCCCCGTCCAGGTATTCGGCGATCTCCTGGCCCAACGGCTCATAGCTGCGGCAGACGTCGGGCGAGCCGAGTGGGTCCGCATAGAAGTCGCTGGGCTCCTCGGCCGGAGCGTAAGCGCGCGCCTTCATACGAGCGATCAGGTCCAGCGTGATCCTGCCGTTTTCGATTCGCTCAACGGTTACTTCTGCGCCGAAGGCTTCTATCCCCCAGCCGCTTGCTTCCGGAGAAGGCTGGGGCGGCGAAAGGTGTGTCCGGCATCCGAGCATCTCACCGCAGACGCTGCGTTGCCGAGCCGGCAGGCCATCGATTCAGCTCGATCCACGGACATGGAGGTGGAGGCCAAATGACTTCGCACTTGATCGGGCTCGCCGGCGACCGCAAGCTGCATGAGAAAACGCCAATTGAGGAAGCGCTGCTAAATGGACGAAGGGCTCGCGAAGAGATACGCAACTGCTTTTGTGCGACAACAGGCAGACCACAGCTCCATCCGAGACTGGCTTGGAAGCCCTCGACGAACACAAGCATTCAAGAAATTCGCATTGTCTTCCCAAATGGAGCATGAGGGGCGCGTCCTTGAGACCATGGCACCCCTTATTCGCCCACCTTTCAGTGACCCGTTTATCCCCGCCCCATGGAGCCCGCTGGTTAAGTCAGTCAGCGCGCAGTTGGTCAGTGCAGCGCCAGAAACCGAAGTTTTCCACACCGTTCATAGCGACGAGCTAGATTTCAACGAAAGATCAGTTTTCCTGAATAACCTTTTCTATATAGCGACTGCGGAAAAAGTGGAATCTTCCCTGCTCACAGTCGCGAACATGAGCCATCATACGATCACAAGAGTGCTTCAGCGCGGCCTCGCCGACGAGAAATCCTTGGATTATCTCGTCTGGCTCTCGATGGCCATTGCCCGTGATCTTGCGCAGATTTTTGGTTTGACGTCGCTGGAGCAAGATGGAGCTTATGACTTCCTTATTCCTTTTATGGGCGGCGCGTTTGTCGCTCGGACAATGAAAGTCTCGCCAGGAATCGAAAAGTCCTATCAAGGGGACCGATGGGTGTTCTCGCTGCGCACTTTCCTTGAAAAAGGCATGTTTAAACCCAGCGACCATGAGCGCATGGCGGGTATGAATATCGAAGAAGACGGAACCATGCGGCTTCGCTGGCTTGGGCAAATTAGGGAGATGCCGCGAGGCATCATGCGGGAAGCCGACGTCAACCACATCAAGGGATGGCTGCAAGCGAATGCGCGGCCATCGAGGCCAAGGGCCGCCGCTCGTTGAACTTGGGCATTTTTCTCTCGTGGTGGCCGTTGCGTCGCTGTTTCACGGTCTGGAAGATCGCGACCGACTGCTGGTCCTCTTCTCTGGCTCCTTCGCTTTGAGAAGGCGCCCCGCGCGCAACCAAAACGCTCGGATCGCGACGTGGAAGGTCCACGCGGCGTTCTGGGCGGTAGCCACCCTGGTCGACATGATTGAGAAGCTCAGGTTTAGAGTCTGTGGCCACCATGGCACCCAAGGCTGTAGTCTCTGGCGAGCGGTGCTGCCGACCAGACTAATCACCAGCGATGGTCCGCCTAGCTGGCAAGGGTCTTGAGGCCAAGTACAGGGTGCTTCAGAGCACGGCGAGCAAGCGAAGGTTTGGTGACACCGACTCTGAAGCGCTGGACTTATCGGATGCGGCGATACCACTGGTGGTTTGCGCCGTCCTTGTGCCGCTCCTCAATGTCCGGGAACTCGCCCCTTCTGACGGCTGCCAAGAAGTCCTGCCCGAACGTCGTCGGTTGCGCCACTTCGCCCCACTGGGCCTCAAAGAGGTCCTTCAGCGTGAACTGCTGACCTACGTTCCAAGCCTGCAAGGCTTCGTGAACGCGCGGCCTGAATGTCTCCAAGTCCATTGTATCCAACTCCTCATACAAATGTCGCGACTGAAATGGCGCTTGGAGCCGCTTCGCGCAGGTCGGCTGCAAGGTCAAGCCCGTGCCCGCAGGGTTGCCCGTCGCCGTCTAAACGCAGCCGCTTGTCATCTAGGCTATACCCTCCGAGCCATCCCCGACTGGTAGGGACTGTGCGTCTGCAACAGATAGTCGAAAGGCAGGAAGTGACCTCCACCATCCTTCTCCGCCTCGGAGACTTGGTGAAAGGCTCGTAAGTTCCACCGTCGACAGAGCAATACAAGCCATCATCACTGCTGAGAAAATCTCTCCCACCCGCGCAGGCTCGCCTCGCTCGCTGCAGCATCTTTTCCGATAGCTGCGTGTGTCAGATCGCGGATGAGCCATCTGCTCCGCGACATCCATTCGAACATCGTCTGCAGCTCGGTCCAAGTGAGGCGTCGCCTGTTCCCGTCGAGTTCAACAAGAAGATGAGCTTCTTCGGACCTGTGTGGGACGTCTGCGGAGTAGCCGATCAGCCCGTGACAAACGAGGTTCCTAATGACAAGCGCCTCCCGCAGTGAGCTACTCAGCCGCTGACAGAGTTCCCTCTGCAATGGCCGGCCATGACCTGCCTGCATCACGCGCTCAGACCAGACGCGCAGAACCTGTGATGGAGGACCACCCTCTGCCCTTCGCCTGCACGACCAACCTCGTCGACCGGCTCGACCCGGCCTCAATGCGGCGCTTCACCCTCAAGGTGGAGTTCCGCCCGCTTGACCCGGACCAGGCTCGGGACGCCTTCCGGCACTTCTTCGATCTTGCCGCTCCGGCCGGCCTGTCCCGCCTTGATCGTCTCACGCCCGGAGACTTCGCCGCGGTGCTTCGACGCGTCCGGCTCTTGGGGCTTGGGGACTCGGAGCGGATCCTCGGCGAGCTCGCCCGCGAACAGGCGACCAAGCCGGGCGGCGGGGTCGAGCCGGTCGGGTTCCGCGTGAGGGCCCCACGGTGATGCGCAGGGAATGGCACGGCGCCGGCCCCTCATCGCCGCCCGAGCCGCGGGGCCACGCCACCCCGCCTGTCCAACCGCATGTCCGGGCCGGTGCCTCGGAAATGTCATCAAAAGGGCATCGGCGGTCGCCATCCGCCGCATGTCCAGGAGTCTGTGGAGTGGATGATCGTATGGAATGGGGACTCCTCGGCACGGAGCAGGCCGAATCCGAACGGCGGAGCCGGCCCTTGGGACTCGGCGCCGCTGTCCGCGCCTTCAACGAGCTTGCGGTGCCAGGTCTCGGTAATGCTTGGTTCGGCCGCCAGCTTCTCCTGGCCCTGCTGGGCATCCATCTGGCCGAGCGGGCCCGCGCGGGCGGACAGGACCTGTCGAACATCGCCGCGGCCAATGCTGTCGAGGCGCTGGCCGTGTGGCTGAGCCTCAGGCACCTGGGTTGGCCTCGGGACGCCCGCTTGCCGGGCCGGCAGAAGCTTTCCCGGCACAGGGACCTGCGCGACCTGAGCTTCGCCACGGCTGGGACACGCAGCTTCTACGTGACCCAGCCCATGCGGGTGGGAACGCTCGCGCCCTTGCACGCCTTTGGACTTGCGGAGGGGGAGAGCCGTCGGTTCAACGGCTACAACGTCACGTCGCGGGGCCTGCGGCTGCTGGAGAACGCCTTTCCGAGCTCGCGCGCCATGCTTCTCCGCTGGGTCTGCGGCGGCCCTCTCCCCAGGAGGCGAACAGAACTGCGGGCGGAACTCGATCCCACGAGCCCGCTGACCGGCGCGGTCTCGGAAATCCTGCGGGACGGCTTCCTGTCGGGCCCTGCCTCGGACCGCACCCGACGCCGCGAGGCGCTGGCCTGGATCGGAGCCCTTCGCCGGGACCGGCGCAGCCATACGGACTGGGCCACCCGCCCGGACGAGATCGAGGACGACGCGCATTGGCGGGACATGCGGGCCGGAGCGCGCTTCTTCGAGGTGGTCGCCCTGGGCGGCGCCGTCGACAGGGGATCGGTGCTCGACCATCTCGAGGCCGGCCTTGGTGCCTTCCCCCGGCAGCGGGTCCCCGTCGATCTGGCGCCCTCCCTCGTGCCCGCGGACAGGCTCCAGGCGCTTCGGTACGCCGCGAAGGCCTTTCTGGCCGAGGACCACGATCCCTCTCCCGACCGCATGGCGACCGCCTTCTGCAACGAATGCATCCAACGGAGCGACGTGGAGGTGATCCGGTCGCTAGTCGCCCGGGACGGTCGCATCCTTCGCCTCGTCGACGGAGAACTGCGGCCCGGAGGCGCCTTCGCCGGACGCCCCATCGCCGCGCCCGCCCTCGTGGAGGACGAGGAAGCGCCGGACGCCCCGGTGATCGAGGAAGGAGAGCTTCCCCCCTCCATCTCCTTCCGTGTCCGCAACCTGTATCATCTGGCCCCCGATCTCGCAGGGCACCGGTAACCCCATGAACATGTCCTTCGGCACCGACCGTCACCCGACGCTGGCTCAGTTGTTCGAAGCCCCCGATGGCCATGTCGGCCATTTCGGCTGGGTCTGCGGCTACTCCGCCGACGTCCTCTTCCTGAACAGGGCCGTCGAGCGCTTCACGCGCCGGACCCATGCGCAGCGCGCCGCGGCGGGCGAGGTGTCGCTCGCGCTCATCCTCGACCCCGGCCAGGAGCGGCTCTCGCTGCTCGACGTGCCGGGGGTCCTCCATCGTGCCGCTGCCCTCGAAGCTCCCCTTCGGCCTGATGCACGCCAAGGTCGCGCTGCTGGGGTTCCGCGCCGTGTCGGAGCCCAAGGATTGGCGGCTCCGACTGATCGTTTCGACCGGCAACTGGACCCGCGCCACGCTGGACGACAGCCTGGACCTGGCCTGGACCGTCGAGATCGCCTCCGGCGAGACCAGGGGCCGCGACGCCACCCAGAACGCCGTGGATGTCGCCGCCGCCGCGGACTTCCTGCAATGGCTCCGCGGCAAGGTTCCGTCATCGCCCCTCGATGCGGCCCCTCCCGTCACGCGGGAGGCGATGGACGCCCTCGACCAGTGGGTCGCCGACCTGCCGGCGAGTTTGCCCAAGCCTCCGGCCCCGCGCTTCATTGACAGCCGCAGCCAGGCCCTGCTGCCCCAGATCTGCGACCGGATCCCCGCCGGTCCAAGGAACTACCTGTCCATCGGCTCCGGCTTCTACGAAAGCGCCACGGCGCCCGGCCTCGTGCCCTCGGTCCTCGACGCCGTCGTGGCCGAGTTGCAGAAGGCCGGCGCGCTGAAGAAGCAGAAGCCTTGGGTGGACCTCTACGTCAACCCGGAGGCCTGCCAGGCGGTGGCCACGGCGGTCGACGCCATCGCGGCGCGGGGCTGGACGATTCGACGGGCCGTGACACCGAAGGGCCCTTCCCGCTTCCTCCATGCGAAATTCCTCTTCGCCGCGAACTGGCGCGACGAGGATTCCCTTTGCGCGAACGCCTGGCTTTACCTCGGCTCCGGGAACCTGACGCCGCCCGGGATGATGCGGGCCGCCTCGGCCGGCGGCAACCTGGAAGCCGGCGTGGTGCTGAGACCCCGGACCCTGACCTGGGAAGACCGCCCGTCCGACAAGGGCCACCCCGTCCGCCGGCTCCTGCCGATCGCCTGGAGCGAGGACACGCGGGTCGAGCCCGGCGCCCTGAGCGGCGGCGAGGACATGCCGGACCGCCCGCCCGCCTATCTGGCCCCGCCGGTGCCCTATCTCTTGTGGCGACCCGACAGCCCGGCCGCCCCGCTCCGGCCACCGGAGCCGGCCGACAGCTCCTGCGACCTGCTCGATCCGACGGGCCGCCCCTGCCGCCGCATCGACGGGGGCTGGGAATGGGCGGGAGAGCAACCCGTCGAGGTGACGGTGTCCTGGAGCTCCGACGGACGAGCCCTGACAGAGCGCGTCCCCGTCATCGGCGCGGACGGACGGATGGCCGCCCGTCCGCTGCCCTCCATCGCCGTCGACGAGGTCTGGTGGGCCTTGTCCGACTTCCCGCTGCCGCCCTCCGAGCCACCCGGAGACGAGGAGACCACCGGGGGCGACGGGACGGGCAAGGGCGAGGGCGAGGGCGAGGGGCGCGGCACGAGCCTGCCCTCCTCCTATCCGGTCAGGCGCATCATGGAGCTGGTGGAACGCATCGCCGATCGCCAGACCGCGATCCATCCCCTGGACTGGACGGCCTGGTGCGTCCGCCTGGGGCAGACGCTCGAGGCCGCCAAGGACGACCCGGCGGTGGCCTTCTTCCGCAGCCTGTCGCTGAACCCGCTCGGGCCGTTGCGCGCCGCCCCGTTCCGCCCGGACTTTTCCCTCGCCCCCGGACCGGATGCGGAACGCTACGAACGCACATTGGACATGGTCGAAAGGGGCTGGCAGGTGAACGGCCTTGATGGGAGGTGGCAGCGCGATGTCGGTTGATTGGTCAACGGTCGCTGAGCGGCTGCGGGAGATCGCGGACGCTCCTGGAACCTTCCTCAACGAGGGTCAGCGGGACAGTCTGTGCCTCCTTGCCGAACGGCTTCCGCAGCACGGAGTCATCCTGGCCGACGAGGTGGGCCTGGGTAAGACGCGCATCGCCGTCGCCGCGGCCCGCGCCGTCACCGAGGCGGGGGGCCGCGTGGCCATCCTCATCCCCACCACCCTCGCCTACCAGTGGCAGGACGAGTTCAAGAAGGCTGGCTTCCCCGCTCCGGGAGAGGCCGTCCGCAGTTTCTGGCAGTTCATCGGCGCCTGGTCGGACCCCAGCGCGCCCCGGCCCTGGTTCGACCGGTCGGTCGTCCTGCTGTCGCATGGGCTCGTGAACTGGAGGCTCCACCCGAACGGCCCGCGGCAGCGGACCCAGCTTCTTCCCGCCCTGGTCGGGCTGGCCCAACGGTCGGCATCCGGGCGGGCCCCCAACGGCTTCCCCGACTTCGAACGGAACCTCGACCCGTCCGTCCGGACGGCCGCCCACTCGATTTGGGCTCGCAGCGCGCAGGGCAGTCCCGAGATGATGCAGCGGCTCGACGCGCTGCGGCAGGAAACGACGTGGCGGGACGCCAGCGCGGCGCAGGACTTCGAGGCGAACGGGGGCAATCGCCGGCGGCTCCATCAGGCCGTCGGGCTGGGCCTCGGCGCCTTCGATCTCGTCATCGTCGACGAAGCCCACAAGAGCCGGCACGACGAAAGCGGGCTGTCCCGTCTCCTCGGGGAGGTTCTTCTCGGGTCGAGCAGCCGGCGGCACCTTTGCCTGACCGCGACGCCCGTCGAGCTCAATGCCGGCCAATGGGTGGACTCGCTTGCGCGAGCGGGGGTCAGGGACGACACGACGAAGAACCGGATCCGCGGCGTCACGAGCCGTTACGCCAAGAGCCTGGCCCGGCTCCGGCACGCTTGGAGGAGCAGCCCAGATGCGCGCCAGGAGTTCTCCGATGCGGCACGCGCGTTCCAGGAGGCGCTCTCGCCCTTCGTCCTCCGGCGCGACAAGCGACGCGACGAGGATGTGGTCCGGTACCGGCAGGCCGTGCTGCGGAACCGATCGGCCGCGCTCCATGAGCCCCTTGCGGCCGATGTCGATTCCTACCGGTGGCAGCACGAGATCCCGGTCGACCTGTCCCGTCTCGATCCGTCCTGGAAGCGTGCGGTCTGCGCGGTCGAGGCGCTTTCGTTCGTCTCGGAGATGGGCAAGGACCCTCTCTCCAAGCGGCTAAGGCTGACCTTCGGCAACGGGCATGGCATCGCGTCCGGCCTCGATCATGCCGGCCAAGAGGAGGTCGATCCGACCCTCGCGCTCGACGGCGACCCGGAGGGGATCGCCGCCTCCGACCCCGAAGCGGTGGGTGCGACTTCGAGCGAGGGCGGCCCCCCGGACAAGCGGGCGCAACGCATCTCGTGGTGGAAGGGAGTCCTCGCCCAGGTCGGCGGGCGTTCCGATCCGCTCTTCGAGCATCCCGCGATCGTCGCGGCGGCACGGGAGATCGACGACTACGCGACCCGCGGCGAGAAGGTTCTCGTCTTCGGGCGCTTCACCGCGCCGATGCGGGCGCTCGTCGCACTCCTGAACGCGCGCCAGATGCTCCGCGCCCTGGATGAAGGACGGCTCTGGCCCCAGAGCCAGGTCGCGCAGGAGGACCGCTCCGCCGTCGAGGCCGCCCATCGTCAGCTCGGGCGGCCGGACCCCTTCGACCTCGGGCGGATCGATGCGGCCCTTGCGGCGCAGTATCTGGTCCTCGAGCGACGCCGTGGCCGGCTGCGCCAAAAGATCTTCGACCTCATCGGCGAAGGGCTGCGCCCTGACGAGCCCGGCGCGGCGGCGCTCCTGGCGGCCGCCCGTCGGACGGACCGCCCGACCCACCTCGCGGCCGCGATCGAGCAGCTCCTCGGAGAGCGCGTTGCCGAACCGTCCGCCGACACTGGGGAGCGTCCGGCGGCCGCGGAGTTCCCCCCGAGGGCCGTCGCCGAGAGCTTCATCGATCTGGTCTCCGCCCTGCGGGACCAGGGTCGGGACGCCCTGGACCTCCGCGAACCGATCGACGAGGACAAGGCCCTCGCCGTGTGGTCTGACACCGAGAACCGGCTCGAGGTCGAGTACCGTGTCGAACGGGGGGCGCTTTGCGCGGTTCATGTCCGGCTCGACCGAGATGCCCGCCCGGCGGGCGCTCCAGCTTGCGTTCAACCGTCGCGAAAGCAACCCGCGCGTCCTCGTGGCCCAGTCGCTCGTCGGGCGCGAAGGCCTCAACCTGCACAGGGCCTGCCGTGTCGTCGTCCTCATCCACCCGGAGTGGAACCCGGGGTGGTGGAACAGCAGATCGGACGCGTGGACCGGGTGGCGAGCCACTGGGCTGCGTCGGTCCAGCGCGCCCTCGAGACAGGGGAAGGAACGCTGCCCCGCATCGAGATCCGGCCAGTGATCTTTGGCGGGACCTACGATGCCCACCATTGGGCCGTCCTCCTGGACCGCTGGGACGACCTAAGGGCACAGCTCCATGGCATCGTCATACCTCACCACGACCGGACAGGATGCACCGAGGAGGAGATCGGGATCCTCACGACCCTGGATGAGGCGGCGCCCGACTTCTCGCCGCCTCCTCGCCGACAGGTCTCCCAAGGGTGAGGCGGCCCGCGGCTTCGGCTGATCCATGCGGTTCCTGTCTGCGTGACGCGGCTGGGATGGCAGGACACGCCGAAGCACGAACACCTGTTCGGGCCAGCCCGACGCCCGGACCGGATCTCGCGAGCAGACCAGGAAAGCGCTTGATCCGGACGACTCTCTGACGTATCAAGCCGGTCCTATGTAGATCCTATAAAGCCTCAGATTTTGTTCTGGCCTGCCATCCCGGCGGGCTGGCAAGTCATGGAGGCTCGACTCAGTTGAAGCACATCAGAACGGAAGAGCGCCACTCGGACGACAAGCGCGCTCGCATCATCCGGATCGCGGAACAGGTTCTCGCCGAAGCCTATCGCGGCGCCACCCGCCAGGAGATGATCGAAAGCCAACTCCGTGTCCGTGAGAGTGTGGTTCGCGAGGTCAAGCGGCGTCGGACATAAGGCGGCGGACGGCCGGCCAAAGGGAGGGTCTGGCCTCGCTGCCGACTCACAGAGGGGGAGATGCGCATGCACCCCCTCTGCATTTCCGGTCACATCCACTGCTGAGAAACGGACGATTGCAGGCTGGATTAGCGAGCCCTGCGTCCAAGGACCCTGCCCCGCGCACCGTCTAGCAGGCTGCTGAGAAACTCCTACGACCAGAGGTGCAGGGCAGCCCGTGCAGAACTTTCTCACGTTTCAGCGATTAGTGAGTGCCACTGGGCGATGACAGAGGTCCAGTTACGGAACGCTGTTCCCCGCCAGCTCACCCCAAGTTAGTTTTTCAGCAGCCTGCTAGGGGAGGCGGAGACCGCCATCGAAAGCTGGCGCAGACACTACAATACAGTCCGGCCCCACGCCTCGCTGGGCTATAGACCACCCGCCCCGGAGGTCATCCTCCCGGCCTTCACCGCCTGGCCGGCTGCGCCAGCCAAACCCGCTCCGCCGGCCAGGCTGCCGGTGGCGCCACGACCAGTGCTGCACTAACATTCACTTGGGCCACCCAATGGGGGCTGATCACGTCGAGCGCACCACACCAAGATCTGCTACTGCAAGCTCCGCTGGATTCGGGCGCCGAGTTCAACCTAAGCTAGGCACGACATCCACCAGAGGTCCCAAGTGCAAGGAATATATACAGTCGGCCATGGGACCCGCAGCTTCGCTGAGATCCAAGAGCTCCTTCGGGCTAGAGAATGCGACTTCCTCGTGGACGTCCGGAGCAGCCCATTTTCGAAGTTCAATCCAGACTTCAATATTGACCAACTCAGGAGGCACACGGCCTCCGCAGGGATCACCTATGTTTTTATGGGTGACCAGCTTGGCGGACGGCCAAACGACCCCCAAATCTACGACAAGACCGGCAAGATAGATTACCAACAACTGCGGTGTAAAGAATATTTCCAAGCCGGACTGGAGCGGCTCGAGACCGCAGCGAAGAAGGACCTCCACGTTTGCATAATGTGCAGCGAGGAGAGGCCGGAAGACTGCCACAGATCAAAGCTTATCGGCGCCGAACTTCAAGCTCGCGGCATCAATGTCACACACATAGACAAGGCTGGGCAAAACTCCAGCCAAATCGTTGTCATTGAAAGGATCGCCAGCAGTCAGCTCGACTTGTTCAGTTTTGACCCAGCCCTGACGCGCTCGAGAGGACGCTATAAACGGTGACAAAAGTATTCACAATCGGGGGATATGGCCATAGCGTTGACGAATTCTTCGAGAAGCTGACGAACAACGGAATAGGATTGTTAGTTGATGTAAGAGCAAGGCGCCTCGTCCGCGGCCCGATGTACCGGCATCTAAATGCCGGAAAGCTTCAGGAGATGCTTGCTGACAGAAAGGTTCAGTACAGTCACGCGAAGCAGCTCGCCCCAACTCAGAAAATCAGGGATATTCAGAAGGATCAGGACAACGCTGACAGGACACGAAAGCGCGACAGAGTCGCACTATCCTCGAGTTTCGCGGAAAGTTATCGGCGAGAAGTGCTCGCTGCCGCCGGCCCAGAGTTGATTTCGGTCATCATTTCCAGTCACGATGCTGTCTGTTTCTTCTGTGTGGAGCACGGGCACGCTGCCTGCCATCGCTCACTTATTACGGACGAGATTCGCAGTCGGTTCGGCGTGAATCCAGTGCATCTTTAGGAGGTGATTGATGATGATGGCCGAAGGGGGTGCATGAGTCTGCCTCCGATGTGCTGATCGTTGCCCGGACGCGGATGAGTAAGGAGAGAGTGTGCGTAGGCGCCTTCGACCGGACGAAGGCCAAGAATATAAGGCTTTTGCCTCAAGGCCAATATAATTGGCCTGATTCCGCTCCATTCAAGGTGGGCCATAGATACAAATTAAAGTACCGCAACAAGACCAAGATTTCACCTCCACATCTGGAGGATGTCGAAGTGGTGTCCTACGAGGTGGCGGGTGAGCTCGACATAGTCGAACTAGGTGCGCTCATTAGGAGCGCTTGCCCAATCCAAAGCTGTCCACTCACCGAGACATTTGAACACAGCTTAGATACGGCGTTCGGGAGCCTATCCATCGCGGAAAATAGAATCCCGTCAGGGAGCGTCGGCTTCTGGCTCTCGGATCGACCCCTATATAGGCACGATATGTACGGAAAAGTGCGATTCAGATATGGAGACGAGCTCAAGTTCCATACAGTACCCTTTGTGGGCGTTCAGCCTCGGATCGACGTCATACCGGAAGGCACTCTCGTTAGACTCTCTCTGACACGTTCGTGGAAGCCCTATGGTAGCGACGTAGCGGAGAAGTCTTATCTCCAGATTTCCGGTTGGTACCTTTGATGAACTGAGCTGGCTCGGGAGATCTGAACAGGGGCCTTCTTCGTCGGCCCGGTGTCTGATTCATCTTCGCTCCTTGGCAGCTGCGATGAACCAGACATCCTCCTACCATGAAAAACCCCGATCTGCCTCTTAGGTGCTGAACCGGGACACCCCTGACCCACCACCGTACTTTCAGTCGTCAGCGATGAGCGCCATGAGAGCCGTGCAGGGCTGGATCTTTCCGAGGAAGCTGCTTCCTCCAGCAAGACCCTGAAGAAAGGTGGTCGCTTCCGAAAAGTTCAGACGGTCCATCGCCAGCGATCTTTCCAAAGCAGCCACCTGACCCTGCCAAAGTTCGACGGGTCCAACTTCGGGTGGTGACTGCCTACGACGCTTCAAGGCCATCTCCCGATTTCTGATTTCCGCCTGAAAGTGAGCGCTCACCTGAACTGCGAAACCCACAAGTTCTTGCCGAACATTATTCAAAACCGCAGCCCGGTACTGCTCCACCTTTGAGATGATCGTGGCCACTTGTCGGGAACGGATTAGATTCACCACGTCATGCCGCTCGAGAGCCACGCGTGCATTTCTACCTTTGGCCAAAGCGTTGTTCGTGGAGGAAGTTATTGGCTTGAGGCAAAGGTCCACTTCCTCTTCTGTCAAGTCTTGCCAGCCATCTTGTGCCTTGTACGACCCAACACGGATGAGGCTTGCCGGCGCTGCAATTCTGACTTTGCGCTGGAGGGCGCGAAAGAGTGTTTGAAGCGCATGTCGGTCGGCACTGAGTGCTCTCCTCTGTGGATCTGTTGGCGCGGCTTCGAGCATTTCCTTTGCTTCAGGCGTCCACAATGGCGGGAGCAGTTCATCCGGGCATGGGTCGATCTGCGCTACCGAAATGAGTACGATTGGGCCAATTCCTCTTGCCGGGTGGCCCTCGGGCAGCTTGACGCTTGTCTGTACTACCTGCTTCGCTGTTCCGAAAGAATTCAGGCATACGGCGGTGTAGCCAGCAACCAAGGCGTCGTGCAACTCTGCGCCGTGGTCGAAAAAGCGTAATGGACGTCCTGATCTTTCGCCATCTCCTGAACGCTCTCCATCGTCCGTGTAGACACTCCTCCGAGGCGGTGCAGAAATATCGGATCGCCGATAGATGAACGGGAGGTGTCCCGACATCCAGCTATCCCTCGACACACTAGGCAACGCGAAAGGGCTCTCGCCAGCGCGGCCTCGTTCGCCAACGCCATGATACCAGAACGTCTGGAACCCGTAACCGTCGACCTTGTCACGTCGGAACCCTGTGTCGAAGTCGCTGGAAGCTGTGATTGTCTTCAGCCATGCTCCGATTGCTCGCTCTTCTCGCCGGATCGGTGTCTCCTTGGAGCGGGCGAGCTCAGACAGCATGGCCGGCGCGGGACAAGGTTTCTCACGCCAAAGATCGAAGTCGGCCGCTGCCTGTTGTGGTATGAAGGGATCTGCTCCCTTGAAATGAGAAGGCAGGCCCGTGCCGTTGCCCGTGAGCGGGACGACCGAAAGAGCTGCTTTGCGCTTGATGGCAGCGCGTCCCAGCACTGCCTGCAGGTTCGCTAACTCCGAGGGTGACAGTGGTGGCAGAGGAGCGTCGAACACGCCGAGTGCCGCGACTGTGTCGGCAATCGCGGCTTCCTGAGACCCTTCGATCAGAATGCGCCAGATATCGATCACACGCCTGGAGCCTTTGCGGTCACCAGTCGGGCCAAGACGGTCCACGCGGCCGATCAGCTGGTCGATGCCGTCGATTTCCCATGGCAAGGAAAAGAAGATGATCCCTTGGGCAACGTGGTGAAGGTTGAGCCCAGCTTGCACCCAGTCGCCTACGAGCAGAAGGCGGTTCTCGCCAGACAACAAAGGGGCGAGCGTTTCTTGGATCTCGCGAAGATTGGTTACCCCTTCCACATCTGTCGCTGCAGGGCGCCGCAGCACCGAGATGGTGTCCGCAAGAAAAGGGAAGTATCTCGGAAGCGCTGCACGCAACATGTCGATCGTCGGATTGTCTCCGCAGACGACGATGAATGCGCGACCCTCATCGTGGCACCACTCCTCTGAAAGGATGTCGAGCAAGGCCTCCACGCGACTGTCGCCGGGATCCTCGAGTGACTTGATGCGGGCGGCTTCTGCCAGTTCAGAGACGGCCCCTCCCCGTGTCGCCAGTTCTGTGAGAACCGTTCTCGCAGCTCTCGCGCTACGCTGGAGGGCTCGCGCAGCTGTCCAGGCAGGACCCTGGATGCCTTGGGCTGGGTCTGCGCCCTCCAGCACCATAGCAGCGATCTCATGCCGCATTCGCTCGAACGCAAGGGGTTGCAGCCGAACCTCGTGATTGCGGCGCTGCGGCAGATACTCACCCCAGTCGGAGCGACCGTTCCTGATGATGCGCCGTGCCGCTCCCGACTGCAGGAAACCTTGGGTCCAGTCTCTAGGGCAGTCCGATCCGTTCAGATCCGTAATTGCCGCTGCCTCACGGTCTTCAAGAACTTCAGCGACGTTCCGGCTTTCCATCCGCGCAAGCGCAGCAGCCTCCGGTTCGATCATCCGCAAGATCGGTTCGCGCCAAGCAGGATCGCCCAGTCTCGGTGTTGCGGACAGGACAAGCACCTGCCGAAATTCATCTGATGCTTGAGAGATGGCCTGAATGGTTTCGCGCGGCATCGTCTGGGGCTCGTCAACGATCAGGAGATCGAAGACAGCCGGGTCGGCGCTGATGGTTCGCGCGCCCTGTCCAGGACGTGCCATCAGGTCGCGCGGACGCGCCAGCGTGACGGGCGACCGTTCGTCTTGTGTGCCATCTCCGACCGCGCCAGCGATCGCTGCCATTATGTGACCTCTGATCCAGCACTCCTCTTGCCACTGCGACAACAAATTGTCTGGTGCAATCACCAGTGTCCGGTGTCCGGGGTCTTGCCAGCGCAGGGCATTGACAATCATCAACGCTTGTACGGTCTTGCCGAGGCCGACCTCGTCCGAAATCAAGTGGCGGATATGGGAGTCCCCAAGGACTCGACGGACCGTTGCAATCTGGTGCGGCAAAGGATCAGCGGCGATCCCAAGCGCGCCACCCATACCGATGTCGAGTGCTGAGACCCTTCGCCGCAACGCCTGAACACCGTTAACGAACCTGAGGTAATGGTCCATTAGTTGGCACTCCCGTCCGGAAGGTCTCCAAGTGCGAGTTTCCGTCGAAGTGCTACGTAGCGCACGGCTCTGCTCGTTCGGATGTCCGAAAGTCCCTTTGCCAGAAGCTCTCGCCAACCTTCTGTTTCCACCATCGCCTTCGGCGAAAGCCACAACTGTAACATGGCTCGGAGCTCAGAACGCCCAAGCCAGCGCAGCCCAGGTCGCCGGAAGGCGTCGACATGGACGGAATCCAGCAGATCGACCAAATCGTCTTCGGTAAGTTCGCTGTAGAATGGCCTCACAAGTGCAGACCACCTTGCATCGGGCAAGATATACGGTTGGAAGATCAAGAGTCTTTGGGCATCTCCCGCTTTCCTGAAAGCGGATCTCCAGTCATCTGTGAGAAAGCCAACTGCACAAGAGAACTCTGGGGTGTCACCTCGAGCTTCGACAGCCGCGCGCAAATCATCGTAAGCGTCTTCCATCGCCAAGTCTAAGGCGCCCGCCAAATCATCGCCGATGTTCGTGACTGCAGTTTGCGGATCAGGTAGGATCTCCTTCATCTTTTGAAGTATTCTACTCGACAGAAACTCGCGATCCCGAGCATCATCGAGTTGCGGTCGACCACCCTTTGTGCTGTCCCAAATCTCCGAGATAAATCGCAACAGCGCCGCATAAAAGTCAGCGAAAGACGAATCAATTTCCGTTTCCAGCCTACGCCATCTCGCTCCGCAAAGCTGCTCGATTAACGCGGCTTCAAGCTCCTCTACTACCGACCATCTTTGCCAGTTTCCAAGAAGATCACGCGCTTCTGCAAGTTGCCACGCAACATTCGCACGGGCCAGTTCGATGAGCCCAACGCCGTTCTCGCTTGAAGTCGGCTCCCGAAGTAGTGCGGGCAGTGATACTCGGCTGCGATCAACGAGGCCAAGTCGAGTGGAGTCTGGTCCTGAAAGGATCAGGCCCGCCGTCAGCGCCTCGTGATCAGGAGCGTCCGGCAAGACTAGTCGGGTTGCTTTCGAGTCAGAATTTCGTGCGCCGAGGAGAGGCGCTGCGACGGGGGCTCTGATCGATGCTAGGACTTTTTCGTCTTCTCCGGTCCTTATCCAGTTGCCCGTATCCCCGTCATAGCGAATCTCGCGGCGAACTGGTGGAAGCGAGAAGACCTTCTCCAGAAGTCCCTGGACTTCGACATGTAGTCGCAAACCGGATTCATTGGCTTGGAGCCCTGCCAACTGTGTCTGGATTTCGTGCAGGATTGGAGACCGTCCAGTTATCCTTGCGGGCAACCGTTCGATCACACCTTCGGAAACGAGCACTGTCTCGTTCGGCGAAATCACTCGAACGCGGATCGCGACAGCCTCAAGTGCGAGGGGAGCGGTTATCTTGATCTCGAGACGGCCTGATTCGAGATCGGAGACATTCGCGTTGGCTGGCAGTAACTTCACCATTGCGGATTCAACGTCCGGCGGCTCTATAACTTCGAAATCCAGCCTGTCGAGATCTCGACCTTCAGCGGGTTCGATCAGATGTCGGCCGACGTCTGGTCTAAGTGCTTTCCACTCGATACCGCGGATGCTCAGAACTTCTCCCGAGGCAACCGACCCATCAAGGAGGAGTTCAGCGCCTGCCACGCCTCGCTGCGCAACCAAGACAGGAAAGTCACCAAGAAACCTGTTGTAATACCCTGGTGCAGGTAACCCCAAAAGCTGCAGGCTAGGAACGCGGTCCGCAATCACAAACCCTCGACGCCGTAAAAACTCGATGTCCGAGGGGATAGATGCTTCCAAGGTTCGGGTTTCAAGGTTTCCGTCGCCATCTGCGCGAATGAGCTGGATGATCTTAGATTCAGGTTGAATCTTGTCGTCCCGAAAAACGGCGTGAGCTGTGAGACCATTGGACTCAACAGCAAAAAACTCCGACTCGAGCGGCTGCAGACGCTCCATTGCTGCATTTACAGTTCCTTCCTCGACATCGAGAGCGTCGTCCCGGCGCAAAGGCTTTAACGGGAAAGGGAAGAGGCTTTTTAAGGCGATTTCACCGCCTGCCAAGAATGAGCCAAGAGGGAGTGCCTGCATTCCATCAGTGGCCCGTATGCGGTCACCATGTATGCGCAAAGCGGCGATCACTTCGTCGCGCAGCTGAGCTGGCAATGCTGGCCCACGAATGACTAGGTGGCTCGGCGCGCCATCCGTGAGTACAAGAACGTATCGGGATGGTACAATCTGTGCGAGGCGCGCCGTTCTTCTTGCGACCGTCTTCCGTGCTTCGGTGATTGCTCGAAGTGCGCCCCAGTCTTTTCGGATATCTCGATCGATCCGCATCAGGAAGTTCTCTGAAAGCCAGCCGGCTGACTCAGGGGCAAGTAGCCGGCGCATGATCTCGAAGGCAAGGTCCCTCTGGAGCAGCCAGTTCTCGAAGCGACGACTTGCATGCCCCGCCGCAAGCGCTCTGAGGTACTCCAGCAGCCTTTCCGTGTCGTCGGCTGAAACTCCTGCCCTTACAGCACGTCTGAGCGCGTCTGCGAGCTGGGGCTGGATCTCGAGTGGCACCACGGAGTTGCCGATCGGCCATGAAATATGGGGGAAATGGCGCTCCCACGGGCTGTCGCCGGGCTGCGCAAGGCGAAACCTATCGTGCCCAAGTCCGAACAGGCGAGACAGAGCAGATCGGAATGCAGGACCTGCCTCGGTTCCGAGATCCTGAGAGAGCACCGGCCAGAAATCCGTTCCGGTGCCTCGGTATCGGTACCCTACCTCCGTGGCGATCACGACCAAGGGAAGATAGCTCCACGACCACACTGCTCCCGAGAGTTGCGGATCCTCCTCAATCTGTCGCGAGACTATCTTTCTCAGTTCTTCCAGCGCCAGTTCGTCGAGCCCGTGCTCAATGGCGAAGACGGGCAGTTCGCCTCGCGCCCGACCGAGGCTTGTAAATTGTTCGGCGAGCGCCTGATGTCGGTCTGCCAGAACATTCGCACTCTGCATCTTTCCATCCGAGCCCAGACAACTTCGCTGAACAAGGCCACCGCGACGCCAGTCCGAAGCAATCACAGCAAGGTTGACTACTAACTGTCTGGACGTCAATCATATTTGGCATGTGTCCTGAGAGGTGCTGTGTGACTTCTGAATCTGCGCTTGCCCTTGGCCCGCCCACGCCAGATGTGCCGGGGGACGGCAGCATAAGTGCCATCGCGGATCTGGTCCGGCGCATCGTCAATGCACGTCGTGGCCTCAGCCGCACCGAGGTTGTGAGTTGGGTGTCGCAGTTCGTGGATGACCCAGACAGCGTGGAGGCTGCAGCCCGCGTCGGTGGCGTTATCGACGCACTGTGCGAGTTGAAGGACATTGGCTACGGCACGATGCGCGGTGAGCCAGTTCTGGTGGCCCTGCCAGAGCGTCGGATCGCACTGCCGGATGGCACGGTCGTAGCTCTGGGAGATCATGGCACCTTGGTTGGAACAGGTTGTGAAAGACTTTTTCCCGAAGTCGCAGGAGGTGCGACCGAGAGCCTGGTCGAAGTGCTTGCGTCATTTGACGAACCTGTCCCACTGAGTGGTCATCGTGCCCTTGAGCCCATCGGACGCTGGACTGGCGACGATCCGATGCCTGCCGCATTGCGCAGAGCGCTTTCACTCGGTGGAGCTTTCGATCCTGTCGATCAGAAATGGTCGATGAGCGAAGAGAACGCCTCCTTCCTGAATGAATGGTTTAATCTCAAGACCTCTGATCCTTCGAGTCAGGTAGCTGAACCCGATGAGGGTCAAATGCGGGTAGCGCATGCTCCTGCTGGATCGAGAATCATTGTTGAGGCTGGCCCCGGTAGTGGCAAAACCCATGTAGCCTGCGAGCGTGTTATATCCCTTGTGCAGGACGAGGGCCTTGCCCCTTCACGGATCCTGCTTCTCAGTTTCACCCGCATCGCAGTTGCAGAGATCCGGGACAGGATCGGTCGACGCCTGCACGACATGCCAAATGCAGCGGCGCTGCAGATCAGGACGTTCGACTCTTTCGCGGCGCGCCTGCTCGCGGTTTCGGGAGTATATGCTGCGGGCGGGCATGACGCCAGCATTCGGGCTGCAACAAGACTGATGCGGTCGGATAATCCACTCGTCGCAGATGCCATTGGTCTGCTGGAACACGTGGTCATTGATGAGGCGCAGGATCTGGTCGGTGACCGCAAGGAGATGTGTGAGGCTCTTCTTGCCTTGCTGGATCCTTCCTGTGGCATCACGGTCTTCGGAGATTTCGCGCAATCGATCTATGGCTATCAGCACAGAGGCGCTGAGGGATCCACATTGCTGGCCGAAATCGCGAAGCATGCCGATGTCACTTGTGACCAGCTCGAATGCGACCACCGAACCCGGACAAAAGCCTTAAAGGAAATGTTTCGCTCAGTTCGCGAAACCCTGAAGGATGATCCGGTGGGTTCAAGGGATGGCTACTTTCGTATTCGAGAGCAGATCTGCACCGCTGCCGTTGAGAACGACGTCACAAGGTTTGCAGTTCATGCATCTACAACAGGCGGCCTGATCCTGACACGAAGCCGTCGTGGACTTTTCACTGCTGCCGAACAAATGCGCGCGGTTGGCAGAAGTTTCAGGCTCAGGCTACCCGACCGACCGCCAAGAGTTGAGGCTTGGATCGGCGCACTGCTCGGCGGCCTTCCGTCGGCAACCCGTATGTCGCAGAACGACTTCCGGTCCATCTATGAGGCGTTGAGCCCAGCGCCATGGCGCAATCTCGATGAGTGTTGGGAAATCCTGCTCGATCTGGATGCTTCAGGCCGAGAAGACATCTCGGTTGGCAATATCGCCGAAGGTCTTGCAGATCCGCCGCTCGAACTGCTGAGCGACCATGAGGGAAGCTCGGGACCGTTGCTGTCGACGATCCATGCGATCAAGGGGCGAGAGGCCGAGCGGGTCATGCTGTTGCTCGCGCGGGCACCGTATGGCGACCAAGTGAACTGGGCCGAGGAAGCCCGTACCCTGTATGTCGGAGCAACCCGTGCGAGCACGGAACTTCGAACTGGGTGGATCAATCCGCGAAAGTTCTACACGACTGGAGAACCGGAACGCTTCTGGGCCGCACGCCCCGATCATCGCCTGATGGAGATCGGCCTTGAGGGGGATCTCGTCGACTGGACCGAATTCGTGCGTTCGAGCCACGTCGTTGATGAGGTAAACTTGATCTCAAATATATGGCGTGCTGCTAACGATGAACCGAGAGCGGCTGCGTATCTTGATGCGGAAAGCCGTCTGGTCCTGAGGGTCGGAGATCATGACGGAACCGCGATCGGGTGTCTTTCGGACAGTTTCGTCGATTTGATGCAGTCGTTGCGCAAGGCTGAGCCGGAGTCAGCGCTTCCGGAAGTCGTTGCGGGAATTCCTGTTGTTGGTGCGACCACGGTTGTCGTGCCGGGGCGGTCCGGAGAGGCGCCGAGCCTTGCGCTCATGCCGCTGCTAGGCGGCTTCGCCAGCATTCCTCGCTGAGCGAGAACCACGATTCTTGGAGAACGTATATGATCGATGCCCGCGACACGCTCCTTCAAAGGATAAAGGTCGATCTTATTGGTCCAGAGGCACCGGATGAACTGATTTCAGATCGGCCGACTGATCGATACCTGACCGGAATCCTTTTTCCCCCTCGCACGACGATTTCGCCGGAAGATGACGACGAGGCGAGCGATGCTGACGATGCGGATGCAGTGGGGACCGCGCTGGATGGAGTGAAGGCAGCCTCTGCTTTTCGACCCAGTTCGGCTGGTCTTTCCTTTGCGGTCCAGCCGAGCGGTTCGGCACCGAGATTGCGGGTTCGGGTGGATGGGGCTCGTTACAGGCCAGAGAGCGCGGCCGAAGAAAGCGCCGGTTCGGGCAGGAAGCGGGTGCAGAGTTGGCGACGAGACCCTCAATTCGCCGAGGTGTCACTCAATCTTGCGGAACTGCGCACAGAGGCAGCCCCAATCATCGGCCTTGCCAACAGCGGGCTTGCGGGAACGTCGTTGCACTGCCGGATCGCGCCTTGGGGCGATATCCTACTTGTCACGCTAGCGGTCACCAACGATGCGAAGCCGACAGAAGCGAGAAGTCGGGCAGCCAACGAGCAAGCAACGCTCTTCCAGTTCTCCCTCAGTGTAAAATGCGAAGCTGACTGCCGGTTCGTTCCGAAACCGGACCGGGCAGGATCCGGGAGTGACGAAGACGATGCCCGTGCATCTGCCTTGCTGTATCGTGACGTACAGCAATTCGCGGTGGGCCATACCTGTTCCGCGATGTGGGACGAGCCCGTGGATGGCCTTGTTCAACGGGTCAGAACAAGCTGGTTTCCGGAGGCCACCGTCCATCTCGTTAGCGCGGAAGGCGATATCGAGTTCCGGCAGGATGATGCCAGGTTACCGCTTGCGGCTTCTTGGCTGGCATCCAAGGACTCCGCCAGTCTCGTCGCTGGACTGGCGTCGTTTGTTGATGCCTACGCGCACTGGATTTCAAGGATGGAAGGTGGAGCGCTCGGCATGCGGCAGGAGCATGTCGAGCAGGCACAGCTGCACATGCAGCGCTGCCGAACCGCTGAACAGCGAATGCGAGCGGGTATTGCTCTGCTGGAGTCTTCACCCGATGTCCTGACCGCCTTCAGGCTCGCGAACGCTGCCCTCGCGCTACAGTATTCATGGCGCATCAATCCACAGCCGCCCGAACTGGTTTGGCGACCGTTTCAGCTCGGTTTCGCGCTCCTGTGTCTTGAGTCGATCGCAAAACACGATTCCTCCGATCGCGAGATGATGGACCTGCTATGGTTTCCGACCGGCGGCGGAAAGACCGAAGCCTATCTGCTGCTGACAGCGTTCACGATATTCCTCCGTCGTCTCCGTGCTGCGGGAAATCCGAGCGGCGGAGGCGTGACAACGTTCATGCGGTACACCCTTAGGCTGTTGACTATCCAGCAGTTTGAGCGTGCAGCAGCCCTGATTTGTGCCTGCGAGATGGTCAGGCGTGGGAAGGTCAAGCTGGAGAAGGTCGAATTGCCCGCGCACTTCGCATCGGACATCCCAATTTCCCTCGGGCTTTGGGTGGGGGAAGGTGCCACACCGAATACCGTTGCGCAGGCAGAGCAGGTGCTCGGCACGGAAGCGGAAAGCTCCCCGGCGCAGTTGCGTAGTTGCCCGTGCTGTCGTGAAGTCCTCAATTGGCAAATCTCGGCGGACAAGAGTCGTGTGGAGGTTCGCTGCCTAACGAAGTCATGTGACGTGGGGCAGGAACTTGCATTGCTCCCTATCTGGACGGTGGACGAGGATGTCTATCGAGAGCGGCCGACGTTGCTGATCGGCACGGTCGATAAGTACGCGCAGATCACGAGAAACCAGAAGACTGGCTGCCTTTTCGGAATTGGAACGGCGGCGGACTCCCCTGAACTGGTGATCCAAGACGAACTCCACCTGATCTCCGGGCCATTGGGCAGCCTTGCGGGACTCTATGAGACCGCAATCGACGAGCTGTGTCGATCAGGGACCGGCGTCAGGGCGAAAGTCATTGGATCGACAGCGACCATCCGCAAGGCGGAAGACCAGATCAAAGCCCTATTTGACCGCCGTTCCTTCCAATTTCCGCCGCCGGGTCTCGATCACACCAACTCCGGTTTCGCAATCGAGGATCGTGACGTACCCGGCCGTCGTTATGTGGGTATCTCAACCGTCGGTCGCTCTGCTAAGTTCACCCAACAGGCTGTCGCGGCCTCTCTGCTCCAAGCGGCTACCGACCAGACGCTTGCGGCAGACAGGCGTGATGGATACTGGACCCTTGTCAATTACTTCAATTCGCTTAGGGAGCTGGGCGGCGCACTCGTGCTCATGCGAGACGACGTTGCCCGTAGCATCCAAGACTATGCCGGGCGCAGACCCGGTGAAACCGAGCGCGACGCCGGGATGCAGATCGAACTTACCAGTCGTGTCCGCTCCAGCGACATCCCGAAGTACCTAAAGGATCTGGAGCGGGCATGGAGCGATCCTGACCACGTAGACATCGTGCTGGCGAGCAACATGATCTCGGTGGGGATGGATGTCTCTCGGCTTGGCCTGATGGTCGTCAACGGTCAACCAAAGACGATTGCTGAGTACATTCAAGCCACTAGTCGGGTTGGCAGAAGCCAGAAGGCGCCCGGGCTTGTGATCACGTTGTTCAACGCCGCCAAGTCCCGCGATCGAAGCCGATACGAGACCTTTGCCAGTTGGCATCGCAGTCTCTACCGGGACGTGGAGGCAACTAGCGTGACTCCCTTCGCTCCGCGTGCGCGCGACCGCGCACTTCATGCTCCGTATGTCGCAATGGTGCGCCATCTGGTGAATGGCATGGAGAATCCGGGGGCGATCGAACAGCATCAAAAGGAGGCTGAAGCACTTCTGGCGACGGTTATTGCCCGGATTGAGAGGATTGATCCGATAGAGGCAGAGGCTGCGCGCGCTCAACTCAATTCGTTCCTTGACGACTGGATCGACCGACAGGGACTGAACGACTATTGGCAAGACTACGGAGAAGCTCTTCTGACTTCGGCGGAAGCGGCAGCCGAACGTGGAAACAAGGCACGCTTTGCCGGGCAGAAGCCGACTCCGAACTCGCTACGTTCCGTCGAAGCTTCGGCATCGTATGTTCTGCTGGAGGGCGGATCGGAAAGGGGGACAATACAATGAAGCCGATCGGAAAGATTCGCCGGAGTCAGGTTCTGACAGGAAATGGTCCCGGCGCGATTATCGACTTTAGAGGCGAGAACGGAGCGCCTGTTTCCGTGGTGGCGGCCGGCCTTGAGGCTTGGGACAAACTGGCCATCAAGAAGGGGCTTCTGAACGATCAGCGCATTCATCACGAGCCCCTTCAGGCCAGGCTGCAGGTGAATGGGTTCAGGTTGCCTCCTGTCGGAGACGAGAAGGTAGGCAGGGAGAAGCGACCTCGCCTCTTGCCGGCCTATAGGTTTCCCGATTGGCATGTCTGTCCAAAGTGCAACTTCCTGCAACGTAGCCGCCTCTGGAGTTCCGAGATCGGGAAACCCGAGCTGTGGTGCCCCTCCTGCAGTTCCGGGCGCGGCAAGCGCATCAAAAAGGTCTATGCGGTACCTGTCCGCTTCATCGTGACATGCCCTGCGGGGCATCTTCAGGACTTTCCCTGGATGTCATGGCCGAAGCACGCCGAGGCCTGCTCCCGGAAGAAGGCGCTCAAGCTCGTCGGGGAAGGAGCCGGGTTGAAGGGGCTCAAGGTCCACTGCACCGAATGCAAGGCCGAGCGCGACCTTGATGGCGCCCTGTCGCCCGGTGCGCTGGGCAAGATCTCATGCGACGGCAGGTCACTGTGGCTCAAGATGCAGCCAGAACCTTGCAACCATCCGCCTGTTGCCATTCAGCGTGGTGCATCGAATGCCTATTTCCCCGTGATTGAATCTGCGCTCGACGTGCCGCCGTTTGGAGGTTCCTTTCGGGAAATGCTGGAGGATTTCTGGCCGGACATCATTGCACTGGACGACAGGGCGCAACTTCCCGACTTCGTGCGCAAGCGGATCCATCCCCTGTGGCCTGAGCCAGATACCAGGCCAGAAGACCTGACCGCGCGGATACTGACCCTGCTGACAATGCTGGACAACAAGACCGGTGACCTGCGTCCCAACGAGCACCTGATGCTTCGCTCGGGCGGCCCGGATGGAGAGGAGTTCCCCGAGTTCCAGATCTCGCCCCAGGCGATCCCGAACGATCTGACGGGAGTTCTGGACAATGTGGTCTCGGTCGAGAGGCTGCGCGAAGTTCGAGCTCTGAAGGCATTCACCCGTCTCAGCCCGGTGGAGGCGGCCGACAATAGCGCTTTCGTGGCGCCGCTGTCCGAAAAGAAGTTGAACTGGCTGCCAGCGATCGAAGTCCGCGGGGAAGGCATATTCATCAACTTCGATGAGACAGCCGTATTGTCTTGGGAGAACGCGCCCGATGTCGCCGACAGGGCGGCAAAGGCGCATAATGCCGCCGAGCGTGCATGGCAGGACCACAACGGCAGCGATCGTCCCTTCCCCATGACGATTTCAGCGAGGTTGCTCCTCATCCACACAACGGCTCACGCCCTGTCGGAACGCCTGTCACTTGACAGCGGGTATTCCACTGCCTCCATCCGAGAGAGGTTGTACGTCTCGCCAGGTCCTGGTGGGATGTGCGGATTTCTGCTATATACGTCGGCCCCGGACTCCGATGGAACACTGGGTGGGTTGTCACGAAAGGGACGTACCAGTGAGATTGGCCCGATACTGCTAGCAGCACTGCGGGATCTGGAGTGGTGCTCCTCGGATCCGCTTTGCAGCAGTGGCATCCTCTCACTTTCCGAGGGATCTGGATCCTCAGCCTGTCACTGCTGCACGTTCCTTCCGGAAACCTCATGCGAGCATTTCAATCGTCACCTTGATCGGGGCATGCTGGTCGGAACACCCGAGAATCCGGGACTCGGTTTCTTCCGCAAGGTTCTGAACGGAAGGCCCTGAATATGGCCCGCATGTACCCGAGGGAACTGCCACGACATGTTGTGGACAATCCGAAACTGTCTTCGGAAATCCGGGTCTACGAGCGCATAAGGGACAAGCTGCCCGGAGACTACAACTGCTACTATTCACGCTCTTGGCATGAAGCGGATCGCGACGGCGCCGAGTTCGACGGAGAGGCGGATTTCATAGTCGCGCATGCGGAACACGGGCTGCTGTTCCTCGAGGTAAAGGGCGGGAGGGTGAGCTGCCGCGAGAATGACGGCCAATGGCTCAGCGAGGACCGGGACGGGTTCAAGTTCAGAATTAAGAACCCGTTGTCCCAGGCGCGCAGCAGCAAGCACCATTTCCTGAAGCGCCTCAATGCAAGCCGGGCACTGAGCGGTCGTTTCGTAAGGGCACGACATGGCGCGCTCCTTCCCGGCAGCGTCCGACCTCGCCGGGCACTGGCGCCGGATGCGCCGCTCGAGATCATGGCGTTCGGGGATGACATGGAAACCCTCGACAACTGGATTGTCCATCGGATGACCGAAGGGGGCGACCAGCGTGAAAGTCCTTTGGGACTGGATGGCCTGAGAGCGCTCGAGGAGCTGCTTGCCAGCCATTTCGAACTGAAGGCCCACATCGGCATCAGCCTTGCTGACGATGCCAAGACCATTGAGCGGCTTACGGCAGAACAGGCGTGGATCCTCGACTCGCTCGCAGACAACAAGGAAATGGCGATCTCGGGCGGTGCGGGCAGCGGCAAAACCGTTCTGGCCGTCGAAAAAGCCATAAGATCAGCTGCCGAAGGCCGGCGTACGCTTCTGACCTGCTACAACGCGCCGCTGGCTGCCCATCTTCGAACGGTTTGTCAGAGTCACGACTGCCTCGTTGTGGCCAGCTTCCATGCGCTATGCCGAACCATCGCACAGAAGGCCGGGGTCGAAGTACTCTCGGATGACGATCAGTCCATGTTCGATCGCCTTCTTCCCGAGGCACTTGTGGAAGCGGTCAGCGACAATCCCGATCTCGGCTTTGATACGATCATTATCATGAGGGGCAGGACTTCCGTGACTCTTGGTTGCACGCCCTACGCCTCACCATCAGAGACCCGGAAAGCGGCGGATTCTACGTTTTCTACGACGACAATCAGCGCCTGTTCTCTCCTGAAAAAGGGTTCATCGATGCTCTTCCCGCGTCGTCCATTGCACTGACAAGGAACCTTCGAAACACGCGGCGGATTCATGCTGTGATGGCAAAGTGGTACCAGGGTCGACGAAGTACCCCTGCAGGACCTGAGGGCGAGCCGGTTGGAACCCTCGTGTGTCGCAACGGCGAAATTTCCCTTTCGCGCCTGAACGATCGAATTGCACAGCTTCTGCGCTCCGGTCAGGTCGCGCCGGGGCAGATTGCGGTACTCTCAGGTACAAGTGGCATCTTGACTGCTCTTGGCGAAAAGATCGCCGGCAAAGCGACCTGCCGTGCTGATGACATTTGGCCCGATCACATCGTCCTTGACACGGTTCGGCGCTTCAAGGGGCTGTCGCGTCCGTGCGTCTTTCTGATCGGGATCGAGGGTCTGACCGACCCTGAGCTGGTCTATGTCGCAACAAGCCGCGCGAATGTCCTGCTGGAAATTGTTGGGACAGCTGAGGATATCGCCCGCCTTAAGCAGGAGGTTGATGCCGCTGGACCGTGAAGTCGGTTACACAAAGGTTGGGTTTATCCATAATCGAACAGGTCGTTCTGCATCGGATCCATATCCGCGGATGACATGTGCAGCCTTTAGCTGCCGCTGCACACGGAATTGATGCCAGCAATCGCGTTCAACACGAGTTGTGCGGTCTGGACGAGCCCCTTGAAGTACTGTCGATGTCAACTAACCCCGACGGACTCAACACGTGGGATGATATTCGCAAGATGATTCACAACGAGAAAGTAGTAGATTACTGTGGGCCGGTTCAGCGCCCATGAGACAGACCGGGCTGTTTTGTGAGAGGAGGATGTCTGGTTCATCGCAGCCGCCCAAGAGCGAGAATGAAGCAAAGATCCGGGCCGACGAAGAGGCACCAGCTGAAGGGCGTTGTTGCGGAACTCGGGCTGAGGCCGAGCTTCCCCTTTCCCCTTGGGTTCAGGCGACGCGCACGATTTCAGCCTGTCCGAGGGCTGAGAAGCGGTTCATCAGCGCAATGCGGGTGGATCTCGGCGGTTTGGCGGTCGGGGTCTCGCGAGGCGATGCGGTCTCCGACGGCTTTGAGGCGGAGCATCTGGGCTTCGATCCGGCTTCGGGCGTGATAGCCGGACCAGCGCTTCCAGAGGGCCCGGCCGAAGTGCCTTGAGGCTCGAAGGATCTTGTTCCTAGCCTTGGCAGCGGGACAGTTCTCGTTCCAGGGACGGCCATTCTTGCGGATCAGAATGATGGCGGTCGCCCCACGCTCGACGAGCGCGGTGTGGCATCGGCGCGTGTCGTAGGCTCCATCTGCCGTGACGGTGCCGATGTCCTGGTCGGCCGGGATCTGCGCCAAAAGGTCCGACAGCACTGGGCTGTCGCCTTGGTGGCTGGAGGTGAACTCCACCGCGCGAATGTCTCCGGTCGCCACATCCATGGCCAGATGCACCTTGCGCCACTGCCGCCGGCGGCCGGGACCGTGCTTGCGCACCTGCCATTCGCCGTCGCCGCGCATCTTCACCCCTGTGCTGTCGACCAGCAGGTTGAGGTCGCCGCCTGCGCGCCGGAATGGGATCTGGATACTGACGGTCTTCTGTCGCCGGCACAGGGTAGAGTAGTCCGGCACCGGCCAGTCGAGGCCCGCCATCTTCAGCAGGCTTTCCACCATGCCAATCGTCTGTCGCGGCGCCAAGCCGAAGAGCACCTTGATGCCGAGGCAGAACTGGATGGCGGCATCGGAGAAGGTCTGAGGCCGACCTGGCCGATGGCTCGCAGGCGCAAGCCACTCCATCTCGCGGTCCAGCCAGACCAGCAGGGAGCCGCGCCGGCGCAGCGCGGCGTTGTAGCTGGACCAGTTCATCGTGCGATAGCACGCAGGTGCGGGCTTGCTCATGCCTAAGCAGATAGGGGGCCGGAGTCCCTACACGAACCGCTGCGTCCAAGGGTTACGCAACATCTGTAACCGCCCCTTTGCGCAAGAGAGATCTTCGGGGCTGGTCGTGGCGCGCTGTCGGGTGCTGACATCTGTCCGGCCTTTGCTGCGGCCCTAAGATGCCGCGGGCCCGAATGGTGTTCGCGGACCAGACCCCACATCAACGCCGCGTGCTTGGGGCACTTTGTTGCAGGCTGGGTTGTCTGGTCCCGTCTCACGACCGTTGCGCCATACCGCTCCTTGCCCTCTTCCGCTTCGACGCCCTCGCGACCGCGCCGGCTTACGCCGCCACGCCCGGAGCTCGGTAGTCCTCACCTTTCACCATCAACGCCCAAACGACCCGGGCCATCTTGTTCGCGAGCGCCACCCGGACCAGCATCGGCGGTTTGCGCGTCAGCGACCGCGCGAGCCAGGTGCCCGGTCGTGCGGCGGGGTGGACGTGGCGCTTGATGATGACGCTGTTGGCCCCAAGGATCAGAAGCCTACGAAGCGAGCGCTCACCCATCCTCGTCGTGGCACCCAGCCGCTGCTTGCCCCCCGTCGAGTGCTGTCGTGGCGTGAGCCCCAGCCAAGCCGCGAAGTCGCGCCCCCGCCGGAAGGTCTGGGGCGGAGGCGCCAAGGCCACCAGCGCCGTCGCAATCAGCGGTCCCACCCCGGGGATGGTCATCAGCCGACGCGCGAGCTCATCCTCCTTGGCTCGGCGCGTGATCTCTGCCTCGAGGCGGCGGACCTCGACCTCGAGCCCCTCAAGGGCGGACACCAAGGCGCGCAGCGCCGATCGCGCGGCCTCAGGGAGTGGCGCATCCGGGTCAGCCACTATCGCGATCAACTGGGCCGCCTGCGAAGCTCCCTGCGGCACCACCAGACCGAACTCGCCCAAGTGCCCCCGGAGCGCGTTGATGAGCTGCGTCCGCTGACGGACGAGGAGGTCGCGGGTGCGGAAGATCACCGCGGCCGCCTGGCTCTCCTCGCTCTTCACGGCCACGAAACGCATGGTCGGGCGCTGCGCCGCCTCGCGAGACTGGCCTCCGCGTCGGCGGCATCAGACTTCTGGCGCTTCACGAAAGGTTTGACATAGGCCGGTGGGATCAGGCGCACCTCATGCCCGAGCCGCCCGATCTCACGGCCCCAGAAGTGCGCACCGCCACACGCTTCCATCGCCACCACACAGGCGGGGAGCTGAGAAAAGAAGGCCAGCACCTGGTCGCGTCTCAGCTTCTTGCGAAGCACCGCACGCCCCAAGGCGTCAGCCCCGTGCGCCTGAAACACATTCTTGGCCAGGTCGAGCCCGACCGTGGTAATCTCCGCCATGACCGCTCCCCTCTGTGGATCGTCGCTGACCCACCCTGGCACACCGATGCCGTCGGGGGCGGTCACATCATCAACGCCGTGAGCCTGCCCCGCGGTCCCGCATCGACAACACGCTCGTGAAGGCGCTCGCGCGAGCGTTCCGGTGGAAGCGGATGCTGGACACGGGAGAGTTCGCGACCATCGGCGAACTGGCCAAGCGCGAGGGGATCGCGCCCTCTTACCTCACGCGCGTGCTGCGGCTGACGCTGCTCGCGCCCGAGATTGTCGAGGCGATTCTCCACGGGAAGCAGGGGCCGGAGGCCAAGCTGGCGCGGCTGCTAGAGCCTTTCCCCGTGGAGTGGGGATGACAACGTTCCTTGGAAGAACCCGAATGTTCTTTGCCTCACGACGCCTTGGAAGCTTGCAGCTGTCGAGTAGGAGGTGCGACCTGCCATTCCCTATGATGTGTAGGCTTGAGACCGCCGAACCCGTTGGTACAGCCGTTGTGCCTCAGTGCGACTGCGGAATGACAAGCACCTCTGTGCCCAGGAGAGAGATCGCGTGGTTCACGGCAGGCTCTGAGCCCTCGAGTCTAAAGCCCCAGTTCTCCTTCTCAGAGCAGATAACGACCTTCAGACCGTCCAACGAATCCGGATCGGCCGTTCGGCCGAGAGCCTTGACCAACGTATGCCGCAGCGGCTCGACAAGGCGCAGGACCTCGGCGCTCCGGATGTCACTGAGGAGCTTCTGCCGCCCCTCGAACTCGACCGTCCACTCGATCATGGTGGCACCCTGCCGCCGCGGGCACCACATAGTCAACCGAGCGGGCGTTCCGGAGCCCACAGGGTCCGACCACACGCTCGTTCTGTCAGCTTATGCCAGCATCATCAGGGAACCGGCCCGACTACGGCCACTCCGCCCGAAGGTCTCGCCCATGCCGGATGAAGGCCTCGACCCTGTCGATCAGCGCCCCATCGGCCTTTCTGCCCAGTGCGCATTCCCAGACGATGCCGACTCGCCAACCGGCGGCGATGAGGCGATCCATCTGCTGTCGGTCCCGCTCGACGTTGCCGTCGAACTTCCTCTGCCACCACTCCGGCCGTGTGGCAGGTGTGGTGGCCTTCGGACATCCCGGGTGGCGGTGCCAGAAGCAGCCATGCACGAACAGAACAGCATGGTGGCGCGGGAAGACTAGGTCCGGCCTACCGGGCAGGTTGCGGGCGTGGAGGCGGTAGCGCAGCCCGCGGGCGTGCAGGGCTTGTCGCAGCAGGAGCTCTGGTTTCGTGTCCTGCCCCCGTATGGCAGCCATGTTACGGGACCGGACATCCGGCGTGACAATGTCGACCATGCGTCTGGATACCCTCCCAGCGCCCGCTATACAGGACACGTTCCCGAGGAGTGCCCATGTCCGGCAAGATAGGTGTCGTCGATCTGTTTGCCGGTCCAGGAGGTCTGGGCGAGGGCTTCGCTGCGGCCGGAGCCGAGGACGGGGGCAGCATGCGGATCCGCCTGTCGGTGGAGATGGACAAGTACGCGGTGCGCACTCTCCGGCTCCGGGCGTTTCTGCGCTCCTTCGAGGACGGCTTCCCGCCTGAGTACTACGAGGCCCTCAACTCGGGCGACAGCTTCCCCGAGGAGGCCATGAGGAGGCTGAACCCGGACCGCTGGGCGCTGGTGGAGGAAGAGATCAGGCACCTGAAGCTCGCGAACGGACGGGTGTTCGAGAGTTTGGCGCACACCCTGGACGTGCTCAGGGAGGAGTACGACGGGAACACGGTCCTGATCGGCGGGCCACCTTGTCAGGCCTACTCCGTCGTCGGACGGGCGCGGAACCGCGGCAAGACGGACTATGTGGCAGAGCTGGATGAGCGCCACTTCCTCTATACCGAGTACGTCGAGATCTTGGAGCGCCTCCGGCCGGCCGTCTTCGTGATGGAGAACGTCAAAGGGCTGCTCTCGAGCAGGATCGACGGCGGGCGCATCTTCGGGCGGGTGCTCCGCGATCTCGAGCGCGCCGGCGACGGCTACCAGCTGGTCCCGCTCGCGCCTCGCTCAGCCGATCTCTTCCAGTCTGACCTCTTACGGCCTACGAAGGCCTCAGAGTTCGAGGCATCGGACTTCCTCGTGTATGCCGAGGAGCACGGCGTCCCGCAGACTAGGCATCGAGTAATCGTGGTGGGCGTGCGACGGGACCTTCTAGAGGGCAACAGGCCTGCTCTGGCCGCGCTCGAGCTTAAGAAGGCATCAGCTCCGAGCTGCTGGTCCATGATCGGAGACCTCCCGCCGCTCCGGAGCCGCCTCAGTTCGGATGACAGCACCGACGGATGGAGAGACCGGGTCAGGGGGCAGGCTGCGCGCATCCTCTCGGATTCTGCTGTTCCCGAGGACATTCGGGACAGGATCACAGAGCTTCTATCGCAGGGCTTGGGCAGCCATCAGGAGCACGTCGGTTCGGACTACCTGGGAGAGCTTGAAGTATCCGACCCCGAGCTGCGAGCATGGATCAGGAAGCCCGATCTGACGCGGGTCATCCACCATGAGACCCGCTCGCATATCGCCGAAGACCTCGGGCGCTATCTCTTCACGGCAGTCTATGGCGAGCGTCGGGACTGGTCGCCAAGGCTCAGGGATTTTTCCGAGTTACTGAAGCCCCGCCATGAAAACCGAGACAGAAAGATGTTCATGGACCGCTTCCGCGTGCAGCTCGCAGGAAAGCCAGCCACCACCGTCACCAGCCACATCGCCAAGGACGGCCACTACTTCATCCACCCCGACCCGATGCAGTGCCGAGCCTTCACCGTCAGGGAGGCAGCACGTATCCAGACCTTCCCAGACAATTACGTCTTCGCTGGCGGCAGGACCGAGCAGTACCGCCAGATCGGCAATGCCGTGCCGCCCTTCCTAGCGCGGCAGATCGCTAAAGCCATCTGCGAAGTGTTAGTCAATTGTTACCGCACCTCCGGTGCGGAGGTCGAGCGAGTAAGACATCAAGCTCGGTGTGCGTGACAGCGCCTCCTAAGCTTAGGCCTTGGAGCCTCTTGTGGATCGGCGCGCCCTTGAACTCCTTTAGACTTTCAACTGGGACCCCGGCGAAGGGCCAGCAGTGCCTTGATCGAGAATGGAAATTGAGGTGCGAAGTGGAGTACCACTTCGGCGCCTAAAGGGGTCCCGAAGCCTGCCGATCCACATGTTTGGCCGTTCCCTAGGCTCCTCGACTACCGCCTAGGCCCAGGCGACCTCCTGATGACAGGCACCTCGGCCAGGGTAGGACCCGTTGGACCGGGTGACCGGCTCGAGGGCACGCTCGACGGCCCCCCTGCGGTCACTCTGATCATCGGCAAGCCTGTCTAGGTGCGCATAGATCCAGTGCCTGGACCCAGCACCAGCAGGGCTGCGAAAACCACTGAGGACACGCCCGAAGCAGGGCAAGGCCGTCCTCGTGAACAAGGCGCCCGTGCCTTCAGGAGGTAAGCGTCCGGTCTGGCTGCTCTAACGAGCTGAGATGCCTGACGATAGTGTCCGTTTGCAGATGATGGACATTATCGAGGTCGTGGGTGGCGCGAGGTCGGAAGCGGCGGGTCTGGTCGGACGAGGAGAAGCGGGAGATCTGCGCGCAGACGCGGGTGCCCGGCATGTCGGTGAGCCAGGTGGCGCGACGCTACAACGCCAACACCAACCTCGTCTTTACCTGGCTCAGGGATCCGCGGTTCGCGCCGGGGGACCCGCCGGAGGCGACGAGCACCTTCCTGCCTGTGGAGATCATCGCGGAACGCGGCTGCCCTGAGCCTGCGGTGCCCGCCATCGAGAGCAGGATCGAGATCGACCTTGCGGACGGTCACCGGTTGCGGATCACGGGCCCCTACGACCCCGAGGCTCTCGCTCGGCTCATTCGCGGGCTCTCGGCGTGATCCCTGTTCCCAGCAACACCCGGGTCTGGCTGGCGGCCGGGGTGACCGACATGCGGCGCGGCTTCACGGCCCTGGCGGCACAGGCGGAGGCGATGCTGAAGCAGGACCCGTTCGCGGGCCATCTCTTCGTCTTCCGCGGCCGAAGAGGAGACCTGATCAAGGTCATCTGGTGGGATGGCCAAGGCGCTTGTTTGTTCATGAAGCGCTTGGAGAAGGGGCGCTTCGTCTGGCCCTCGGTGGCAGAGGGCAAGGTGGCGCTGACCCCGGCACAGCTTGCAATGCTGTTGGAAGGGATCGACTGGCGGATGCCTCAGCGGAGCTGGCAGCCTCTGACGGCCGGATAAGCGATAAAGGGGAGCGAGCGGGATTCCTTTGGCAGGACCAACTGGTTAGGCTTCGGCTATGCTGGACGAGGCCCACGCGCTGCCCCACGACCCTGAGGACCTGCGGGCCTTTGCGGCGCGGCTGCTGGTCGAGGTGAAGGCGCAGGCGCTCCTGATCGAGAAGCTGCGGCATCAGCTTGCCGGACATCGGGCGCACCGGTTTGGGGCCTCGTCCGAGGCGGCCGAGCAGTTGCAACTGGCGCTCGAGACCAGCGAGATCGCCTCGGCCGCAATGGCGGCCAGGCTGCGGCTGCCGGATGTGGAAAAGAAGGACAAGCCCAAGCGCCGCCCGATCCCGGACCACATCCCACGCCAAGAGATTGAGCTCACCCCACAGGGCGACTGCTGCATCAGCTGTGGTGGCAAGCTCCACCGGGTTGGCCAGGACGCGACCGAGGAGCTGGAATACGTTCCCGGCCGGTTCGTCGTGAACCGCATCGTCCGTCCCCGGCTGGCCTGCTCGGGTTGCGAGCGCTTCACCCAGGCACCGCTGCCGTCGCGCCCGATCGAGCGCGGGCGCCCCGGTTCGGGCCTGCTCGCCCATGTGCTGGTGAGCAAGTATGCCGACCACCTTCCTCTTTATAGGCAGAGCCAGATCTTCGAGCGCGACGGCCTCGACCTCGACCGCTCGACCCTGGCGGACTGGGTGGGCAAGTCCACCACGCTGCTTGAGCCCTTGGCCGACGCCATCGGGCGGCACGTGCGGGCGGGTGAGGCGATCTTCGCGGACGACACGCCCGTGAGTATGCTCGCCCCCGGCACCGGCAAGACGCAAACGGCCCGGCTCTGGACCTATGGCCGTGATGAGCGTCCCTGGGGCAGCACCACGCCCCCGGCGGCCTGGTATCGCTTCTCCGGCGACCGCCGAGGCCAGCACCCCAAGGATCACCTGGCCGGCTTCGCAGGCTGGATGCATGCCGACGGCTACGCCGGCTTCGAGGAACTCTACCGCGCCGGCACGATCCGCGAGGTCGCCTGCATGGCGCACGTGCGGCGCAAGTTCGTGGACGTGCATCGCTCTCAGGGCTCGGCCATCGCCGAAGAGGCGATCCGGCGCATCGCTCAGCTTTATGCCGTCGAGGCCGAAGCCCGCGGCTCACCGCCCGACCGACGGGCCGCGATCCGGCAGGCCAGGGCCAAGCCGATCTTCGAGGACCTGGAGGTCTGGCTCGCCGCCCAGCTCCCCGCCATCTCCGGCAAGAGCCCGCTCGCCACAGCGATCCGCTACGCGCTGGCCCGGATGACACGGCTCAGACCCTATCTCGAGCACGGCATCCTCGAGCTGGACAACAACACAGCCGAACGGAGCATGCGCGCCGTCGCCCTGGGCCGGAAGAACTACCTGTTCGTGGGCTCGGAGGCGGGCGGCCGCGCCGCCGCCATCGCCTACACACTCATCGAAACCGCCAAGCTCAACGGCGTCGACCCACTGGCCTGGCTCGCCGACACCCTGGCGCGCCTGCCCGACTACAAGATCACAAGGATTGATGAGCTGCTGCCCTGGTCCTGGCGGTCATAGCGGTCAGGCCGGACGCTTACTTCAGGAGTTCGGTACCGATGATCTTCGGGAACACCTTGGTTGGGACAGGACGCCGCAAGGAGCGGCATGCCTGCCAAGGATCAGACGTCCATGATCGCGCGCCCGATCCTGGCCCGGACCGCCTCCTCCGTCTCGACCTCATCGGGGTAGCCCAATGAGACGCAGCGGAGCTCCATCCGCCCAACCTGCAGGTCTCGCGCATTATGCGCATGCCCGAAGAGCCAGACATTGGGGGCATGCAGTTCCTTGAGGATGGCCGACAGGTCGCTGGCGTATGCCGCGTCCACCCCCTCGGCGTAGGACCCCAGCACCTCCGGGTGGGGCACGTGGTGGGTGACCACAATTCTTGGGCCCTCCCAGGGCTGGGCCAATTCCCCCTCAAGCCAGGCACGGTGCTCGTGGTGAACGGCCACCAAGTCCGACGGACGGACGCGCCGGTAACCCGCACCCGCGTGCCGCATCATTCGGTAGTCGTTCATGACCCGTACCACAGCCTCGCCGTTGCGCACGCGCCCCGGCCCGAGCTCGAGATCGGTCCAGAGCGTGCAGCAGAGAAGGCGGGTGGCGCCGAGGCGCAGCACCCGCTTCTGGGCGTAGACCACGCCCCACTCGGCCGCGATCTCGGCCAGTCGTGTCCTCGTCGGTCGATGTGCCAGTTGTAGAAGTCGTGGATGCCCGGGAAGGCAAAGACGGGAATATCCCCGAACCGGGCTCGCAGCCGCGCGAGGGCCTGCTTCCAGCGCACCTGCGGCTTGTTGGCCAGATCGCCCGCGAGCACGAGGGCTTCCACGCCCTTTAGGAGGTCTTCGCAGCCCGCAAACGGGTCGCGGCCCGCCTCGGCCGAGAAGTCGTCGTGCAGGTCGGCAAGGCACAGGATCTTCATGCCGGCGTCTCGACAAAGGCCGCGAGCCCTGGGAAGAGCTCCCGCTCCTGCAGGTGCCGAGACAGCCAGACCAGCATGTCCAGCACCATTCGACCATCCGCCCACGCCCTGTTCAGCGCATCCGCGCCGTCCTCCCCCCTGAGCGTAGCGATGCGAAAGTGATGCCGGATCCGCTCATGGATCGCGAGGATCTCGTCGGCTGAGGGGATAACCCCGCAGTGCTCGAGGTCCCGCAGGTCGTGCGTGAGGCGAATGGAGACGAACAGGTCGCTCTCCCTGATCAACACGGCCTCCACGGCCTCCTCGACCAGCGCGCTTAGGACGGCGCCCAGGCGGAACAGGAAGCTGTCAATGAGCACCTGGTCCAGATCGCCCAGCGAAAGGTTCAGGGGCTCTTAGCCCTCTGTCTCGGCCAGTGCCGGGTTCTCAGGCTCGACGGGCAGGTGGATGGGCAGCATGACGCTGAGGTCGCGCCAAGCCTGCGCGAGGCGTTGGCCCAGGACCCAGAGCTGCTCAAGCGCCTCGCGGCCGCTGTCGCGAGGGTCGGTGTTGTGGGGCGGGGTCATGGCGTCTCTCCGTTGTCCTGCGAGGATGCGGGGCGGATCACCGCCACCTCTCTACTGTCCCAGCCGGGCCCGCCATGGGGCGCAGCCACCCGCCGGAAGCGCCGCGGGTCTGCCGCCACACGCATCACCTCGACCCCGCCCGCGGGCTGGTGCTCGTTGGTCCAGGGGCCCTTGATCACCACGGCCATCTCCGGGGGGAGCCGCCCCAGCGCCTGCACCAGCGCCTGGGCGGAAATGGGCGCGACCGGCAAAGTGACGCGGGATACCCCCTCCCCCTCCTCCGGCCCCCAATCCGGGTCGCGCCAGTGCTCGGGCACGTCGGGGGACAGCAGGCACACCGGGCACAGAGTGGTGAGCCAGTCACCCCTCCAGGCCACCTGCGAGGGCCCGCCGCAGTTCTCGCAGATCTGCCCCGAGGCGGCCTCGGCCAGCTGCAGGAGCTCCCACACGCGATCATTGCCCGTGCTGGCGTAGATCCTGAGCTGGCCGTACTTCTCCTTCACCTGGATGACCCGCAAATCGGCGAGGCCGTCCTCCTCCACGATGAGCCGGAGGTTGGCCAGGCACCCCTGGATGAGCGGCAGCCAGCCCGGGCCGCAGGAGAAACCGAATGCCATGAGAGTCTCGCGCGGGCTGTGAGGCGCGGAGCCGAACAGGTCGGCAAAGTCGTCCATCATCTCGAGGACGGGCGGGGACAGGTCGAGGGATCGCATGGGGAGAGCTCCTGCTGGAGACGAGTGGAACGGGGTTGGGGGTCAGGCTCGCGGGGCCGGGAGGCCGGATCGTCGGCCCCTCAGCCTATGGTGCCTTCGGCCAGCCGCCGCGCGGCCAGTAGGACGGCGTCGCGGTCGTCGAGCCGCTCGCAAGGGTAGTCGCCGCCCAGCCAGCCATTGGCCGAGGCGAACCAGAACGCGACCTGCCAAGCGGTCATGTCCTGCGGAAGCAGCGTAAGGATCTCGCCCACCACGGCCCGCGGCTGGCCCGAGGCGTCAAGCTGGAACACGGAAACAAGCACCCGGCTCTTCCACTCGACCCCGAAGAGGCGTCGTTCGTCGAGCCAAGCCCACAGCGACTGCGCCGGGTCCACGTCGCTCCCGACGCCCTCCGTCGCGCCCACCCCAACGCCCGCCTGATGTGGACGACCCATCCGGCCTCCCACGTCGAGGACCGGCATCTCGCGCAGGAGGTCGGCGCGGAGCCGGAGGTTGGCCTGCCGAAGCCTTTGCTCCGCGTGAGAGGGCGGCGTGCCGGCGGGTCGGTCCGCCTCGGGATCATCGCTCATGGCTGGCTTCCTCACAGGTAGACCCCGGCCTCAAGGGCCGACAGGTGATCGGCCAGGCGCTCCCGGTCCGTCTCGTTCGCGAAAAGATCGATGGGCCGCTCCCGCTCGAGCCAGAGGTTGCGGCGCAGGAGCCAGAACGGCACCTCGTCCCCAAAGATGCGGTGGACCCGCACCATGAGCCGCTCTGCGCTAGTCAGCGCCTCGCCGGTCCTACTCAGGTCTGATCGGGCCGCGCCCTCACCGGGCTCGCGGTGCCCGCCCTTTCCGTCCCGGTCTGGGCGCGACAGATCGTCCAGCGGCTCCAAGATGAACCCGGCGCTCGGACTGTTCCTTGATGGCGGCACAAGGTCTGCCACTTGCCGCTCGATCCGGCGTTGCAGATCGGCGAGCCTCGCCTCCGTCTCGGCCGGGTCCATGGGCCGGGGTGGGAACGGCCTTCGCAGCTCCTCGACCGTGACCGTGTCGTCCTGTTGCCCGAGGCTCACCCAGCCATCCAGCAGTCGCGCCCAGGCTTCCCCCGGTCCGAGGGCAATGAGTGGCCTCGGGCCGAACGCGTCAGGCTCGCCCGGACGCGGGCTCACGACCCGGCCCGCCAGGTGCGGCGTCACGACGCCCAGATCCATCGCCCGCCAGTCCTCGACGTGCGGCGACCACGCGAGCTCGTCCAAGGGCGGGCCCGCCTCGGCCTGCAGGAGCGCATCTCGGCTCTCCAGGACCGCTCGGGCCTGGGTCAGGAGGCGCTCGCAAAGCCACTCCCAGTCGGCCCGGGGCAGCAACGCGCGCCCGTCAGGCCGGAGCTCTCCGGCCCGCACCAGGGGGAGGAGGAGCTGTGCGGCCATGGCTGCAGGAAGCCGCTCGCGGAGGACCTCGACCCAGTCCTCTCGGTCGGAGTCGGGCCGCACCCAGTTGGGCAAGGCCGCCATCAGGCCGGCGAGCGTCAGCTCGGGATGGAGAGGATGGGCGTTAGGCTCCCGCTCGGTCATGGCTGGCCTTCCCCGAGCAGCGGCGCCAGATGGGCCATTGAGCCAAGGAGCTCGGCCGCGCGCGGCCGCAGGTCCGCGAAGTGCTGCGCCACCTGCGGGTCATCGGTCCCGATCGGCTCGGCCGCGACACCCCTTTGCCAGAACAGCGGACGCTCTTCCGCCGCCATCGGCTCGCCCAGGGCATACCAGCGCCTCCAGCTCCGGGCCCAGCCGGCCTTCGGATTAAGGCCCATCAGGAGTGAGGTGCGCATCCACCCCACCCCAAGGCGGGGGTGATGGGTGACATGACCCGCGATGACCAGCGCCCTGTGCGCGTCCAGGGCCGGCGAGCAGGGCGAGATGATGGGCTCGCGGTCCAAGTCTTCGGGTGTGGGTCCCTGCCCCACCTCCGTGAGCACCTCCGCCGTCTGGTACGGGATCGCGAACTGACGACCGATGCGCGCCAGAAGACGCGTCCAGTCCATGCGCCGGTTCTCGGCAAGGTGTGGCGGGGCCAGGTCGGCGTAGGTGTCCGCGTCGTCGTGCAGATAGGCCTGCCACACGGAAGGCAGGTCCACGAGGCGCACGGGTACATCCGGGTCGGTGAGGGGCGGCTCAGTGGCACGCTGCAGCGCGTCGAGCGCGGCCAGGAGGTCGGCCAGGGGAACGGCAGCAACGGGCACGCGATTGCGGACCATCAGTGTCTCACCTCCGCCATGTCGGCCAGTGCGGCCAAGTCCTCGATCAGGCGCACCACGGTGCGCAGGTTCAGCCGCTCATCGCCTTCGGGGTAGAGACGGATGAGCGCGGCCACGGTCTCGACCGCCTCCTCGTCCAGACCCCGACGCGCGATCTCCCGGGCGACAAAGGCCAGCATCTCGGCCCGGGTGGGCCCGCGTACGGGTACGACGCGCAGCCGCGAGGCCAGTGGCGCAGGCAGCAGGCGCGCGTCGTTCGAGGCCAGGATCCAGTTGATCCGGTCCATGCGGAACTCGAGAGCATGGTATGGGACAGCTCCAGACCCGGGCCGAGGCAGGCTCCAGGAGGGACAACAGCGACAGGTGCGCCGAGGTGGGGGTGCCTCCCTTGTACGAGTGGTGCGTCCCGCCCTTCTCGACCTCGTCCACGAAGACCAGGGGATTGCCCACACGGGTCTCCAGGATGAGCGACACGGGCCGGCCCGGGTTCGCGGAGCCCCAAGTCCTCTGAGCCCCGGCCAGGGTGAAGCCATCCGAGGAGGTAGCCACGTCCACATAGGCGTGAGGCACGCGCGAGAGCTCGGCCAAACGCAATGCCAGGTGCGTCTTGCCCACGCCGGGGCTGCCGTCGAGGAGGATGGGCCGGAAACGCAGGCCCTCCCTGGCTCTCGCACCCTGGCGCATGTCGCGCCACAGGATCTCCAGCGCCCGCGCGTGCCAAGGCATCTCCTCCAGGAGCCTGGCCGCGATCTCGTCGGCCTCGTGCTCGGACGGCTGGCCCCCGCAGTTCTACCCCGCCCATGACCGCGCGCAGGCGCTCAAGGTCCTCCTTGCGCACATGCGCGGCCCCGAACGCGGCCTCGCGAGCCCGGACCAGTGCGCGGGCGCGCCGACGGATCCGCTCCTCGTCGGTGTAGTTGAGCTTGATGAGGACGCCGCGTGGCCGCTGGGCCGGCGCCTCCACGGGAAGATCGTCGGACAGGTCGTCCTCGTCCCCAGACGACGGCTCGGCGGCGGGCTCCTCGACGCTGGCCTGCCAAGCCGCGTGGCGGGCCTTGCGCAGCTTCACGAGATAGCGCTTCAGGCGGGCCTCAATGTCGGCGGCCGTCTCGGGCCAGAGGCGCAGCTTGGGCGCGAAGGGGATGGTCTTGGGGGGCATAGGTCGTCATCCTGCGGGAGGGCACAGGCGAGGACCGACGGCGGCGCGGTGGGGTGATCTGATCGTGAAGGAGAAGAAGTCAGCGCGCGACCACTCGGTCCCCGCGAGAGCGGGGCGTCAGCAGGCAGCAGGTATGAGACCCGGAGTCAACATACCCCGAAGCTGTCGCTTGCCGCACCAAGGGTCAAGAACAATCTGACGCAGGTGATAAATGGGTGTGCGCCGATCCGAACTGAGAAGCGGACAGGAGATGGCTGGGTGAAATGAGCCGTCCGGATGGCGCGGTTGCCTACCCGGCAAGGCGACAGTCGCTCGGATGCTAGCCATGCTCTTCATGTTGCCACCTCCGAACTTTTCCTCTGGGGCAACCTCGAGGCGCCAAGACTGCCGATGACGGGAGAAGAGGACGTTCGGCTGAGCGTCGCCGTCATTCCGCCTCGGCGACCATGCCGATGCGGCTGACGGGGAGCAGAACGCCCCTTGATGTCGCTTCACCATCCACGGCGACCATGCGACCGACCAAGAATCGACAACAGGAAAGCTCCTGCGACAAACTCGCCAGCGATGTCGCGTCCACATCGACAAGGAGGCGCTCATTGCAGCCCGTGAGCGTGAACAGATAGCTGCTCATGGCTGCCATTCCGCCCGTATCGAGGGACCGCACGACTGTCCGTCCCCGTTGTGGTGCCCGGAGGAGTTCCGGCGAGACTGTCCAAGACTTAGGCAGAGCATTCCGTTCCTCACAGCTGCGTCTGGGTGATTTGGCGGGCGGCCGAGCTGCAGCGCCAACTCAGCCCGTCAAAGAAATGCCCGGGCTGCTGCGGGCCGATGTTGCGCCATGCCGCAGGTCTTGGCGGCTTGTTCCTCCTCGTCCCAGCAAGGCACCAGGACACTAGGACGAGAACGGTGACCTTATTGAAAGACATGTATCTGCTCCGCCTTGAGGGAGACGAGCGATGTGCCGCATGACATCGAGCCGGTGCTGCTGCGGCCGAGGTCTCGTGCTGAGGTCCATCGGGGCAAGCTCACCGCCAGCGGGGGTGAGAGCCAGGGGGAACATCGAACCGGAGTAACTCCGGTTCCGTGGGCTTCCGCCATTGCTCTGTCTCGGCCTGCCGTCCCAAAAGGATCGAGTTGGCAACCTGCGATGTCGCGAATGCCTGGTCGCGCAGAAAGTAGATGCCTTCCTCCCGGGTCCGAGTGCCGGATTTGCGGTCCAGAAGGCCATCTTTCCAAAGGCGCAGCGCCAGCCGAGCCTCAGGGCTTTCCGCTGTTCGGAGCTGCGCGAAAGACCTGAACCTCAATGAGAGGCGCGAGCCTGCGAGCACGGTGAACCCGGAGGGTCCGGGCCTGCCGAAGGCATGAACCTCGTCACTCGGCCTTCCAAGGATACAAGTCATGCGCAGGTAGGCTGGCCGGCGCGGGTCGAATGTGGCCTGAGCGGCCATGAACTCCTCGACCCCGGTGAGCACTCGCTCGACCACCTCCATCATCGATGGCGAGCCGGGCCAGACACAGCGGTCGAAGAACTTGACCCAAAGGTCCGTCTGGTTCGTCCAACGCGCCCAACCCCATCGATCCCAGGCCGCACGAAGGAGGCGTCTCTCGAGATCCATGGATGTCGCGAGACTCATCTGCAGGCCGGGAAAGTCGAAGACCATCAGGTATGAGAAGACCTGCCGGATGCGGCGCTGGGCTTTGAGGCGCTTTATCAGGCTGAGGGACCGACCCAGATAGATGAAATGCGGCGGTTCCACTCGGACGAACACGTAAAGGCCAGCGTCGGCGAACTCGAGCGAGTTTGCATAAACCTGCTCACATGGGAACGCCCGAAACCGCAGCATGACCGGGAGGGCGGAGTCATCTTGGTTGAACATGCGACGGAGTCCTTCAGGGCGAATGACGAGGGGAACAAGCTGGGCTCCCGGGCAGGCGGGCATCCTGTCCGATTGACGGCGAAGCTTCTCACCGATTCGGTAACAGCGCCGATGCGTCTCAACGGTCCGCGCTGCGCGACGGTTGGCAGGACGGGGAGCCTTGATCCCCGCGTTGGACCCCACACACGACCAGCCTGTTCAGACTGCGGCGGGCAAGGTAAAGTATCAGCAAAACAGCGGGGATGGTTTCCTGCCCGTTAGCAGGTCATCCCGGCTAGCGAGACGATGCCTCCCTGCCAGCCCTAGGTCTTAAGAATGCCTGACGGACCTACTGTAGGGACCATCTCATGGCGACCGGGATGACGATGCGGAGACGCCGCGCCGGGCTGACTGTCCTCCAGCGCAAGCGAGTCGTGTTCTGCAGGCAACGAAAAGCCGTTCCCTGCCGAAGAGGGTGAGTTGGTCATTGGTCCGCCTGTGAGTTGTAGTACGACGTAGTTACACCACGATGGGCGGCTGGTCAACTACGGATAACTACAAATGACGAAGAGCCTGCCGATCTCCTTTCGGCTCCCCGAAGAGACAAAGGCTGCGCTGGAGCGAGCAGCCAAGGCAGACGCCCGATCCGTTAGTTCGCTTGTGACCAAGATCCTCACAGACTGGCTCAAGACGAACGGGCATCTCGACGGGTGATGGCGCCGATGGGATCTGTTTGGTCATAAGACGCGCCGTGAAGGTCGAAGCCGGCGACATGTTAAGCCGTGTCGAAGAGGCTGCAGCGACTGATCAGAAGCTCTAGATGCTCGGCCTACTCCCCTGCTTCCGAGTGGTGGGCTCTATGGAGCCTGTCGTATCGACCGTATCGCGATACACACAGGACACCCCTCGCGTGGACCTATGATGCCTCAAGAACGGGATAACGACGTTCTGCGTGCCGCTCTTGAACTTGCAGAGCTCGGGATAGAGCCGACGCAATCACGTGTGCGCGCCCACCTGGGCAATCGCGGCTCCTATGCCACGATCAACCGGGCCCTGCGCGCCTGGCGCGCAGCCCAGCAGGAATGCGAGGCGCTCGATGAGATACCCGTCCCGGAAGAGGTGGAGCGGCTGGCTCTGGAGATAGACGCACGGGCCTGAGGAAGGCGTGCGAGATCGCCGACACCGGCAAGGCGGAACTGCGCTGCGAGATCGCGAGGCTGCAAGCGGAGAGAGACGCTGAGGCGCAGGAGCACGAGACGATCGTGAAGGAGCTCGAAGTCGAGCTTACCGGCGCTCGGGAGGAGGCCGAGCGGTATCAGGGATACTTCAACCGCTACCAGGCGGACTGCGAACGGGCCATGGCCGACCTCAGGTAGTAGCTCTGGGACGAGCGCGGGAACACGCGCTTCCTGCGCCAACGCGTGGACGAGCATGCGGCAACGATCGCCGATCTGCGCAAGAGGCTCGTGGCCGCGAACGCCGGGACCCAGGGCCTGATCGTGGAGGCGCCGGCGCCCGCCCTGCCCCAACCCGGGCCGCCGGTGGACGCAACGCCGGACGGGAGCGCTTCGCCGCCTGACTGAACGGTCCATGTGCTGGCCCGGAGGTCTGCTCGCTGCAGCCCGTCGCATCAGGAGCGCCAAGGCGAGGGACCAGCCTCGAAATCGTCCCCAGGATCAAGCGCGCCGTCGTTGGTGGAGTTGGCGTCCACGGCCTCCGATCCATCCGGGCTGTTCGGCTCCGTCGTTGGGCCGACGGTTGGGCTGTTGCCCGATGTCACGGTCAGAGCCTCGTCCGAGGGCTCCTGCCCCAATGGGTCAGGCCTGACTTCCTCATAGCCGTCCGCCGTCGGCCTCAGGATGGTGACTGGCAGGTGGAGGTTCAGCTCGGACAGGCCGTGCTCCCAGGCGGGCACCTTGGCCTTATCCTCGGTGCCGGCGGTCTCCGGCAGGACGACTATCACCCGAACGGGCGCCGAGACCTCGACCGCCTTTCGCACGGCCGCGACGGCGCGAGCGGAGTCATGCACCGCCTCGTGGAGGACCAGCCAACCGACTTGCGACAGACTGGCGGCCGGCGGGGAGGCGGCCCACGCGATGAAGCGATCGCGCGATGGGGCGTCCGCGACCACGACCAGGGTCTGCGACCGCCTTACGTCCCCGGCATGGAAGGCTGTCGACCCAAGTCGCGCCGCGATCTGCTCCAGAAGCCGCTCCGCGGCCGGGCCGCTTACGCCCCCGGCGGCGAAGCGGAGCACGCCTTCGCTCCAGAGCATCAGGGGCATCCCCGGAAGCTTGAGCGTCAGGGTGGAGCCCGGACCCGACACGCCGTCCGGGCGCCGCACGGGGCGCACAGCCACGCGGGAGCCGGGCATCACGCCTTGCGCCGCATCGCGCAGGAGGCGCAGGCGCTCCGCGAGGCTCCCGGCGGGCGGCCTCGCCCGACTGGATGGAACAAAGTCGTCGCGGCTCGCCGTGCCGGGAGGCCGGCTCAGCCCGGCGGCGCGGCCGGCGACCTCAGGCCCTCCGACGCCACCTCCGACGTCGGCTCCCCCGCGAGCCAGTCCATCATGGTCGCCATCTGCTGCGACAGCACCGCGATCTGCCGCGCCTGCGCCTCCTGCCGGACTCCGATGCGCTGAAGCTCCACCCCGATCTGCCCCAGCGTGCCCTCCGGCGCCGAGACCCGCTCCATCGCCTCCGCCGCCCGCGCGAGGCTCAGCGCCAGGGCCGCGAGGTGCTGCAGCATCTCCGCGATCTGCTGGGCCGCGTCCCCCGACGGCGCGTCCAGCCGCTCCAGCAGGCGGCTCAGGAGCCCACTCACCAACTGGAGCTGCGGCTGCAGGGCCGTCGCGTCCGGCAGAGCCGAGGGCCGCGTCTCGGGAGCCGGGGAGGCCGGCTCGGGCGAAGGCGTCGAGGTGGTCATGAAGTCTCTCCAGGGAACGGGTGCAGATGGCTAGGGACGTGGTCAGCGCCGGCGGGATGAGCCGCGCCACATCGGCACGGGCGAGGCGCGGAGCGAGAGCTCGGGCGAGTTCTTGGCTCCGGACAAAGAGGCGGCTCAGGAGCCGCTGGGCTCCTCCGGGCCGAGCAAGGCGCCCAACCAGACGGTCAAGGTCGAGACGGTGCCGTTGGTGCTCGCCAGTTGCATCTCGAGCGACATGATACGCTGCTCGAGCCGCGCTTCCCGCCCTTGCGCCTCCTGCTCCACCCGGACCAACTGGTCGAGGAGCTGACGTTCCAGAGGCGTGAGGCCGGGCGGCCGCGGCGTCGAGGGCGGACGCATAGGCTCCGACGCGGTGTTTGCTGAGGTCGTCTTCGAGGTCGGCATACGACGGAACTCCATTCGTCAGATGGGTGGTCGGGGAGGAAGAGCCGGGGACGGCTCTTAGGGATACCGGGGAACCAGAGCCGGCTGCGGGCGCGAGCTCATGGTGGCGGCTTGGGATGAGGCGAGGCGGCATCGCCCCGAGCGCGATAGACTCTCCAGCGCGATGGCTCCGACCGGCCGCTGCGATCCTCGCCAGCAGCACGTTGGGCGGCTCCACCTCGGGCCAGGCTCCCTGCCCTAGATGCGCGCGCGTGGCCCGCGCGCGCTCGGCCCAGGCGGCGCAGAGGCGCTCGGGGGCGGACGCAAGGACACGCGCCCGCTCGGCACGAAGCGCGGGCAGGTTGTACGGGCAGACGAGCGCCTCCGGCCCGGTGAAGCTCGAGGCGAAGTGCGGCCCCCTGAGCTCCAGTCGCTCGCGTGCCGGAGCACCGGGCACCCCAACGGTGACGGACTCGCGCCCGATGCGGTGAAGGACGCACCCTTCGGGCCGGATCAGCTCTACTAGCGCCGCAAGCACCTCCGCCCTGTTGCGGATCGTGCCCTCGTCCACGCGCTGAGCGATGGTTGCGGCGATCGCGAGACGCGGGTCGGGCGCCGGGAGCGCGTCGATGAGCCCCGCCTCGAACGCCCGCACCTCTTCCGCCTCGCGCTTCAGCACGTAGTCGGGCCGGACGAGGAGCCGCGCCCGCGCCGGGTCTCCGGGGTCCGCGAGCCCGAAGGCGTGGTTGATGACGTCCGTCACCGCGTCCCAGAGCAGCAGGCTGCCCCGCCGCGGCGGGTGCGGGTTGTGGGCGCGACAGGACCCGTCCGGGCGGCGGACGCCGCGGGGCAGCGCCAGGTTCACCTCGACGCGGCCGGCATGTGTGTGGGTTGTGGCGAAGACGTGCGGGCGCGGCTCAGGCGGGATACCCGCAAAGGCGGTCTCCAGAACGAGCGTAAGGGTGAGGTCCACGATCTGTCGCGCGCGCGGCTCGCCCGAGTTGAACGCACTCACCTCGAGGTCCTCGGGCGCGAAGGACAATGTCAAGGCGGTGTACTTCCTCTCTGACGTCTGCTGGCGCAGGGTCATGCGCAGGAGCGCCTGGTCACCCAGCAGTACCTCGGGGGCGGGATCGCGGACGAGCTCCACCACGCGCCCGCTCACCTCCTTCCGCACGACCGGGGCTGCCATGTAGTCGGTGAGCGCACGGAAGCGGTCGCGGTCGGGCAGCACGCGAGCCAGCGCGCCCGGCTCCTCCGTATGCGGCGACCAGACGATCATCATGGGGCCACCTCGGCGTCCCCGCCGCGAGCCTCGGGGTCATGCGCCGCCTCGCCATAGCCGTCCTCCTGCGACTCCTCCGCCTCGGCCCCCCACAGCGTCCAGGGCATCGCCTGCGCGCGGATAGCACGGTCGAGGCTCACAAGGGCGGCCGCCACCCCGAGCGCGTCGAGCGGGTCCTCGCGGTCGCGCACCGCGAGGAGGATATCGGCCATTTTGCGGTCGAGGCCGGTCAGGAGATGAACGGTCTCGCGCCAGTCGGCGCGCTCGACGTGCTGGACGCCATCCATGGCTTTCGCGGCGGCCGCCCCGATGGGCAGGCCCATGGCCCGCGCGCCCTCCTCGATGCGCAGCCGCTCGAGGGGCGTGACATGGATCTCCCAGCGCTGGCGCTTCGAGAGTTCGTCCTTGCGAGGGCGTGCCATCGGTCGTGCTCCTGTCCGTCGCTCCCGCCCCGACGAAAAACCCCGGGGTGCCTGGGAGACTTGCTCAGCGGAGCATCCCAACAGTTGCTGAAAAGCCAAAGGACAAGTGGAACAATCTCTTCCAGCAAGATCATCAGGGTGTGGCGACAGCCAAGGACGCTGTCATTCCAGTCACGGTTGAAGGTGAACTCAGGGTGAAACTTCGCTCAGCCGCCGTCCGTCCCAGGCAGGCGATGTCTCGTTTCGATCGACCTCTTCTATACACTTGTGCTGCCGGTAAGGCATGGAACTGCTATCTACCCTCTCGGGCAGGGCTGCGAGCGGGTCCTGCCGAGAGGTGGCGAAGCAGACATGCGCTTTACAGCTCCATTCCAGGAAACGCCGACTGAGGTCCTGTCCGGCCTTGTCGAGCGCGTGACCTTCCACTCCGCCGAGAGCGGCTTTTGCGTTCTTCGCGTGAAGGCGCGCGGGCAGCGCGATCTCGTGACGGTGGTGGGCCATGCCGCGATGGTGTCGGCGGGCGAGTGGATCACCGCCTCTGGCGAGTGGGCGAACGACAGCACGCATGGCCTGCAGTTCCGCGCGCGGTTCCTGAAGACCTCCGAGCCCACCTCCGCGGAGGGCATCGAGCGCTACCTGGGGTCGGGGATGATCCGCGGCATCGGCCCGGTCTACGCCAAGCGGCTGGTCCAGCTCTTCGGGACCGAGGTGTTCGACGTCATCGAGGCCAGCCCTCAGCGCCTGCGCGAGGTGGGCGGCATCGGCCCCAAGCGCATGGCGCGGATCACCTCGGCTTGGGCCGAGCAGAAGGTCATCCGCGAGATCATGGTCTTCCTGCATTCCCATGGCGTGGGCACCGCGCGGGCCGTGCGCATCTTCAAGACCTACGGCGCCGACGCGGTGCAGGTGATGAGCGAGAACCCCTACCGGCTCGCGCGAGACATCCGGGGCATCGGCTTTCGCACCGCCGACGTGATCGCAGCCAAGCTCGGCATCGAGCGGACGGCTATGATCCGGGTGCGGGCGGGCATCTCTTTCGCGCTGACCGAGGCCATGGGCCAGGGACACTGCGGGCTGCCCGTCGAGGAGCTGACCGCCTTGGCCACGAAGCTTCTGGAAGTACCAGGGGACCTGATCGTCTCGGCCATGGAACTGGAGGTGAGCGAAGGCACAGTGATCGCCACCCCTGTGGGCGAGACGCCCTGCCTGTTCCTCGCGGGGCTCTACCACGCCGAGCGCGGCATCGCTGAGCGGGTGCGGGCGCTTGCCTCGGGTCCCCTGCCCTGGCCCGCCATCGACGCCGACAAGGCCTTGCCTTGGATCGAAGAACGCACGGGCCTGAGCCTTGCCCCATCCCAGGCCGAGGCCGTGCGCCTGGCGCTACGCTCCAAGGTGCTCGTGGTGACCGGCGGGCCAGGGGTGGGCAAGACCACGCTGGTGAACTCAATCCTGCGCATCCTCGGAGCCAAGGGCGTGCGGCTCCTCCTCTGCGCCCCCACGGGCCGCGCGGCCAAGCGCATGTCCGAGGCCACGGGCCTGGAGGCGCGGACCATCCACCGGCTGCTGGAGCTCGATCCCAAGAGCTTCGGCTTCAAGCGCAACGAGGACAGCCCCCTCGACTGCGACCTCCTCGTGGTGGACGAAAGCTCCATGATCGACGTGCCGCTCATGCAAGCGCTGCTTAGGGCTGTGCCGGACGAGGCCGGCCTCCTCCTCGTTGGCGACATCGACCAGCTGCCCTCCGTGGGCCCGGGCCAGGTGCTCGCCGACCTGATCGGCTCAGGGACAGTGCCGGTGGTGCGCCTGACCGAGGTGTTCCGCCAGGCCGCCCAGAGCCGGATCATCGCCAGCGCGCACCGCATCAACCAGGGCCAGATGCCGGACCTCGGCCGCCCCGAGCCGGGCTCCGACTTCTACTTCGTTCCCGCCGAGGAGCCGGAGGCCGCCGTCGAGCGGGTGCTGGCGCTCGTCACCTCGCGCATCCCGCGAAGCTTCGGGCTCGATCCGGTGCGCGACATCCAGGTGCTCTGCCCCATGAACCGGGGCGGCGTGGGCGCGCGGGCGCTCAACGTGGCGCTGCAGGCGGCACTGAACGGCAGGGCCGAGCCACGAGTGGAGCGGTTTGGCTCCGTCTTTGCGCCCGGCGACAAGGTCATGCAGGTGGAGAACGACCACGAGCGGGAGGTCTACAACGGCGACCTCGGGATCGTGGAGCGGGTGGACACGGAGGAGAGCGAACTCACGGTGCGCTTCGAGGGGCGGCAGGTCACCTACCCGCTCAGTGAGCTCGACGCGCTGCAGCCCGCCTATGCGGTCACCATCCACAAGAGCCAGGGCTCCGAGTACCCGGCCGTGGTCATCCCGTCCTCACCCAGCACTACACCATGCTGCAGCGCAACCTCCTCTACACCGGCGTGACCCGGGGCAAGCGGCTCGTGGTGCTGGTGGGGCAACGAAAGGCGGTGGGTATGGCCGTCAGGAACGCCTCAGGGCGGCAGAGGTGGTCGAAGCTGAGGGAGTGGCTGCAGGGCGACGGGCCACGACCCGACGTCGCGATGACGGTGGGAGGCTGACCTGATGGCGTCCAAGACAACCCTGAACGCCAGGAACCTGGAAGCGCTCGGGGCCAAGCGCCTGGCCGAGCTCCTGATCGAGCTGAGCACGGGGGATGCCGCGGCCAAGCGCCGCCTGCGGCTCGAGCTTGCCGGCACGACCGGTACAGGAGAGGTGGTGCGCGAGATCCGCAAGCGCCTCACCGCGATCGCGAAGTCCCGCTCCCATGTGGACTGGCAGAAGCGCAAGGCGCTGGTGAAGGACCTCGACACGCAGCGCCGGGCCATCGTGGAGCAGGTGGCGAAGGGTGACCCGGCCGAGGCGCTGGAGCTGATGTGGCGCTTCCTGGGGCTGGCGGACTCCGTCTTCGAGCGCTGCGACGACAGCAGCGGGACGGTGAGCGCCGTCTTTGCCACGGCGGTTGCTGACCTCGGCGAGATCGCGACAGCCGCGCAGCCCGAGCCTGCGAGGCTCGCCGATGAGGTGTTCCAAGCTCTGACCGACAACGGCTACGGCCAGTACGACGACCTGATCGAAGTTCTGGCCCCGGCTCTCGGACTGGAAGGTCTGGAGCACCTGAAGAGCCGAATGCTCGCCCTGGCGGGACAGTCGGTCGGGCGCTCATCCAGCGGCAAGCAGCAGGTCGTGGGTTACGGGCTCTCTGGTCCCGTCTATGCCGACGAGATGGCGGAGCGCTCGCGGCAGAGCACCGTGCGCTTGGCTCTCATGGACATCGCCGATGCTCAGGGTGACGTCGACGCCTTCATCCGCCAGTACGACGAGCGCGCACGCAAGATGCCGAAGATCGCGGCCGAGATTGCGCGGCGCTTGCTGGCGGCCGGCCGGACGGAGGAAGCATGGCAGACGATCGAGGCCGCCACGCCAAAGGGCAGCGGCAGGGACGCCCCCGACCTCGATTGGGCGGATGCGCACATCGAGGTGCTCGAGGCGCTTGGCCGGGCCGAGGAGGCCCAAGCCGCTCGGTGGTCCACTTTCGAGCAGGCGCTCTCGGCGGAGCACTTGAGGGCCTTTCTGAAGCGCCTGCCTGACTTCGAGGACCTGGAGGCGGAGGAACGGGCCCTGGCTCACGTCGAGCGTCACAGGAGCTTGCTCCACGCCCTAGCGTTCCTGGTGTCCTGGTCAGCGCTCGACCGGGCAGCCGCGCTTGTGCTCCGCCGCGCGAAGGAGCTCGACGGCGACCACTACGAGGTGCTGACCCCGGCCGCGGACGCGCTCTCGGCCAGGCACCCGCTCGCCGCTACGCTGGTGTTGAGGGCGATGATCGACTTCGCCCTGAGCCACAGCCGGGCCAGCCGCTACCGCCATGCCGCCCGTCACCTGCTCGAATGCGAGAGCCTCGCGACTTCTGTCCCGGACTGGGGCGATGTCGAGACACAAGGGGCCTACTTGGCTCGTTTGAAGAAGCAGCACGGGCGCAAGAGTGCCTTCTGGAGCTCACCGGAACTGACCAAACCAGGGCTTGTGCGTTGAAGAGCTATGAGAAGGCCACTTGCGGCAGTTGAGGTCTGGGCGGCAATCGAGCCGCTGCTGATGTCCGAACCATCATGCCCCAGCTCGACCAACCCCGCTGCGACGACCAGTGACCTTGTCCGCGATCATCTTCGAGCTGCACCGGGCATCTTCTGAAAACCGCAGCCAGACAAGTTGAGCTAATCGGCACTGTCCTGGTGGCGCCGACCTTGGGACTGGCAGGAAGCTGGAGTTTGGGTCAGCTCCGTCGTGCGGCGCGAGCGACTGGCGGATGCGGCCGCAACACCGTGCATAGCGCTGGACGGCGTTCAGGATCGGCCCATAGGCTGCGCTCACAGCCTCTGGGTAGGATGCCTGCGCATGGCTTGGAATCTGACCTCCAGCACCTTCTTGGCTGAGCCCCAGCCCCTGCTCGCGCAGATGCGTGCGGCCGGACCTCTGGTCGAGACACGCGTGCCGCTGATCGGCCGGACCTGGGTTACCACGACCGATGCGGCCGCCCGCGCGCTCCTCAAGGACCCGCGCTTTGTCCGCGACCCGAAGGGTGCCACCGGACGGACCATGCGGCAGACCCTGTGGTTCCTGCCCCGCTTTCTCTCGCCCATGCTCGACAGCCTCATTCTCAAGGACGGCGAGGACCACCGGCGCCTGCGTAGCCTTGTGGATCGCGCCTTCGCCCGAACGGCCATCGACGACCTCGTGCCCGACTTCGTCCAGATGGCGGACAGCCTCCTCGACAGCTTGGACCCCGCCCGGCCCGTGGATCTCAAGGCAGCCTACGCGCGTCGTTTGCCCTTGCTGGCCATCTGCTCGCTCCTCGGAATTCCCGCGGCTGACCGCGAGCGCGTCACACGCTGGATCACGCCGCTCTCCGATCCCGGCCCCACTACAATCTTGCGAGCCATGCCGGGCCTCTGGCGCGTCCTGCGCCACTTCCGAGCCGACCTCGAGACGGTGCGCCGCACGGAGCGCGCCGGCCTCATCCGCGAGCTCGTGCGCGCCGAGGACGAGGGCGGGCGGCTCTCGGAGGAGGAGGTGCTGTCAATGGTCGTGCTCCTGTTCCTTGCAGGGCATGAGACGACCGTCCACCTCATCACCGACTCGATCGCAAGCCTGCTCTCTGACCCCCAGGTCCGAGAGGAAGCCCTCTCCGATCCGGCGCGTCTTCCTCTCGCCGTCGAGGAGTTCCTACGCTTCCACTCGCCAGTGATGATGACCAAGATGCACTATGCCCGCGAGGACCTCGTCTTCGAGGGCGTGCCCCTGCGCAAGGGCAGCCGCGTCTCGGCACTCCTGCTGGCCGCAAACCACGACCCGGCTCGCGTCGAGGCTCCCGAGGAGCTGCACCCCCATCGCCGGCCCAATGCTCACCTAGCCTTTGGCTTCGGCCCGCACGTGTGCCTGGGCATGCAGCTGGCCCGGGCCGAAACACGGGTCGCCATCGCCCGGTTCTTCAGGAGGTTCCCTGAGGCTAGCCTGATTGAGCAGCCTGCCTACGCCCGTCGCTTCGGCATCCGTGGCTACCGGCGGCTCCTTGTCCGACTGCGGCCCTGACCGTCATTCAAGAAGTGCGACCGCAAGGTTAGGGCTTTGCGTCATGCTTTCCAGGCAGGATCTTCTGTGTGAGGGGTGTTGCTTCTTGGATTTTCGCGAGCAGCTCAGCGGCTTCGACGTCCATAGCACGGGCAAGGGCTACGAACTCCACAACGTCTAGTCTCCGAACACCTAATTCGATCTTGGCCAAGAAGGTGTAGCTGCATCCGAGGCTGTCGGCGAACTGCCGTTGAGACATCCCTCTTGAATTCCTGATCTCTGCGATGGCTCGGCCCAATGCCAGGAGACCATCGCTTCGTATCGTGCGTGTCATGTGCGTCCGCTGGTTGCCCTTGACAGCGGCGTAATCCGAGGTCCCAATGCACCTAAATCGGGTGCAGTCGGGAGACGAGATGAGCTTCGCTTTTTCCGACGACAAACGGCTCATGCCTCAGCAACTACCCTGTCGGGAGCGTCATGTCGGACGAAGTGGTGATGCCACCAGCGCATATGGTCTGCGCCTCTTCGCGCCAACGACAGTGCGCCGGAAGCTCTCTGTGACGGAGTGACTAGCGTCATGATCCGTACGAAGCTCTGGCGTCCGAAGAGTTCAATGAGCAGTTCGACTGTGCTTCGGACGCCTGCGTCCGCCCGTTCCCAGGCGACCCCTCCCTGCTGGAGATCCAGTGCGAGAAGGCGTGGTTAGCCCGTAATCGTGCGCTGCCTGACGATCGGATCTTCGGTCCTCCTGACCCAAGTTGGGGTTTGAGATGTCGACCCGATCAAGTTGCAACAATTTGTCAATGTCGCTCTGTCAGAATGCCGTTCCAGCGCTGGGGACCGCCTGCAATCGGGCAGGCGGCCCGCTTGGCAGCATACGGAGACGGCCATGAGTGATATATACAACGACGACCAGAAGCCGGTGGCGACGAGCGAAGATCACCCCACCGACGGCCTCGGCGGGGACGACAGCTCGCGGCCCGAGGAAACCATGCCCCTGGGTGACGACGCCGCGGCTGTAGCCACCCAGGACCCGCGTTCGGTGAGACTGACGAGCGAACACTCCTCGCTGCCGGACACTGCCCTCGGAACGGAAGACGAGCGGCCCCTCTCGAAGGCCAAGCTCATGGAGCTTGGCCGCAGGTTCGCCAAGAAGCAGAAGGAGGACCGCCGCAAGGCGCGGGCGCGCGCCGCTCAAGAGAAGGCCATGGGCCTCCTGACCATCACGCTCAAGTGCCACAAGGCCGATCGCCGGCTGATAATGGGTGCGGGGAAGGAGATCATCATCCTCCTCGGCCATATGCGCGAGGCGAACCTCAACCCTGGCTCCTTCGAGGACGGCCTGACCAAGTTCCTCGAAGACTACTACCAGACCCATGTCGGGCCGCATGTGAAGAAGAAGCGATAAGCATCACGACGCGGGGCCCCAGTGGTGCCCCGCGTTTCCTCCGGCTCGCATGATGCCGCCTGGAGGCACAGAGCATCGATGAAGGTCGAAGCGCTATGCCGTCCCTGCCCTCCCTTGCGACCACTGTCCACGATATTCGACAAGCCGGGCATTCGGAAAGGCATTCTCCCCATCCGACTTTCATCAGCAGCCAATAGACTGATCTCGAGGACCTCTCGGCATGACCGCGGGGCACAAACTGAGGACAAACAGCAACGCGGCCTCGATCGGGGCCGCGGGGCAGGAGCAGACAGGCGATGACAACGAATTTGGCGAAGAACACGACCCCCGAAGCGGGACGGTTTATGGGACCTAAGATGGAGGAGGCCCTTGCTCCTGCGGGCAGCATGGACCCGCCTACCTCCGAGGCGGCCCATGCCGGCCAGGAGCCGGCTCTCGCCCTGCACATGGGCCTGCCGGGCACCCGGCTCGACATGGTCTTAGGCGGCCCGCATCCGCTGCTGGTGGCGCTCGTGCGTCACCTCGCCCGTGTCGCCGCACGGGCCGACCACGCTGGCATGTCCGCAATCACGAACAACGACGACACGACCGAGGAGAACCTCTGATGCCCGGCTTTCTCCCCGCCGCCATCTACACCCGCTACTCGTCCGACCGGCAGCGGGACGCCTCTCTCGAGGACCAGGAGCGCGGCGGCCGCAAGCGCGCCGCCGACCTGGGCCTCGATGTGGTCGCGATCTACGCCGACCGTGCGATCTCGGGCGCCGAGTTCCTCCGCCCCGACTTCCAGCGCCTGATCGAGGATGCGCGCCGCAAGCGCTTCCTTGTCGTGATCGCCGAGAGCCTCGACCGCTTCAGCCGCGATCAGGAGCACATCGCGGGCTTCTACAAGCAGATGCGTCATCTGGGCGTTCGGATTATTACTGTCGCGGAAGGCGAGATCAACGAACTCCATATCGGGCTCAAGGGCACGATGAACGCGCTCTACCTCAAGGACCTGGGCGAGAAGACACACCGTGGGCTCGAGGGCCGGATCAAGGAAGGCAAGAGCGCGGGCGGCAACGCTTTCGGCTACCAGGTGGTCAAGCGCTTCGCCCCCGACGGCACGCCCGAGCGTGGCGACCGCAGCATCGATCCCGGGCAGGCCGAGGTTGTCCGCCGCATCTTTGAGGAGTACGCCTCCGGCTTGTCCTCACGCGCCATTGCGGCCCGCCTCAACGAGGACGGCATTCCCGGCCCGAGTGACGACGGTTGGGGCGCCTCCACGATCCACGGCAACCGCGAGCGGGGGACCGGCATCCTCAACAACGAGCTCTACATCGGCCGGCTCATCTGGAACCGGCAGAGCTACCGGAAGGATCCCACGACGGGCAAGCGCCAGGCCCACCTGAACCCGCCGTCCGAGTGGCTCACCGAGAGCGTCCCCCATCTCCAGATCGTGGAGCAGGAACTCTGGAACCGGGTGCGCGAGCGCCAGGCCAGCAACATCGTCAAGAACACCCCGACCAGAGCTGGGACCGCCGTCGCCCCCGCTATCTCTTCTCCGGCCTGATGGTCTGCGGCCTGTGCGGCTCGGGCTTCTCCAAGGTCGGCAAGAACCGCTTCGGCTGCTCGGCCGCGCGCAACAAGGGCTCGGCCATCTGCACGAGCCGGGCCACCATCCGGCGCGAGGACCTCGAGGGACGCGTGCTGCATGCCCTCACCGAGCACCTGATGGACCCCGAGCTCGTCGCGGTCTTCTGCAAGGAGTATGCGGCCGAGCGGAACCGTCTCCGGGCGAGTGCCGGCGCCACCCGCGCCGCCAAGGAGGCGGAGCTTCAGAAGGTCCGGCGCGAGCACGCCAACCTGGTCAAGAGCATCAGGGACGGCATTCCGGCAGCGCTGGTGCGCGACGACCTCGTGGCGCTCGATACGCGTCGCCAGCAGATCGAGGCCGAGCTGGCCGCAGATCCCTCGGACAACCCCGTCCGGCTGCATCCCAGCCTGGCGCAGACCTACCGCACCCGCGTACGGGAGCTCGTGGTCAGCTTGGCGGACGCAGACCCGGAGCAGTCGCTTGAGGCCCGTGAGGCCATCCGGGCGCTCGTCGACCGCATCGTGCTGACGCCCTCGCCCGAGGACCCGGCCGCCCCCGTCGTGGATCTGGAGGGCGCGCTGGCCGGGCTGCTGGCCCTGGCGACGGCGCGCGATAGGGCCGGCGCAAATGCGAACAAGGCCGCCCCTTTCGGGACGGCCTTGCAATCAGTTTTGGTTGCGGGGGCAGGATTTGAACCTGCGGCCTTCAGGTTATGAGCCTGACGAGCTACCGGGCTGCTCCACCCCGCGGCGAGGCGTGTCTGATCCGGAGGGTCCCTGGGCTTGGGGGGCCTGGGGCGCTGGGAGAGAGAGGGGGGCTCTGGTCAGGTCTGGCGGTGACTTACTCTCCCGCGTCTATGACGGCGCAGTACCATCAGCGGATGCGCGCTTAACGGCCGAGTTCGGGATGGGATCGGGTGTGTCGCGCAGCCTATGGCCACCAGACCGGATCAGGGCCCCTTGTGAACATCAGGTTCCAAGCCTTGCACACCATGGATTGTGCATGACTTCGTCGCTCCTGGACGGCGGGGATCTGCCCTGCCCGTCACTGGATCGGATCAAGCCTATCGGACGATTAGTACCGGTCAACTGAGCGCATTGCTGCGCTTACATCCCCGGCCTATCGACGTGGTGGTCTGCCACGGTCCTCGGGGAGACCTGGTTTCGAGGGGGGCTTCCCGCTTAGATGCCTTCAGCGGTTATCCTGTCCGTTCATAGCCACCCGGCACTGCCGCAGGCGCGACAACCGGTCCACCAGTGGAACGTTCACCCCGGTCCTCTCGTACTAGGGGCAACTCCTCTCAAGTCTCCTGCACCCACGGAAGATAGGGACCGAACTGTCTCACGACGTTCTAAACCCAGCTCACGTACCTCTTTAAATGGCGAACAGCCATACCCTTGGGACCTGCTCCAGCCCCAGGATGAGATGAGCCGACATCGAGGTGCCAAACACTGCCGTCGATATGGACTCTTGGGCAGTATCAGCCTGTTATCCCCAGCGTACCTTTTATTCGTTGAGCGATGGCCCTCCCACGTGGGACCACCGGATCACTATGGCCGTCTTTCGACTCTGCTCGACGTGTCAGTCTCGCAGTCAGGCTGGCTTATGCCATTGCACTCAACGGGCGATTTCCGACCGCCCTGAGCCAACCTTCGCGCGCCTCCGTTACGCTTTGGGAGGCGACCGCCCCAGTCAAACTCCCCACCACGCAGGGTCCCGGACCCGGATGACGGGCCGCGGTTAGACATCAAGATGGCGAAGGGCGGTATCTCAAGGACGGCTCCACGGAGACTGGCGTCCCCGCTTCAAAGCCTACCGCCTATCCTGCACATCGCAATCCTGATGCCAGTGCGAAGCTAGAGTAAAGGTGCATGGGGTCTTTCCGTCTAACCGCGGGAAGCCCGCATCTTCACGGGCAATTCAATTTCGCTGAGCCGATGTTGGAGACAGCGGGGAAGTCGTTACGCCATTCGTGCAGGTCGGAACTTACCCGACAAGGAATTTCGCTACCTTAGGACCGTTATAGTTACGGCCGCCGTTTACTGGGGCTTCAGTTCGGAGCTCGCACCCCTCCCTTTAACCTTCCAGCACCGGGCAGGCGTCAGACTGTATACGTCGCCTTGCGGCTTCGCACAGCCCTGTGTTTTTAGTAAACAGTCGCCACCCCCTGGTTTGTGCCCCCGCCCAATGCTTGCGCACCAAGCGGGCCTCCTTCTCGCGAACTTACGGAGGTATTTTGCCGAGTTCCTTCAACATCGTTCTCTCAAGCGCCTTGGTATGCTCTACCAGTCCACCTGTGTCGGTTTCGGGTACGATCTCACGGAGGGCTATTTCCAGGAACCGCTCAGCTGCCAGACCAATCCGATAAGGCCCAACAACACCTGCGATCCGTCACATCCTCCTGGCCCGGGACTATTAACCCGGTTCCCATCGACTACGCCTCTCGGCCTCGCCTTAGGGGTCGGCTCACCCTGCTCAGATTAGCTTTAAGCAGGAACCCTTGGACTTTCGGCGGGAGGGTCTCTCACCCTCCTTGTCGCTACTCATGTCATCATTCTCACTGGCGATCTCTCCACCCAATGGCTCACGCCCGGGCTTCATCGAAAGCGCTTCGCTTCCTCTTGCTTGCGCTACCGCTTCGCTACTTGAGCGCGGAGTTGCCCCCCGCCCGTTCGCTCCTCGGCAGCCAAGTCAGAAGAAGCAAGGCACTGTATCACGCCACGCTCTGCTACCACGCATCCAGAGGATGCATCCTCAGCTTCGGCTCACGGCTTGAGCCCCGTTACATCTTCGCCGCAGGACAACTTGTCTAGACCAGTGAGCTGTTACGCTATCTTTAAAGGATGGCTGCTTCTAAGCCAACCTCCTGGTTGTTTTGGTCGTCCCACCTGCTTTCCCACTTAGCCGTGAATTGGGGGCCTTAGCTGGAGGTCAGGGTTGTTTCCCTCTCCACGCCGGACGTTAGCACCCGACGTGTGTCTGCCAGATAGTGCTCCTCGGTATTCGGAGTTTGGTTAGGCTCAGTAAGTCTGTGGGACCCCATCACC
>NZ_KK088571.1:0-12500 GCF_000600335.2 Rubellimicrobium mesophilum DSM 19309 | reverse complement strand
CGGAGCGGTCCTCGGGCCCTCCGGCATGAACGAAGGGCCATCCCTGGGACGCAGGGGTGGCCCTTTTGCTTGGCGCCGCCTGGGTCCGGTTTTCCCGACCCACGTGACGCTGGCGTCAATCCCGCCCTGGCCTTAGGTTCCCGGACGTATTGGAACGCCACGGGAGGGCTTATCGGATGACGAAAAACATTGCCTGGACGCTCGGCGGCACCGCCGCCCTCGCGCTGGGGGTCGCCATGCCGGCCCTCGCGCAGGACTTCTGCGGGGCCTGAGCGCGAACGGCCAGTGGATCGGCGGGAACGAGGCGGCCTCGGACGTCGCCACCGCCGCCAGCTACATGGAGCAGATGGCGCTAGTGCTCCAGAACAACGAATACGTGGCGCTGTTCTCGACATCGGCGCCGACCCAGGTCCGCATCGAGGCGCAGGGCCGCGGCGCGGGCGATCCCCAGATCGAGCTCCGGGACGAATCGGGCGCCGTGGTGGCCTCGGACGATGATTCGGGCGGCAACGGCGCCGCGCGGTCCGAGACCCAGCTCCAGCCTGGCCGCTACTGCCTGTCGATGAAATCCTACGACGGCTCGCCCATGACGGGCTTCGTCCGCGTCGGCCGCACCGACCAGGAGGCGCTGACCACGGGGATGGACCAGCCGGCGCAGCCCACCCAGCCCACCGATCAGCCGGCCGACATGCCCATGGACACGCCCGTGGGGCCGAGCGCGCCGGGCGGAACCTGCGACTCGTCGGTGATCTCCGCCTACATCTCGGACGCGCCGCTCGACATGCAGATCGGTGCGGCGCCGGTCACCGTCACCGCCTCGGTGGACCAGACCCCCTATTGGGGCTTCACCCTGAACGCGCCGACCGCGATCTCCATCACGGCCGAGAACGAGGCCGCCGACCCCAGCATCACGCTCTACGACTCCTATGGCTCCTACCTGTCCGAGAACGACGACTGGGACGGGCTCGACTCGCGCATCGACATGTCGAGCCCGCTCCAGCCGGGCACCTACTGCATCGCCATGAACGCGCTCAGCGACACCAGCCAGCCGATCACCGTCAGCGTCTCGGCCTACGACGCTCAGGCCGCCCAGATCGACATGTACGACCGCGGCGAGGCCGCCCCGCCGCTCGACGGCTCCTACCCGATCACCGCGCTCGGGCCCCTCTCGACCCGGCTGCGGCAGGACGCGCAGACCACCGACACCGCCACCTGGTTCTCCTTCGACGTGAGCGAACCCGGCCTCGTGCTGATCGAGGCGGTGACGAACGGCCAAGGCGATCCGGAGCTGAGGCTGTTCGACGACTTCGGGCGGCAGCTTGCCTACAACGACGACAAGGACAGCAGCGGCGGCTCGCTCGACTCGCTGGTGACGGCCCGCGTGACCCCCGGCACCTACCTCGTGGCCGTGCGTCAGCTCGGCGAGGGCACCCAGGCGCTGACCCGCCTCCTCCTCGAGCGCTACGTCCCGGCCCAGTGACCCCAGGAGGCCGACGGGCGGCCCCCTCCCTCGGAGGGGCCGCTTCCGCTCTGCCCCGGGGTGGCGGTCACTCCTGGAGCTGCCGCCCCAGCGTGTCGGCGAGGAGCCGCACCAGCGTGCGCTCGTCCAGGTAGCCGGTGGCGGTCATCCCCCGGTCGCGCTGGTAGTTGCGCAGGGCGCGCCGGGTGTCGGCGTCGAAGGTCCCGTCCACCTCGCCCGGCTCGAGGCCCAGCGCGTCGAGCCGCTGCTCGATCACCCGGGCGGTGAGGGCGTTGAGGCCCAGCGCCTCCTCCCCGGCGCGGGCCTGGGCGTTGGCCTCGGCCTCCCGCCCGGCCTGCACGAGCTCGCCGCGGCGCGACCGCGCTTCCTCGATGAAGCGGCCCTGCGGATAGGCCTCCAGGTAGCGCTGGTAGGAGGCGACGGTGTCCGCCCGGCGCGCCGCATCCCAGGCAGCGCGGTCCTGCGCCTGCGCCTGCGCCCGCTTGGCCTCCTCGATGCGCTGGAGCTGGTCGTTCGCGTCCTCGGCGAAGAGCCCGTCCGGGTAGCGCGCCACATAGGCCCGCAGGCCCGCCTCGTCGCCCCGCGCGCCGGTCTCCTCCCAGTAGGCGCGGTCGGCCCTCTCGGCCGCCTGCCTCTGGAGCTCCGCCTCGGCCTCGAGCTGCTGGGCGCGTCGCGCGGCCTGGCCCGACAGGCGCTCGATCTGCTCGCGGTCCAGGTAGGAGGTCTGCGAGAAGCCGTTCTGCTGCTGCCAGTCGGTGATCGCCGCCCGCGTCCCCGGCCCGAAGATGCCGTCGATCCCGCGCGGGTCGAAGTCGAGGAGCGCGAGGCTCCTCTGGATCTCGCGCCGCTGATCGGTGGAGAGGCGCAGCGTCTCCTCGGCGAGCCGCGCCTCACGATTGGGCTCGGACAGGATCGCCTCGATGCCCTGCCGCGCCTGGGCGGCGTAGCGCCCTTGCGGATAAGCGTTCAGGTAGTTCTGGTAGGCCTGCACCGTGTTGAGCGCGACCGCCCCCTGCCACAGCGCATTCTCCTGCGCCTGCTCCGCCTGCGGCGCGGGGGATGGGGCGGGGCGGGCGGCCGGGTTGAAGACGAAGCCGCGCGGAAGGTAGCCCTCGCCCTCGATGGCCCCGTTCTCGGCCACCAGCCGCGCGAGGTCCGCCCCGGGCGCCGACAGCTCGTCCGCGAGGAAGTTGGCCGCCTCGCGCGGGGTCCCCTGCAGGAGCGTCACGCCCTGCGGAACCTCGATCTCGCCCACGCCCTCGTGCAGCCAGGGATCGAAGTCCCGATCCTGCGCGGGGTCCACCCCCAGGAGCAGGACCGACCGCGAGGGCAGCGTCGCCATGACCTGCAGCACGCTCTCCACCGGCACGGCGCGCACGCCCATGCGGAAGAGCGTGGGTTCCGCGACGTCGCGCGTCAGGTACCAAGTCCGCTGTCCATCGGTGACAAATCGGCCCGACAGCACCACGAGGAGCCGGTCGGCCTCGGGCGCCCCACGTCGAGAAGGCAGCCGCAGGGCGCGCGCCACGTCATCGGCGCGCGCGTCTTCCAGGGCGGTGACCTCGAAGCCCAGGGGGCGCGAGGCCGTCCACCGCCTCCGCGACCTCCGCCCCGCGCGCCAGGTCGGGCAGGCTCTCGTAGGTCCCGGTCCCCATCACCAGCGCGACGCCGTCGGCCAGCGCCGGAAGGGGCGCGAGGGCGGCGACGGTGGCGAAGAGAAGCGAGCGGCGGCGCATGGGTTCGTCCTTTCCTGTGGCCCCGCGGCGCAGGAGGCGCGGGGGACGGGAGCGAGATGGGGCCCAGCCCCGGCGCTATGCAATAACGGCGCGTCGCCAGCGGCTGCGGGTCAGCCCTCGAGAGCGCTGTCCTCGGCGTCGCTGGGCGAGATGCCCATCGCGTCGAGCCCCGCCTCCAGATGCTCGGCCAGGTGGTCCACGCCCTTGAGGTACTCGTTGGTCGGGATCGTCGCCTGTTCCATGGCGGTGCGCCGGGCGTCCTCGAACTCCTCGGCCTCGAAATCGCCCCGCCCGACCCAGACCAGCGCCACGAGGTCCGCGAGCTCGTCCTCGTTCATCCCTTCAAGGAGGCCGTCGAACTGCTCCTCGGCGCCGGTGAACTGCTCGACCATCTCGCGGGCGAGAAGGATCACCTCGCCGACCTGGTCCGCCCCGATGTCCATGAGGATCTCCCTGCTCGTTCCCTTGTGGCCCTCGAACGGGCCGGCCCGGGCCCCGGTTCCGTCCTCAGCCGCTGTCCGCGCCCATCGTCAGCGGACGCCCCGGCCCCTGGGCCTGCGGCGGATTGCCCAGCGGGAGCATCGCGCCCCCGGCCGAGCCCACGGGCACGGCGACCCGCTCGTCCAGGGTGCGGTAGCCGTGCGGATAGGGCGTCTCCAGCGACGGGGCGTCGCCGTCCCCGGTGCCGTTCGGCCGCGCGTTCCAGGCGATGGGCCAGTACTCCCCGCCGCGCTGCACGTAGCCGTCCCCGCCATAGGAGAGCCAGAAGGTCCGCCCGTAGAGGCCCGTCACCACGAACCAGTCCGGCGTCCGCCGGAGCTGCCCGGCCGGTCCCGCGTCGCTGCCGGCGCAGATCGCCTGCCCGCCCCGGCAGGGCACGAGCCGGTAGGTCGCGAGGTCGGCCATGCCGTCGGGCCCGGTGACCGACAGAGCGCCGTTGGCGAAGGGCATCTCGGTGAAGGACTGCTCGACGGCGCGGTCGTAGTCCGCCCGGACATTGGCGAACTCGAGCGATTCGGGCGCGACAGAGGTGTCCATGGGGGGAATCGGCTCGCCCCCGAGCTGCGCGCAGGCCCCGAGCAGCAGCAGCCCCGCCATCGTCCCCGCGCTGCGTCCGATCATCTCTGGCTCTCCCCGGTTCACCGTCGGGTGAACGCTAGCCCGCCGCCCCTCGCCTGTCCATCAGCGCCGGCCGAAGAGCCTCTCGATGTCCTTCAGGCGCAACGCCACGAAGGTGGGCCGCCCGTGGTTGCACTGCCCGGCGTTGGGCGTCGCCTCCATCTCGCGCAGCAGCGCGTTCATCTCCTCGGGCCGGAGCCGCCGCCCCGATCGCACCGAGCCATGGCAGGCCGCGCGGCTCAGCACCGCGTCGAGCCGCCGCGCCACCGCCTCGGGCCCGCTCCCGCCCTCCTCGGCCAGGGCGTCGGCCACGTCCCGCACCAGCGCCGCCCCGTCCGCGCCCCCAAGGGCGGCGGGCACCTCGCGCAGCGCCACCGCGCCCCGTCCGAAGGGCTCCAGCACCAGCCCGAGCCGCGCCAGCTCCTCCGCCGCCAGGCCGACCCGCTGAGCGTCCGCCTCCGGCAGCTCCACCACCAGCGGGATCAGCAGCGCCTGCGAGGGCACGCGGCCCTGCGCCGCCTCGCGCTTCAGCCGCTCATAGACGAGCCGCTCGTGTGCCGCATGCTGGTCCACGATCACGAGGCCCTCCGAGGTCTCGGCGATGATCCAGTTCCCGTGGAGCTGCGCCCGAGCCGCCCCCAGGGGATGCACGCCCTCGTCGTCCTCCGGCGCGACCCAGGGCGCGACGGGCGGCATCGCCTCGGCGAGCCCCGGCGCCTGCATCTGCCACGCGGTCTCGACCGCGCGGGGCGAGGGGCGGGACACGAGCGGCAACTGCGGCCGAGCCACCTCGACCAGCTCCTCGGCCAGCATCGGCGCCGGCCGCGCCGGGGCCAGGGCCCGCCGCAGCCCCCCCACGACCAGCCCGCGCACGAGATCCGGGTCGCGGAACCGCACCTCGGCCTTGGCCGGGTGCACGTTCACGTCCACCAATCGCGGGTCGCAGTCGAGGAACAGCGCCGCCATCGGATGCCGCCCGGAGGCGAGGACGTCCATGTAGCCCGCCCGGAGCGCGCCCAGCAGCAGCTTGTCCCGCACGGGGCGCCCGTTGACGAAGACGTGCTGCGCGGTGGCGTTGCCCCGCGCTTCCGCCGGCAGCCCCGCCCAGCCGGTCAGGTGATGCCCCTCCCGCTCGGCGTCCAGGGGCACCGCCCCCTCCGAGAACCCGCGCCCGAGCACCGCCCGCAGCCGCCGCCGCAGCGCCTCGCGCGGGTCCTGCAGGTCCGGCACCTCGGCATCGAGCCGCAGCACCAGCCGCTCGCCCTCGGTGAGGTCCCGCAGCGTGAACGCCACGAAGGGCTCCGCCATGGCGAGCCTTCGCACCACGTCGGCCACCGCCATGGCCTCCGCCCGCTCGCCCCGCAGGAACTTGAGCCGCGCGGGCGTGGCGAAGAAGAGGTCCCTGACCTCCACCACCGTCCCGCGCGTGATCGCGGCAGGCCGCACCTCGCCCAGCCGCCCCCCTTCCGCCGCAAGCGCCGCTCCGTCCTCGCCCAGCACCCGGCTCGTGAGCGTGAGCCGCGCCACGGCCGCGAGCGAGGCCAGCGCCTCCCCCCGGAACCCGAAGCTGCGGATGTCGAGGAGGTCCGCCCCATCCGTCTTGCTGGTCGCATGCCGCGCCAGCGCCAGCGGCAGCTCCCCCGCGCGGATGCCGCAGCCGTCGTCCTCCACGCGGATCAGCGCCCGCCCGCCCTCGCGGATCGCCACGTCGATGCGCGTGGCCCCGGCGTCGAGCGCGTTCTCCACGAGCTCCTTCACGGCCGAGGCAGGCCTTTCGACCACCTCGCCCGCCGCGATGCGGTCGATGGCGCGCGGGTCGAGCGGCCGGATCGTGGGGACGACGGACGGAGCCTGGGTCATGCCGCACAGACTAGGCGCGCGCCCCGGCTGGTCCAAGGGCGCGCGTCGAAGTCACGCCTCGCGTGGTCAGGGCGTCGCGGCCTCGGCGGGCTCCGGCGCCGCGACCGCGGCCCCCGCCGAAGGGGTTGCCGCCGCGGCATCCGTCGCGACCGCCGGGGCGGCCCCGCCGTCCAGCCCCTCGGGCTGCCCCACCACCACGACATGCAGGTGGTCGGGGTCCATCAGCTCCGACGCCACCCGCTTGATGTCGTCCATGGTCACCGCCTCGATGTAGCTGTTGCGGTTGACCACGTACTCGGGCGGCAGCCCGATCATCTGCATCCCCACGAGAATGCCCGCGATCTCGGCGTTGCCGTCGAAGCGCAGCGGATACTCCCCGGTGATGTAGGTCTTGGCCGCCTGCAGCTCCTCCTCCGTCACCCCGTTCGCCGCCACGTCCGCCCAGATCTCGCGCACGAGGTCGATGGCCTGCCCGATGGTGCGGTTGTCCGAGGCCACCGAGCCCAGCCACAGGTCGGTGTAGTCCTTGTCCACCAGCACCGTGCCGATGCCGTAGGTCAGGCCCCGCTTCTCGCGCACCTCGTCCATCAGCCGCGACTCGAAGCCGCCGCCGCCCAGGATGTGGTTCAGGACATAGGCCGCGAAGTAGTCCGGATCGTCCCGCCGCAGCCCCCGCTGCCCGAAGAGCGCACTGGCCTGCGGGGTCGGGTAATCCACCACCGTGGTGCCGCCGTCGAGCTTGGGCGCGACCTCTGAGGGCAGCGCCGGCCCGTCCTGCGGCAGGTCGCCCAGCAGGGTGTCGAGCAGCTTCCCCAGCTCGTCCGGCGTGATGTCCCCCACCGCGGCCACGTAGACGCGGCCCTTGACCAGCGTGTCCTGCCGCGCCTGGAGGATGTCCTCGCGGGTCAGCCCCTGGACCGACTCCGCCGTCCCGTTGATCGAGCTCCCGTAGGGATGCCCCGGAAAGGCCTCGGCCATCCAGGTGTCGCCGGCGATGGTGCTCGGGTCCTGCGCGTCGGAGGCGATGATCGACAGCACCTGCCCGCGCACCCGGTCGATGGCGTCCTGGTCGAAGCGGGGCTCGACCAGCGCCTGCCGCAGGAGGTCCACCGCCGCGTCGCGGTTCTCGGTCAGCATGGTGGCCGAGACCGCCACCGCGTCGTCGTAGGCCTCGAAGTCGAAGGAGGCGGCGAGCCCCTCCCGCGCGGCCTGGAACTGCCGCGCATCCAAGTCGCCCGACCCTTCCTCCAGCGTCGCCGTCATCAGGTTGACGGCGCCCCGCTTGCCCTCGCGGTCGAGGTTGGACCCGCCGCGGAACCAGATCTCAAGCGCGGTGAAGGGGATGGAGTGCTCCTCCACCAGCCAGGCCTTGATGCCGCCCGGCGAGGTCACCTGCTGGATGTCCACGGCGGCCTGGGCCGCGACGGCCCAGACGGTCGCGACGGCGGCGAGAAGGACACGGATCATTGGGCAACCTCCTCGGCGCCGGATTCGGGGGGTGGCACGGCCGCCTCGGCGGGCAGGGCCTGGGCCTCGTCGGATGGCGGCGCCTCGCCGGGGGCGGGGAGACGTAGAGCGTGACCGAGGAGTCGGGGTCGAGCACGTCGCGCGCCGCCGCCATGATGTCGTCCGCCGTCACCTGCTGGAGCACCTCGGGCCAGCCCTTGATGTCCTCCACCGACAGCCCGGAGGCGAGCCCCGCCCCGTAGCGGTTGGCGAGCCCCTCGACGTTGTCCCGCGCGTAGATCTCCGAGGCCTTGAGCTGCGTGCGGATGCGCTCGAGCTGCCCGGGGTCCACCCCTTCCTGCAGGAATTCGGCGACGGCCTTGTCCATCGCCGCCTCGGCCTCCTCCAGGGAGACGCCCGGCTGCGGCGCGACCGTGATCGCGAAGGTCCCGTCGTCCAGCGCCGTCCCGTCGTAGCCCGCCCCGGAGAAGAGCGCGACATGGGCGTCGAAGGTCAGCTTCTCGGCCAGAACCGAGGTGAAGGACGAGCCGCCCAGGATCTCGGCCAGATAGGTCAGCGCGGCAGCCTCCCTGGCCTCGCCCTGCCCGCGCGAGGGCGCGATGTAGCTGCGCGCGACATAGGGCTGCGACACGCGCTGGTCCTCGTAGGTCACCCGCCGGGGGGCGAGCTGCGGCGGCTCCTGCGCGCGGAACCGCTCTGGCAGCCCGGGCTCGGCCGGCAGCGCGCCGTAATGTTGCTTGGCCATGGCGATGACATCGTCCGGCTCCACGTCGCCCGCGACCACCAGGATCGCGTTGTTGGGCGAATAGTAGAGGTCGTAGAAGTCGCGCACCGCGTCCTCGCCCAGCCCTTCCATCTCGTGCCGCCAGCCGATCACCGGCGTGCCGTAGCGCGAGTTGAGGAACAGCGCCGCCCGCGCCTGCTCCCGCGCGACCGAGGAGGGATCGCTGTCCACCCGCGTGCTCCGCTCCTCGAGGATCACCTGCCGCTCGGTCTCGATGTCCTCGGAGGTCAAGCGGAGGCCGTTCATCCGGTCCGCCTCCATTTCCATCATCAAGGGCAGACGGTCGGCCGCGACGCGCTGGTAGTAGGCGGTGTAGTCGTAACTCGTGAAGGCGTTGTCGGTGCCGCCGTTCTCGGCCACGACCCTGCTGAACTCCCCGGCTGCCATGTGGTCGGTCGCCTTGAACATCAGGTGCTCGAGGAAGTGCGCGGCACCCGACACGCCGGGCGGCTCGTCGGCGGACCCGGTCCTGTACCAGACCATGTGCACGGCCACGGGCGCGCGATGGTCCTCGATCACCACCACCTCCATGCCGTTGTCCAGCGTGGCGGTGGTCACCTCCTGCGCCAGCGCGGGCGGGGCCGCGAGGAGAAGCAGGAGGGCGGGAAGGCGTGGCATCGGCGGCTCCTCCGAAACGGCGTCGGGCGCCACGTTCCACGGAAGCGGCCGCCCCCGCAAGCCGGGGCAACGGCGAGTTGATGGCCCGCGAGGGAGAGGGATCAGCGCCCCGGCGTCGCCCGGTTGACGCCGCCCGGCGGCGGGAGCGCGTTGGTCTCGGGGATCGCCAGCGGCTGCGCGGGGGTCAGCACGATCGGGTTGGGCGTGGTCCGCCCGAACTCGGCTCGCCAGTCGCCGCGCGCGCCGCCGCACGCGGCCAAGAGCACGAGCGCGGCCCAGGCCGCCCGCCGGAGATGAGGCGAATTCGTCATGCCCGACCTCATAACCCAGCCCATGGCCGGCGTCACCCCATCATCTTCGGTGTCCGGGTCCCGCGAGGACGCCCCTTGCCCTCGGCCGGGGTCGACTTGCCCGCCGCGCGGGGGGCGGCCCGGCTCTCGGCCCTGGTCGTGGGCTTGCCCCCGGACCTCGGCGCGGTCGGGCCTTCTCCCTTCGGGGCGGCCCTCGACCTCTCCCGGCCGTTGCCCCGTCCGGCGAAGAGCACGAGCCCCACGGCCCCCAGGAAGACCGCGATGTCCGCCACGTTGAAGGCCCAGGGGTTCTCCAGCCCGCAGCAACTCATGTTGAGGAAGTCCGCGACCGCGCCGTAGAGCACCCGGTCCACGACGTTGCCGATGGCCCCGCCAACCAGCAGCCCCGCCGACAGGTGGACGAGCTTGCCGCCTCCCTCGCGGCGGACCCAGATCACCACGAAGGTCGAGATGCCGACCGCCAGCGCCACCAGCGCCCAGCGCATGTCGATCCCCGACAGGAGCCCGAAGTTCACTCCCCGGTTCCAGGCCATGCGCAGGTTGACCCAGGGCGGCAGGAGGTCGATCTCCATCCGCGTCCGCAGGTCGAGCCAATGGACCACCAGCCACTTGGTGGCCTGATCGACCAGGAAGACCCAGAAGGCCATCCAGACCATGAGTCGCGTGGGCGGGGGTTCTCTCAGGCGGGGCATGTCAGTGGCGGAAGTGGCGCATGTCGGTGAATACCATGGCGAGGCCCCTCTCGTCCGCAGCGGCGATCACCTCCGCGTCGCGCATGGACCCTCCCGGCTGGATCGCCGCGCGCACGCCTGCCTCGGCCGCCGCGACCAGCCCGTCGGCGAAGGGGAAGAACGCGTCCGAGGCCAGCACCGGCGCCCGCGGGGCCGTGGCCATCTCGCCCATCTTGCGCGCGGCGATGCGGACCGAATCGACCCGGCTCATCTGCCCCGCGCCGATCCCGACCGTGGCCCCATCCTCCGCGAGGACGATGGCGTTCGACTTGACGTGCTTCGCCACCTTCCAGGCGAAGAGCAGGTCGCGCATCTCCGCCTCCGTGGGCGCGCGCTTCGTCGCGACCCGGAGCTGCGCGGGATCGAGCGCCCCGCTGTCCCGGTCCTGCGCCAGGAACCCGCCCACCACCTGCTTCCACATCAGCCCCGGCGCCCGCGCGTCGGGCAGCCCGCCCGCGAGCAGCAGCCGCAGGTTCCCCTTCCGCGCGAACACCGCCTTCGCATCCTCGTCCGCGTCGGGGGCGATCACCACCTCCGTGAAGACCTTGGCGATGGCCTCGGCCGCCGCCCCGTCCAGCGGTCGGTTCACCGCCACGATGCCGCCGAAGGCGCTCACCGGGTCGCAGGCCAGAGCCTTGGCGTGCGCCTCCACGAGGCTCCCGCCCACCGCCACCCCGCAGGGATTCGCGTGCTTGACGATGACGCAGGCGGGCTCTCCGCCCCCGAACTCGCCGGCCAGCTCATAGGCCGCATCCGTGTCCGCGATGTTGTTGTAGGACAGCTCCTTGCCCTGCACCTGCAGGGCCGTCGCCACCCCGGCCCGCGCCTCGCCCCCTCGGTAGAACGCGGCCTTCTGGTGCGGATTCTCCCCATAGCGCAGCGTCTGCACGAGCCGACCCGTCAGCGCCCGGAACGCCGGCGCCTTCTCGCCCCCGGCCATCCAGGCCGAGATCGCCGCGTCGTACTCCGCCGTCCGCGCAAAGGCCTTCCGCGCCAGCCCGCGCCGGAACGCCCCGGTCGTCCCACCCTGCGCCTCCAGCTCCGCCAGCAGCGCCGGATAGTCCGCCGGGTCCGTCAGCACGGCCACGTCGGCGTGGTTCTTGGCGGCCGCCCGGATCATCGCCGGCCCGCCCACGTCGATCTGCTCGACCGTGTCCTCGAAGGACGCGCCCCGCGCCACGGTGGCCTCGAACGGGTAAAGGTTCACCACCACGAGGTCGATGGGTGCGATCCCGTGCTGCTCCATCTCCGCGACGTGCCCGGCGTCGCCGCGCTTCCCCAGGATGCCCCCATGGATGCGCGGATGCAGCGTCTTGACGCGCCCGCCCAGCATCTCCGGGCTCCCCGTGACCTCGGCCACCTCCGTGACCTCCAGCCCCGCCTCGCGCAGCATCCCGGCCGAGTTGCCCGTGGACACCAGCGCCACGCCCCGTTCGGCCAGCCCCCGCGCCAGTTCCAGGAGCCCCGCCTTGTCCGACACGGACAGGAGGGCGCGGCGGACGGGTCTCAGGTCTTCGGTCATTCGTCCTCCTCGTCCCAGTCCATCCGGGGGTTCAGGTCGCGCAGGCCCTCGGGTGTGCCGTAGGCCTTGGCCAGAGTCCAGCGAAGCTGCGTATGCCGCCGGATCGCCCGCCCCGACAGCACGATCTGCAGCGTCGGGCGCGGCCGGAGCCGTCCCTCCTCGAGGTAGGCCGAGTCCTCGACCAGCACCGTCCCCTCGCCCTCGTGGGAGAACACCCATTCCTCGCCGCTCTTCAGGAGGATCGCTACGTCACCCCGGGGCCCCACCTCCGCCTCTACGTCCGGGTGGAGGTGGAACCGCACCGCGAAGGGAATCCCCAGCCGGTTCGAGGCGTCGATGGCGCGGTCGAAGGCCTCCCCGTCCGGGGCGGTCAGCGTGGTCAGCAGGTCCTCGCCCTCCAGCACCCGCCCGTCGGGCGAGAGGTGGAGGACGCGGGCATGGGTCAGGCCGTGGCTCGTCCGCCAGCCGTCCTGCGCGAGCTCGGCCCTGAGGCCCCCCGCGCCCGCCGCCGCCTCCGCGATGACCCGGGCTGGCCCCTCCACGAGGCGCGCGCCCTCCTCGCCCGGCAGGGGCACCCCCAGCCGCGCGCTCGACACCGTGTCGAGGGCCAGGGTGGAATGGCTCGCCGTGGCGCGGGCGGCGCGGCGCCAGCGCTCGCCGTAGCTGCGCCCCGAGCCCATGCTCACCACCAGCGGCCGCCGCCCGGAGGTGAGCTCGAAGGCCAGCGTCGAGGCGTGCGCGGCGACCGAGTCGGGGCCCGTGGGCGGCGGGCCCGCGTCCACCACCACCGTCGTCCGCCCCGCCGCGAGCCGCAGGTAGCCCATGTGGAGCGGCACCCCCGCCTTGCCGACCGGGAGCGAGGGCCGCCCCGC
>NZ_KK088570.1 GCF_000600335.2 Rubellimicrobium mesophilum DSM 19309 | reverse complement strand
CGCCGAACTGGCGGCGAGAGGCGGCCTCTACTCACGGCTCGCCACGGCCTGAGCGGCTCCGGGGGCGGCCGCGGCCAGTCCAGGCCGGGGGGACGCGTGGTGCCGTCGCCGGAGCTGCGGGTCGGGCCGGCCGGCGGCGCGCGCCGGATCCTCGACCGGTGAGGGCGGGCTTGGCCGGGCCCGACAGCACGAAGCCCCCGTGCCTTGCGGCAACGGGGGCTTCGGATTGTCTGTTCCGCGAACCAGCGAGGCGCGGCTTTCGCCGTCTCTCGTCAGTTCGCTCGAGTTTGGTTGCGGGGGCCCGCTTTGGTCACTGGTTGCAGTTGGGACGCGCGAGCAACCTTTAAGCTTCGAGCAGCGAGTTTCGACGAATCTTAGGAATCTTCGTGAGGTCTAACTGATATTTGGCCCCTCATCGGAGTCGCTGAATAACGAGCCCGGACCGTGCTGCCCAGTCAGACAGCCCGCTGAACTACAGCATCGGCGTGCCGCCGTTGACGGCGATGGTGGCGCCCGAGGTGTAGCTCGACAGCGGGTCGGCCAGCATGACGTAGGCGGTGGCGAGTTCGGCGGGCTGGCCCGGCCGCTTCATGGGCGACTGCTGGCCGAAGGTCCTCACCTTCTCGGGTGGCATGGTGGACGGGATAAGCGGCGTCCAGACCGGCCCCGGTGCTACGCAGTTCACGCGGATGCCCTTCTCGGCCAAGAGCTGGGCGAGACCGGCCGTGAAGTTGTGGATCGCCCCCTTGGTGGTGGCGTAGGCGAGGAGCTCGGGGCTCGGCTTGTCGGCGTTGATCGAGGTCGTGTTGATGATCGAGGAGCCCGGTTTCATGTGCGGCACGGCGGCTTTGGCCAAGTAGAACATCGCGTGGATGTTCACGCGGAATGTGAGCTCCCATTCCTCCTCCGGGATCTCGGAGATGTCCTGGAAGGTCTGCTGGTGGGCGGCGTTGTTGACGAGGATGTCGATGCCGCCGAGCTCGGAGACCGCGCGGTCGATGATGGCGCGGCAATGCGCGGCGTGCTGGATGTCGCCGGGCAGGACCACGGCCTTGCGGCCCGCCTCCTCCACGAGCCGGCGCGTCTCCTCGGCCTCCTCGTGCTCGTCGAGGTAGGAGATCAGCACGTCCGCCCCCTCGCGCGCAAACGCCAGCGCCACGGCGCGCCCGATGCCGCTGTCGGCGCCGGTGATGACCGCCTTGAGGCCTTGGAGCTTGCCCGAGCCGCGATAGCTCTCCTCGCCATGGTCCGGGCGCGGCTGCATCTGGTCGGTCCGCCCCGGCATGGGCTGCTGCTGCTCGGGGAACGGGGGAGTGGGATAGTCCTTCATGGGAGCCTCCGGCGGCCTTGGGGGAATGGACTGTCGAACGGGCCGGCGGACGGGTTGTTCCCCGGGACGTCGAGGTCCCCGGCCCGCCTCCATGTGCCAAGGAACAGCGAAGGGGTCGCCGAGTTTTCCCCGCTCAAGGGCAAGCGGAGCGGACCAGAACATGCGACCCGGATCACCCGAGCGGACCGAACGGCGGCATCCGGTGGGGGCCGAGCCCCTGGCCTCGGGCGTCCATTTCCGCGTCTGGGCGCCCGATCACAAGGAGGTCACGCTGGTGACGCCGGACGGGCCTGACCGCCCGATGGAGGCGGAGGACGGGGGCTTCTTCGCCCTGTTCGTGCCCGGGCTGGAGGTCGACTCGCTCTACCGCTTCCGCCTGAGCGGCGACAAAACTATCCGCCCCGACCCGGCCTCGCGCTTCCAGCCCGACGGCCCGGACGGCTGGTCGCAGGTCGTAGACCCCGGGGAGTTCGCCTGGACCGATGAGGGATGGGCGGGGCTCACCCTTCCCGGACAAGCCTTCTACGAGATGCACATCGGCACCTTTACCGAGGAGGGCACCTGGGCCGCGGCGGCCCGCGAGTTGCCTCGCCTGCGCGAGCTGGGGATCACGGCTGTCGAGATCATGCCGGTGGCCGACTTCTCTGGACGCTTCGGCTGGGGCTACGACGGGGTGTGCCCCTTCGCGCCGACACGGCTCTACGGGACGCCGGACGACATGCGGCGCTTCGTCGACGCGGCGCACGCACTCGGGCTGGGGGTGATCCTCGACGTGGTGTTCAACCACCTCGGCACCGAGGGGAACCACATTCCCGCCTTCGGCAAGGCCTTCGTGTCGGAGCGGCACATGACCGACTGGGGGGCGGAGCTCAACTTCGACGGCCCAGGGTCCGAGGCGGTGCGGGCCTTTGTTCTCGCCAACGTGGCTCACTGGATCGAGGAGTACCACGTGGACGGTTTCCGCGTGGACGCCACACAAAACATCACCGACGAGTCTCCGACACACATTCTGGCCGAGATCACGCGCACCGCCCGCGCGGCCGCGGGCGCCAAGCCCATTCTGATCGTGGGCGAGAACGAGCCGCAGGACACGCGCCTCGTCCGCCCGCTCGACCGGGGCGGGCATGGCATGGATGCGGTCTGGGCGGACGACATCCACCACTCGGCCTTTGTGGCGCTCACGGGGCGCGGGGGCGCCTACATGAGCGACTACTCGGGTGGGCCGCAGGAACTGATCTCGGCCTTCCGCCGGGGCTATTTGTTCCAGGGGCAGGGCTATTCGTGGCACGACACGGGGCGGGGCACGCCGGGGCTGGACCTCGGATCGCACCGCTTCGTGGCCTACCTCGAGAACCACGACCAGATCGCCAACACCGGCCCAGGGCTGCGGCTGCATCAGCGCACGAGCCCCGGGCGCTTCCGCGCGATGACCGCGCTCCTGTGCCTTGCGCCCACGACGCCCATGCTGTTCCAGGGGCAAGAGACGGGGAGCGAACGGCCCTTCACCTACTTCCTCGACTCGAGTCCTGCTCTGCGCGAGGAAGTCCGGCAGGGACGGATCGAGTCCATGGGCCAGTTCAAGGGCCTGGCCTCGCCCGAGATGCGCGACCGCCTGCCCGACCCGGCCGACGAAACCGTGTTCCGCGCCTGCAAGCTGCGCCCGCCCGCGACCGAGCGGGAGCGACAGGTCGAGGCACTGCACCGCGACCTCCTGCGGCTGCGGCGCGAGGATCCGGCGATCCGGCCACGTGAGGGAACCGTGACCGAGGGCGCCGTGATCGGGCCGGAGGCGTTCCTCCTGCGGTTCTTCGGATCGGAGGGGCCGGGCGGCGGGGACGACCGGCTGCTTCTGGTGAACCTGGGACCCGACCTGCGGCTTCGGAGCCTGGCCGAGCCGCTCGTCGCACCAACGGCGAAGGGGCCGTGGACTGTTCTCTGGTCGAGCGAGCATCCCGACTATGGCGGCCTGGGGACACCCCCTGTCATTGAGAAAAACTTGACGCTGTTCCTGCCCGGCCATGCGGCCGTGCTCCTCGCGCCCTCCTCCGCAAAACGGCCCTGACCTCGGGCTTCTGTGGCCCAGCATTGAGGCGCTCCGAGAAGAGGCATCCGCCGTTAGGCATCTGCTGGTGGCCAGGACCTGTGGAGACCTTAAGGAACAGTTAGCTATCTCCACGTGGACCTGATGGTGTTCTCGGCCATCTTGGGTCCTATGCGGATGGGGACGAAGTACAACAACAAGATTCGGACCTCGTCGGTGCGGCGCACAATACTGGTATCGACACATTCGGTCCCGACCTGCTGGGCCGGCCGGAGCGAACGCCTACTTGGACGCCGTTAGGCGCCGAGTCCGTCCTACAAACCTCCACATCGCCCTGTCCCTTTCGAAGGAGCCTCCGATGAGCCGTCTTGTTGTGGCCTCGAACAGGACCGCCACCCCGGGCGAGGAGCGTGCGGGCGGCCTGGCTGTCGCCCTCTGGGACGCCCTGGCCGAGCGTGGTGGTGGCCTGTGGTTCGGCTGGTCGGGCGAGACGGCCGAGCGCGAGACGCGCGGGGTCCGCGTCGTCACCGAGGACAACGTCGAGTTCGCCTTGGCCGACCTCACGGAAGCCGAGCACGAGGGTTACTACCTGGGCTACGCCAACCGGGCGCTCTGGCCGGTGTTCCACTACCGCATCGACCTGGCGCGGTTCGACGACGCCGACTGGGACGCCTATGCGGGCGTCAACCGGCGGTTCGGCCGGTTACTCCACCAACTCCTCCGCCGCGAGGATCTCGTCTGGGTCCACGACTACCACTTCCTCCTGCTGGGCCAGGAACTGCGCAACAACGGCTGGCAAGGCCCGCTGGGCTTCTTTCTCCACATCCCCTTCCCGCCCTCCGAGGTCTTCTCGGCGCTGCCCCAGCACCAGAGGATCGCGCGCGGGCTGGCCGAGTTCGACCTCCTGGGCTTCCAGACGCAGCGCGACGTCCGCAACTTCTGCCGCTACATGGTCGAGCAGAACGGGGCCGAGGCGCTGCCCGATGGGCACCTCCGCGCCTTCGGCCGGACCATCCGGGCCGAAGCCTTCCCCATCGGCATCGATGCCCAGGAGTTCCGCTCCTTTACCGAGGCCGACGAGGCTCGCAGGGCCGTGGAACGTGTCCAGCGCTTCATCGGCGATCGCGCCCTGGTGATCGGCGCGGACCGGATGGATTACTCCAAGGGCTTGCCGCAGCGGCTCAAAGCCTTCGGGCGCCTCCTCGACGACTACGAGGACCTGCGAGGCCGGGTGAACCTTCTGCAGATCGCACCTCCTTCGCGCGAGACCGTCGGCGCCTATCGCGACCTGCGGGAGGAACTCGACCGCCTCACCGGCCGGGTGAACGGCGACTACTCAGATCTCGACTACTCGCCGGTCCGCTACCTCGCCCGCGGCTACTCGCGGGAGGTGCTGGCGGGGCTCTACCGTCTGGCCCGCGTAGGGCTCGTCACGCCGCTCCACGACGGCATGAACCTCGTCGCCAAAGAATACGTCGCCGCGCAGGACCCGGAGGATCCCGGCGTGCTGGTCCTGTCGGAGTTTGCCGGTGCTGCCGAACGAATGCCCACCGCCCTGCTCGTGAACCCCCACGACATAGGCGGCGTCGCGGACGCGATCAGGCGGGCGCTGGAGATGTCGCGGGACGAGCGGGTGGAACGCTGGCGTGCCCTGGATGCCGAGGTGCGGACCAACGACATCGCGGCCTGGCGCCGGAGCTTTCTGGGCGCTCTCGAGAGAACAGTCGGAGGCAAGGAATGACCCTCGGCGACCTTGAGGGCTTCCGGCTTGGTCCCGGCGATGCCCTCTTCCTCGACTTCGACGGCACCCTCGCGGAGATCGGTCCAGACCCGGACGCAATATGGCTGCCCGAACCGACCTGCCGGGATCTAGAGCGGCTGGGACGCCGCCTCGGAGGAGCGCTCGCCATCCTCTCGGGCCGTGACCTGCGCGACCTGGCCCGGCGCACCCCAGCCGAGGTCTGGCGCCTGGGTGGCCACGGCCTCGAGGTCCTGCCGCCGGGCATGGAGCCGCCGCCCTCGGCCGCCCGCGTGCCCGAAGCCGTGCTTGCGGCGCTCGCCAATGTGGCGAGGCGCCCAGGCGTGCGGCTGGAGGTCAAGGGCCCGATGGTGGCGGTCCATTACCGCGCCGCGCCGGGGGAAGGTCCCGCCTGCGTCGCTGCCGCCGAGGCCGCGGCGCGGGCAGTGCCGGGCCATGTGGCCCAGGCGGGCAAGATGGTGGTGGAGGTGAAGCCCGAAGGCGCGCACAAGGGCACGGCGCTTCGGCGGCTGATGGGCGCTCCGCCCTTTGCGGGGCGCCGCCCGGTGATGATGGGGGACGACGCCACGGACGAGGACGCGATGAGCGCCGCCCTGGCGCTCGGCGGCGTGGCGATCAAGGTCGGAGCCGGCGAGACCGTGGCCTTCCTGCGCGCGCCGGATCCCAGAAGCGTCCGCTCCTGGCTCGAACGCGAGGCCTCGGCGGCGTGGTCCTTGGGTTGAGCTTTCCGGGCCATGCCTGACCCGTCCGGCCACCCGCCCTGACGCTTACGGCTCGCCGGTGACGATGGTCCAGACGACCGACCAGGGCCCGAGGGTCCCCCTCTCCCGGTCGACGTCCCCCTCGGTCCAGATGACCCGGCCCTCGCCCAGGTCGACCCGCTCGATGATCCTTGCCGACAGGTTGGCCACGAGAGCGAGCTTTCCTCCGTCGCCGAGCGGCCAGACCACGCGAACCGCGCCTTCCCCGAGCATTTCCCATGTGCCGGACTGGTGGAGAGTGTCGCCGAGCCGAGGGACGATTTGCTGGCGACGCGTCGCCAGCAAGCGTTGATAGTGCCCGAGGCGTGCCGCGTGCGGCTCGCGCGAGAGGGCTGTCCAGTCGAGCTTGGCGGATCGGAACGTCTCCTCTGCGATGGGATCAGGGATCCGCGACCGCGCTTCCTCGTCCTGAAGCTCGGGGAACCTCGCGAACTCGCCGCGCCGGCCCTCGCGCACGGCCTGGCCCAGCTCGTCGTGAAAGTCGCAGAAGAAGGGGAAGGGCTGGGAGGCGGCCCACTCCTCCCCATGAAGAGCATGGGGATCTGGGGCAGGAGAAGGCAGACTGCGGCGAGGGCGCGCACGGCTTCGGACGGCGCCAGACGGTCGATCCGGTCTCCGAAGGCGCGGTTGCCGACCTGGTCGTGGTTCTGCACGAAGGCCACGAAGGCCGAGAGCGGCAGATGAGCGCTGGGCTCGCCCCGCGGCTCCCCCCCGGTAGGGCATCATCTCGCCCTGGAAGGCGAAGCCCTCGGCCAAGGCGCGCGCGAGCCTCTCTGTGTCGCCCGTATAGTCTCCGTAATAGCCGGCAGCCTCCCCAGTGGCCGCCACGTGCAGCACGTGATGAGCATCGTCGTTCCATTGCGCCGTGTAGGTGCGGGGACGGCCATCCTCCGTCCGCTCCAGCCGGTGCGCCTCGTTCTCCTCGTTCTCGAGGATGAGGTGGATGTGGCGCTCTCGCCCGACCGTCCCGCGCACGCGCCGGGCCAACTCATCAAGGAGATGCTCCGGACTGTCGTCCACGATGGCGTGGACGGCATCAAGCCTGAGGCCGTCGAAGTGGAACTCTTCCAGCCAGTAGAGCGCGTTGTCGATCATGAAATCGCGCACAGGGCGACTCTGTGCCCCGTCGTAGTTGATCGCGTCGCCCCCAAGGAGTCTTGTGGCGTGAGGTGAAGAAGTCGGGGGCGTAGGCGCTGATGTAGTTCCCGTCCGGGCCGAAGTGGTTGTAGACCACGTCGAGGAAGACCATCACGCCCCTGGCGTGCGCCGCGTCCACGAGCGCCTTGAGGTCGTCCGGACGGCCGTAGGCCGCCGCCGGCGCGTAGAGCAGGACCCCATCGTAGCCCCAGTTGCGGGTTCCGGCGAAGTCCGCCACCGGCATCAGCTGGATGGCGGTGACGCCCAGGTCCACGAGGTGGTCCAAGCGCTCGACGACGGCGCGGAACGTACCCTCCGGGGTGAAGGTACCGACATGCAGCTCGTAGAGGACCGCTTCCTCCCAGGGCCGGCCGCGCCAGTCGGCACTCCCCCCAGGAGTAGCGGCCGGGATCGACGACCTCGCTCGGGCCGTGGACACCCTTCGGTTGGTGACGCGAGGCCGGATCGGGAACGCGCGTCCCATCCTCAAGTCTGAAGCGGTAGAGGGTGCCGGGGGCTGCCTCCGTCAGGACCTCGTGCCAGCCGTCTGCAAGAGCCTGCATCGCCAGCGGGTCCGCCCTGCCCTCGATCCCCAGAAGCAGCCGCATCTGGCCCGGAGCCCAGAGATGGAAGCGCACGCGCCCATCCTTCTGCATAACCGGGCCCCAACTTTGTGGACGGGCCAGTGTCGCGACTTGATCAACAGATTGGGAGAGGGCGGCACCCTGGAAAGGAGTGTCGAGGGTCATGAGGCCTCCGGGTGGCGAGGCCCTCCGAACCGGGGTGTCCTGGCAATGTTCCGATAGGATGAAGCTGACGTGGCGATACCTCGTCCCAGTCTGACTTCGACCGTGCCCTTGACCGAACCGAGATACGTTTAGACCGTCTCCACATAGACGTACTCGACGTCCGAGTAGCTGTCGGCGGCGAAGGCAAAGAGGAAGCGGGCTGGTGCGTCAGCATGCACGGCATTCAGCCTTCCCAAGCCGTAAGTGCATTGCCGGTCGCGGCGAAGGCTGCGGTGTTGTCGAAGATGCACCAACATACGCTGCCCCTGGCCGCGCGGAGACTAAGTCGGTCCATGAGGGTGTGGATCTCCGCGTCGTCGTAGGACGAGTAGTAGATCCTGGGCGAGCCATGCAGGCGGTAGTAGGTCAGGCCGGCCCAGCCGCCGGGCTGGTCGGCGCCTGGGACGGGAGGGGGGTCGGCCGCCACGCGCCCGATCCGGAGCCTGTCCAGCAGGCCTTCGACCTCCGGCATGAACCAGGACTGGTGACGCGGCTCGCAGGCGATCGGGCCCTCTGTTTGCCGCCTCAGGTCCTCAAGGAACCGGTCCGCCACCCCCGGCTCGAAGGCAAGGCTGGGGGGAAGCTGCACCAGAAGGGGACCCAGCTTCGATCCCAGTCCGCCCACCTCCAACAGGAACTGGTCCAGGGGCTCCCCGGCCGCCCGGAGCCGGTGCTCGTGGGTGATGGTCCTTGGCACCTTGACCGCGAACCGGAACGTCTGAGGCACCGACGCGGCCCACCGCTCGTAAGTGGTGCGGCGGTGCGGGCGGTAGAAGGACGAGTTGATCTCCACTGCCCCAAACACCTGCGCATAGCGCTCCAGATGACTGCCTTCGGCCGGAAAGGCGGCCGCGTGCTCCTTTGGGACACTCCATCCAGCCGTGCCGACGCGGATGTTGGGGATGGTCTCATGCGAAGGAGTGCTCTCCAGTGGCATTGCCACGGGTGGCTATTGCCCTTGGGAACGGGTCACACGATCGGCTCGTTCCCATATGCTTTGCGTCCTTCGGTCACTGTTGCTGCGCACCGAGATCCGCCGAACGCGCGAGACGGAGCGCGCCATACCTGCTAGCTCCAACATACGCCGCCCCGCTGCGAGCCTGCCGCATCCTGAGGAGCCCTTCGTGCCTGACATCCGCCCCCACGCCCAGCGCGCCCGCGTGGCCTACCTGACCATGGAGATCGGGCTCCGCGCCGAGATGCACACCTACTCGGGCGGGCTTGGCATCCTCGCAGGCGACATCGCCCGCTCGGCGGCGGATCTCGGGCTCCCTATGGTCTTCGTGACCCTCGCGAGCCGCGAGGGCTACCTGCGCCAGGGTCTCGACCGCGAGGGGCGGCAGGTGGACCACACCGACCCGTGGGAGCCCTCCGACTGGGCCATGCCGCTGGACGAGACGGTTAAGATCGAGCTCGAAGGTCGCCCGGTTCACATCCGCGCCTGGCTCTTCGAGGTTGTTTCGCCCCTTGGGGGCGCCGTGCCCGTCCTGCTTCTCGACACCGACCTCCCGCAGAACGACCCGCGCGACCGCACCATCACCGGTCGCCTCTACGGCGGGGCCGAGCCGGAGCGCATCAAGCAGGAAGCCGTGCTGGGCTTTGGCGCCGACCTCGTGCTACGCACCTTGGGCTTTCGTGTCGAGAGCTACCACCTGAACGAGGGACACGCCGCCTTCCTGCCGCTGGCGCGTCTGCTGCGCCGCCGGGACGAGGCCTCGCCGGGAGCGGCACCAAAGGACCCTGCTGGTCAGGGCGACACGGCCTCGGACATTGAGGCCGTGCGCCAGGCTTGCGTCTTCACCACCCACACCCCCGTGGAGGCGGGCCACGACCGCTTCGACTACGCCGACGTGGAGCGCATCCTGGGCGACCTTGCGCCCGTGGACGTGCTCAAGCCTCTCGCTGGGCCCGAGGTCCTGAACATGACGCATCTGGCGCTGTCGCTCAGCCGGTACGTCAACGGCGTGGCGAAGCGCCATGGCGAGGTGGCCAGCGCCCTTTATCCGGCCTACCGCGTTCATGCGATCACCAATGGGGTGCATCTTGGGCAGTGGGCGCACCCGGCGCTCGCGCGCCTCTTCGACGCCCGCCTGCCCGGCTGGCGCGAGACGCCCGAGACGCTCCATCACGCCGACTACTTGGACCCAGAGGAACTCCGCGCGGCGCGCCGGGAGGCCAAGTCCGCGCTCCTCGCTGAGATCAAGGCGCGCACGGGCCAAGAGCTCGATCCCACCCTCCCCCTCTTCGGCTTTGCCCGCCGGATGACCGGCTACAAGCGGCCTGATCTCCTCTTCTCGGACCTGGACCGCCTCCGCGCCATCGCGAGGGGCTACCCGTTCCAGGTCGTCATGGCCGGCAAGGCGCACCCCAAGGACGCGGCCGGCAAGGAGGGGATCGGCCGCATTGCCGAAGCGGCCCAAGCGCTCGCGGGCGAGGTCCCGGTGGTGTTCGTGCCCGGCTACGACATGGCGCTCGCGGCCCACCTCGTGGGTGGCTCGGATGTGTGGCTCAACACCCCGGTCCCGCCGCTGGAAGCCTCGGGCACCTCTGGCATGAAGGCCGCGCTCAACGGCGGGCTCAACCTGAGCATCCTTGATGGCTGGTGGGTGGAGGGCTGGGAGGAAGGCGTGACCGGCTGGGCCGTGGACGCGCCCGGCGAGGACGAGCCGGTGGGAGTGGCCGGCCAAACCATGGCGCAGGCCTCAGCGCCACTCAGCGCCGTGCCGGCGTTGGCGGCCGAGGGCGACGGCTTTCTGCCCCTCGAGGAGGCGGCGCAGGACGGCCCCGAGACCCACGCCGCCCGGCTCTATGACAAGCTCGAGCAGGTGGTCCTGCCGCTCTGGCACGAGAACCCCGAGGGCTGGGCACGCATGATGCGTCAGGCCATCGCTCGCGTGGCCCCCGTGTTCAACAGCCACGCCATGATGCGCCGCTACACGAGGGAGGCTTACCGGTGGTGAGAGAGGGACAGAGCTCCGGCACCTATGTCCCGTTCGCGAGTTCGCAGACAGCTTAATTGCGTCGCTGGCGCACGGCCTGATGGTCCCAAGCCCTGTTTCCGAGGGGCTCTCAACTGAGGTATGACGCCAGCCAGCGGCGGGGCGATGCTTAGTTGGACCAACTACAGGTGCTCAAAGGTGCATCTGACAATCGGATGTATTCTAGCCGGCACAAGACGCTCCTGAGAGGTCAACGAACATACGTACGCTGATTGCAGCGGCACTAGGTCCCTCGGTACGGATAATACGTGCGGCGTCATTGATTGACCTGAGCCCATGAGCGTGTGCCGATGGAGGTGATGCGGTCGGGCTGAGCGATGAGCCAGTTCCAAGCGTCGCAGCAGGCGTCGACGACGGCGTTGTAGGTCTCGAAGACGCGGTTGCTGAGCTTGTTGCTGCGCAGATAGGCCCAGACATTTTCGACTGGGTTCAGCTCGGGGCTATAGGGCGGCAGGTGAAGGAGGGTGATGTTCTGGGGCACGTTCAGCCGCCTACCGGGTTGGTGCCAGCCAGCCCCGTCGATCACGAGCACGGCGTGCGCCTCCGGCGCGACGCAGGCGCTGATCTCGGCAAGGTGCAGGTTCATCATCTCAACGTTGGCGGCCGGCAGCACCAGCGCCGTGCCCGTGCCGCGTGCGGGGCAGATCGCGCCGAACAGGTAGGCCCAGGAATAGCGCTGGTCGCGGGGCGCGACCGGGCGCGAGCCGCGCTCGGCCCAAACACGGGTGAGCGTGCCCTGCTGGCCAATACGCGCTTCGTCCTGCCACCAGAGCTCGATCGGCTTCCCACGAGCCTGTTCCGGCAGCCGCTCGTCTACGAGGGCGGCAAAGCTTGCCTGAAAGACGCCTGCGCCGCAGCGTCGTGGCCGGGATGGCGAGGACGCGCCACCAGCCGCCGGAACCCAAGCCGCCGGAGCACGTCGCCCACGCTGCGCTCGGCGAGCACCACCCCGAACCGGGCCTCGATCACGCGGGCCAGATCGGCACGCCGCCAGCGGACCACCCCGTGCTCGGCCAAGTCGGGACCACGCCGGACCCACTCGGCAACCTCCGCCTCCTGCTCGGGCGAGAGCCGTCGTTTGGGGCCAACTGCTCCCTGCCGGTCGGAGAGCCCGACCAAACCTTCCGCGTTGTAACGGTGAACCCAGTCGCGAAGCGTCTGACGGTCCATGCCAGCCGCCTGCGCACGCGAACTGCCCTCCAGCACCAAGGCAAGGGCCAACATCCGTCGCGCCGCTGCCGCATCACGCGACCGCCCCGCTGCCCGCCGCAGACCGGCCGCATCCAAGTCCCGCCGCACAATCTCAATCGCTGCCATCAGAGCCTCCGCCATCCAACGCAGAGGCCCCGAATCATGCTACCGTCACGCCCACAACCCCGGACGAGTCAGACAATCGCGCCGGGCGTATAAGAGACCTGCTTCTCGTCAAAGACGGGTTTGGGTTCACAAGTGGTTATGAGGTCGGCATGTCTTACACTAAGTTAGACGGGCTACGAACCCGGACTCTGCTCTGCCGACATGCGGTGGGTATCGGTTTGCCCCTGCTAACCCGTGCCCAGCCCCCAGACGGCCGCGATCATCAGCGTCCCGACGACTAGGACTAACACCGACAGGGGCAGGCCCAGCTTCCAGTAGTCGCCGAAGCGATAGCCGCCCGGGCCCATGACAAGCGTATTGCACTGGTGCCCGATGGGCGTGAGAAAGTCGCAGGCCGCCCCGACAGCCACCGCCATGAGGAAGGGGTCGGGGTTGAGGCTGAGGCGCTGGGCGAGGTTCCCGGCGATGGGGGCCATGACCAGCACCGTCGCGGCGTTGTTGAGAAAGGGCGTCACTGCCATCGCTAGAGCGATCATCAGCCCCAGCGCGGCCAGGGGCGGCAGACTTCCCGCCACCTGTTGGAGCCCGGCCGCAATCAGGTCGGTGCCGCCGGTCGCTTGGATGGCGTTGCTCACCGGGATCAGCGCGGCCAGAAGCACGATCACCGGCCATTCGACGGCCTCGTAAGCCTCCTCGGTGGTCATGATCCGCAGGAGCATCATGGCCGCCGCCGCACCCGCGAAGGCCACCGCCACGGGAACGAGGTGCGTCGCGACGAGGATCATCGCCAGAGCCAGGATGATGATGGGGAGCCAGCTGCGCTTGCGGCGGCCGAGGGCCATGTCGCGCTCGCTCAAGGGTAGAACATGGAGGTGACCGAGAGACTCCGCCAGACGCTCCCTCGGGGCCTTGAGGATCAGGACGTCGCCAACTTCGAAACGCAGGCGGCGGAGCCGCCGGGTCATGCGCTGGCCCGTGCGGCTCACGGCCAAGAGGCTCAACCCGTGCTCGCGCCAGAGCTGGGTCTCCGCCGGAGTTCGGCCGACCAGGGAAGAGTCCGCCGTGACCACGCCCTCCACCACAAGGCTGTCGCCATCGGACTCGTCCTCGGCGACCTCCTCGCCCGCGAGGCGCAGCCGCGCCCGGGCCACGACGCGCTCGAGGTCGCCGGGCTCCCCGGTCAGCAGGAGCACGTCGTCGGCCTCGATCCGCCAGTCGGGACGGGCGCGTAGCGGCGGAAGCGCTCCCGGATGACGGTAGTCACGCGGAGGCCCTCCTCGCCCAGCGCCTCCAGCTCGGCGACCGTGCGCCCGACGAAGGGGGAAGTCTCGGGCACCCGCGCCTCGGTTGAGTATTCCTCGATGTTGAAGGCGGCCTCCATCGACGTCCCGGCGGCGCGACGGCGGCCGGGAGGAGGCGGTAGGCGAAGGACAGGAAGACCACGCCGCTCAGGGCGATGACGATGCCCACCGGCGTGTAGTCGAACATCCCGAACGGCTTGCCCAGCAGTTCCTCGCGCACCTTGGAGACGAGGATGTTGGGCGAGGTGCCGACCAGCGTCACGAGGCCTCCGATCAGCGAGCCGAAGGACATGGGCATGAGGAGGTAGGACAAGGGCGTGCCGGTGCGGCGCGACACCTGCGCCGCCACGGGCATGATCATCGCAAGCGCGCCCACGTTCTTCGTCACCATCGACAGGGCCGTCACAGCCCCCGCAAGGACAGGCACCTGAGTCTGGGGACCTCGGAGATGCCGCAGGAGCGGTCGCATCGCGGTCTCGATCGCGCCCGAGCGCGCGATGGCTGCTGAGACGACGAGCGCGGTGGCGACGATGATGACCACGTCGTCGCCAAAGCCCGAGAAGGCCTCGTCGGCGGGAATGATGCCCAGGACCACTCCGGCAATGAGGGCCAGCACGGCAACGAGATCATAGGCCCATCGTCCCCAGACAAAGAGCCCGATGGTCACTGCCATGAGCCCGAAGGCCAGTGCCTGGTCGAGCGTCACCTGTGTCTCCCTGTCCCAGCGTTCCGGAACCTCCTCCGAGCACCGGAAGTTCCCCCGGCAGGCCAGGGAAGGGTGATGATGGGCTTCGACGTCATTGGCCGGCTTCTCGGGTCGATGCGCGACCGCGACGGACAGGCGCGCGCCCTGGAGGACCTAACCCAGGCCCAGCCGGGCCCGCCGGGCCCCAGGGCTGCTCCCAACCCGGCAGAGGAGATCTATCTGGCGGTCGCCACCAAGGTGCTGAGCGGCTGGCTGGCCAACCGGCAACAGACGCTGGTGCCGCACACCCTGAACTTCCGGGTGCTGGAGCGGGCGCAGGCGGACCTCCTCCTCGCGGTCATGGCCGCCGCGGCGCAGGCCGATGGCGAGATCGACTCGCGAGAGGTGCGGCAGCTTCCCCTGGCCCTGCGCCGTGTCGGGGCCGGTGAAGACGAGGCCCGGCGGCTCGACGAGGCCCTCGCGGAGCCGCAGCACCTCGGCGTGCTTCTGGCCCGGGTGCAGGAGGCGGGCCTTGGGACCCATGCCTATGCCGCGGCCCTTCTGGCCATCAACCGGGGGGCGCGGGCGAACCGGGCCTTCCTGGACTACCTAGGGGCGCGGCTGGGTCTGGCCCCCGAGGTGGCGGGCAGCCTGGAGCGGCGCTACCGGGCCTGAGCGGGCGCCTCGCTCAGGGCGCGGAGCGAAACCTGCAGGGGTTCGCTGCCCACCAGCAGGTGGCGGGCGAGGTCAGCCAGGGTGATCCAGCCGACCACCCGCCCTTCCCCGTCGCGCACGGCGAGCCGGCGGATGGAGTGGGTGGCCATCAGGTCCATGGCGGCCTGCAGCGTATCCTCAGTCCCGCAGCCGATCACCGGGCGGGTCGCCACGTCGCGCACCAGCACCTCGGCCCCGCCCAGCCCCTTGGCGACGACGCGGTAAAGGATGTCGCGGTCGGTGACGATGCCTTCGAGCTCCTCGGCGCGGCCGACCGGAAGGGCGCCCACGTCGAGCTCGCCCATCAGTTCAGCGGCCTCGACCACGGTTGCGTCACCGGGGATGAACTCCACGTGGCGGGACATGATGTCGCCAACCCTCATGACGCGGTCCCCAGGGCGGCGTCGATCTGGGCGAGCAGCTTGGAGAAATCCACGGGCTTGGGGTGGTAGTCGTCGCAGCCGGCAGCCAGGGCCTTCTCGCGGTCGCCCGCCAGCGCATGAGCGGTGAGCGCGATGATCGGGATGGCTCGGGTCGCGGGATCGTCCTTGAGCGTGCGGGCGGCGGTCCAGCCATCCATCACGGGGAGGTTCATGTCGAGAAGGATCACCTCCGGCCGCGCCTCCCGCGCGGTGCTCACGCCCTCTTGCCCGTCATGGGCCAGCACCACCTCGTGCCCGCGCCGCTGGAGGCGGCGGGAGAGAAAGTCCCAGATCTCCTCAGTGTCTTCAACCAGCAGCAGCTTGGCCATCCGTCCCCTCTCTTTTTTCATCAGCCGGGCGGCGCCCCGCCCGTTCGGCCGCGATCCGCTTCAGCTCGGCCAGGAGCTCGTCCACGCTGTCCTCACCGGTTTGGACGATCTGGCGCACCTGGTCGCGCAGCCGAGCCCTTTCCTCGGGCGCGAGGCCGCCTTCGGTCAGGGCGATGACCGGCACGCCACGAAGGCCGGGGTCGCGGCGCAACTCGCGCAGCAGGGCGAAGCCGCCGACCTCCGGAACCTCGACGTTGACGAGGAGAAGGTCCGGGCGGCGGTGGCCCATGCTCTCGCGGGCCGCCCGCGCGTCGGGCACCTCCACCACCTCCCAGCCCTCGCCCGCGAGGAGGCCGTGGAGCTCCTCGCGTGTTGCGGCGTCCTGCTCGATCACGAGCGCATGGCCCGGCGCCGGCTGGCGGCGGTGACGGTCGAGAGTGGCCTTGAGCCTGCCCCAGTCGATCGGCTTGGTCAGGTAGTCGGCGGCCCCCAGCGAGTAGGCGAGGCCCTTCTCCCGAATCATGGAGATCATGATGACGGGGATGTCGGCCAGATCCGCGTCCGTCTTGAGTTGCGACAGCACCGCCCAGCCGTCCATGCGCGGCATCATCACATCGAGGATGATGGCCGAGGGCCGGATATCGCGCGCCATCACGAGGCCCGCCTCCCCGTCGGGGGCCACGGCCACGCCGAGGCCGTCGCGGCCCAGGAAGCGGGTCAGCAGCTCGCGCATGTGCGGGTCGTCGTCGATCACCAAGACATGGTCGGGCGCAGTCTCTGGCGGCGGAGGTTCCTCTTCGGCAGACATTGGGGCCTGGGCATCGGCAGGAAGGGTAAGGGTAAAGGTCGATCCCCGTCCTTCCTGGCTCTCCACAGCGATGCTGCCCCCCAGCATCTCGGCGAAGGCCTTCGTGAGCGCGAGGCCAAGGCCCGTGCCCCCGAAGCGGCGCGTGGTGGACACGTCCGCCTGGGTGAAGCGCTGGAACAGCTTGTCCTGCTGGTCGGGCGTCATCCCGATGCCCGTGTCGGCAACCCGGAAGGTCAGCCGCTGTCCCTTCCGCTCCACGGTCAAGGTGATCTCGCCCCCTTCGGTGAATTTGGCGGCATTCGACAGTAGGTTGAAGAGGCACTGGCGGAGCTTGACGGGGTCCGAGCGCATGATTCCCAGGTCCTCGGGCACATCGGCGCAGAAGCGGTTATCCTTCTTGGCCATCAGTGCCTCGACGGTGCCGCAGACCTCGCGCAGCAGGAGCGCGACCTCGAAGGGCTCGACCTCCACCTCCATCTTGCCGGCCTCAATCTTGGACAGATCCAGCACGCCGTTGATGAGCGTCAGAAGATGACGCGCGCTTCCCTCGATCTTGGCCAGATCCTCGCGGATGAAGGCGCCCTCTTCGCCTAGGTCCTGGGCCTCCTCGTCGAGGAGCTCGGCGTAACCGATGATGGCCGAAAGCGGCGTGCGCAGCTCGTGGCTCATGTTGGCGATGAACTGGCTCTTGGCGCGGTTGGCCTCCTCGGCGGCCTCCTTTGCCGCGGCGAGGTCCTGCTCGTGCTGCTTCCTCTCTGTCACGTCCCAGGTGATCCCCAGAGCGTAAAGGCCGCGCCCGAAGGGCTTCCGCTCGACCGAGCCCCGCGCCACCGCCCAGCGGACCTCGCCCGCTCCGGTCAGGATGCGGAACTCGAGGTCGTACTCGCCTTCAGTGCGCCGCGCCTCCTCCAGTGTAGCCTGCACGGCTTCGGCATCTTCGGGATAGAGGCGGGCGACGAAGTCCGCGTCCGAGATCGGCTCCTCGCCCCGGGGCAGGTCGAAAATCGCACGCAACCCATCGTCCGCCTCGATGGTCCCACTCTCGAAGTCCCAAGACCAGGAACCGATCCGCGCCACCTGGAGGGCGAATCGCAGCCGGCGCTCGGCCGCGATGGCGCGCGCCTCGGCGCGGCGCTGCTCGGTGATATCGGTGTTGGTGCCGAACCAGCGGGCGATGCGGCCCTCCTCGTCGGGGATCGGCACGGCGAGGGACAGGAACCAGCGGTAGCGCCCGTCTTGGCATCGCAAGGGGAAAGTCTCCTCCCAGACGGTTCCGGCCTCCAGGGCGGCCCGGTAGGACTCCTCGGCGCGGGCGAGGTGGTCCGGGTGGTGGACGGCGCGCCAGCCCCAGCCCTGCATCTGCTCGGGCGTGGTTCCGGTGTAGTCGTACCAGCGGCGATTGAACCAGGAGATCGCGCCGTCGGGATCGGCCATCCAGGTGAGCTGGGGCAGGTTCTCGGCCAGGCTACGGAACTCCTCCTCGCGATCCCGCAGCGCCGCCTCGGCCCGCCGGCGTCGAAGGTATTGCCCCACCTGCTGCCCAATGGCCGCGGCGCCGTCGAGAAAGTCGTCGTCCAGCTCCGGCCTCTCGCGACTGAAGAGCTCGATGATGCCGAGCACCCGCCGCCCCACGCGGGCCGGGATCGCCACAGCTGCGATCAGCCCAGAGGCCAAGGCTTGGTCCCGCCGTCCGGTCTCCTCCAAGTCTAGCGCCGGAACAATCTCGCCCTCGACCCAGGCCCGCCCGGGCAGATCGCTGCCCCGCTCTAGGGTCAGGGCCATGGTCCCCTCGACCAAGCCCTGCGCGTCCAGGCCGGTTGCGGTCCAGCTCGCCTCCGGGTCGAGCCGGCGGTCGCGGTGGCTCACCGTCCAGAAGAACCCGGCCTCGAAGTCCAGGCCGCTGCCGACCGCCTCCAGAAGGCGCGGCAGCACGTCGTCCAAGTCGGCGGTACCCGCGAGCAGGCGGCTAACAGTGACCTGCAGGGCCAGGCGGTTACGGGCACTACCCTGCTGGGACGTGTCGACCAGGGTTACGACGCAGCCGGCCAGCCGGCCATCGTCCCGAAGAGGCCAAGCGCAGTACTCAGCCGTGAAGAAGCTGCCGTCCTTGCGCCACAGCACCTCATTGGACAGCCGGACGGGGCGGCCAGTCAGCCGCGTTGAAATGAGCGGGCAGGAGGACTGAGGAAAGACTGAGCCATCGGGATAGCTGTGATGGATCAGATCGTGCATGTTCTGCCCGAGGACCTCGGGCTCCTCGTAACCCAGCATCTCCAGAGCCGCGCGGTTGGCGTAGGTGCAGCGCCCCTCGGCGTCGATGCGATAAAGACCGAACCCGATGGCCTCGAGCGTGTCGCGGTCCACCGGGGCCGCGTCCCGATTCGAGGCGGGGGAAGAAAGGTCCAAGGTCGCCCCCATCTGACTCGCCGCTTACGTCATCCTCATCAAACTCGGGCAGGGGGCCGCCGTTCCAGCCGGTGACCTCGCGTAGGCAAGACTTCTGGCCGCCGGCGTCAGCATCCGTGGCGAAACCAGCTGCCCGCTTGCGCGTTCTGCTGGCGCAAAGGCGAGGCGATCATGGACGAGCGCAAGGTCGAGACCGCGGCGGTGGCGGTGAAGGAGACGGCCGAGCAGACGCAGACCGCGGCCGAGAACGCCGCCAGCGCCGCCCAAGACGCCAGCGCAGCGGCCCAGACGACCACCCAGGCCGCGACCCGGACCTCGGCGGCCGCGGAGACCTCGGCGCAAGCCGCCCAGACCACAGCTGTGGCGGCGGTCATCACCAAGGACAGCGCCGAGCGCCGCACCGAGCTCGCGGGCGACCGCACCGTCTTCGCGGCCGAGCGCACCTACGCGGCCTGGGTGCGCACCGGCCTTGTGGGGCTGGCGGGCGGCATCGGGGCGCGGGCGCTGCTCGAAGGGCTGGTGCCGGGCTGGATGGCGCTGGCGCAGGCCTCGGTGCTGATGCTGTTCGCCGTCTTCTGCTTCGTGGCCGGCGTCTGGCGGCAGATCTTCAAGGTGGAGCCCGAGGCACCCGACATCGACCGCCTGCCCGGCTGGCTTCTGATCGGCGTCAACGTGTTCTTGGCGCTCGTGGCTGCGACCGCCCTCATCGGCATCTGGACCGGCGATTAGGGACGACGTGAGCCCAAGTCTCCACCGATGCGCAGCCCCTCAGGGACGACGATCCCTGTCCTCAGCCCTTTCCACGGGCATACCCTCTTCCAGCTCCTGGCGCAGCTGCCCCAGCTCGCGGTCAAGGAAGAAAGAGATGAGAGACCGGATCAGGACCAGAAGCCCCAAGTAGATGACGTCGGCGATGGCCAGGCTCAGCGCCGAGTGGATGATGTCTGACACGATCAGGAGTTCGAGCCCGGCCAGGATGTAGCGGCCGAGCTCGACTCGGCCCCGGTTGGTGCGCCGCACCCGATCCGCGCTCTCACGGGACAGCTCCGCCCGCAGGACATTCAGGATGAAGCGGAGAGCCCCGATGAGCAGCAGCAGAGTCGCAAGCACGTCGATGCCGGCCGAAACCCACTCCAGGGTGGCCCCGAGCCAGGCCAGTTCGCCGTGGAGCAGGCTCTCGCCCGCGCCGGTCTCCCAGAAGGACGTCCCCGCTCCTTCCATCTCGGTATCCTAGGGGCTCAGGCTACTCACGCGTGACGAAGGACGTAGAACGGCAGGGTCAATCGGGCAGATGCCTTGAGCTTGTCGGATTAGCAGACAGGTGCCACGGAACCACGATGAAGGATCGAGGTCAGAATGGCTGGTGACCTCCGGTGCTGGTCTTCGTCACTGATCTCCTTGGGCATAACGGAGTGGCGGCCCCATTGGGTCGAGAAGATGCGTGACGACGGCTCAGACCGCGCCAGGCTGTAGTGGTGATGGGAAGCCATCACGAATTGGACGCGCTCGGGGCGCGTCTTGCTTGCCCGACGGGACCGGGCAGGTTCTTTCGGCATTTTCCACTCTCGGCGCCATAAGGTGTGTGCTAAAGGCGCCCCGCGACCACAGGAGTCCCGGAATGGCCAGCGGCACGGTGAAGTTCTTCAACGCGAGCAAGGGGTTTGGCTTCATCCAGCCGGACGACGGAGGCCCGGACGTGTTCGTCCATGCCACCGCTCTCGAGCGGGCCGGGCTCCGGGACCTTAACGAAGGCGACCAGGTCAGCTTCGAGGTCGAAGAGGACCGCCGCTCGGGCAAGGAGTCGGCGGTAGACCTGCGGGTGACCGGCTCGGAATCCCGCTCTAGCGACCGGCCGGACCAGCGTTCGCAGAGCGGCTACCGCCCTCATGGCGACACTCAGCGCTCCATGAGCGCCCATCGGGGCCAGGGCTCCCTCCAAGCCGGGAGCAGCGGCCGGGGCACGGTCAAGTGGTTCAACAGCACCAAGGGTTTTGGTTTTATCGGGCTCGAGAGCGGTGGCGGGGACGTCTTCGTCCACATCTCGGTCGTAGAGCGGGCAGGCCTGCGGGACCTGCGCGAGGGACAGGTCATCTCCTTCGATATCGAGCAGGATCGCTCGGGTAAGTCTTCGGCGACCAACCTGCGCCTGGAAGATTGAATGAGCGAAACGGCCGCCCGGGGACATGGTCAGTCCCCGGGGCCACTGCGATGAGCCTCAAGCCGCCTGCTGCTGGGCCGCCGCGTTGATGGTTGACTCGGCGAGTTCGGTCAGGAGTTGGTCGGTCTTCTCCTCCTCGGCCAGCGTCTCGCGTAGGAGGCGCTCGGCCTCGGCGTTGCCGAGCTGCTTGGCCCAGGCCGCGAGTGTGCCGTAGCGGGCGATCTCGTAATGCTCGATGGCCTGCGCGGCACCCAGGAGGCCCGCGTCGAGGGCGGGGGAGTCCTTGTACTCCTCCAGGATCTCCTCGCCTTCCTCGGCCAAGCCGTCGAGCGCGGCGCAGGTCTTGCCCGAGGCCCGCTTGCCGATGGTCTCGAAGACCTGCTGGAGCCGCTCGATCTGGCCTTCGGTCTCGTCGCGATGGGTCTCGAAGGCCTGCTTGAGCTCGGGGCTCCGGGCCGCGCGGGCCTGCTTTTTGAGGGCCTGAAGGGCCTTCTTCTCCGCATAGAGGGCGTCGCGGAGGCCGTCGTGGAAGAACTTCTCGAGGTTCGCGGCGGGCATAGCCGTCTCCGTGCTGGTGTCCGTAAGCCCGTCAAACGCCGGGCCACCCGGCCTGTTCCGCCCCCGACGGAGGACCTCGGAGCCCAGCAGCTTGCTTGCCGATGGCTAAGGACCTTGCTCTCTGCTAGCTGCCGCCACTGAGGGATGCCGCCCGGTGGCTGGATGTTCTGATCCGGTCCTAGCCCACAGGTCGCGATAACGGCTACGGCCTCCTGTTGTTTGTGGCTCACTCCGGTGGTGGTCCCAGGATCTCTACCCCGAACTCGGCCGCGATCGCCACGACCTCGTCCAAGTCGTCCTCCCCTAGCTCACGCTCGGCGACCACTTGGAAGAAGCGCTCGAGCCCAGCGGGCGTGATCACGGTGAGCAGGCGGCCCGTGCCGGGTCCGATGTTCTGGAAGGTATGCGCCTGATCCCTGGGCAGGAGCGCCACCCCACCCGGCCCAATGTCGAAGACCTCGTCGCCGCGCCAGATGCGGAAGGTGCCCTCGACGACATAGGACACCTCGTCCTCGCGCGAGTGGCGGTGCCACGGGCCGGCCACGTCGGGGGGCACGATCTCTTCGATCACTGACGCGTCCACCGGCGAGCCCAGGGGGTCACTCCTCAGGATCACCGTCTCGCCGAAGACGTGCAGCTCTTGGTCGAGTGATGCTTGAATATCGCGATCAGTCAAGTCGGCCATTGATCGTCCTCAGAGCAGCCAAGCGAAGGCGTAGGTTTGTTCAAGGCTCATCCGCGAACAAGGACAGCCGCAAAGGCTAGTAGCTTGCAACCTTCAGAGCGCCTGGAGGTTCGGTGGCTACACAGACCGCAAAGGAAACGTGACATGACCTACACGGACGCCACCTCATCCGGCCTCATGTCCTCGGACGAGGCGAAGCAGAGCTACATCATGGGCATCCAGAGCGCCCATGCCCTCGAGACGCAGGCCACCCAGCTCATCAACCGGCAGCTCGAACGGATCGAGAGCTATCCCGAGGTGGCGGCCATCCTCCGCCAGCACTACGGCGAGACCGAGGCGCAGCTCCAGCGGCTCGACGGCATCCTGCAGGAGCTGGGCACCAGCTCCTCGGGGCTGAAGGATTTCGCGACCGGGCTGTCCGGCAACATGGCAGCCATGGCGCACACCATCATGTCCGACGAGATCATGAAGAACCATTTCGCCAACGTGGCCTTCGAGGCCTTCGAGCAGGCGACCTACCGGTCGCTGATCGCGATGGCGCAGGCCACCGGGTTCCAGCACCACGTGGCCATCTACGAGGCGAGTCTGCGCGAAGAGGAGAAGACCTTCGCCACGCTCCTCAACATGACCGACCAGCTGACGACCAAGTTCATGCAGCTTTCGCTTTCGGGCGAGCAGGCCAAGCGCTGAGGCGTACCTAAGGTCAGACGCCCAGTCGAGACCGGGTGCCTCGGCGAGCAAGCGCTGCCTCCGCGCCATTATGCAAGACTGGAGGCAGCGCTCCGCTGTCGTAGCGCCAAGGTTGCCGAGCACCAAGGAACTGCCCTCAGCACCGAGCGTTCCCCGACACCAGCTCAGGACCAAGGAGTGACCCCATGCGCGCGAATCTCAGGCCGCTGGTCCAGCAGACCCTGGTCATCACTGGCGCGTCGAGCGGCATCGGCCTGGCCACGGCCCAGGAGGCGGTGAGGCGGGGCGCCGCGGTGGTGCTCGCGGCCCGCAACGAGGACGCGCTCAATCAGGTCGCGCGCGAGTTGCAGGCGCAAGGCGGCCGTGTGGCGGTCTGCGTGGCGGACGTGGCCCAAGACGCCGATGTCGAACGGATCGCTGAGACGGCGCTTCAGGAGTTCGGCGGCTTCGACACCTGGGTCAACGACGCAGCGGCCGCCACGTTCGGGACGCTGGAGGAGACGCCGATGGCGGATCACCGCCGCGCCTTCGATGTGAACTACTTCGGCCTGGTGAAGGGCTCTCTCGTGGCTGCGCGCCACCTGCGCGAGCGTGGGGGCGGCGCCATCATCAACCTGGGCTCCGTGCTCTCGGACCGCGCCGTCATCGACCAGGGCCCCTACTGCGCCACCAAGCACGCGATCAAGGCCTTCACGGACGTCCTGCTGGATGGAGCTCGAGCGGGACGGGGCGCCCATTGCGGTGACCCTGATCAAGCCCGGCAGCATGCACACCCCTTACCCCGAGCACGCCCGCAGCTACGTCGATCAGCCCATGCGCGTGCCCCCCGTGGTCTATGATCCGCGGCTGGTGGCGGACGCCATTCTGTTTGCCGCCGAGCACCCCCGGCGCACGCTCGTGATCGGCGGCAACGGCCTGATGATCTCGCTTATGGGACAGGTGGCGCCGCGGCTCACGGACCTCGTCATGGAAGCGATCGGCCGGCCCGCTCAGATCAAGCCGCAGGACCCGGGCGATCCGGCCAAGCGCGACAACCTTTACGAGCCCCGCCCCGACGGCGTGGTCGACGGGAGCCAGGACGTCTACGTCCGCCGGCAGAGCCTCCTGCTGGAAGCGCAGAAGCGGCCCATGGCCACGGCCGCCGTGCTGGGCGCAGTCGGCTGCCTGACCTGGATCGCTCTGTCGAGCCGTCGACGGCCCTCGGCCCTGCCAGGACGCGAAGACATGGCGCGTAGCAGCACTTATCCTGCCCGGGAGGTAGCACCGGGCGATCTTGTCCCACAGCTGCGGCGAGGGGGAGCCGCCGCCCCGGCTGTGCCTTTTGCTGGCCGAAGCGGGGCGATAGGGCTCACCCGCCCAAATCGCTTGCGTCCACTCGGAAGGTCAACGCAACCGGCCCTGCATCAGCTCCGTTCGACGGCATCGACTGGGGGTCCATCTGAGAATCCGGCAGATAGCCAGGTTCAAGTAGCCAGGTTCAAGTGAACCTATCTGGTTGGCCTCGCGGCGACACCGGCATAGACGGGACGAAGCAGAGAGCGAGGGCACACAGCTTGGGCATTCTCGAGCGGCACAACGTAAAGATCACTGGCCGCGGCGATCGTGCGATGATGTTCGCGCATGGCTTTGGCTGCGATGAGAACATGTGGCGCTTCGTGGCGCCGGCCTTCGAAGATCGCTTTCGCGTAGTGTTGTTCGACCATGTGGGCGCGGGCGGGTCGGACCTGAGCGCCTACGACCCGGCGAAGTACGGCAGCCTCCAAGGCTATGCCGATGACGTGGTCGCCATCGCCCGCGAACTCGGGATCGGAGATCGTGTCCCGCTTTGAGCTCCGCACTATGCGGGATGTTTCACCAGAAGACCAACAGCCAAGCCCACAACGTCTGCAGGGTCGTAGGGCTTCGGCAGAACGGCAGCGACGGCCGGGTTCAGCCACTCGGTCTCAGGGCGTGTCGCATAGCCGGAAGCAATCACGACCGGCAGACCAGGACGCTGGTCGGCGAGCCACGCCGCCAGTCCCAACCCGTCGAGCCTGCCCGGCATGCGCACGTCCGTGACGACCAGAGCCACTTCAAGGCCACCCTCGAGCAACGTCACGGCCTCATCGCCAGAGCCTGCCTCATGAACCACAAACCCCGCATCCTCGAGCTCGCCTACGAGCATCATCCGGATCAGGGCCTCATCTTCGACCAGCAGTATGGGCTCCTTGTTACCTTGCATTTCCACTCTTCTTGGCGCTGATATCAGGAAAGTCGAAGGGTGACCGTGGTGCCGTGCCCGGCCCCGGTCCGGCTGTCCACATCGACACCAGCCTCCCGCGCCAGCGCGCGGGTAAGCTGAGTGCCCAGCCCCTCGGCCACACTGCTCTCGGTGAAGCCAACTCCGTTGTCCGCGATGCGAACCTCGGGGCCGGAGGCCTCGATGCGCAACTCGACTGTGAGGCAGCCCGCTTGGCCTAACGGCCAGGCGTGCTTGAGAGCATTCAGGATAACCTCGTAGCAGAGGAGCCCTAGGGGCATCGCACGAGCCACGTCCAAGGTGAGCGGTCCATTGAAGCTGCGCACGAGACGAACGTGTCCATTGCCATGGATGCGGACGAGCTCGGACGCCATGTCGTCGAGTGCGGACGCAAAGTCCACGTCGTGAAGGGTCTCGGTGTCATAGATCCGTGCCTGCACGAGACCGAGCGCCCGCATGCGGCCAGCCAGATCCTTCAACTCGGCCGCGACCTCGCCGCCCCGCGTGCGCGCCCGCATCCCAAGCAGGCTTGTGATAGTCTGCAAGTTGTTCTTCACCCGATGGTGAAGCTCGCGCACGATCGTTTGCTGATGTTCGAGGGCGCTGGCGAGCTGGCGCTCGCGAGCCGAGAGCGCGGTGCGGTTGCGGGCGCTCTCGACGGCGATCTTCATGGACGCCCTCAGCCGAGGCAGCTGCCGGGCTGACTTGACGACATAGTCGTCCAACCCCGCTTTCATCAGCTCAACCGCTGTGGTCTCGTCGCCCGAGTCGGTGAACATGATGACCGGGCACGTGGGATGAAGCGCCCGCACCCGGGCCAGGACCTCGCGACCGTTGCCCCACTTGAGGGCCAAGTCGGTCACCACGGGGTCAAACGGTGGCCCCGCCAGAGCGGCCTCGAGGTCCTCTCGCGAGCCGGCCTCGATGACTTCGCCTTGAGGGTAGAGCGCCTCCGCCTGACGCCGGACCATGGCGCGGTCATCGGGCTCGTCATCAACGGTGAGCACTCGCACAACCTCGCCGCTCACGCGCCGATTACTCGGTTGAGCTTTATCCAGAACGCATCCAGCGTCTGCACCATCCCTAGCAGCGCATCCCGTGAGACGGGCTTGACGAGATAGGCGTTGGCGCCCCGCCGGTAGGCTCGTTCGATGTCGACGGTCTGGTCGGACGACGTCAACACCACCACCGGCGTGTGCTGGGTGGCAGCATAAGAACGGATGGCGTCCAGCACCTCGAAGCCGGAGCGGCGGGGCAACTTGAGATCGAGTAGGACCAGGCCCGGCAAGGGATATCGCTCCCGATCCGCGTAGATCCCTCCTGCCGTCACATAGGCCACTGCGGCGTCGCCATCCGACACGGTGACTAGAGGATTGCCGATCCCGACCTTGTCGAAGGCATAGCGGATGAGTTCGATGTCATCCTCATTGTCCTCGACCAGAAGGACGGTGCTCATCTCGTTCATGCCTGGGCTCCCCCCGTCCGTCAGCCTATGCGGCCGGCTTTGGGGCGGCAAGCTCGACCCAGAACCGCGCCCCTGCCTCGGGCGTCGACTCCACGCCCGCCCGGCCGCCCATGCGCTCGGCTCCCGCCTTCACGATGGCCAAGCCGATGCCGTTGCCAGGGTAAGCTTCCTGGCCGTGCAGCCGCTCGAAGGTGCCAAAGATCCGCTCCTGGTGCTCAGGTGCGATACCGATGCCCTGGTCCTCCACCCAAAGGCGCACGTGCCCGTCGAACTCTTGACCCCAGACCCGAACCTGCGCTGGCTCGCCGTCCTTGCGGAACTTGACCGCGTTGGTTAGCAAGTTCCCCACTACCTGCTTCAGAACCGTGGGCTCAGCTGCGACCTTCGGTAGCGGCTCGTCGATGCGGATGATGGCATCCTCGGGCCCGGCGAGGGCGTGGGCTTCGTTGGCCGCCGTACGGACGATGCCGGTCGGATCAATGGCGCGCAGGCTTACGTCGATCCGCTGCAGGCGGCTGAAGGTCAGAAGGTCGCTGATAAGCGCCTCCATACGCTGGGCTGCCGCCACGATGCGCTCCGCATGGCGCTTGCCTTTGGGCCCGAGCCCATCGGCAAAGTCATCGAGGAGAATGCGAGCAAACCCCTCCATGCCACGCAGCGGGGCCCGGAGGTCATGCGATACCGTGTAGGCGAACGCCTCGAGTTGCGTGTTGGCGACCTCCAGATCGGCCGTGCGCTCGGCTACCATCCTTTCCAGGTCGCGATTGAGGCGGCGCACTTCCGCTTCGCCCGCCTCGGCCCGGACCCGGGCCGCTCGCATGCGTCCGGCCAGAAGCGACACGGCTACAGACATGGCGACAAAGCTGGCGGCCTCCAGGGCATACTCGGCCGAGGCCGGCACAGCGGAGCCCCGAGGTGGAACAAAGGCCCAGAGCGCCGTTACAGCCGACAGCAAGGTAGCCATCAGGCCCACTCGGGTGCCGCCGGCAACCGACGCGGCCAGGACCGCAAGTGTGAAGAACAGGAAGGGCGCCCTGTCATGTAGCACGGGGTCGAGCGCCCAGCGGACGCCAAAGGCTGCAACCACAGCGACAACCGCAACGAGGATGGATCGGGCTCTTACCATTTCCTCTTCAGCACCCCCATCTGCCCTTACAGTCCACTCACCGGGCTGCTACCGCTTAGGCCCGAGTTCCCGACGTTGAGCTAAGTGGGCACGGCGGTGGGCGATGGTTGTGACACCTAGGTCTGCTGGACTGCGTCGGGAGGCTTGACCTGCAAGTATTCGGACCAGGGGTTCGAGGTCGGACAAAGGGGCGGATGGAAGATGACTGGTCTCGAGCGCCATAACGTGAAGGTCTCCGGCCAAGGCCAGCGCGCTATGATGTTCGCGCACGGCTTCGGCTGCGACCAGAACATGTGGCGCTTTGTGGCGCCGGCCTTTGAGGATCGCTTTCGCGTGGTCCTCTTCGATCATGTGGGCGCGGGCGGGTCGGACCTCAGGGCCTACGATCCGGAGAAGTACAGCACCCTCCAGGGCTACGCGGACGACGTGGTGGCTCTCGCCCGCGAACTCGGCATCCGGGACGGCGTCTTTGTGGGCCACTCGGTGAGCGCCATGGTCGGGGTGCTCGCCGCCAAGCAAGCCCCTGAGCTCTTCAGCGACCTGGTCCTGGTCGGGCCATCCCCCGCTACATCGACGACGAAGGTTACTTGGGCGGCTTCAGCGAGGCGCAGATCCATGAGCTGCTGGAGTTCCTCGACACCAACCACATGGGCTGGTCGCAGGCGATGGCCCCGGTGATCATGGGCAACGCCGACCGGCCGGAGCTCGGCGAGGAACTCACCAACAGCTTCTGCCGCACGGACCCCGACATTGCCCGCCGCTTTGCGCGCGCCACCTTCCTGTCGGACAACCGCGCCGACCTGGAGGGCGTCACCACGCGAGCCCTGATCCTGCAATGCGCCGAGGACGTGATCGCGCCTCGCGAGGTGGGCGAGTATGTCCACCGGAAGCTCCCCAACAGCCAACTCGTGATCTTGGATGCAACTGGCCACTGCCCCAACCTCAGTGCGCCCGGGGAGACCATCCGCGCGATCCGGACCTTTGTCTAATCCGCTCCCCTTCCCGCAACGCGCGTCCGCTCCGGTGGAGGACGATGTCACCGACCTCTTCGAGAGCGCGCCCTGCGGCTATGTCTCGGCCGACCCCGGCGGACGCATCAGCAAGGTCAACCAGACGCTGGCAGACTGGCTGGGCTTGCCCAAGGAGGAGCTGGTCGGCCGGCGCTTCCAGGACCTGCTGAACATCGCGGGCAAGATCTATTACGAGACCCACTTCGCACCCCTCCTGCGCATGCAGGGCTTCTTCCACGAGGTGGCGCTGGACCTCGTCGGCGCGGGTGGACGCCGGCTTCCCGCTCTGGTCAACGCGGTCGAGCGGCGGGACGATGAAGGCCGGGTGCTGTTCATCCGCATCACGGTGTTCAACGCGTCGGACCGGAGGCGCTACGAGGGCGAGCTTCTGGAGGCGCGTCGGCAAGCCGAGGCGGCTTCAGCCGAGCTGCGTCTGCTCAACGAGACGCTGGAGCATCGGGTCGAAGAGGCCGTGGCCGAGCGCATGAAGGTGGAGGAGGCGCTCCGGCAGGCCCAGAAGATGGAAGCCATCGGTCAGCTCACCGGCGGCGTGGCGCACGACTTCAACAACCTCCTGACCGTCATCCTGGGTGGTCTCGAGGCCATCCGGAAGCAGCTTGTCCTTCTCCCCTCTGGGGCGGAGACGCAACGCATTGAACGGGCTGCCGCTATGGCCGCCCATGGCGCGGAACGGGCCGCCACCCTGACCGCGCGCCTTCTGGCGTTCTCGCGCCGCCAGCCGCTCGAGCCCAAGGCCGTCGAGCCAGCGCGCCTCGTCACGGGCTTGGCCGACTTGCTCCAACGCACGCTGGGCGAGACTATTGCGCTCGAGACGGTGTCGGGCGCGGGCCTCTGGCGCACGCTGGTGGACCCGGGCGAGCTCGAGAACGCGCTGGTGAACCTGGCCGTGAACGCGCGCGATGCCATGCCCGGCGGTGGGCGGCTCACGATCGAGACCACGAATGCCTACCTCGACGAGAGCTATGTTGAGACCGTGCCCGAGCCGGTGCCGCCAGGGCGCTACGTGCTCGTCGCGGTGAGCGACACCGGCACCGGCATGGACCAGGAGACGCTGGCGCGGGTGTTTGAGCCCTTCTTCACCACCAAGGAGGTGGGCAAGGGCACCGGTCTCGGGCTAAGCCAGGTCTATGGCTTTGTGCGCCAGACCGGCGGGCACATCCGCATCTACAGCGAGTTGGGCATCGGCACGACGGTGAAGCTCTACCTGCCGCGCGCGGCGGACGACCTGCCCTCCTCACCCGAGGCCGCCCGGCCGGCCTCTCGGTCCAGGGGTGGCGGCCGAGACCCATCCTTCTCGTCGAGGACCACGAGGACCTGCGCGCCTTCAGCGCCGGCGTGCTCATGGATCTCGGTTACACCGTGCTAGCGGCGGCGGATGGGCCGGAGGCGCTACGGCTCCTGGACAACGGCCATCCCGTGGACCTCCTCTTCACCGACGTCGTGCTGCCCTCCGGGCTGGACGGGCGCCGGCTGGCCCACGAGGCCCAGGCGCGCCGGCCCGGGCTCAAGGTGCTCTTCACCACCGGCTACACCCGCAACGCCATCGTCCACAACGGCCGCCTCGATGCGGGCGTGGAGCTCATCAGCAAGCCGTTCACCTCGGAGGCGCTGGCGCTCAAGGTCCGAGCCATCCTAGACCGGTAGGTCCGAAGAAGCCCCGTCGGCCCGGGTTCGAAAGTAGGATTGCGCTTAGCCCTAGAGGCAGCTCATGGACTAAGCCTCTCTAGGCCGAACGACAACTTGGCCTAGAGCGCCTCCTTCGGCTGATAGCACTTATCGCCAGTCGGCTGGAGGTTCACGTCAAAGGAGGAGATGCATCTCAGAGTGAAGGGGGCATTGCCGGTCTCGAGTTGCCAGTAGCTGATGACTGCCCGCCGTCCGTCGGGCCAGGACAGGCCCGACGAGCTCGTGTTGCGCCAGCCTTCAGCCGACAGGCCGGCGGAGGTCATGCCCGGGATCAGTTCCCAGGCCTTGTCAGTCCAAGGGTCCTCGAGAGATCCCGCACCCGACCCTGTCGGGAGGACAAAAAGACAGAGCAGCCCCAGGACCCACCGCATTACATCTCCTGAGACCTCTGGATGAGGCATCTGCACGAGTGAGTTGTCGCTCAGCGGCCGCGAAGAAAGACCTGGCCCGCCGCATACCTGGACAGCAGAGAAGATCATGGCGGTTTGCTGTCCTTCAGGGTAGCGGCAGACCTTGCCGGGCCGGAGCCCCCTGCCCGACGGGTCGTGGAAGTCTGTCGGACACAGGGAGCCCCTCGTCGACGCACCGTTCGCACCCTAGCTCCACGCCGCAGCAGCGGTCGGTAACTCAGCCGACCAACCTCCCAGATCGAGCGCTCCCGTGATACCGCCCCTACTCCAAACTCCTGGCCCGATCCGTGACCTCCTGCTCGTCGCCGCTCAGGCGATTGTGGTGATCGTGCTGTTTTGGTTGGCGTGGGGCATCCTGCATGCGCTGCTCTCGCGCGTGGTCCCGGCGGGCAAAGCCCGTGTTGCCGCCCTCCGCACCACTCGGGTGCTGGTCATCGTTCTGTTCGTCATCACGCTGCTCACGGTCGCCATCGTCGACGCTGTGCTTCTCTGGGGCTCAGGTGACCTGACCGGAGGCCTGCTGGCCACGTACGGCCGCCTTCCCTCAGGATTTGCCGAAGACGCTGCCCTGCTGGCAGGCGAGTGGCTGGCCTTGGCTCTTGGCACGGCACTGGTGGTCTGGCTCCTGCGTCGGCTGCTGGGCCGCTTGCAGTTTCAGGCCCGCGGATGGGAGCGCCTCAGGGAGAACGACGCGGCCGTGGACGCGTTCTTCGGCTTTCTGGCAACTGCTGTCACCGTCAGCCTCTGGCTCCTTGGTCTGGCGCTCGCCCTCAGTCTCGTGCCGGCCACCAGCCCAGCCTCGGCACTCGCTTATACTCTCCTGCGCGTCTTCCTGATCTTTGCGGTTGCGCTGCTCCTGGTCCGCGCCACGGCCGCCATCGTGGCCACCCTGGACGCCCTCAGCATCCGGTTCGCCGGCCCCACCTCGCCCTTTCGCCTCTACAGCGAGTTGCGGAGCTTGGTTCCTCTCCTGCGGCGCTGTCTGGAAGCCGCGATCTGGCTGGCGGCCGTCTCGCTCATCCTGCTGCAGATCGGTCCGGTGGCGAACCTGGCCGAGTGGGGCTCTCGGCTTATCCTGGTCGTAGCCATCTTCTTCTTGGCCCGCGTGGCCGCCGAGGTGGTCACGCTCCTGATCCGGGCGCTGGGCGCGAGAGGCGATGAGCTCACCGACTTGGAACGCCAGCAGCGGGCCACCCTGGTGCCGCTCGTGGCGAGCCTCGGGCGGCTTCTGGTCTACTTCGTGGCCTTCGTGCTGGGGCTGAGCGTGCTGGGCCTGAACCCGCTCCCGCTTCTGGCCGGGGCCGGCATCCTGGGCGTGGTGGTCGGCTTCGGGGCGCAGCCCGTCATCAACGATCTAGTGTCGGGCTTCTTTGTGCTGGCCGAGAGCCAGTTCCTGGTGGGCGACTACATCGAGGTGGGCGCCTCCCGCGGGACGGTGGAGGCCATCAACCTGCGCACCACGATGCTGCGCGACCCCGGGGGCCAGCTCCATATTCTGCGCAACGGCCAGCTCACGGGCGTGGTGAACTACTCCAAGCGCTACACCTTCGCGGTGGTGGAGATCACCGTGCCCTACGAGGCGGACTTGCAGGCCACGATGGGTGCCCTGGAAACGGCGGGAGAGCGGCTCAGGTCCGAGCAGCCGGACGTGCTGGAGCGGACAGTCGTGGAAGGCCTCGAGAAGCTGGAGGGAACCGGACTTACCCTGCGCACCAAGACCAAGGTCCGCCCCGGCAGCCACGGACAGGTCGCACGCGAGTACCGCCGGCTTCTGCTAGAGGAACTCCGGCAAGCTCGCATTGCGCCCTACGCTCCGGGCACATCTGCTGCATCGTGAGCCCCCTCGCCCGATATCGGGACGTTCTTGCGAACCGGATTGTGGGGCGGGCGTTAGCAGGACGTGTCCTCAGCCGTCCCGGCATGTTCGTGCTCCTCCTCGCCTCATGATCCGCTCCGAGCTTTGTACCCTTGCCCGGATGAGCGTGGCTGACTTCAACGCCTATCTGGCTGGAGGTGAGTTGCCCTTCGAGACGACCGGCGGCGAGATCCGGGACCCGCAAGGGCAGGTGTGGTCCAACTTCGGCCTGCCTCATGCCGTGGCGCTGCTGGCCGCGCAGCAACTCGTCGCGGCCGGTCTGAACTGGAGGGAGGCGGCGTGGACCCTGCGCGAGCCCCGGGTCCCGGTGCCCCGCAGCACGACCTCGCCCCAAGGGGAGCACTTCGTAGCGCGCGCCGAGTTCGAGCGCGATGGGGGCGGCGCACCCGAGTTCCGGCCTCGTGTCACCGTATATGCCGGCCCTCTGGGCGACATCATCCTGGCCGTGCGGCGGGAAGTAGAGAGCTACAACCGGCAGAGTGCCCGGACCTCTTGGCAGCGGATCAGCCTCTCGGCCCTCGTGGCTTGCGACCTCGCTCGCGCCCGGCGCGTGACAGACGCGCGAGCCGAGGAGATGGGCTTGGCTCCCGAGCAGGTGCTGCGGGTGGATCCGGACGCGGAGGTGGGGCCAAGCAAGTCGCAGAGCCGGTGAGGACGAGTCGAGAGAAGCCGGTCAGGCCTCAGCCTGGTTCCTCTAAAGCCCGACCAAGAGGGAGCCTAAGCTTTGGGGAACCTCGCGGCTCCCTCCGGTCCGGTATCGGGAACAGCGGAAGGACTGGCGGGGAACTGCGTCTGGTTTGTAGCCAACCGTAGGCCTTTTGGCGCACGGCCGTCGTAGGTCGAAGAGAGCTCCGTCAGGCCACCTCACAGCCTGGACACTTTCTACGTCTCCGCGACCGCCTTCAGCAGGCGCTCTCGCAGGTCGACAAGGTCATCCTTGAGGCGCTCCACCGTCCCCAGATCCAGGCCCATGGCATCCACGATGCAGGGCGGCACCTCGGTTGCCAGCTGCCGGAGCGCTCGGCCCTGCTCGGTCAGGCGGATCACGACCTGCCGCTCGTCGTGAGCCGCACGGGTGCGGGTGACGTGGCCAAGAGCCTCTAGGCGCTTGAGCAATGGCGTCAGCGTATTCGACTCCAGAAAGAGCCTTTGGCCGATGGCCCCCACCGTCTGGCCGTCCTCCTCCCAGAGCGTCACCAGGACCAGATACTGCGGATAGGTGAGCCCGAGCCGCTCCAGGAGTGGCTTGTAGACCCGCCCAAAGGCGTGGTTGGCCGAGTAGACGGCAAAGCAGATGAAGTCGAGCAGGCCGGGCATCTCGGGGTCCAGGGTGGCCTGCGGTGTGAGTTGGGACATGAAGCACCTCCGCCGTCGGAGATAAGTCGCTTACGATAGGATCGCAAGCGCTTGACAGAGTACCCGGAAGAAGTCATAGAAGCGGACACGATTTTATCGTTCGCGATGGTTTTGACCGACGTTGGAGGCGACAGGCTCATGGACGGAACCAGCCGGACCCAAGGTCCCCTCCCTAGTGAGGCATGCAACCGCCTCGTGGCCTTTGTCCCAGCCCAGGGCCGCCACAACCGCCAGGTGAGACTGGATCAGTTCGGTCCTGCACCCATCCCCTCGGAGCGGCTCCTTGACTTGGGCCGGGCTGTAACGGAGCTAGGTGCCCTACAACTTGCGTCCGGACGCGGCACCCTTCCGCTTGGCAGCGAGCAGGAGCCGGCAGGGACGGAGCCGTCGAGCGACGATGACATCGTCGACCCGCGGCAGTGCCTGGCCGCCGGAGCCGCGGCCGGCTTTCTGGGCGCACTGCTCCTGGCTGCCTCCAAGGGCGGCTCCGAGGTCCCGCCCAACACCAGCGTGGACGCGACCGTCGACATCGCCACCGGCCCGGTCGGCGAGGCGACGGTCCGTCTCCTGCTCCACGTGGCCTTGCCCGGGCTGACAGCATGGGCCGCCCAGGACCTGCTCGCACGAGCCCATCACGCCTGCCCGTACACCCACATCAGCCACGACGCGGTCGACGTGGTGCTCCGCGCGGCGTGAACGCCCCCATGACCCCTGCTTCCCTTGGAGCCTCCCCGATGCGGTCCCACCCCACATTCGCCGTCCTTGCGCTCCTGTCCCTGAGCCTCCTGCTCCCGTCCGCCGTCTCGGCCGGCTGCATTGGGGGCCGTGAGGACGCAGGCTGCGTCCTGAGCGACGCCGTCCCCGCGCGCCCTGCCATTCCCGCCCGTTCGGCTTCCCTCGTCCAAGTGGCCCTGAGCACCACCTCCGCTCCGGCGCCGCTGGTGGAGGTGGGCGACGTGCTGCCCCGGGGCGCGTACTCCCTCATCCTGGATGCATCCTACTACGGCCTGCCGTCCGCTTCCGACGGATGGGTCTACATGCGCGTGGGCCGGGACGCCTACCGCGTGGACTGGCAAACTCATCAGGTTCTCGAGCGCGTCACCGACAAGGCCGCCGCGAACTTCTAGTGGACGCACAGCTCCGGCTTCAGCGGGATGCTCGGTCACTGCCGCGCTGGGCCGCCGAGCCACTCCAAACGCCAAGCAACCACCCTGACAAGACCAAAGGAGTATCCCATGAAGAGCGCCAAAGACTACCTCGACGAGGCCAATGCCCAGGTGCCGCGCGTGCCAGTCGAGGAGGCACTGCGCAAGCACGCCGAGGGACAGGCCGTGTTCGTGGACGTGCGCGACTCGGGCGCCATTGCCAAGACCGGCACCATCGCCGGCGCCCAGCGCGTGCCGCGCGGCTTCATCGAGTTCGCCGCCGACGCGGGCACGCCCTACCACAACCCGGCGCTTACCAAGGACACTGAGCTCTACCTCGTCTGCGGTGCGGGCGGACAGGCGGCGCTCGCCGGCAAGACGCTCAAGGAGATGGGCTTCACCCGCGTTCACAACGTCGGCGGCATCGGCGACTGGAAGTCCGCCGGCGGTCCGATGGAGGACTGAAGCCTGCGCGGGGGGCCTCGGGCTGAAGCTAGGGGCAGGCCCGGACCTGTGTGCGACCCGGCCCCCTAACCCGCAACAGAGTCGCGCGCCGCTGGACGCACCCGCGCACCTCGGCTTTGGTCAGCCGCCTGTCCGTACCGAGATCCGGGGCGGCGCGCGCCGCCCCACTCCGCGCCGAGGAGTTCGAATGCCATGCTGGCCCGAGTCGATGCATCATTTGGCGCGATTGTCTTGGCCTTTCTAGTGGAGCGCTGGGCCGAGGAGGTCCTGAGATGGGATCCGCGCACGAGCGAGCCTTGGAGCGCCTTTGTTGACCGCCATCACGTGGCGGAGAAGGCGCTTGAGGACAAGGTCCAGCACCTGCCCGGCTGCCGGCTGAGCATGGACGCCACCGGTCGCGAGGTGAGCCTCTCGCGGGGCGGCACCCCGCGTGCAGTCCCGCGTGGGACTGGTCGGCGCCTGCCGGGCTTGGGCAGCGGAAGCACGGCGGCGCGGGGCACGCTGTTCCTGAGATCTGGGCTCCCCAGTCCAATGTGTACATAGGAGCCACCCTCCCCCGCGGGGAGCACCAAGACACAGGCGTGCTTCCGACCGCATCCGCAGGTCCCGCAGCTTGGTCAGCAGCGTCTGCGGGAGGCCTCCAGCGCTCAGGATCGTACCTGACCCGCCGGGCACGTCTGAGGCGAGTTGAACCACACCCAGCCTCACATGAAGAGGTCCCGTTCGATCCGTTCCACCTGCATTAGGGCCATGCCGAGGCGAGCCGCCTTCCGCTCCAGGCAGACATAGAGGATCACCCCAGGCGCTTTCTCCAATGGCCGGATGAAGTGGATCCGATCGGCCTGCGTGATCAGGACGTTCTCGATCTTCTCGTTGAGCCCCATCGCGCTCATGACACGGAGCTTGGCCGCTGCAATCTGTGTGCTGAAGGTGGCCGCGGCTTCAAGGTCGACAGGCCCTCCGGCCTTGGCCATCAGCGTCAGGCCAGACTCGCTGTCCACAAGGCAGGCGCCGAGGAAGCCCGCAATGTCATGGAAGCTGGCGCGCATCACGCTGCCCCTCGGCGACGGCACAGGCTGAGGCCGTCGTGCAGCCCTCAACATCCGACATCACGCCGCTTGGCTTCTTCCGCCGCGATGATGCGGTCCAGTTCCTCGATCTCCCGGTATAGGCTAAAGAGCCGCGGGAGCTCCTCACGGACGCTGCTCCGCGGGAACGCGGCCACAAGATCGATATGACCCTGCACCTGCTGGTCGCGGATTTCCTTGAGCTTTGCGATGTACGCAACCCGGTTCAATGCGCAGTTCCCCTTCAACCGTTACCTCTTACATTTGACCAATCTGGCCCTTAGTCCTGAAACGCAGCCACCGTCAGAGAAATACCCTCAGGCGATCTCGCGATAGGCGGAGGTCGCGGCCATAGTGCGGATGAATTCTGTCGGAACTTTGCAGCACCCCAAGATACCTGCACACCAGCGGGTGACGCGTAAAGTTGCCCGCTCAACAGGGTAGGACAATTCCAGGTTGCGCTTACAACTTTGACGCTGCATTTTCGGCTTTTACGACTTAGCCTTTGACTGCAGCTATTAGAAAATCGATGCCTATTCAGCTTAAGGTTTAATTAGCATCCACAATTCCCTGTAAGGGAGAGTGATGGCTCGTTCCTTATCGGATCGTCCGAAACCCTATACAGACGTCTTGCTGGTCGAGAACCGAGCGATGGACACCCATGCTGATTCAGGGGGACCCGGTGGGGCCGATCTAAACGCCAACTCCTGGGTAGTGGACGAACTTCTCGTCGAACCAGACCGCGCCGCGCTCGCCGTCCTCAAGCTCAAGGGGCAAGTCCGCGCGCAACTCATGCCAGTCGAGCTTGCGACTCCTCAGATCGGTGGCGATGTAGGCGGCCCGGTCGATCAGCGTGTACCACGTCCGGCGCCGCAGCAAGGCGTCCCGGACGACCCGCCCGATCGTCGACCACAGCCCTGAGGCGATGAACAGAAGGCCCAGGAACGGGAACCAGCCTGCCAGGCTGAAGATCGTGTTCCAGAAGTCCAGGCCCGGGCGCCCGTCGCCCGACGGCGCGAAGTGCATTCCCGAGAGCATGCCGGCCATGGTCCAGCTCGACTTGATCCAGAAGATGCCCGCTCCGACCATCACGGCACCATGTACCGATCTCATGCTGAGAAGGTCAGCCCAAACGACGCACCCGTCGGGCTACCCCTGCCAGAAGATCGTCTCCCCTAGGGACAAAATCTCTTCCCAACTGTCGGGGACCTGCGCTGCGGAATCCGTCATAAACCCCTCCACTTACTCAAATGCAGCTCATCAATGAGCCGCTAATTGCCGCCCGAGAGGCGGTGACACAAGGCAGGCTTCCCCGACCCGGCTTGGCGGGTTTCGCATCGGCCCCTTAGATTGAGCCACACGCATCGATCAGATCCCCCCGGGAGGAACCATCGAGACTTCGTGAACGTCTCTGGGGTTGTTATACTTCGGGCATGATCCTCACGACGCCGCACCTCCGGCTTGAACCCTTCGAGGACAGCCACTTCGAGGGCCTGCTCGCCCTGAACTCGGATCCCGTCGTCATGCGCTTCTTCAAAGCTCTCGCCTCGGAGGAGGATATCCGGGTCTGGATCCAAGAGGTCCAGGCTAGATGGGTGAGGCTGGGCTACGCGTGGTGGTCCTTCATCGACCGGGAGACGGAGATGCTCGTGGGCGCCGGCTGCATCCAGAACCTCGAGAAGGACGAGACCAAGCCCTTGGAGGTCGGCTGGCGCCTGCGGCCCGAGCACTGGGGCAAGGGGCTCGCGACGGAGGCCGGTCGCGCCATGCTCGGCTTCGCCTTCGACGAGCTTGAGGCCGAAGAAGTCTTCGCTGTCGCCAATCCGGACAACGTGGCGTCCTTGCGCGTCATGGAACGACTGGGGATGCGCCCCCTCGGCCTCCAGCCCTTCTATGGTTCGATGGTTGCCACCTACGTCAAGGCGCGACACTGATCTCGCCCGTCGGCCCGCCCTGGTCGCGTCAGATCCGCAGGGGCCAAGTGAAGATCTGGCTCCGAGAGCCCTGCCCTCCCCAGTCGCCGCGACGGTGCATGGCTGAGGCCGGCGGGATCAGCGGCTGCGACGTCGGCGCGCCGGCCCCCCCGCCCGTCGTGCGGGTCGAGAAGGCCGATGTCCACGCGCAGATGCGGGGCGAGGTCCGCGGTCAGCTCCTCAGCGCTGGGCTCGGCGGACCTGACGTGCCGGCCGGCCAGGAAGGACACGGGATGCGAGCTGATGATGAGATTGAATAAACCTGCGAATGGCCCACCATGGGCCTGGGTGCTGGAAATCATGGAGCCTCCTCCTGGAGACGTGCGCCGGCGTCCACCCGGCGCGGCTGACGGATCAAATGGCTTCTCCCAGAGCGTACTCCGCGGAGGCCGCAATCCCGTGCTAGGCCGCCCGACCTCCGGCGGCGGCTCCTCGAGGGTCGCCGGACCTGCGGGACGAACCAAGTAGGCCCATGACGCTGGGATCCGGACACAGTCAGTGCGGCGGGACGAGGGGATCGACGCGGCGGCGAGGCCCTTTGTCGAGCGCCTGAAGAGCGTACCACGACGGGACCTTTGCAGCAATGAGGCAAGCGCGTGAGGGCTGCTGGCCCGAGCCGCCCTCAGGCGGCCTAGTCGATGCCAGCCTCGAGGTAGGCGCCTTCGTCCAGCATCTCAGCCATCCAGCGGCCGAAGTCGAAGCCAGGGATGCCATGGCGGGCAAATGCGTCTTCCGCGTCCCTCGTGCGCAGGGCTCCCTGGTCCACTGCGCGAACGACCTCCACGAGGTCCTCGATCACGGCCCGGTCCTGGACCGGGAGGCCCACTAGGCGCGGGCGAAGGGACAGCTGCCCTTCGAGGCGGCTTTGCAGATCCCTGAGATGAGCGACGCTGGATGGGTTGTGCAGGACGACGAGCATGGAAAGCTAGGGTATCTATGGGCATGTTTCTCGTTGTTCGAACAGGTTGAAGGGTGTTCGTCGCGGCGGGCGTGCGGCGGGTCAACGTGTCGCTTGACACGCTGGACCCGGAGCGGTTCAAGCGACTCACCCGCTGGGGGCGGCTCGACCAGGTGCTGCGCGGGATCGAGGCGGCGAAGGCGGCGGGGCTGCGGGTCAAGATCAACGCCGTCGCGCTGAAGGGCGAGACGGAGGAGGAGATGTTCGACCTCCTCGGCTGGTGCGCGGATCACGGGCACGACCTGACCTTTATCGAGGTCATGCCGATGGGCGACATTGGCAACGAGATGCGGCTCGACCAGTTCTGGTCGCTCAGGGACCTGCGGGCACGGATCGAGGAGCGGTTCACTCTGACCGACCTGACCGAGCGGACCGGGGGCCCCGCCCGTTACGCGCGGGTCGAGGAGACGGGCCAGAGGATCGGCTTCATCACGCCGCTGAGCCACAACTTCTGCGAAAGCTGCAACCGCGTGCGGCTGACCTGCACGGGGCAGCTTCACACCTGCCTGGGGCAGGAGGGGTCGTCGGACCTTCGGGCAGCCCTTCGGGCGTCCGACGACGAGGCCGTTCTGGATGACGCAATCCGCGCGGCGATCCGGCTCAAGCCCAAGGGGCACGACTTCGACTACTCGCGCGGGGTCGAGGGGAAGATCAGCAGAGGCCGACCCTGCCTATGGTGTCGGGCCTCTAGGCACCGAGCGACCAGCATGGGCCAAGACTCTCCCGCAACGGATCTCTCCTCGTCCGCCGTGTTCGAGGATGAGGAGAGTTCCTGAGCGTCTGAGGCTTCAGGCGTTTATGCTGTCCTTGAGCGCCTTGGCGACGGTGATCTTGACCACCTTGTCCGCGGGCTTCTGGATCTGCTCGCCCGTGGAGGGGTTCCGGGCCGTGCGCTCGGGCCGCTCGCGGCAGTAGACCTTGCCCACGCCCGGCAGGGTCACGGCGCCGCCCTGGGCTACGGTCTCGGTGATGATGCCCGTCAGCGCCTCCAACGCGGCCCCCGCGGCCTTCTTGTCCCCGGCCGATCCGCTCAGCCAGCGCCGCCACGAGCTGCGCCTTGGTCATCTGGTTGGCCATGTGTCCCTCCTCCTAGCTCGTGCAGCCTCTGGGGCCGGTGGAGGTCCATGCTCCATCGCTGCTCGCCTAGCCCGTCCAGAGGAAGCCTGCCTTTCCTCGGGAAAGCTGCTGGGATGCGAGGTAAATGAAACACCGCGGCAGGCGGGAGGCGTCTCGCACCGGAGGGCGGCTGCCCTAGATTGTCTGGCTGAGAGCGCCTGCGCCCCTCCCGAGCGGAGGGAGACCCTCTGGGGGCTGGCTGCAGTCCCAGAGGGCAGCGGCCCAGCCCTCGTGCCGCTCTTCCTCCTTGGCGAGCGCGGGGGCTGCGGCCGGACCGACTTTTGGCCCAGCCCTGACGCGTTTGGGTCATCCTTTCGGGCCGTTTCAGTGATCAGGTCCTGCCCGACCCAACCCCAGACCACGCCATGGCCACCCCGATCCTCCGCCGCGTCGACCTCCTTGCGCTCACCCCCTCCGAGCGGCAGGCCATGCTCGAGAGAGCCGCACGCGAGATCGAGGCGGAACTTGAACGGGTCAGAGCCTGCCATCTCCGGGCCTGGGACGGCCACCCCTGGGCCTACCACCTCCAGGCCATCTACGCGCGCCGGCAAGCTCTGATGACCGTGGCGCAGCGCGTGGGGTGCGAGGTAGGGGACGGGACGCCCGTCGAGGCCGCCTGACGCGCAGAGGGCAGCCGGGCTCCGGCTACATTGCTTGCCGTGGTGCCGGGCCAACAAAAAGCCGCTCCCGAAGGAATAGCTGATCTGCGATTAGAACTGGTTGCGGGGGCCCGCTTTGGTCACTGGTTGCAGTTGGGGAGAGCAAGCAACCTTTGAGACTATTCAGGATTCACTCAGCAATCTGGGTGCTTTGCCCGCAGCTCCGCCTCGCACCATCCACGTTGCCATCCGCGGCCGCCGCTGGTTGACGGAACGCTTACGTCGATACTGGACTCGGCGGACATGAAGGCCTGTTGTGGCGCCTTGGCTCCGTCCTAGTCATGAGTCGTCAGTCAGTGGGACCGAGTTCCCTGGGCTGCCACAGTCAGGCAGCCGACGGGCTCCCCCACGTCTCGGGCGTACGTGACTGGCCCACTCAGCGCCGAGAGTTTTCCGCGCGGCCCTTGCGGGCGGCCGCGCCAGTGGACACCTCCCGCCCGCAATCAGGTCGGCTACAGGGATCCGGAGGGACACATGTTCAAGAGTATTCTAAGGAGCCTCGGCGTGGGCGGCGCCAGCGTCGAGACGGTCCTCGACAGCCCCGAGGCGGTGGTGGGCGGACGGATCGCGGGTGAGGTCCGCGTCACCGGGGGAGACACCGCGCAGGACATCCGCGGCGTCGTGTTGGAAATCGTCACCCTCTGCCGGGTCGAGACCAGGGGCGACGACAAGGTTTATGCCGAGATCTCGCTGGGCGAGGCTCGCCTCGACCCTGGCACGATCGGGCCCAGGGCCACGAAAACCCTGCCCTTCCAGATCGTCTTGCCCGCCTCGACGCCGCTCACGGTGGGCTCCACCTCGACCGTGCTGCGCACGCGCCTCGATGTGGCCGGCGCGGTGGACCCCAAGGACGCGGACCCGGTGCGCGTCCTGCCCAACCGCGCCATGGCGGCGGTCCTCCAGGGGATGGAGCGAGCAGGCTTCCGGCTGGTGGAGACGGAGGTGGAGTACAACCCCCGGCGCGCGAACCCCTTCGTCCAGGAGTTCGACTTCCGCCCCCGCTCGTCCCGCGACTGGGGGATCGAGGAGGTGGAGATCTCCTTCAGCCCCGTCCAAGGCGGCGTCGAGGTCGCGCTGACCGTGGACAACAGGGGCGGCTTCTTCGCGCTCGGGCGCGAGCGGACGGCACGCTTCCGGGTCTCCGAGGCGCAGGCCGACCGTATCAACCTGGCCACGGAACTGCGGCGCGCCATCGACTCCCTGCGCTGACACACCGGCTGTCAGAGCCCGCCGAGGTAGAGCCGCACCGCTTCCTGCACGTGCCGGAAGCGGTCGCCGCCCAGGGGCTTGCCGCCGAACCAGCGGGTGACGACGACAAGGTGGTCGCGCAGCCCCTCGCGCTCGAGCATGCGCAGGATCACCAGGCCCGCGCCCGCCTCGCCGTCGTCGTTCTTGAGCGCACCGTCTTGGCAAAGGAGCGCCCAGGAGTTGTGGGTTGCCCTGGCGAACTTCTTGTTGCGCGTGAGTTCGGTCACAAAGGTCCGCGCCTCCCCCGCCGATCGGCAAGTCCCGCCCGACACGGCATACCTGGAGCCGCGGTCGCTGATGATGTTCTCGAGGATGCGCATTGGAGAGGAGCCGCTCCCTTTGTTTCAGCTGATCTGACCTGGGCTTGGAGACGTTATGACGATGGGGGAGACGCACTCAATCAGGGCAAGCCTTCTCCCCAATTGCGGGTCTTGGTTGAATCAGTCGGTTTGGCGCCTGTTCAGGCGCACCATTCTCGATGGGCGTATCCGCGATGTCTCACCGAAGGTGGATGACAGGGTGGATCAGCCGCTTCCTCGAACATCTAGGGATCAGAAGAGCAGGGCTGCCCACGCCGGCTCTGGTGCCGGGCCTAGGCACACCCAGCCTTCTCTGAGGTTCCCGAGGTGCATACTCGCCGCAAGAAATACGCTTGCATCGCTGCTCATCGACTACCTAAAAGATTGCTCCTAACCATATATATTCAACTAGAGGATGTTCTTTAGAGTCTAGTTGCGATAACCACTTGACCCATAAATGCATCTAGTTCATATAGACATCACGCTAGTTGCAAGGAGGACGACGAAATGAACTCCGACCCACTCACACAGCTCGGATTGACCATCACACAGGCCGCTTACTGGCTCGATGTGGAGCCCAGCTACTTGGCTCAGGCGTTGGATGAGGAGGAGACTCCTACTTGGCTGGAATACTGCTTGGAGGCGATGCAGGAGCAGTATGAAGAAGAGCCTGAACTTTTCCAATACTTCCGGCTCGGCGCAGAACTGAAAGATCGCTCGTGGAGTTCGCAAACCGCACGGGCCGCAATCCCAGTCCTCATTGAGCAGGCTCGGAAAGGAGAGCCTATGTCGTACGGCGACCTCGATGCGGAATTGCGTCGCCGGGATCCCTCTCGTGGAGATGCAGGTCTTCTTCAAAAGTACGGCCAACCTCTCGGGATCATTGGCACCGTCATCGAAGAAATTCGGGCTGAAGCCCTCGACGAAACCTCTCCCGTTCCGCGGGTAAACGCCATGATGCCGCCCTTGGAGGCCCTTGTCGTGCGGGGTCGGGAACGGCTTCCAGGAAAAGGAATCAATGACTTCTTGATCTCGTACCTTCGCCTCCTTGGCGAAAAGACGCCAGAAGATCTGATGCTCCGCGAAAAGGATCGCAGGGCCGCAGTGGAGAGGATTCACGCCGATATCAAGGACTGGCAGGACTGGTCCATTCTCGAGAAGCTAGCCCGAGAATGACCTGACATCACCAAGGATCCTTTAGACATCTGATCGCGGGAGTCGGAGCGCAAATGAGCGCAGAACGTATCGAACAGCATGGGAAGCGGCCGAGTATAGCAGTCTGAACCTGCCCTGACTGATCCGATCGCACTTCGGCCATTCCGGCCGAGGCGGGATAGCTTTGTCCGAGAAAGGGAATGACTGTGGTGGACATAATCAACGCGCCTGCCCTGCAGAAGGTAGTAGAAGACACTCTGCAGGGCGGCCCCCCGGCCCTCCGGGGTTACCGGCCCGCGGTCAGGGCCTGCATTCGCCGGCTGGCGGCGGAGCATAGGAGCGTCAAGAAAGCACGGCTCCGAAAGAGCGACCCGGAGTGGGCCCGGGCGAAGGCGGAGGCGGGTCACGCACTTTACCGGTTCGACGAGGCGGAGGTCGCGCCCCTTGTCCGAACGATCCAGCGGACGCTCGGCTGGCTTGGACAGGTGGCCGAACTGGCCGGGAACAGGCACCTCCCCTTGTCACGAGAAGCCGGAGTGTTTCTGAGGGGGCTGTCTCACCGCCGGGACGACATCATGGTCCTGGGTCTCGAGGCCAGACACCTGGTCCAAGAGTCAGAACAGGCGGTCCTCAAGGCGGATCTCTACGCCAAGCGCCTGCAGCCTCTCCGGGAGCCCGCCGAGATCAAGGCGGGCGACTTGATCGGACGACGATGCACCACGATCGATGAGATCGTCCAACTCGGCCGAAGGGCTCAGAACTGCTTGAGCCATCGGAACGAGTACTGGGCCAGGTTCGCGGCCGGCGAGTCTGATTTCTGGGTCCTGCAGAGCGGGGACCGGTTGGCCGCCATCTTGGAGGTGAAGTGTCGAACGCGGTGCGTGGCCGCCGCCGAAGGACCCGATGGCGCCACGATCAGCCTTCGCGATGCACGCGGAGTGGCTCTCTTCTGCAAGGCGGCCGGCCTGGAGATCGGCCAAAGGTGCGAAGGCGTCATGCTCGATTTCGCGGCACCGTTCCTTGTGGAGCCGCGAGTGGTGGAGGTCGAAGGCCGGATCATGGCTTACGCCGAATGGCCGACCGCCTTCAGAATAGACCTGGGCCCCGAGCCCGGGCAGCGGACCTCCGGTCATGGTCCAGCGAGCACGCTCGCTCTGTCCTTCGACCCAAGCCGCTCGGTCGCAACGGCGATCCTCGAAGGCCAGGACCTTTGCCGAGCCGTTGAGAGCTTTGGCCGTGAGGCGATCCGGAAAGTAGTCCAGACGGTCGCGCTGGACCAAGCGACGCCAACTCTGGTCCAGCACCGGCTGCTGGCGCTCGCTGCCTGAACGACCCAGGGCCATGCTCCGGCATGGCCCTCCTTCGTGTGAGGCTCTGGCCCGCCCGAGCCGCTCCATATCGGGTCTCAAGGCAGATCCGACGGACCCTTTCAGGGCTCCCAAACGGAAGCTAGAACCGTATCGGACACCGCGCCCCAGGTGCCGGCCAGGTAAAGGGCTCCCTCCCAGCCATCCTCAGTGACGAACACGGCCCTCGGCGCCGGGGTCCGATCCCCATCCGAAGCGGGAATCCTTGTAGGTGATGACCTCCCCAGCCGTGAGCGGCCGGGTTTCGCTGATCTGGGCGAGGCTGCAAGGCACCAGGCGGCTCAGCTTGGCGCTCCCAATCAGGACGCGGTAGCGGGCCCCTTTGGTGAGTTCGATGTGTGACATGCCGATCTGATCCTGAGCATGTTGATGGGAGCCAGAGCGTCTCGCACGAGAGGCGCCCCGGTGCCCGCGCTGCCCGGTCGGCATCCGAACGGTACCAGCCCACCAGGCCTCAGTGGCACCGTCTGCCTGGCCCCGCGTCGGTCGCCTACAGAGCGGCCTCGAGCCGAGCCTCCGCGCGCTGGAGGTTGGCAAGGGTGGCCGCATAGTCGAGGCGTCCGTCCCCGGTGCTCACCATCCAGTCGTCCCAGGTCGCAACGGTCATCCAGGTGCCGGCCCGGAACCTACGGCCGTTGGTGATCCGGGGCAGGCCCAGGCCGTCGCCGGCCCTGTTGAGGCTCGCCAGCCAGCCGTCCACGATCTTTCGGTGTTCGGCGGCGCCTTCCACCTCGATCTTGAAGCAGAGCGGGCCTTGCTCGATCTGCAGATAGGGCGTGTGGTCGCCCCAGGCGCGACGGTGCCACCAAGCCGCCAGGAAGCCGCCACTGGGGTTGGCAACGTAGTCCCAGCTCAGGCCGTCCACGTCCAACTGGAGTTGCATGTAGAAGCCGCGCCAAGCGTCGTCGGTCCAGTCCGCAAGCGGCTTGTGCCGGAAGGACTGCACAGCGTCCTCGCGGCGCCGAAGGTGCCGCAGGAAGTCGGTAAAGATGTCGCTGACCACCCCGTCCTCCCGGCCCGCCTCGAGCACCTTGAGGAGGTCGGCCCGAAGATAGGTCCGATAGCCCAGCTTGCGCGCGACCTCGTAGCTCGACTGGTCGCCCGTCTTGAGCAGGACAGGAAGAACCTGGAGCTCCGGGCACATGGCCTTTGCTTTCGATAGATAGTCCGCCATTGGCTTGCCTCGTTCGGACGTATCCGTCTTGTCCTCGATGAGCAGCAGGAAGTCGCCGTTGACGCGACAGGTGAGGTCGATGCGATGTTCCTGGGCGCGAACCTCGACCCTCGGATCGTCCAAAGGCCCAAACCCATGCTCTGCCAGGAGCGAGTTGAGGAAACGCAGGCCGGCGCGGTGCAGGGCCGGATCCACGCCCGCACAGGTGTGATCGGCCCATTCGAGGAGCCAGCCGAGGAAGGCATCCTGCGACAGCTCGCTCGGCGCGAAGCGGAACAGGTTCGGCCGGGCCTTGGTGACCGGAGATTGCGCCAAGGGATGTGTCTGCACGTTCATGATCGGTCCAGGTGTGGGTGAGGGCTGCGATGGGTTCAATGTCCCACTTCCACACCTTTCGAGCAGCCAATCCCGTCAAAAAATGGCACAGGCTCGCAGGTTGTAGACGCCGCACAACGAAATGGGTGCCTTCAGCCCACTCCCAGAAAAAGTGAGCCGCCCGAGTAGAAAGTTGGCTGGATTGGCGCCCCTCAAGGGGTTCTGTTGTCCGGCGCTGGGTCATCCGCCCTGCTCTCGGTCGTCGGCGCGACATGGATCGCGTCCGGTTCTCCCCTCCAAACCAGCAGGATCCCCGATGAACGACGCTATCATCTACTATCGCGCACGCCCGAGTGAACCTGAGGCCTCCGAGACCGCCATGCGCCTCCAGCGGCAGGCCGTGTGCGCCGCCGTCGAGGCCGGCCAGCTTCAGGTGGTGGGGGAGTTCATCGAGCAGGAGGACGAGGCCTCCGACCAGGTTCTCCGCCTAAAGCGCGAGGCCCTCTGGCGGGCTGTCGAAACTGATAAGCCTTTTGCCGAGGGCAATACAAGGGACGAGACCCGACGCGCTTACTACGCCGCTGTTGAAGCTGCCCGGGCGCACGGTGCGGCGTGCCTAGTCGTCGTCTCCCACGCGGCCATCGGCTCGGGCGAGGTGTTCGCGGAGCCTTGGGTCGAGCAGGGGTCCGGGCTTCTCCACGTGATGCTGGCCGCCGCGCTGGTCCCGACACTGCCCGACATCCCTGTCCCCGCCGGCGCGCCCGGACCGCTCTGCCTTTACGCCGATTTCCGTCCCGGCCAGCTTGAGACCCTGGTCTACCTTTGCAACGCGGGACCGGAGGCCCTCTCGGTGGTGACGGTCGACCTCGACAGCATCACGATGTTCGAGTTTTACAGGGAGGAGCCTGAGCAACGATGGGTGGATGCGTCCACCTTCCCCAAGCAGCAATGGGATGTTCTTCCTGCGGGCCGGGCCGTGCTGATCGATACACTCAGTCACGCCATGTGGGACTTCGTGGACCGCTACCGCCTGGCCTGGAGCGACGGGGTGGGACGGCGCTGGACGGTCGCGGCGGACAGCCTGGCCTTCAATGCTGAACGGCTGGCGCAAGATCCGACCCGAGTGTGGGAGGAGTTGGCACCGGCGCGCTCGGCGGACCGGTGCGAGGAGGCCGTATGAAGGTCCGGCCACGCATCCAGCGGGCCTTTTGGCGTGGCTTGCCGAGGCGCGCCCGCGCTTTGAGCGTCAGGTGTTGGTTCCGTATCCCACGAACCGCCTGCTCCGATTCATACTGCACCAGCCGGGAGGTCCCGCACGGTTCGTGGCGCCGGAGGCGCGATCCAGGCTTGCTGGAGCCTTCGGGGTTCATGAAGGTCATCTCGTGGCCACGAGGATATCTATTTTTCTCAGCAATTCAGAGATTTGCTCTGAAGCGGGCGTGACGGGTTGCAGATCTGAGGTGAGATTCCTCTTGCTGACCCCTCGGAGGGGCGCTAGTTTCCCCTTCGAGGCGACAGACCGGCTGCAACAGCGTCTCCCCGCCCTGGCAACAGGGTCCACGCGCGAGCGAGATAATCCGGAAACGGGTAAGTGGAAGTCGGATCCCAGGGCCACCTTCGGGTGGCCCTCTAAGTTTTCAGACACCGCACATATCATCCTGTTCATGATCATCATGATCATCCCGGAAGACTGTCGCGTGGAACGCCATTAGCGCGGCGCGAACTGGACGGGGCGTTCCAAGTAGATGTTCTGGATGAGCATCTGAAAGCGGATGCTGTTCGGCTTCGCGGGTGGCGTGTAGGTCGACGGCGACTTCCGGTGCGCGCTCTCGACCGTCATGAGAACGTGGCGGTTGCGCTTGCCCCCGTTCTTCCGGACTTCGAAGAAGAGATGGAGGAGCTGGTCGGGAGCGGGGCTCTCGATGGCCAGGTAGACGTAGTTCCGCTTCTCCCACGTTTGATGGACCTTGCAGTCCGGAAGGCTCCTCACGAGCGCGGGCAGAAGGAACGAGTCGCTGTGCCGATCGGGGCAGAAGACGCGATCGTCGAAGCAGCGGATCGAGTGGTGGTCCGCGCCCGTGGCGCCCCGGGTGAAGCAGTGGCTCTTGTAGACGACACGCACGCGCCGGATCTGCCCGTCCGGGGTCGGGCAGTCAAACTCATCGGGCTCAAGGTGGGCCAGCGACATCGGAAGGCCCCCGTGGAAGAGAGGCGGCCAATACGACTTGTTGGCCCCGTGCGCGACGGGGACGGGAAACTGGGACGTCATGCGAATAGAACTATGAGAGCGAGCGGGAGCCTGAGAACGGATAGGGGTGAATTCTCGCGGAACGCAAGCGTCGAGGGGCGGAGGTCTATGGGATCCGGTAAGATGGGGAAGGTCATGCCGCTCGCCGCCTGCCCCAGTAGTTCCCCGTCCCATCGCTGCCGACGTCGAAGCCGTCCTTCTTCAGATGGTAGATCTTGGACGCGATGTTTTTGCGCGCCCGGAAGACCTTGGTGGGGTCGCGGAACTCTTCCGGCTGAAGGAGCCCGCTCCGCAGAATCAACTGGTCGGTCGAGACGCTGCGCGGCCAGGCGCCTTCCAGGATGTCCACCAGCTTCTCGCGGCCGCGGGATCCCTGTCCGCCCGACGGCCTCCTGGTGGAAGTATCTTTGTCGGTCCTGAAGTGGGTCTGGTGGCAATTCGTGCAGACGAACTTGTAGACTTCATCCAAGGGCTCGTGCGCGGCGAGGATCGCTGCCCGCATCTCCCCGAGGGAGCCCTCGATTAGCCGCTCGTCGTCGCTCGCCCTGAACCGGGGCAGGAGCGTCTCCTCGATGATCTGATCGACACCCCTGGGCCAGTGCGCGCTCTCGATCACGAGCCCGTCGTGCCTGACCCTGCAGGTCGGGCAGCCGAGCAGCTTCTGAGCCCTGCGGCGAGCCTGCGTCTTCTTCTGCAGGAGGTTGGTGAGCCGCGCTTTTGCAGTGCTCCAGGTAGGAGGACAGGGTGCCTTTGAAGAAGTCTTCCGTGATGTTCGCGCTGGCCATCGTCCGTCCTCCAAGTTGCATCGTGTTTCTAGGCCAGGCCTGCGCGCAGCAGGCATCCGAGGTCTTTCTTCGGGTTCGAGCTGAGCGGTGGGACAGGAGCCCTGCCTCCTGAGGAGGGCTCCAAACGTTCCCCTGCCCGATCTCGAGGGGCTACTCGTCCTCGGGCTCGTCCTCATCGGGACGGTCGAGGCGCTCAAAGAGGTCATGCTCGGTGACGTCGCCGGAGATCAGGCCGAGGACCAGATCCTCGACACGCTTCGCCGAGATCTTGGTCCAGCTGTCCGTGGCGTCGGTCCGGATCAGGCCGAAGCTGCCATCGCGCAGCTCCAGCAGATGCCAGCCCAGGCCTGCAAGCTCGTCCGCCAGCTCCGCAAGGAACGAGACCCGAAGGATCCTGCGGTCCGACAAGTACATGACCGTGGACCGGCTCATGCGGGCGCGGGGGACACTCTTCCCCTTCGCGTCGGCGTAGTCCTTCACCGCGATCACCATGAGAGCGGCGGTGGCGTAGGGGCTGACCATACTGATCGCAGGCATCGGCATCATCCATCTAAGAGATGTAGAACTGGATGCGGTATATCATAACATCTAATGCGGTGTCGATACCATCGCACCCGGTATTTCATGTCTTCGCGTCAGCTTCCTTCCTAAGCGAGCAGCCCATGCTGGTGCAGAAATCTTGATCGGCGCAGATGCTCAGGATCGTTGCTGAGGGCGATCGCCACGGGTTCGGTGGACGGAAGGGTGAATCAGTGTCCTTTCTCGAGCAGATGAAAGCCAGCAAGGCAAGGATGGCGGCGCAACCTTGGCATCGGTCAAGATCATGCTCGGTGGGGGCGTAGGGCCTGCCAAGCGCGTCCCCATCCGGCTCGGCCTCGCCATGGCGGGCGACTACCTACGGTCTGAGGGCTAGCTCGCTCGGCCTCGTCATAGAGACGTCGTGGCTCGACTGGCGCCAGCCCTTCGCGGCGCAGGCGGCGGCAGCCTATGCAGGCCTCGGGCGAGCGCAGGTCTTACGCGACCGGTCGGGTGCGGAGGGAACGGCGCTGCGCCTTGCCCTAGCGCCTATCCTCGCCCCCATCACCCCGCGCGCCCTCGTCGAAGTAGGCTCCGCAGCGGGGGCACATGATGTTGCCGAGGTCGTCGGCGACGGTCTCGTGGTAGGTGAGCCCCGAGCCGTTCTTCCACAGCGTGCGCCGTCCGTCGTCGTCGCACTGGTAGCAGTGGGTGCGCAGGGTCGCTTGGCCGCAGGCGAGGCAATCGAGCGTCCAGCTCGTGTAGCCGCCCTGCGTAGCCTTAGCGGTCACACCGCGCGGGTCGTGGCGCTCGCCGCACTCGACGCAGAAGCTGTCGCTCTCCCACCAGTATCTCTCCCGGTCGCGCCCTGCATTGCCCACCGGGGTGGGCGGCGCGAAGGCGTGCTGCAACTCGAGCGCAAGAAGACGCTTGAGGTGGCCCTCGTCGGCGGCGGGGGCGACCCAGACGGCGCCCCCCCGGTGGTTGCCAGGGCGGCGCTGGCCGTAGTTGGCATGCCGCCCCCAGGCGAGCGGCGAGGTCGGTGGGTCGTGCGCCCCCTGAGCGGGGTGCAGCACGAAGACCCGCGCGGCACCGTCGCGGTCGTAGCCCTTGACGCGGCGCAGGTCGCGCAGGACGCCCTCGAGTTCGCTCAGACGCCAGCGGGCGCGGAACTTGGCGTCCATGACAAGGCCCTGTGTCGAGCCACCCTCGTCGCCGAGGCGCCGAACCTCGACGACGACGTCGGGCCGCCGCCCGTTTGGCAGCACCATCTGCCAAGTCACACGCGCCTGGAGGCCTACATCCGGACGCGTCAGCAGCAGGGACAAGTCGCTACGCCGTGCCACTGCCGCCTCGACGAGCCGCGCCTGCCAGCCGGGCGGCGCCTGGAAGCGGTAGTCGTCGACGAGGAGACCGAGGACACGCAGGAGGCACCACTTCTCGTAGAGGTCGCTCGCGGGCAGGAGCGACACGCGCTCGAGTCCGTCGAGGAGCCCCTCGTCGATCCCGGCGGCGTCGGCTGCGGCCCGGAGCGCGTTCCACGCGGCGATGGCGGCGGCGAATGCCGGATCGCGCAGAAAGCGCATCCCCGCCGGGCGGCTCGGGCTGAGGCCCACGCCGAGCGCGGCGAAGGCGCGCTCGGCCGCTGCGAGGCCCTCGCGTGCGGCGGCGAGGCCCGCGGCGGCCCTGTCTGTCGCGGCGGCGCGGGCCCCGAGCGCCTCGGCCCGGCGCCCCGCGGAGGCGGCCTCACGCTCATTCTCGCGCCTCTCCTTGGTCGTAAGCGGCGCGACCCAACCCCGGCGCGCGAGCCAGTCGCGGCGCGCGCGCTTCTCGGCCACAACGTCGCGGCAGGGCTCGACCCGCGTGACCGTCTCGAAGCGCAGGAGGCGATACTTGTCGCCTTTGCCGTTCGTCTCCTCCGTCTCGACGAGCCGCCCCTGCAGCGCGTAGGCGCGGCACAGGTGTAGCGCGTCGCGCAGCGCGTCGACCAGGTCACGCGGCAGCTGGACGACGCGGTAGGGGCCGCCCTCGCGGTCCTCATCCACGAAGAAGGCGCGGCCGTCGCGCCCGTAGGGCTTGCCGATCCGCAGGCGTTGCGTTGCGACGTGCCCCTCCTCGTCCTCCGAGCGGTAGCCCGCGAGGTCGGCCATGCGGCGCTCGGTGTCGACGAGCTGGCGCTCGAAAATCGCGGGCTCCACGGACCGCTCGCGCTCGGCGAGCAGCGCGGCGGCGCGGTTCCTGTGCAGCGCCCCGAGCTGCCCGAGGAGGCCCGCGCGGGCCGCCGCCCCCGCCTCACCTGCGCGGGCGAGACGTGCGGCGACCCCCGCGAGGTGGCGCAGATGGCGTGCCTCTGGTAGGTCGTGCGTTGCCACCGCCACGCGCCCCGCGAGACGGCGCGCGCTGGGGTGGCGGGCATGGTCGCGAAAGGTTGCGGGTCCCGCGCGCAGTCGATCGCGCGGGCAGGGCTCGAGTGCCTCGCGCAGGTCGACGGGCGGCGCGCGCAGCACGCGGCGCAGAGCGGCAGCGAAGGCGGCCGCCGCCTCGGCGAGATCCGCGCCCCCACCCGCGCCGCGCACCTCGCCCGTCGCCGCGCTGTCGCCGAGGATGAGGCTCAGGAGCTCGCCGCGGAAGGCGTCGAGGAGCGCGTCGAGCTCGGCGGGTCCGAGACCATCTTCGACGACGTCGATGCGCAGCCGCTGGCTCCCTACGGCGACGTGCCAAGCGCCGGCGCTGCGTTGCATCTCGGACAGGTGGGCACCGCGGGCGGGGTCCCAGGGGCTGTCCTCAACCCACCAGGCCATGTCGGAGCTGTCCACGCGCATCATGGGTTGCTCGCGTCCGTCGGCGAGGAGGAGGCGCGGTATGGCCTGCGCCGCCGGCCCCGTGAGCCTGAGCCCGAGCCAGGGCAGGCGGCCGGCGAAGAGCCGCGCCTCGAGCGCGAGGTCGCCACCCGCCTCCTTCTCGATCTCGAGCGGGAGCGCGCCCGCCTCGACGCGGGCGGCGCGGCGGGGGGC
>NZ_KK088569.1 GCF_000600335.2 Rubellimicrobium mesophilum DSM 19309 | reverse complement strand
GGGCGGGGCCGCCGGTTCCTCGCAGCCGGCCAACCCGAGGAGCAGGAGCCCGGCGAGGAGGGTCGAACACAGACGGCCGGGTCTCACGGGCTTCCTCTCCGACTCAGCTCCTGGGCGTCGGGCCGCCCACCGACCCGCCGCCGCTCCCCCCGGCTTTGGCAGAGGCGAGCGCCGTCTTCAACTCCTGCTCCATATGTTCGAGCTCGGCTTCGGCAGCGGCGCGACGGGCCTTGCCCTGGTCGGCGATCTGGAGGCTCTCGTTGATCGTCGCGATGAGGTTCTCGTTTGCCGACTTGACCGACTCGATGTCGAAGACGCCGCGCTCCATCTCCTCGCGGATGGCCTTGTTGGCCATCCGCAGGTTCTCGGCGTTGCGGGTCAGAAGGTCGTTCGTCAGGTCGTTGGCCTCGCGTACAGCGTCCGAGGCTTCGGAGGACCGCTGGAGGGTGATGGCCTGGGCGAGCTGCTGCTCCCAGAGCGGGACGGTGTTGACGAGCGTCGAGTTGATCTTGGTGACGAGGCTCTTGTCGTTCTCCTGCACCAGCCGGATCGAGGGGAGCGACTGCATCGTCACCTGCCGGGTGAGCTTGAGGTCGTGGACCCGCCTTTCCAGATCGTCGCGGCCGGCGCGGAGGTCGCGCAGCTCCTGCGCCTCCATGACGCCCTGCTCCTCGGGGGCGCCCTGGACGGATTTCTCCTGCACTGGGATGAGATGCGAGTCGATCTCGTGCAGCTTAGCCTCGCCGGCGGCGATGTAGAGCGCGAGCTCGTCGTAGAAGGCGAGCGTCTTGTCGTAGAGCCGGTCGAGCGCCTCGATGTCCTTGAGGAGCAGGTGCTCGTGCTTGAGGAGGTCGTCGGTGATGCGGTCGATCTGGCCCTGCACCTCCTCGAAGCGGGCGGCGAACTTCGCCACGGGCGCCACCTGGCCGGTGATCTTCTCCCAGAAAGACCGCTCGCGCCGCACGTCGAGCTCGTCGGTCGAGAAGCCCCGGATCGTCGCCACGATGTCGCGCAGGGCGTTGCCGGCGGGGCCCACGTCCTTGTTGCGGACGCCCTCCAGCATGGACTGGCTGATCTGCTGGAGCTCCACCTGCGCGCCCGAGCCGAAGCGGACGATGGAGTTGGTGTCCGAGAGGTCGATCTCGGCCATGCGCTTGCGAATCTCCTCGCCGACCTGCGGGCTGGCCTGTTCGAGCGGCGTGACCACGGCGGCGGGTGCAGGCTCGGGGAGGACCATCGCGGTGACCTTCTCGGCCTGAGCGAGCGCGGCCTCGGCGGCCCTGGCGGGTGGTGTCGGACATGGCGCGTCTCTCCCCTTATCGGTCGGTCGTCACGCCTTCCCGGCGCAGGCGGTCCCGCAGGACCGTGATCTCGAGGTCCATGGCCTCGCGGCCCCCTTCGAGGAGGCGGGTCGTGCCCTGGGCGTAGTTGGTCTCCAGGTCGCCGAGAAGCGCCTCGTAGTCGGATCGGGCCTTGGCATCGCGGGTGCGACGGTAGAGGTCCACGAAGCGCACGGTCGCGTCGCGGGCGCCCATCAGGTAGACGCCGAGGTACTTCCGGGCCGAGGTGAGGTCGCGCGGGTCCTCCTCGACGGTGCGGATCATGCGGCGGGCCAGCGCCTCGAACCCCGCGACGCGGGCCTGCAGCGCGCGGTCGCCCAGCGTGGCGATCTGGTCGGTGATGGCGGCGAGGTAAGTCTCGGCTTCCTCGACCACGCGGGCAACCCGGTCCTGCTGGAAGTCGTCGATGCCTTCGACGCGTTTGTCGCTGAGCGGATCGATCCCGAAGGCGGCGAGGTGAAGGCCGCCAGCGGCGAGGCCGTAGAGGACGCTTCCAAAGAGGTCCGTGCCGCCGGAGAGCCCGGCAAGGAGCGCGCCGCCCCCGGTCAGGACCGCCGCGAGGACCTTGCGCGGCAGGGCGGGGCGGCGGGCCACCGGGCGGGCCTCATAGGCGGCCTCCGCGCGGAGCCCCTCGCGCAGGAGCCAGGCCGAGAGGGCGAGGAGGGCGGCCGCGCCAAGGCTGAGGACCAGCACCTCGGGCCCGCCGAAGAGGCCGAAGAAAGCGGCGAGGGCGGGTGGGACGAAGAGGAGGTTCGCCTTGGCCCCGGCGGCGTCCACGCGGCGGGTCTCGGCCAGCGCCTCGTGGGCGGCCTGCGCGCTGCTGCCCTCCGTTGCCGGGGCGCCGGGGCTGTATTGGCCACCGAAGCGTCGAGCCATCAGGCTGGCCCCAGCCAGCCGCTCGTCAGGCCGGCGAGTAGCAGGAACAGCAGCACATAGGCCGTGTTGCGGATCGCTGGGGGCATTCCGTCCTCCCTGATTGCGGGGGCCGAGGACGGAGCCGGCGCGGTGAGCGCGCGCCATGCCGTGGCAGCCGCCGCGAAGGCGAAGGCCAGAGCCCCGAACAGCATCAGGAACAGGATCAGCCGCGCCATGCCCCATCTTTCCCCATGCGGGCGGCTTGCCACAAGTGGAAAGGCCCAGGCCCGCGCCCATCATCTATGGAGCGCGGGCCGTGTTCCAAGGGGTGGAGATGTCAGTCCTTGCGGGGCTTGCCCCCGGGGCGACCCTTGAAGCCGCCATCGCGCGGGGCACCCTTGCGGGGCGAGCGCCCGTCATCGGCTCGGTCGCCGCGCGGGCCGCCCCCGAAGCTGCGGGGCGGGCGCCGCTCCTCCCCCTCGCGGGAAAAGCGGTTGGGTCGGTCGCCCCCGCGCGCATCGTCGCCGCGCGGCTTGAAGGACCGGGGCGGCCGGTCGTCGCCCCCCTCGCGCCGGGGCTTGAAACCGCGCGACGGGCGGGAGTCGTCCCCCTCGCGGCGCGGGCCGCGATCCTCGCCCTCGGGCCGGCGGCCGAAGCGGGCCGGACGGTCCTCCCCCTCGCGGCGGGGCTGGTAGCCGCGCGCGGGACGGTCGCCCTCGGTCCGGGGCTTGTAGGGACGGGAGGCGCGATCGTCGCCGCCCTCCCGGGGCTTGTAGGCGCGGCGTGGCCGGTCCTCCTCGCCCTCACGCGGAGGACGCGGCTTGTAGGGCCGGGACGGCCGGTCGTCGCCGGCTTCGCGCCGGGGCTTGAAGGACCGGGGCCGGTCCTCGCCGCCCTCGCGGGGCGGACGAGGCTTGTAGGGCCGATCCTCCCGGTCCTCGCGGCGCGGCCGGTCGGAGTCGAAGCGGCGCGCGGGTCGGTCCGCGTCGCCAAACCGGCGCGGGCCGCGATCACCCTCGGTGCGGCTCGGGCGCTCGCGGTCGCCCTCGAACCGGCGGGGGCGGTCGCCCCTCTCGTCGGAGTGGCTGCGGAAGCCGGCGGAGCGGGTGCGCGGACGATCCTCGCCCCCCTCGCGGGAGGGGCGGTCGCCGTGGCTCTTGTAGCCGGAGGAGCGGGGCTTGTCGCCATAGGTGCGGCGCTCCTCGCGGGGGGAGTCCTGGCGGTCGCGGGCCTCCTCCTCGCCGGTGCGCATCCAGGTCTTGGGCCGGGTGAAGGCGCCGGGCAGGGCGGGCTTGCCACCGAACTTGCCACGTGGCCTCGGGGCGTCCTCGGCTTCGGGCCGGGACTTGCGCGTGGCGGGGGTGCGGGGCTTCAGCTCGCGCCGGACGGTCGCCCCCTCTGGCCGCTTCGTGGCGAGGCGGTCGCGATCGGGGCGATCCTCGGGCTCGTCGTCGAAGGTAGGCATGTCCTCGGCCGAGGGCTTCTTGCGCGAGCGCGTCACAGGCTCGGGCTTGCCCAGGCCAAGCTGGTCGCGGACGATCTTGGGCCGGACCTCCTCGACGTCGCCCACGGGAAGCTCGCCGAGCTGGAAGGGGCCGTAGCTCACCCGGATCAGGCGGTTCACGGTAAAGCCCAGCTCCTCCATGACGCGGCGGATCTCGCGGTTCTTGCCCTCGCGGAGCGTCACGGTGAGCCAGGCGTTGGTGCCCTGCTGGCGGTCGATGCTGACCTCCATGGGCTGGTAGTCGATGCCTTCGACCGTGATCCCCTGCCGCAGAGGCTCGAGCTGGTCGTTAGTCGGCGTGCCGTGGATGCGGACGCGGTAGCGGCGGCTCCAGCCGGTCGAGGGCAGCTCCAGTCGGCGCTTGACCTCGCCGTCGTTGGTGAGGAGCAGGAGCCCTTCGGAGGTGAGGTCGAGGCGACCGATGGACATGACGCGGGGCATGTCGTCGGGCAGCGAGTCGAAGACGGTCTGGCGGCCCTCCTCGTCGTGCTCGGTCGTCACGAGGCCCGCGGGCTTGTGGTAGAGCCAGAGGCGCGTGGCCTCGGGCGCGCCCACGACCTCGCCGTCGACGGCGATGCGGTCCTTGTCGGTGACGTTGACGGCGGGCGAGGTGATCTTCTCGCCGTTCACGGTCACGCGGCCTTCGAGGATCAGCCGCTCGGCGTCGCGGCGCGAGGCGACGCCCCGGCGCGAGAGGACCTTGGCGATGCGTTCGCCGTCGCCGGGCGCGACGGTCTCGGGGGTGTTGTCATCTGTGCTCATCGCGCGCCCTTACCCCTAATGCCGCTGCCCCGCCAGAGGGGGTTGCTACAGGGTAGGGGGCCTGCGACGAAGCGCCATGATTTTCGCGAGCCACATGGACGCGGCCCTGCGCGAGGCCCGTGCCGCCGGCGACCGGGGCGAGGTCCCCGTGGGCGCCGTCGTGGTCGCGCCCGACGGACGGGTCGTGGCAGCGGCGGGGAACCGGACCCGCGAGCTGAGCGACCCCACGGCCCATGCCGAGATGCTGGCGCTGCGGGCGGCCTGCCGGGCAGCGGGGTCCGAGCGACTGGTGGGCCATTCGCTCTGGGTCACGCTGGAGCCCTGCCCGATGTGCGCGGCCGCCATCGGTTTCGCGCGGATCGGGCGGCTCTACTTCGGGGCAGCGGACCCGAAGTCGGGCGGCGTGCTCCACGGGCCGCGCATCTATGCCCATCCCCAGGCGCATCATGCCCCCGAGGTCTATGACGGGATCGGCGGCGAAGAGGCGGCGGCGCTGCTTCGCGCCTTCTTTGCCGCGCGACGCGAGAGTTGATCGGCGGGGGACTCGCGTCGGCTTGCGGTTTGCGGAATCCTTGTGCGAAGGGATTCGCCTGCCATGAGCCTGCCCCCTGGATTTCTTGAGGAACTGAGGAACCGGCTCCCGCTCGCCCGAGTGGTGGGGCGCAAGGTCACATGGGACCAGCGCAAGTCGAACCAGGCCAAGGGCGACTTCTGGGCGCCGTGCCCGTTCCACCAGGAGAAGTCGGCGTCCTTCCACGTCGACGACCGCAAGGGCTTCTACTACTGCTTCGGCTGCCACGAGAAGGGCGACGCCATATCCTTCGTCCAGAAGACGGAGAACGTCTCCTTCATCGAGGCCATCGAGATCCTCGCCCGCGAAGCCGGGATGCCGATGCCCGAGCAGGACCCCCGCGCGGCCGAGAAGGTGTCGCGGAACACCCGCCTCGCCGAGGTCATGGAGATGGCGGTGCAGCACTACCGCCTCCAGCTCTCGACCCGCGCGGCCGAGGGCGCGCGGGCCTACCTGGCGAAGCGGGGGCTCTCCGAGGCCGCGCAGAAGCGGTGGGAGATCGGCTATGCCAGCGACGACCGGCACGGGCTGTCGAAGGCGCTGAAGGGCAAGGGCGTCACCGATGACCTGCTGCTGGAAGCCGGGCTGACCGGGGAGGGGCAGGGCGGGACCTACGACCGCTTCTGGGGACGAATCATCTTTCCGATCAGGGACGCGAGGGGCAGGGCCATCGCCTTGGGCGGTCGGTCGATGGACCCGAAAGCCCGCGCGAAGTATCTCAACTCGCCGCAGACGCCGCTCTTCGACAAGGGCCGCAACCTGTTCAACCACGGCCCGGCGCGGGAGGCCTGCGGCAAGGGCGCGCAGCTCATCGTGGCCGAGGGCTACATGGACGTGATCGCGCTGGCCGAGGCGGGCTTCGCGGGGGCCGTCGCGCCGCTCGGGACGGCGGTGACCGAGGAGCAGATGTCGCTCCTCTGGCGGATCCATGACGAGCCGGTCATCGCGCTGGACGGCGACGCGGCCGGGCTGCGGGCAGCGATGCGGGTGATCGATCTCGCTCTGCCCCGACTGGAGGCCGGGAAGGGGCTGCGCTTCGCGCTCCTGCCGGGGGGACAGGACCCGGACGAGCTCATCAAGTCCAAGGGCGCCCCGGCGATGCAGGCGGTGCTGGACGAGGCGCAGCCGATGGTGCGGCTCCTCTGGCGGCGGGAAACCGAAGGGAAGGTCTTCGACAGCCCGGAGCGGAAGGCCACGCTGGACAAGTCGCTGCGGCAGGCGATCTCGGCGATCAGGGACCCTTCGATCCGCCGGCATTACGGCGAAGAGATCAAGAACCTCCGCTGGGAGCTATGGGGGCCGAAGCCCCGGGAGGGGCGGCGCTACGAGCGGCGCGGATTCGGCGGCAAGGGAGGTCCGGCTCTGCCGACCCCTTCCGCGAAGGCGAGCTCCCTGGCCGGCGATGTTGGTCCGATTCGAAGCTATGTGACCGATCTCGTCATTCCTTCGACCGAGGCTGAACGTTCGGCCACCATCGCTCTGGAGAACGAGCTTCGCCACGCGGTCCTGGCGATGCTCGTGATGACGCCGGAGCTGCTCCCGGCATTCGCCCACGACATCGAGGCGCTTGACTGCCCGGACCCAGGGCAATCCGCCCTGAGGGACGCCTTGCTTCGCCATGCCGACGCGCTGGACCTCAGGGCGGCGCTGGTTCGGGAGATCGGGCCCGAGAATCTCGAGAGCCTGCTCGGTTCCGCGCACATCCTCAGCGTGCGCCGCCCCGGAGAGGTTGAATCCGCACGCCTCGTGGTCGCCGAGGCGCTGGCCAAGATCGCTGCCCGGCGCTCCCATGCCGCCGCCCTGGAAGAGGCGGTCGAGGACATCGGCGGAACTGCGGACGAGTGGCTGACCCGGCGGCTCGGGCAGGCTGCCGCCCAGGTGGACGTCACCCGCCGCAAGGAGACGGAGGATGCGCGCGAGGAGGTCGTCGCCCCGAACGGCAACAAGCTGGACAAGAGGGACATCGACCATCGTAGCCAGGTCATCGCGGAGATCGACTTCACGCGGGGCGGCCGCGGCGGGCACCGGCGGGGCCCTTGACCTGCGCCCCCCGTGATCCCATGTGGCGGGCTTCCGTCGAATCACAACGACTCAGGTTGCGAATCACTCAGCGCTGACGTTGATTCGCGAAGCCGCCGCACTACCGAATCAGTTCGAATCACCCGATCCCGAGGGAGTCCCCCATGGCCGCCAAGGACACCGAAGAACATACCAAGGACGACGCCGACGACGGGGACATCTCGCTCGACATGAGCCAGGCCGCGGTCAAGAAGATGATCGCTGAGGCCCGGGAGCGCGGCTACATCACCTACGACCAGCTCAACGCCGTCCTTCCCCCCGACCAGGTCTCGTCCGACCAGATCGAGGACGTGATGTCCATGCTCTCGGAGATGGGCATCCAGGTCACCGAGGAGGAGGAGTCCGAGGAGGTCGAGGAGGAGCTCCAGGGCTCGCGCGAGGTCGCCGTGGTCGGCGGCAACCGCGACGTGGCGCTCGCGGGCGCGGAGACCGAAAAGCTCGACCGCACGGACGACCCGGTGCGCATGTACCTGCGCGAGATGGGCTCGGTGGAGCTCCTGTCGCGCGAGGGCGAGATCGCCATCGCCAAGCGCATCGAGGCCGGGCGGAACACCATGATCGCGGGCCTCTGCGAGAGCCCGCTCACCTTCCACGCCATCACGATCTGGCGCGACGAGCTCCTCAGCGAGGACATCCTGCTGCGCGACGTGATCGACCTGGAGGCCACCTTCGGGACGCAGCTCGACACGGATCAGGACATGGAGCCGCTCGTGGATGCCGGGGACGTGTCCTCGGCGTCGCGCGCCTCCTCCTCGGGACCGGAGTTCGACGCCGACGGCAACCCGATCGTCCGCGAGGACGAGGAGGAGGACGACGACCAGTCGAACATGAGCCTCGCCGCCATGGAAGCGACGCTGAAGCCGCGCGTGCTGGAGACCCTCGAGTCCATCGCGCGCGACTTCGCCACGCTTTCGGAGATGCAGGACGCCCGGATGTCCGCGACGCTGAGCGAGGGCGGCACCTTTTCGGCCGAGGACGAGGCGACCTACCAGAAGCTGCGAGGCGAGATCGTGGCGCTGGTGAACTCGCTCCATCTGCACACGAACCGCATCGACGCGTTGATCGACCAGCTCTACGGCATCAACAAGCGGATCATGACGATCGACTCCGCCATGGTGAAGCTCGCCGACCAGGCGCGCATCAACCGGCGCGAGTTCATCGACGAGTACCGGGGCTCGGAGCTCGATCCTGCCTGGCTCGACCGCATGGGCCAGAAGGCGGGCCGGGGCTGGCAGATGCTGCTGGAGCGGTCGCGCGAGAAGATCGAGGAGCTGCGCGGCGAGATGGCCCAGGTCGGCCAGTACGTCGGCGTGGACATCAGCGAATTCCGCCGCATCGTCCAGCAGGTCCAGAAGGGCGAGAAGGAAGCCCGGCAGGCCAAGAAGGAGATGGTCGAGGCGAACCTGCGCCTCGTGATCTCCATCGCCAAGAAGTACACGAACCGCGGGTTGCAGTTCCTTGATCTCATTCAGGAAGGCAACATCGGCCTGATGAAGGCCGTGGACAAGTTCGAGTATCGGCGCGGCTACAAGTTCTCGACCTATGCGACCTGGTGGATCCGGCAGGCCATCACGCGGAGCATCGCGGATCAGGCCCGGACGATCCGCATCCCGGTCCACATGATCGAGACGATCAACAAGCTCGTCCGCACGGGCCGCCAGATGCTCCACGAGATCGGCCGGGAGCCGACGCCCGAGGAACTGGCGGAGAAGCTCCAGATGCCTCTGGAGAAGGTCCGCAAGGTGATGAAGATCGCCAAGGAGCCGATCTCGCTCGAGACCCCAATCGGGGACGAGGAGGACAGCCAGCTCGGCGACTTCATCGAGGACAAGAATGCGATCCTGCCGCTGGACTCGGCCATTCAGGAGAACCTGAAGGAGACGACGACGCGGGTGCTGGCCTCGCTGACCCCGCGCGAGGAGCGGGTGCTGCGGATGCGCTTTGGCATCGGGATGAACACGGACCACACCCTTGAGGAGGTGGGCCAGCAGTTCAGCGTGACGCGCGAGCGGATCCGCCAGATCGAGGCGAAGGCGCTGCGGAAGCTGAAGCATCCGTCGAGATCGAGGAAGCTGAGGAGCTTCCTGGACCAGTGACCGGAAGGCGCCCTGCGGGGCGCCTTTGTCGTTTCGGAGCAGGCCATCGGGACGCCGGGGCTCAAAAGAGTATCAACCCGGACCGATTTCCGGTATGCTTCAAGGGCTCCCGGGGCCCAGCTCGTCATGGGCCGGTTCGGCCGAGGGCCTCTCGGATGCATCGGGCCTTCCACCGTCCCGGTGCTTCGGGCGGCCCATGTCCCGGCGCTGGCGCTCGCCCCTGAGCGAGGCGCCCTCCGCCGGCGGCCCGCGCGCCCGGGACCAAGGAGAAGGGAGAACGACATGGAAGCCTCGAACGTCGTCCGGTTCCGCGTGAAGGCCGGGCACGAGGACGAGTTCATCCGGTTGCATGAAGACGCCCGCACCGAGGAGTGGCCCGGGCTTCGCTCCGCCTATCTGGTCCGGACCGGCGAGCGCACGTTCTGCTTCGTCGGCGAGTGGGACAGCATGGAGGCGCTGGCCTCGGGCCGCCCGGCGATGATCGCCGAGCTCGACCGCTTCCGGGGCATCCTGGAGGACCTGGGCGGCGGGCTCGGGGTGACGGACCCGGTCTCGGGCGAGATCGTCCTCCGGCTCCGGTCGCGGGCCGGCCAGGACATGCGCGCGATGGCGTGACCTTCGACAGGGGAGGAGCCAGATGGAGGCGTGCAACGTCATTCGGATGCGGGTCAAGCCCGAATACGAGGAGGAGTTCCTCAGGATCAACGACAACCCCGGGCATGACGTGGAGCATGGCCTTCGGACCTCGCTCCTCGTCAGGACCGGCGAGCGGACCTACTGCTTCGTGGGCCAGTGGGACAGCCTGGAGGCGCTGGCGACCTCCGGTCCGGTCGTCGTCCGGGAGCTCGATCGGGTGAGCCATATGCTGGAGGACCTGGGCGACGGAAAGGGTTGCCTGGAGCCGATCTCGGGCGAGGTCGTAGCAAGGCGCCGCTATCCCGAGCTCCCGGGCGAGTACTGGTCCGGCTGAGGCGGTTCGGGGCCGTGCGTCCGGCGAGGCGCGGGACGACGGCCATCGGCGGGCCGCCCGATCAGGGCGGCCCTCGCGACGAACGGTGCGTTCCCCCCCGCCGATGGGGAGCAGCCACCGAAGCTTTGCGCAGGACGCCACTCCGGCGCGAAGGGGGCGGGATCTCGTCCCGCGGCGGCCGGGGCCTCCCGCCGGGGCGCCGCGCCAGCGTGCTGGCCGCGCTCAGGGGCAGTTCGGTCATCCCGGTGGGACCGGCTTCCTCGGTCCTGTAAAGAGCTGAGCACCCGGGGCGCTCCGAGGGAGGGCGGGGCCGAGGGGGCGGAGGTCGGAGACCCGTCGCCAGCCATCGTTGCCGCCCTGCCCCCGACCGGGGGGAAGGACTTAGTCATCGCGGGACCCCCTCCCTGTCTTCTGGACCGGCTCCGGACGGCGCCGTGCGGCCATCCGGTCCAAGTCGGCTCGAGCGGTGGGGCGGGCCTTGCCAGGTCCCCGAGGGTCTCAACTCCGCGCGTGGGAATCAGAGTGCCGGACAGGGATTAACGGATGGTAAATGCGGCGTTCGGTGCCCCCGGGCGCGACGCAACACCCGAGGAACAAGCTCACGGTATCTCAGCGAAATTTATCGGGAGGAGGTGTTGCGTGGCCGGGTGTGCCGTGGCGGGCGTTCGGCGACTCGTTGAAGGGGCCAGCGGCCCCGGGCGCCGAAGCGCAGCCCGCGCCGGCCTTCGATGGCCTCCAGTCTGGGCCGGCGAGGCACCGGACCGCGCGTCGTGGCGCCCCTTCGGCGGGGCCGCAACTCGGTGTCCCGAAGCGCCATTCCGGTGTAGGATCGGCCCCGTCGCTGGCGCCGGATCGGACAGAGGAGGACTCCCATGGAGGCCTGCAACGTGGTGCGGATGCGCGTGAGGCCGGGGTTCGAGGCCGAGTTCCTGGCCTTCAACGATCCCGGGCATCCCGACATCCCCGGAATGCTGGACGCTTGGCTCGTCCAGACCGGAGAGCGCGACTTCTGCTACGTCGCCCGATGGGTCAGCCGGGACGCCTTGGTCGCGGGCCGGGGGCCGATGGTCGCGGAGCTGGACCAGATGCGGCACATGCTGGAGGACCTCGGGCCCGGCCTGGGCGTGACGGACCCGGCTTCGGGCGAGATCGTGTCGCGCAAGCGGACTCCGGTGGTGCCGTTCCGGGGCGAGGCGACGGGGGTGGGAGTGGCATCCGAGCTGGGGAGGTGACGATGGTTGCGTACAACGTGGTGCGGGCGCGGGTTCGCCCGGAGTTCGAGGCCGAGTTCCTGAGGGCCAACGACGATCCGGGGCACGAGATGGAGGAGGGGCTCCGAAGCATGAGCCTCGTGCGGACCGGAGATGGGGAGTTCTGCCTGATCGGCGAGTGGGACAGTCTGGAGGCGATGACGACGGCAAGGCCGGCGCTCTGGGCCTGGCTGGACCGGATGCGGCCGATGCTGGAGGAGGGGGCCGAGGTCTCGGGACAGTGCGTAGCGCGGCTCCGCCCCCGCGTCGCGGAGGGCGACTGGCGGTCGTGCTGAGGGGGGTGCGGGTGGTGACCTTCGCGCGTCGGCGCCTCCGCGGTCGGACACCGGGCGCTTGACGGGCCGGCGCCGAACCGCGACCCTTGGCGGCGTGTTGCCGAGGAGGCCCTGTTGGACGCCCAGACCCTGACCCTGATGGCCTGCGCGGCCTTGCTCCTGCTTGCCGTGCTGGGGCTTCTCGCGGCGCGCTCGGCCAAGGTGGAGTGCGCGGCGCTGCGGGCCGAGGGGATGGCGCGGCTGCGGGAACTGGAGCAGGCGCGGGCCGAGGCGCAGGTGGCGCGGGCGCAAGGCGACGGGCAGGGCCAATTGGTGCGGGACCGCGAAGCGCTGCTGACCGAGGTCAGGGCGGAACTGGAGGCCCTTCGGTCGGGCCATCGCGAGGCCGTGGCGGCCCATGCGGAGGCCGAATCGCGCTGCGCCAAGTCGGACGAGGCCGTGCAGCGGCTTGAGGCGGCGGCGCGGCAATTGCGCGAGGACGGGGCGCGGGTGGCGCAGCAGATGCGGGATGACGCCGCCCTGGTGGCGCAGAGGCTCCAGGCGGCGGAAGCGGAGCTCGGGAAGCTTCGGGCCGACCACGCAGCGCTCCAGACGGAGCGGGACGAGAGGCTCGCCTCGGCGGAGCGGGAGGTCGAGGGCCTCAAGGCCATTCGAGAGGAGATGACCAAGGAATTTCAGGCTCTTGCGAGCCGAACCTTGCGTGAGACGGGAAGTCAGTTCTCGGAGTTGAACCAGCAGAAGCTGACCGAGCTGCTGAACCCCTTCCGCGAGCAGGTGGGGCGGTTCGAGACCGAGCTCAGGGCGGTCCATCAGGAGGCCGACAAGGACCGGGCGGTGCTGGCCGAGCAGATCCGGGCGCTGTCGGCGCAGGCGCAGTCGGTCAGCCAGGACGCGGCGAACCTCGCCCGCGCGCTCAAGGGCGACAAGCAGCGGCAGGGCGCCTGGGGGGAGGCGCAGCTCGAGCGCTACCTCGAGCTGATGGGCTACAAGCGCGACGTGGACTACGAGGTGCAGGCGAGCCGTACGGGCGACGAAGGGGACCGGCGGCGGCCGGACGTGATCCTCCACATGCCCGGGGGCAAGGCGCTGGTGATCGACAGCAAGGTGTCGCTCTCGGCCTATGCGGATGCCATCGCGGCGGAGACGGAGGAGGAGCGCGAGCGCTGCCTGCGGCTCCATGCCCGCAACGTGCGCGATCGCGTGGACGAGCTGGCGGCGCGCGACTATGCCGGGATGGTGGACGGGTCGGTGGACTGGGTGCTGCTGTTCATGCCCATCGAGGGGGCGGTGAGCGCGGCCTGGGCCTATGACGGCGAGATCGCCGCTTATGCGATGGAGCGGGGAGTCGCGCTGGCCTATCCGACCTCGCTGCTCATGGCGCTGAAGACCGTCAAGCACCTGTGGAACGTCGAGAAGCGGAACCGGAACGCGGAGCAGATCGCCGACCGGGCCGGCAGGCTCTACGACAAGCTGAGCACCTTCCTGGAAAGCTTCACGCGCGTGGGGAACGCGCTCGACGACGCGCGAAAGGCCCATGACAAGGCGATGGGGCAGCTCACCCGCGGGGCAGGGAACCTCGTGGGGCAGGTCGAGAAGCTGAAGTCGCTGGGTGCTCGGACCGGCAAGTCGCTGGGCGTGGCGCATGATGCGGAGGTCGAGGGGGAAGAGGGGCCGGAGGTCCTGCCGCCACCCGCCAACGACGACGTGATCCGGTCGGTCTCGGCGGCGGAGTAGCCCCGGGCCCGCCTCGGAGGTGTCGTGTGCCCTGGCGGCGACCCCGGGGGCCGCGCCGTGACGGGATGGCTACCCAATCCCTGCGCCCCTTCCTATGGTGCGGCGCAGGACAGGAGACCCCAAATCCATGCGCTGCCCGTTTTGCGGAAACGTCGATACGCAGGTCAAGGATTCCCGACCCGCCGAGGACCATGCCTCGATCCGGCGGCGGCGGTTCTGCGCGGCCTGCGGCGGACGGTTCACGACCTACGAGAGGGTGCAGCTCCGCGACCTCGTAGTCATCAAGTCGAACGGTCGGCGCGAGGACTTCGACCGCGAGAAGCTGGAGAGGTCGGTGCGGATCGCGATGCAGAAGCGGCCCATCGAGGGCGAGCGGATCGAGCAGATGGTCTCGGGCATCGTGCGGCGGCTGGAGTCTCTGGGCGACACGGACATCCCGTCCCGGCAGATCGGCGAGTTGGTGATGGAGAGCCTCGCCCGGATCGACACGGTCGCCTATGTGCGGTTCGCGAGCGTGTACAAGAACTTCCAGGCCGTGGACGACTTCGACCGCTTCATGGCGGAGCTGCGGCCCGTCGAGACGCACGAACCGTGACCGAGGACGAGCGCTGGATGGGGCTCGCGCTCGCGCTCGGACGGCGGGGGTGGGGGCGGGTCTGGCCAAATCCCTCGGTGGGCTGCGTGATCCTGAGGGACGGGCGCGTGCTCGGGCGGGGCTGGACGGCGGATGGGGGGCGGCCCCATGCCGAGGCGCGCGCTCTGGCGCAGGCGGAGGACGTTCGCGGGGCGACGGCCTATGTCACGCTGGAGCCCTGTGCGCATCACGGCCGGACGCCGCCCTGCGCCGAGGCGCTTGTGGCGGCGGGCCTGGCCCGGGTGGTCGTCGGGACGGGCGACCCCGATCCGCGCGTCTCGGGGCGCGGGATCGCGATCCTGCGCGAGGCGGGGATCGAGGTCATGGTCGGGCTGCGCGAGGCAGAGGCCCAGGCAGACCTCTCGGGGTTCCTGCTGCGTGTGACCGAGGGGCGGCCCTTCGTGACGCTGAAGCTCGCGGCCTCGCTGGACGGACGGATCGCGACGGCCTCGGGCGAGAGCAAGTGGATCACGGGGCCGCAGGCGCGGGCGACGGTGCAGGCGCTGCGGGCGCGGCACGATGCAGTGATGGTGGGCGGCGGGACGGCGCGGGCGGACGACCCGCTGCTCACGGTGCGTGGGATGGGGAGTCGTCCGCAACCGGTGCGGGTGGTGCTGTCGCGGGGCCTCGACCTGCCGCTCGATGGGCAGCTTGCGCGGACGGCGCGCGACGTGCCGCTCTGGCTGATGCATGGCGCGGGAGCCTCGGCCGTGCCGTGGGAGGCGGTTGGAGCGCGCTGCTTGGCGGTGTCGGCGGGACTGGAAGGCTTGGACCTGCGGGCCGCGCTTGGCGCACTGGCGGCGCAGGGCCTTACCAGGGTGCTCTGCGAGGGGGTGGGCAGGTGGCGGCGGGGCTGCTGAAGGCCGGCCTCGTGGACGAGCTTGTCGTCTTCCACGCCGGTCTCGCTCTTGGCGCCGAAGGACGAGCGATGCTGGGGCCGTTGGAGCTCGGGCGACTGGCGGAGGCGCCCCGGTTGCGGCTTGCCGAGATGCGGGCCGTGGGGGGCGACGCGATGAGCCGGTGGGTGCGGTAGGGGCGGGACCGGAGGCCTCGTGGCCTGCAGGCTTCGTTCGACCCTGGTCAGGAGATCGTCGAGGCGCAGCTTGTGGATGCCGTGGAGTTGGCCGACTGCCGCTGTCACCGCGTCGAGGTTTTCGGGCGCGTCGCCCACCTCGATCGGGGCGACCAAGCTCACACCGAAGTGGGGCGCGCAATCGATGGCGTGAAGATCGGGCTCGGTGACGGTGACCGGCACGGGCTCGCCCATGATCCCGCTATCGATGGGGTGGGCGGATTTGGGGGCCGTGTCCTCGATGGCGGCGAGCGTGCGGCCGGCCTCCGTTGGGACGAGGTTGGTCATGTGGCCCGACTGGACGTGCGGGAAGTCGGCCTCGGGGATCATGGCGCTGGGCTCGCCCCGGTTGGGCATCTCGGTCTGGAAGCTGTCGGCCAAGGACGCTGCGCCGGGCAGCGCGAGGTGGGCGGACGGGCGAGGGACTCGAGACGCATCGGAATGACCCTTCCACGGCAATCCGGTTTGCGTCGGACCATGTGCTGCGCTGTGCCGCAGCGATCCGGATTTATCCGGGCTCAGACTCGGCGCGAACAATCGCGAACCACGGTCGGTTCTGCAGGTTGCGTCCGGGACGGGGGACAAGGCACCGGGAGCGCTTCGACCTGCCTCCGGGTCGGCGCGGCTCGGCCAGGGCCTTGGGAGGAATGGGTCGGTCGTCCTTGATGCCCTGATGACGGAGTTTGGAGGGCGGGTATGCGGCTGGTGAACAAGGCTGAGGGCGGCCGGTTCCCAGGGAAGTCGACGGCAGAGACGTTTTGGGAGCGGCAGCCGGTGCTTGTCACTTGGCTTCTCGACGAGGGACGATTCCGAAGCTTTGGAGCACCTCGGGGTTATCTGCTCAGTCTTCTCCATCGGTTCTTGAAGAGATGGTCTTCAAAGGTGGCGCGATGTCTGTCGCGCTCGGCTGGATGAGTCCATCGGGTCTTGCCCATGAAGGTGAAAGTCGTCTCGCCTGTGCTCCAGGTGTCCTGAAAATCACCTAGGGACATCCTTGCGCGTAGGGGCCAGGGACCCTACCTTCAGGCTTGGCGGGCTTCTGCCCCTCGCGTGAACGGGTTCGATTCCAGTGGCCTATAACGACTCCGAGGGAGTCGGCTCTGGTCAGGTCCAGGCCTGATTACCTGACGCCCACCTGTATGCACAGGTCCTCGGGAAACGTCACCCACACGGTTGCCGCGGTTCCCGCCACCGCATCCTTCAACAAGGCTCGCGCCGTTGGTCGTGGCGAGCCCGGTTCATGACCCGTCGCCACCCCTCCCACGAGACGGGGCGGTGGTCGCCCCAGCGCCGCTCCACGCGAAGGCGGATCGTCTCGGCCCTCCGCTGGGCCAGGACCATCAGGACGGCCCCAAGGGCCAGACCCATGACGAACAGCATCCGCAACCTCCCGCGCGCGATCCGAGTCGGGCCATCATGGCCCAGCCCAGGTTGACAGGCGGTTAAGAGCGCCGCGGTTCCCCAGGGAACGCCTGCGGCCGGGCCCCGCGGGCCATGTGGTCGAGCACAGCGTTGACGAAGGCCTTCTCGCGGCCCTCAGGAAAGAAGGCCTCGGCGATGTCGACGTATTCGGTGATGACCACGCGCGGCGGCGTGTCGGTCGCCACCAGCTCGGCCCCGGCGGCGCGGAAGAGGGCGCGGAGCGTGGGGTCGATGCGGTCGATGGGCCACTTGGCCACGAGCGCGCGGTCGGTCATCTGGTCGATGCGCGCCTGGTGGTTGACGGCCTCGAGGGTGATCTTGCGGAAGAGGTCCACGTGACCCTCGGCCATCTCCACGCCGTCCTGCTCCGCGCCGAAGCGGTGCGTCTCGAACTCGCGGGCGACGCGGTCCACGGGAGCGCCGGAGGCCTCCATCTGGAAGAGGGCCTGCACGGCATAGAGGCGGGCCGCCGACTTGCGCTGAAGCTTGGGGTCGATGGCCTTGCGCGGGACGCTCATTCGCCGGCCCCGAGACGGTCGCCAAGGAAGCCCAGCTTCTTCTCCGGGCGCTGCCAGCGGCGGGAGAGCTGCAGGAGGTGGAGCGCCGCCGCCGCCGCGCCGCCGCCCTTGTCCTGGCCAGAGGCCTCGGCGCGGACGCGGGCCTGCTCCTCGTTCTCGACGGTCAGGATGCCGTTGCCGATGCAGTGACCCTGGAGGCCGAGGAGGGTGATGCCATGGGCCGACTCCTCGACCACGGTGTCGTAATGGGTCGTCTCGCCCCGGATGACGCAGCCCAGCGCGACGAAGGCGTGGAACTCGCCAAGGCGGGCCGCCATGCCGATGGCGGGGGCGATCTCGAGGGCGCCGGGGACCTCGGCGGTCTCGTGGGTGGCGCCCCAGGCCTCGATCTCCGCCCGCGCGCCGTGGAGGAGCTGGTTGGCGATCTCGCGGTAGTAAGGGGCGACGACGATCAGGACCTTGGCGGGCTTGTCGCCGAAGCGGCCACGTTCGAGGCCTTGGGTCTGAGGACCGGCCATCATTCGCCCCCCGTGATCTGGCGGGTGCCCACGATTTCTATGCCATAGGCGTCGAGCCCCACGACGCGGGGCTTGGGGCTGTTGGAGAGGAGCACGATCCGGTGGAGGCCCAGCGAGGAGAGGATCTGGGCGCCGAGGCCGTATTGGCGCAGGGTCTGGGGAGAGACCTCGTGCTCGAGGGCGAGCTTCATGTGAAGGTCGCGCAGCAGGACCACGGCGCCGCGACCCTCGGCGGCGATGAGGCGCATGGCGTCCTGGAGCTCGTGGGCGCGCCCCTGGGGCCCGGTGCCCACCAAGTCGAGGAGGGGATCGAAGGCGTGCATCCGAACGAGGGCGGGCTCGTCGCCCGAGAGGTCGCCCTTGAGGAGCGCGATGTGCTCGGCCCCCTGGATCTGGTCGGTGTAGATGCGGAGCGTCCAGTCGCCGCCGAACTCGGACTGAATCGTCCTCTCCTCGCGCACCTTGACGAGGTTGTCGTGCCGGCGGCGGTAGGCGATCAGGTCCGAGATGGTGCCGACCTTGAGGCCGTGCTTCTGGGCGAAGGCGATGAGCTCGGGCAGGCGGGCCATGGTGCCGTCCTCGTTCATCACCTCGCAGATGACGCCCGAGGGGTTGAGGCCTGCGAGCCGCGCGATGTCCACCGCCGCCTCGGTGTGCCCGGCGCGGACGAGGACGCCGCCGTCGCGGGCGCGCAGGGGGAAGACATGGCCGGGGGTGGCGAGGTCCTGGGCTCCGTGCGCGGCGTCGATGGCCACCGTGACGGTGTGGGCGCGGTCGTGGGCGGAGATGCCGGTGGAGATGCCCTCGCGCGCCTCGATGGAGATGGTGAAGGCGGTCTCGTGGCGCGAGGAGTTCTGCTGCGCCATGAGGGGAAGGCCCAGCTCGTCCACCCGCCGCTCGGTCAAGGCCAAGCAGATCAGCCCCCGGCACTCGCGCGCCATGAAGTTGATCTTCTCGGGCGTGATCATCTGAGCAGGCACGATCACGTCGCCCTCGTTCTCGCGGTCCTCGTGGTCCACCAGAACGACCATCCGTCCCTCCCGGGCATCGGCAAGGATGTCCTCGATGGGTGAAATGGCCTCCGACCAGTCGCGCTCAACGGGGCCAGGGTTCTCGTAGGCTAGGGTCATGGGGCGGTGCTCCTGTCCGGGGGGCAGATAGCGGACGCGCGGGGCGATGGGAAGGGCGCAGAGGCTGTGCGGCCGTGCGGGGCATGGAGGGCATCGGGCGATTCGGATGGCGCGGCGGGAAGCCGGGACGGGGCCAGCGATCCATGGGACGACCGTTCGGTCGGGGCCGGGAGTGCAACGGCCCTTGCGCGATCGCAGAGGGAGCGGGGATCGGGCCAGGAGTCTCCCCGAGGCTCTCGCGGACCCGGCACCCCCTTCCCGACGTGGGAGGGTGATCGGGCCATGGAGGTTCGGGCCGGTTCCGGGTTCGCCGGCCATTCGGACGTGGTTGCGGCGACACCGCGAATCAGGCCGCCGGTGCCGTTGATTGCCCGGAGGCGCGCCTTCTGCTACCCCTACGGCAGGGGACAGCGAGGGAAGCTTCAAGCGTGCGAGTCGCCGGCGTGATCGAGCTTGGCTGGTTCGTGCTCCTGGCGGCGCTCTTGGCGGCGGCCAGTGTCAATACCCGCCTCCTCGCCGCCTGCGCGGAGCGGGACTATCCCGCCGGAGGAGCCTTCCTGGACGTCGACGGCGTTCGGCTGCACTACGCCGAGCAAGGCGGCGACGGGCCGGCGGTGGTGTTCCTGCACGGCAACCCGGGCTCTCTGCATGACTTCGACGCCGTGCTGCCGCTGGCGGCCAGGCAGGAGCTCCGCGCCATCGCTTTCGACCGCCCGGGGCACGGCTACAGCGAGCGCCCGGCCGGCCAGGTCGACGTGCATGAGCAGGCCCGGCTGATCCACGATGCGCTGGCCCAGCTCGGCGTGACGAAGCCGATCCTCGTTGCGCATTCCTGGTCCGGCGCCCTGGCGCTGGCCTATGCGCTCGACCATCCGGGCGAGGTGCGTGGGCTCGTGCTGCTGGCGCCTGTCGCCTATGGCAGCCAGCGCTTCGGCTCGGGGCTGGAGCAGGCGACGCAAGTCCCCGTCCTGGGGACGATCCTGGCCTGGACCGTGATCGCTCCGCTGGCCGGCAAGATCGTCCCCGGAATCCTGACCGTAGCCTACGCGCCCGACCGGGTGCCCGAGGACTATGCGGCGGCCGCCCTCGCCATGTGGATGCGGCCGGGGGCGTTCCTGGCCTGGGCCCAGGACATGGACCTTCTCCAGGATGAGCTGAACGGGATGTCCCCGAGCTACGGATCCATCGCCGCTCCCGTCCAAATCGTGCTGGGCGAGCTGGACGGCCTCGTTCCCGGCGACCTGCACGGCCGGCCCCTCGCAAGGGCCATCCCCGGCGCGGGGCTGACGGTCGTGCCGGCGTTCGGGCACGAGGTCCCGCAACTTCGGCCGGACCTCGTCATGGATGCCGTCGAGCGAATCCTCGAGGCCGACGCGGGCTGACAGCGGAGCCTGCGGGCCTCAGGCCCAGTCCCGCAGGCGCGCGACGTAGCGGGCCATCGTGTCCACCTCGAGGTTCACGGGCTGACCCTCGCGCAGAGCGCCCCAGGTCGTGACCTCCTTGGTGTGGGGGATCAGGTTCACGCCGAACTCGCTGCCCTCGACCTCGTTCACGGTGAGGGAGATGCCGTCGAGGGCGACGGAGCCCTTGGGGGCGATGAACTTCGCGAGCTGCTCGGGCGCCCGGAGGCGGACGCGGGTGCTGTCGCCCTCGGGTCGTACGGAGACCACCGTCGCCACGCCGTCGACATGGCCCGAGACGATGTGGCCGCCGAGCTCGTCCCCGACCTTGAGGGCGCGTTCGAGGTTGATGCGGTGGCCGGGGACCCAGCCGGCCGCGCCGATGTTGGTCTTGTCCAGAGTTTCGGCCGAGACCTGCACCTCGAACCAGTCGCGCGGCTCGTGGCCCTTGGCGACCACGGTCAGGCAGACGCCGTCGCAGGCGATGGAGGCACCGATGTCGATGCGGTCGGGGTCGTAATGGGTCCCGATGCGGGCGCGGAGGTCGCCCTCGCGCTCCACGGACAGGATCTCGCCCTGGTCGGTGACGATGCCGGTGAACATGCTCGGCCCCTTCTGCTGCCGTGGCCTAGCTAGGCGCAGACGCGGGGCGGCGCAACGGGATGTGACGCGGGGCGCGCTTGACCCGGGGCACGGGCGTGGTGAGATTCAGAGGATGCCGCTCCCTCAGCCCGCGCTCGACCTGCCCGTGCCGCCGCCCCGACCGGGGCAGCTCCTGGCGCGCGGGGTCTGCCGGCACCTGCTGTCGCATGACTTCGTGACGGTGGAGGAGATGACGCCGGCGCCGGGGCTGCGCGTGGACGTGATGGCGCTGGGCCCGAAGGGGGAGCTCTGGGTCATCGAGTGCAAGAGCTCGCGCGCGGACTTCCAGGGGGACCGGAAGTGGCAGGGCTACCTGGAGTTCTGCGACCGCTTCTTCTGGGCGGTGGACGCGGACTTCCCGGTGGAGCTGTTGCCCGACGACATGGGGCTCATCATCGCGGACCACTACGACGCGGAGATCGTGCGGATGGGGCCGGAGACGAAGCTTGCCGCGCCACGGCGGAAGCACCTGACGCACCGCTTCGCGCGCCATGCGGCGCTGAGATGGCATGGGGCCCGGGACCCCGGCCTCGGGCTGCGCTGAGGCGCGCGGATCGCGCTGGCCGTCTAGCGCCGCTTCTTGCCGCCCATGCCGCGGGCGATCTCGGCGGCGGCGCGGATCTCCTCGGCGATCTCGAGGGCTTCCTCGGGCTCGAAGTCGAGGGGGAGCTCGACGCCGCCTTCGGCCTCCACGTAGATGCGGACCATGCCGACGGAGGTCGGACCGATCTGGAGGTTGGCCGACACGTCGCTTTGCTTGTCGATGCCCATGGGCGCCCCCTGCTGTGGCCTGGCCTTGGGCGTAGCGCGGCCCCCGGGCCCTTGCAAGATGGACGGGAGCCCGGCCCGCCGTCCCACCGGGCCCCAGGAGGGTGGGCTTGGCGTCGTTCCCCGCCGGGACGAGCCCTTCCGGCGTCGAGGCCTCCATGGATCGCGCCGGGTTGCCAGTGCCTTCGCCTCGTTCAGGTCGGCCCTGCCCGAGACCCGCCACTGGCGGACATGACCCGGCCCCCCGGCCTGCGAGGGCCTTGCATTCGCGGTTTCCTGGCGCTAGGTCCCCCACGAGTGCCGCCTTAGCTCAGTTGGTTAGAGCACCAGATTGTGGATCTGGGGGTCCCCCGTTCGAGCCGGGGAGGCGGTACCATCCATTGCCCTGCGAAACCGCTGCCTGATTGGCTCCAGCGCGTCTCTCCCAGGGAGACTCGGTAAGGCGATGAGATCGTGCAGGAAGGTGTGACCAAACGGGGTTCCGCCGATGAAAGGCGTCAGCATTCGCTGACAAAGGTGCTGGAACTCGTGAAGGCGCGAGGACGTCACAGTTAGGTCGTCGGCCTCAGGGTCGTGTCATGGCAGCTCCGGGCCTTCAGCGACGACCTTGATCCCTGTTCCTCGGTTGCGGCAGCGCGGAGAACTGGCGGGTGCGGAGCGACCGGAGGCTGGAACTTGCGGCGGTGCAAGCGATTGACCGGTGGCCGTGAGGATGGCTAATTCGCTTTCCTGTCGCCATTTCCTGGGCCAGGAGTGGAGCGGGCTCACCGCTGTGGGCACAATCTCAACAATCGAGCGTAAGGTTCGAGACACCATGAACCCTCCGAAATTCAGGTTGAAGCCCTTGCTCGATTTCAGGGAGGCGAGTGGAAATTGGAGCCCTGTCCTAGGTTCGGGAAAGATTGAAGACCGCCACTCGCGGCGTGATCCAGAGAGATCAGGCCTGCGTGGTTGCTGCCTTTCTTGATGCGCAGCGACAGTCTCGCGATAGGGTTGAGGCGGTGAAGGACGAGTGTCAGACTCCGCCGATCGGAAGGACTCCGAGGCGCTTCGGCCCAAAGGCCCAGACAGCGAAGGGACAAGCCATGACCACCGCCAAGAACACGATCTGCCTTTGGTACGACAGCGACGCCGAAGCGGCGGCCACGTTCTATGCGGGGACCTTTCCCGATAGCGCGGTCAGGGCCGTCCATCGTGCGCCCAGCGATTTTCCGTCCGGCAAGGCCGGGGATGTGCTCACGGTCGAGTTCACGGTGTTCGGCATTCCCTGTCTTGGACTCAATGGCGGGCCGGCCTTCCGTCAGTCCGAAGCCTTCTCGTTCCAGATCGCGACCGAGGACCAGGAGGAGACCGACCGCTACTGGAACGCCATCGTCGGCAACGGCGGGCAGGAGAGCGCCTGCGGCTGGTGCAAGGACCGCTGGGGCGTGAACTGGCAGATCACGCCGCGCGCGCTCACCGAGGCGCTGGCAGCCGGCGGCGGCGAGGCGAAGCGTGCCTTCGAGGCCATGATGACCATGCGCAGAATCGACGTGGCGACGATAGAGGCGGCCCGGCGCGGGTAACGGCGGCGCCGACCTGACGGTCGAGTATCGAAGGTCATGGCCTCTCGAGGGCCTTGTCGGGGAACTGGACGGGCCCGAGATGCCGATTCATGCCATGCGTTCGTGGTGCCGCTTGCTGTCGCCTAGCTTCGCCTTGTGCCTCCGGGGGTGCCGTGTCTCTGGAAACGACCCTCGATGGTCCTAGGCTCCAGACCTGTAAGCACTCTGGCCTTTCAGCGGCTTAGCTGATTCACGCTGCTCGGCTTTGGAGGGCGGCATGAGCGGGCAGTTCTGGTTGAGCGACGAGCAGGTGGAGCGGCTGAGGCGGTACTTCCCGAAGCCCCGAGGCAAGCCGCGCGTGGACGATCGGAGAGTGCTGAGCGGGATTCTCCACGTCCTGCGCAACGGGCTCAGGTGGCAGGACGCGCCGGCGGTCTACGGGCCGCACAAGACCCTCTATAACCGCTTTGCCCGGTGGTCCCGGCTGGGCGTTTTCGCCCGCATCTTTCGTGACTTGGCCAGGCCTGGTCCGGACGGGGACACCCTCATGATGGACAGCACCCACCTCAAGGCTCACCGAACGGCGGCAAGTCTCAGAAAAGGGGGCTCCGCCCGAGGGCGATCGGGCGTACCAAGGGCGGCCTGAACTCCAAGCTCCACATGGTCAGCGACGGCAAAGGCCGGCCGCTGACCTTCTTCCTGTCCCCTGGCCACATGAGCGACGCCAAGGGCGCCCTGGTGCTGCTGGCCGAGATGCCACCCGCCAAGCGCCTGCTGGGCGACAAGGGCTATGATGCCGACTGGCTGCGAGACGAGCTGAAGGCCCGCGGCGTCCGGGTTTGTATCCCGGCCCGCAGCAAGCGAAAGCGCCCCGCCACCCACAACCACAAGCTCTACAAAAAGCGCTGCCGGATCGAGAACGCCTTTGCCCGCCTGAAAGACTGGCGAGGCATCGCCATGCGCTACACCCGCTGCGGCGACCTGTTCCTGTCCGCTATCGCTCTGGCCGCAGCCTTCATCTTCTGGCTGAGGTAGTGAGTCTGGTGCCTAAAGTGATCCTTCCAATGGGTTCGAAGGTGGCGATTTTGCGGAGGTCTACGCCTGCGATGGTGGCCGTGCGCACGATGTGGGCGGCCCGCTCCTCGACTAGGTCGCAGCGGGTGCATAGGCCCGACGGGAGGTCGCGGAGGGTCGGCCTACCGAGGTGGTAGAGGAGGGCGAGGACCCGGGCCCAGAGGAGAGCTTCGTCAGGTCTTCCTAATGACCGGTTGGTCGTTGCCGCGAACTCGCATCTGATGCAGCCGGCCGATGGCCTGCCGGTTCCGGCTGTTCTGCGTGGCGGAGTCCACCGGGACCCGGCCTGGGAGGTGACGACCCCATCCGGCAATCGAGCGGCGGCATCGAGCCGGTCCTTCGCCGGCCTCGATCCGTGCCAGCTTAGTGCGCTTCTCAAAGGATCGTGAGCCGACGGTCCTTGCCGCTCCTTGCCAGACAACATGCAAGGCAGGCTCACTCGGCTGGCGCTGTCATCGTCTTTCACGATACCTTTGAGCATGGCTAGGCGGGTCCGTCGCGGCCATGATCGGAGACACAGCGAAAGCGGCATCAGCATGATCCTGTCCACCATCGGCTACGAGGCCGCCACGCTGCCCGAGGTGATCGCGAAGCTGCGGGCCGCGGGCGTGGAGGTGGTCGTGGATGTCCGTGCCGTTGCGGCCTCGCGCCGGGCCGGGTTCTCGAAGTCGGTCCTGCGGGCCTCGCTCGCGGCCGAAGGCATCGGCTACGAGCATCTGCGAAGCCTCGGGACGCCAAAGCCGGGGCGCGAGGCGGCCCGCAAGGGGCGCGTCGCGGAGATGGAGGCGATCTTCGCCGAGCACATGGCGACGCCGGAGGCGCAGGACGGGCTCGCCCTCGCGACCGCCATTGCCCGCGACAGGCACGCGGCGCTGCTGTGCTTCGAGGCTTGCGCCAAGGGCTGTCACCGTCGGATCGTGGCAGGCATGATCCGCGACGCGACGGGATGCGACGTGCAGGACCTCTGAGGGTCGTTCCTCTCCCGCGCCGGCGTGCTCGTCTCCGGCGGCACGGTTCCTGTCACCGTGGACCATGCGCTGAAGGAGGACCATTGCCGGCTACATGGATGGAACTCGCACGCTGGCCGTCGCATGTCCGCTCGAACGCCTTGCAGGTGGCGGCTCAGCGGTTCTTCAGGAAAGCGTCGAGAGGCCGGCCGGCGGTCCCTCGATCTGCGTACGGCCTTCGACATCCCGACGACTGCGGATCACCGATTGAAGCGCATTCCGACCGTGCATTCCGTGCGGGTTCCGGGTGCTGCCGGCGGCCAGCGCAAAGGTCTGTCGGTGCCGGCCGTCCGCATGCATCAGGAGGTGAGGCCAAGCTTTTCCGACCGCGACCCGCGTGGTCCGTCGATGTGGGCATGTTCGCAGGGTCGAATCCTTGCAAAACCCTTGCCTCCAGGGTTCAACGAGCGTCTGGACGTCGCTTCGCCGGGAGGGCCCGGCGCCTTGTGGAAGGGATAGTCGCGATGAGCATCACCATCACCACGGCCCCGTGCTGCTGGGGCGTCGACGACGTGCGAAACCCGAACCTGCCACCTTGGGGGCTCGTCTTCGACGAGGTCGCGGCGGCGGGATACGGCGGACTGGAGCTCGGTCCCTACGGCTATGTACCGCTGGACATCGACCTCGTCTCGAGGGCGCTGGGTGCGCGTGGGTTGTACATCGTCGCGGGGACGATCTTCGACGACCTCGTCTCGGCCGGGAACCGCGAGAATCTCCTCCGCCAGACCGCCGAGATCTGCGATCTCGTCACCCGCCTGCCCAAGCCGCCCCGGAGCGACGGCCAGCGGTTCGGTGCGCCGTACCTCACGGTCATGGACTGGGGCCACGACGAGCGCGACTTCGCCGCCGGCCATCCCGACCGCGCGCCACGACTTTCGGACGAGGACTGGGCGGGGATGGTCGCCAACATCTGCGCCATCGCCGAGCTGGCCCGCGATCGGTTCGGCGTGCGCGCGGTCGTCCATCCCCATGCGGGCGGCTACATCGAGTTCGAGGACGAGATCGAGCGCATCGCGAGGGACATCCCGCCCGAGGTCGCAGGCTTCTGCCTCGATACCGGCCACACCTACTATGCGGGCATGGACCCGGTGGAGATGCTGCGCCGCTACGCGGACCGTCTCGACTACATCCACTTCAAGGACATCGACCGCGCCGTCCTCGACCGGGTCATGGGCGAGCGCATCCGCTTCTTCGAGGCCTGCGCTCAAGGCGTGATGTGCCCCATCGGCAAGGGCGTGATCGACTATCCGGCGATCCGGCGCCTTCTGGACGAACTCGGCTACGAAGGCTTCGTCACGGTCGAGCAGGAGCGTGACCCGCGTAACGCGGAGGGCAGCCTTGCGGACGTGAAAGTCAGCCGCGACTATCTCACCTCGGTCGGATTCTGTGCGACACGGTCGGGGCCACTTCCGTCATGATCCAAGGTGGAAGGAAGGCGGCGGGAGCCGTCTGTCGTTCGCCCCGTGGCGTCGTGCTCGAAGGGTCGGCCAAGGCGGTCGATCAGCCGCGCCGGATGGCGCCCTGGCTGGGTGCGAGGCAGACCGCGAGGATGCAGGCGATGGCGGCCCCTGCTTCCCAAGTCCAGCCGTCGCCGAGGCTGGGGCGATCTGGCGGCGTCTCGTCGAGGATGTCCTCGCGTTCACCCAGCTCGCCCCAGCGGCGTCCCGCTGCGGTGAGGAGGGCGCGGCCGTCCATCGTCACGTGGATGGTCTCCCTGCCTCCATGGCGTCGGCCGCCTTCTCGCCTGCACGGAGCCGGCTGAGCTGGGAAACGACATAGCTCTAGCCCGTCGAGTCCCTCGTCATTCCTGGACCTTGCCATGGGCGCGGAAGGACCCGAGCAAGAATCCGGCTGTTGCTTCGTCCCTCTCCGGATGAACCACTCGTCTTCTGTCGCGAGGTCCCCGACATTCCGGCTTGGTCCTGCGTGACATGCGCTCGCCCCCTGGCTGCGGCCCATGGGGAGGCCGCCGGGTCTCGTGGCGCCGAGGCGGCAGTGGTCCCGTCGTCCTGGGAGCGGGACGAGGCCCGACCATGTCAGGGATGACCGGCTAAAGCGCGATGGAGCGCCCTTCGAGGGCGCTCAGACGGGCTGCGTCGAGCACGGTCAGAACATCGATCGTCTTCGGCGGCCGTCACCGGTGCCGCTGCGCCGTCGTGGATGGCGTGCGCAAACGCGGCGTAGAAGTCGTGGTAGCGCCCCTGCTCCGCAGGCACTTCGACCTCACCTGCGGCGGTGCGCAAGATGCCCCAGCTTGTCCGGGGTTCGAACCCCCAGCCGGACAGGTCCTGGGTGGGACGCCGGCCCGCGAAGATCGACTGCGCCTGAACGTCCGTGCTCGAGGCGACATAGCTGCCCGCTTGGCCATAGGCCCTGAGCTCGCGCATCGCGAGGCGATTGAGCTTGCTGGCCGACAGGTGCGAGTGTGTTCCGGACTCGTGGCGGAGGGTGAGCGTGAAGCCTGCGTCCGTTCTGCCTTGAGGCAGATCCAGGAAGTCGAGCTGAGCGTCCACGGCCCGCACCGGTCCCAACAGCCATAGCATCTGGTCCACGAGGTGGCTGCCTAGGTCACGCAAGAGCCCGCCCGTAGGTCCGGCCTCCAGCGTCGAGGGTTGATCCAAGTCCATTCGCGAGTGAACCCGCCAGAGCGGACCGAGGCAGCCGTCGGAGACGACCTTGCGCAGGGTCCGCATGTCCGAGTCCCATCGACGGTTGTGGAACACACTCAGGATCACTCCTTTGGCCTTGGCCGCGGCTTCCAGTTCGCGTCCTCCCTCCGCGCTGGGCGCGAAGGGCTTGTCCGCGATCACGTGCAGGCCCGCCGCTATGGCTTCCAGGACCAGCTCACGCCGGGTTTCCGGAGGTGTCGTGACCGTTACGGCGTCCAAGCTCCCTGCAGAGATCATTGCGGCCAGGCTTGGATCGATCGCCACGTGAGGCAGCTCTGCCCGGGGGGAGCGCATCGCCGATGCCCTTCAAGGCCTCGCCGATGCCCGCGACGTTGCCGTGGCCGAAGATGGCCCAAACGCCTTCGATGAAGCGCTGGCCGTCCTCGGTCATCTGCACCGAGAGCCAGCGCATCATCGCCTGCGCGGCGGTCAGACGGATCGTTTCCATCATATCATGCCTCCTGCGGGATCACGTGGCCCGCGTCCTTCTCCGTGCCGGTCCGGGCATCCGCCCTGGCCTGGTCCCAGACCTGGGCGAGGGTGCGGAAGCGCTCGGCCATCTGGGCGACGGCCTGCTCGTCGGTCATCTCGCCCCTGAGCCAGGCGCGGGCGGCGGAGCCGAAGATGGTGCGGCCCACGGCGAAGCCCTTGACGAGGGGCTGGCGGGCGGCGAGGGCGAAGCTCGCGGCCAGCTCCTCGGCGGGGGCGTCGAGGCCGAGGACGACGACGCCGCGCACGTGGGGGTCGTGCCGGGTGATGGCGTCGCAGGCCTTGGCCCAGGCGCCTTGCGTCCTGAAGGGCTCGAGCTTCCACCAGTCGGGGAAGAGGCCCAGGCCGTAGATGCGGTCGATGATCCGGGCGGTGGTGTCGTCGTCCACCGGGCCCACCTTGGAGGGGATCACCTCCAGCAGCACCTCCAGCCGGTTGCGGCGGGCGCTCGCGAAGAGCCTGAGGAGCGTCGCCTCCTGGTCGGCCCACATGGCCGCGTCGTCGTCCGGGTGGCAGAAGCAGAGGACCTTGACCACGTTCTCCAAGGGCCATTCGGAGAGGCCGCCCAGGTCGGGGCCGAGCTCGGGCTCCAGCGTCAAGGGGCGCGAGCCGGGCCACTCGACCGGGCGGCCGATCCAGAGGCCGCTGCCCGCCGCCTTGTAGAGCGCCTCGCGGCCCAGGCGGCCGTCGCAGAGGATGCCGTAGCCCGGCTGGCCGGCCGCGACGGCCTGCGCGGCCTCCAGGCAGAGGAGCTTGAAGGCGCCGATCCGCTCGGGGGTGGCGCCCTCCATCTCCTCCATCTGCTTGCGGTGGTCGAAGGCGAAGACGCGCATCCGGTCCCATACCCCGTGCCGGTTCGTGGACCAGTGGATCTGCTCGAGGTCCGCGTCCTGGCGCAGCGCCGGGGTCCTCACGCCGCGCGCGAGGAAGTGCTCGAGCTCCTCCAGCGACGGATAGGCCGGCGTGCAGCCGTGGCGGGAGACGGCGAAGGCGCCGCAGGCGTTGGCGTACTTGAGCGCCACGGGCCAGGGCTCGCCGTCGAGCCAGCCCTTGAGGAGGCCCGACATGAAGCCGTCGCCCGCGCCCAGCACGTTGAACACCTCGATCGGGAAGCCGGGGCCGGCCTCGCCGTCGTCGAGGCTGTCGGGGATGGCGTCGGTGAAGGCCACGGCACCCTTGGCGCCACGCTTGCACACCAATGTCGCCCCGGAGACGCCACGAACGGCGCGCAGCGCTTCGACGGTGTCGGTGGTGCCGCCGGCGATGTGGAACTCCTCCTCGGTGCCCACGATCAGGTCGAAGAGGGGCAGGTGCGCCTGGAGCTTGGCCGTCACCGCCGCCGACTCGATGTAGCGGCTCTCGCCCGCGCCGTGGCCCGCGAGGCCCCAGAGGTTCGGCCGGTAGTCGATGTCGAGCGCGCACTGGGCGCCGTTCTCGCGCGCCAGCCGCAGCGCCTTCAGCACCGCGGCCTCGGTGCGCGGGTGGCTCAGGTGCGTGCCGGTGGCGACCACGCTGCGCGCCTCGGCGATGAACGAGGGGTCGATGTCGTCCTCGCAGAGCGCCATGTCGGCGCAGTCGGCGCGGTAGAAGATCAAGGGGAACTGCTCCTGGTCGCGGATGCCCAGGATCACCAGCGCCGTGAGCCGCTCGGGGTCGGTCACCACCCCCCGCACGTCCACCCCCTCGCGCACGAGCTCCTCGCGCACGAAGCGGCCCATGTGCTCGTCGCCCACCCGCGTGATGAGGGCCGAGCGGAGCCCCAGCCGCGCGGTGCCCGCCGCCATGTTGGTCGGGCTGCCGCCGATGTACTTCTGGAACGACCCCATGTCCTCCAGCCGCCCGCCCACCTGCGCGCCGTACAGGTCCACCGAGCTGCGGCCAATCGTGATCACGTCCAAAGACTTGGTCATGGGGTCGTTCCTTCTCAGGCCAGGATTTCCGAGACCTTCACGGCGCGGCCTTCCTGGGCCGACTTGAGCGCCGCGTCGGCGAGGGCGAGGGCCCTGAGGCCGTCGTCGCCGGTCGTGGGCGTGGCAGTACCATTGTCCACCGCGCCGATGAAGCCCGCGATCTCGTTGGCGTAGGCCTCGGTGTAGCGGGTCATGAAGAAGTTGAGGAGCGGCGGCCGGGTGAAGCCCTGGGCGTTGGCGATCTCGATGTTGGCCTCGCGCTGGTTCTCGGCAGCCACGGAGCCCTTGGAGCCCAGCACCTCGATGCGCTGGTCGTAGCCGTAGGTGGCGCGGCGCGAGTTGGTGATGACGGCCTGCCTGCCGGAGGCGGTGCGCAGGAGGACGTTCACGCTGTCGTAGTCGCCGAGGTCGGCGATGCCGGGATCGGTCAGGACGGAGGCCGTGGCCATCACGGTCTCGGGCTCCTCGCCCAGCAGCCATCGGGCCATGTCGAAGTCGTGGATCGTCATGTCCCGGAAGATGCCGCCCGAGCGCTTGATGTAGTCGGCCGGGGGCGCCCCGGGGTCGCGGGAGGAGATGGTCACCATCTCGACCTCGCCGATGGCGCCCTGGTCGATGGCGGCCTTCACGGCCATGAAGTCGGGGTCGAAGCGGCGGTTGAAGCCCACCATGAGGGTGCCCCCGTTGGCCTGGACGGCGGCGAGGCAGCGCCTCACGCGCTCGACCGAGAGGTCGATGGGCTTCTCGCAGAACACGGCCTTGCCGAGGGCGGTGAACTGCTCGATCAGGTCGGCGTGGGTGTCGGTCGGCGTGCAGATCACGACGGCGTCGATGTCGGGGCTGGCCGCGATCTCGTCGATGCTGCGGACGGCGATGCCGTAGCCCTGGGCCAGCGACTGCGCGGCGGCGGGGATGGCGTCGGCGACGGCGACGAGCTCGGCGTCCGGGTTGTTGCGGATGGCCCGCGCGTGAACCTTGCCGATGCGGCCGGCGCCGAGAAGCCCGAATTTGACGGTCATGATGAGTCCTTGCCGAAAAGTTGGCCCCCGCTCTCGCGGGGGCGCGGGGTGGTTCGTCCTGGGGCCTGGGCCGACCTTGGCCCGGGCGGGGCTCAGATCATCGCCGAGGCGGTGTTCTGCGTCTTCACGCCGGTGATGTAGGCCACCACGTCGTTGCCGTCCGTCTCCTCCTTGCGGAGGTTGGCGACGATGTGGCCACGGCGGAAGACCACGATCCGGTCCACGAGGTCGAAGACCTGGCGCAGGTTGTGGCTGATGAGGACCAGCGGGATGCCGCGCGACTTGAGCGAGCGGATGATGTTCTCCACCTGCGCGGTTTCCTGCACCCCGAGGGCCGCCGTGGGCTCGTCCATGATGATGAGCTTGGAGGCGAAGGTCGCGGAGCGCGCGATGGCCACGCCCTGCCGCTGGCCGCCCGACATCCGGCGGATCGCGTAGTCGAGGCGCGGGATGCGCACGCCGGTCGCCCTGAGCCCGTCCTCGGTCGCCTTGCGCATTCCCCGGCGGTCGAGGATCGAGAAGGGCCCGAGGTTCACGAGGAGCTTCTCGCGGCCCAGGAACAGGTTGGCGGGCACGTCCAGGTCGTCCGCGAGGGCGAGGTTCTGGAACACGCACTCCATCCCGGCGTGACGGGCCTCGAGCGGGCCCTGGAAGTGGACCTCGTTGCCGTCGAACCAGACGCGGCCGCCGGTGCGCTGCTCCACCCCGGTGATCTGGCGCACGAAGGTGGACTTGCCCGCCCCGTTGTCGCCCACGATGGCGATGTGCTCGCCTTCCTTGATCTCGAAGTCCGCGTCCACGAGGGCCTGGATGCCGCCGTAGTGCTTGGTGAGACCTTCGGTCTTGAGAATGGTCTTGGCCATGGGGTCTCTCCTCAGTCCACGATGCCGCGGCGCTTCTGCCGGTAGATGTCGGCCACGACGGCGGCCACGATGATCGCGCCCTTGATCATCTCCTGGTAGTAGGCGTCCACGCGGAGGAAGGTGAAGCCGGAGATGATGACGCCGAAGATGAGCATGCCGAGGAAGGTGCCGATGATGGAGCCCCGGCCGCCGATCAGCGACACGCCCCCGATCACCGCCATGGCGATGGCGTCGAGCTCGTACATCACGCCCATGCCGGCCTGGGCGGTCAGCGCCCGGGAGGCGGCCACGAGGCCCGCGACGGCCGAGAGCATCCCCGCGATCGTGTAGACCAGGACGAGGTGACGCTCGACGTTGATGCCCGCCATCCGCGCGCCGGCGGGGTTCGAGCCGATGGCATAGGTGCGCCGCCCGTAGAGCGTGTAGGTGAGGATGAGCTGGAACAGGATCGCGATGACGGCGAAGATGATGACCGGCATCATGCCCGCGCCGATGGCCACGAAGGAGTCGGTCGGGTTCGACACGGCCTGGCCTTCGGTCCACCACTTGGCGATGCCGCGCGCCGTCACCATCATGCCGAGCGTGGCGATGAAGGGCGGGATCTTGGTGTAGGCGATCAGCGCGCCGTTGATGAGGCCGGCGAGCAGGCCCAGCGCCAGGCCGACGATGATGGGCATGAAGATCGGGAGGTCCACCCAGCCCTGCGACCAGAACACCGCGTCGGTGAAGTCCTGGCCGTTGCGGACGCCCATCTGGGCGAAGCTCATGGCGATGATCGACGTGGCGCCGACGATGGAGCCCGAGCTGAGGTCGATGCCGCCGGTGATGATGACCTGCGTCACGCCGACGGCGATGATGCCGATCACCGACACCTGCAGGATCATGATCTGCAGGCGCTGGGCGTTGAAGAGAAAGCTGTCCCCGCGGATCATCCAGCCTGCGATCTCGAAGATCAGGGCGATGGCCACGAGACCCGCAAGGGCGTTGAGTTCCATGGGCCAGTTCCGGCTCGACTTCGTCGGCGCGGGGGCCCTCCCGGGATTGATTGCGACTTCGGCCATGGGTGATCTGCTCCTGCCGGTTTGAGGTTGTGCTGCGGGGCGCCACTCGGGTTGGCGCCCCGCGAGAGGCCGGTGACCTGACGGAACCGGCCTTGGGTTCTCCGCCTCAGTTGGCGGTCAGATAGTCCTGCACGTTGGCGGGCGTCACGAGCTGGAACGGAATATACACCTTCTGCTCGACGGGTTCGCCCTTCGCGAGAGCCAGCGCCGCGTCGAGCGCCCCCTTGCCCTGACCGGCCGCGTCCTGGAACACGGTCACGTCGAGGTCGCCGTTCTGCATGGCGACGAGGGCGTCCTGCGTGGCGTCCACGCCGGCCACGACCACCTGATCCATCGGAACGCCCGCGGCCTTGAGGGCCTGGATCGCGCCGACCGCCATCTCGTCGTTGTTGGCGACCACGGCGTTGTAGGGAATGCCGGCGGTGATCCAGTTGGTCATCAGGTCGGCGCCCTGCTGGCGCTGCCAGTTGCCGGTCTGCTCCTCGACGATGTGCATGAACGAGCAGTCGGGCGTGGCGGCGACGTCGTGGACGTCCTTGGTCCGCATCACGGCGGCCTGGTTGGAGAGCTCGCCCTGCATCAGGAGGAGGTTGGCCTCGGTCACGCCCTGCTCCTTGAGCAGCCGGCAGACTTCCTGCGCCTGCAGCGTGCCCGAGTCGACCTCGTTCGAGGCGACGAAGGCCTGGTTGTCGGGCAGCGTGTCGACGTTGATCGGCTCGCGGTTCACGTAGACCAGCGGGATCCCGGCGGCGGCGGCCTTCTCGGTGATGGCCTCGGTGGCCGAGGTATCCACGGCGTTCACGATGATCGCGTCGACGCCGGCGGCCACGAAGTTCTCGATCTGGTTGAGCTGCTTGCCCACGTCGTCGTCGGCGTCCTCGACCTGCAGCTCCACGCCGTCCAGGCCCTCGGCGTATTCGGTCATGCCGTTGCGCAGGACGGTCAGGAAGTTGTCGTCGAAGGCCGACATCGAGACGCCGACGGTCTTGGTGCCCGAGGCGTTGGACATCACGCCGATGAAGCCGGCCGCGATACCGACGACGACAGCGCCCCCAATCAACTTCTTGTTCATAGATTCCCCTCCACGTTGCGGCGCCGGCACGCCGCGGTTTCGTCAACCGGAACACTCCGCCTTTTGGGAGCCGATTGACGATCCCACGCGATCAAGCCGCTTTTGCGGCAAGTTGTGCCTGAATGAAGTCCATTGAGTGGCGGAGGGCGGACACGGGGTCGTGAAGGGCATGGGTCTCGGGGGCGAAGGCCTCGAAGCTGATCGGGCCATGCCAGCCCAGGCGCTGCAGCGCGGCGATCTGGGCGACGTTGCCCAGCCGGTCGGCGCCGTCCACGAGCACGCGGTGCTGGTCGCCCATCTCGTTCACGGCGAGGGCGGGATCGACCACGCCCGAGACGTGGACGATGCCCGTGTGCTCGGGGAAGAAGGCGCCGCCATGGGCGAGGTGGTGGTGGAAGGTGTCGTGGACGAGCCTGAAGCGGCCCGTGGCATCGAGGGCCTCGATGGCGTCAACGGCCTCGGCCTTGTGGCGCAGCGCGCAGATCTCGAAGCCCAGGGGCTCCACCATGCCGACGAGGTCGTGGTCCTCGAGCATGGGCTTCAACTCGCGAAGCGCGACGCGCAGATTCGCCTGCCGCTCGCCGTTGCCCATGCCCTGGTTGTCGTTGCGGGGGATGAGGGAGACCGCCTCGGCGCCGCAGGCGACGGCGACCTTCATCAGGGCGAGGGCTTCCTCGCGCTTGGCGTCGGACCAGTCGTTGAAGCGCTTGACCTCGGCCAGGGCCAGGATGCGAAGGCCCTTCTCGCGGGCCAGTTCGCCCGCCTTCTCGGGCGCCATGCCGTCGAAGAGGGGCTGGGGCAGGTCGTTGCGGACCTCCACGCCCACGCAGCCGAGGGTCGCGGCGGCGTCGAGAAGCTCGACATAGGACCGGCGCGCCAGCGTCATGTGGTTGATGGCGAATGGCAGCATTTCGGTTGTCCTCCCTCGCGTCGCCGGCCCACTGGTCAGGGCCGTTCGGATCGCGTCAACTCCTGCGCCCTTTGCAACCCCGCCATGCGTTCCGTCAATCGGACGTCGGGGCGATTTCCTCATCCCTGACGCGCGCCCCCTCAGGCGCCTGACGAGATTGCGTCAGACCGCCTCGGGCAGGATCAGCTCGGGCCGGAGGAAGTGCTGGCCCGCGACATCGGACGGCCCGGTGCGCAGCGCCTCGGCCATCAGGCGCACGAGGTCATCGCAGAGCTGCGGGAGGGGGGTGGAGATCGCCATGGTCACGAAGCCGTCCACGAGGCCGCTGCGCGATTCGGGCGTGAGCTCGTTGACGACGAGGCAGACCTCGCCGGGCTTTCGGGCCTCGCGCAGGGCGGCGATGGCGCCCTCCATGCCGCCGCCGGCCACATACATCCCGCGCAGCTCGCGGTGGCGGGCCAGGAGGTCCAGCGTCGCCTCGTAGGTGAGCTGGCGCGTCTCGAGGTTCACCAGCGTGTCGAGGAGCTGGAACTGCGGGCCGTATTCGCGGAACCAGCTTCGGAAGCCGGCCTCGCGCAGCTCATGACCGTGCCAGCGGTAGCCGCCCACGAAGACCGCCACCTTGCCGGGCCGATGCGCGGCCATGCCGATCACCGAGGCGGCGATGCGGCCCACCTTGAGGTTGTTGAGGCCCAGGTAGTTCCGCCGGATCCCCGGGGCGAAGTCGTTGAGCAGGGCGAAGACGGGGACGCCCTCCTCCCTGAGCGTCGTCACGGCATCGGTGACCTCCGGATGGGTGACGGCGCTGGCCGCCACGGCATCGACCCGGCCACGCATCCCGAGGAGCAGCGCCGCGAAGTCGGCGGGCGACTGGGAGGTCGAGAACTCGATGGTGGCGCGCACGCGAAGGCCTGTGGCGCGGCGGGCGGCGGCCTCGATCTCGGAGGCGAAGTTCTGGTAGAAGGCCTGCTTCTCCTTGTGGAGCACGACGCCCATGCGCAGCGTCGGCACCTCGGCTTGGAGGCGCTGGGCGATCAGGGGGGCGGCGTGGTAGCCGATCCGGCGGGCGGCCTCGTAGACGCGGCGGGCGGTCTCCTCGCGCACCTGCTCGCGGCCGTTGAGGACGCGGTCCACGGTGGCCTGGCTCAGGCCGGCGGCCTGCGCCACGTCGCGGATCGTCGGTCGCCGCGCCATGTTCTCGACACCTTTGATGGTTTCACATCAGGAATTTGCTTCATCTGTGACGATATATGACGGAATGTCCAGCAGGGATGTTGGGCGACGGACCCGCTTTCGGTTAAGGACTCCCGAATGACCGCGACACGGTTTGACGCCTGGGGAGGACACATGGCCAAGCGCAATTACAGCCTTCTCGGCCCCGACGGGCAGCGCGCCGTCGAGACGGGCCTCGCCGCCGCGGAGTGGTACCACACCGAGGTGCCCCGCAAGGTCATGAAGGAGCTCATGCAGCGCAAGGACGGCCCGGCGATCCGGGACACGGGTCTCTGGCTAGGCTCGATGGTCGTGCTGGCGGGCATCGCGATCGCGCTATGGGTCGGCGGGCATCCCTGGTGGTCGGTGCCGTTCTGGCTGGCCTATGGCGTGCTCTACGGCTCGGCCTCGGATTCGCGCTGGCATGAATCGTCCCACGGCACGGCCTTCAAGACGCCGTGGATGAACAACTGGGTCTACCAGATCGCCTGCTTCATGATCGTGCGGAACCCGCATTCCTGGCGCTGGAGCCACGCGCGGCACCACACCGACACCTACATCGTCGGCCGCGACCCCGAGATCGCCATCATGCGCCCGCCCGAGCTGTTCCGGCTGTTCCTGAACGTGTTCGGGATCATCGACGCCTGGAACGGCTGGAGCCGGATGCTGCTGAACGCCGCAGGGAAGATCCACCCGGAGGAGGCGACCTACACTCCCCGAGACCGAGTGGCCCAAGGTCATCCGCGTGGCCCGCATCTGGACCGCGATCTACGCCGTCACGATCCTCGCCGCCCTGGCCTTCCACTCGGTCGTGCCGCTTCTGCTTGTAGGCCTGCCCCGGCTCTACGGCGCCTGGCACCACATCATGACGGGGCTGCTGCAGCACGGCGGGCTGGCGGACAACGTCATCGACCACCGGCTCAACTCGCGCACCGTGTACATGAACCCGATCAGCCGGTTCATCTACTGGAACATGAACTACCACGTGGAGCACCACATGTTCCCCATGGTGCCCTACCACGCGCTGCCGAAGCTGCACGAAATCATCAAGCACGACCTCCCGAAGCCCAACGCCTCGATCGGCGAGGCCTTCGGCGAGATGTGGCCCGCGCTGAAGCGCCAGCTTCAGCACGAGGACTACTTCCTGAAGCGCGAGCTGCCCGCGACCGCGAAGCCCTATCGCGAGGACTTCCACGTCGAGGCGCTGGGCGGAGCGGTCGCGGCCGAGTAAGCACCGCGGGGACCCGGGGCCCCTGCCCCACCGAAGACAGCCGGCCGGGCCCTGCGCCCGGCCGAATCATAAGAAGCCTGCAAGGGAAGGAAATCAGAGATGCCGCAATGGGTTGATGCCTGCTCGACCGACGAGATCGACGAGGAGGACGTGATGCGCTGGGACCATGGGGGCAAGACCTACGCCCTCTACCACTCCCCCGACGGCGAGTTCTTCTGCACCGATGGCCTGTGCACCCACGAGAACGTCCACCTCGCGGGCGGGCTGGTCATGGACTACGTGATCGAGTGCCCCAAGCACAACGGCCAGTTCGACTACCGTACCGGGGCCGCCAAGCGGGCGCCCGTCTGCGTGAACCTCAAGACCTATCCGGCCAAGGCCGAGGACGGGCGCGTGCTCGTGCAGGTGGACTGATGGGTCCGTCGCAGCGCTGGACCGTCGCCGACCTTCGCGCCGCGCGGGGCAAGCACCAGTTCGCCATGCTCCGCGTCGAGACGCTGGAGGAGGCCGAGGCCGCCGAGAGGGCGGGCGTGGAGCTCCTCTCGGTGCCGCCGGCGATGATCCTAGACCGCCGCTTTCGCGAGGTCGCGCCCAACGCCTTCGCCTTTCCGGGCGACAACTTCTACGAGATCGGGGACACCGCCGATTTCCTGAAATGGGCCTTCCCGCTCTACAAGCACGGGGCGGACGGGGTCTATTGCTCGGGGTCGCTGAAGACCGTGCGGGCGCTGAGCGAGAACGGCATCCCGGTCTGCGGGCACGTCGGGCTGGTGCCAAGCAAGCGGACCTGGACGGGCGGGTTCAAGGCCGTGGGCAAGACGCTCGACACCGCCAAGCTGGTCTGGGAGATGTGCAAGGCGCAGGAGGAGGCTGGGGCCTTCGCCGTGGAGATCGAGGTGGTCCCCCACCAGATCACCGAAGCGATCGCGGAGCGAACCAATCTGTTCCTGATCTCGATGGGCGGCGGGGCGAAGGGGCACGCGCAGTATCTCTTCACCGACGACGTGCTGGGGCAGACCACGGGCCATGTGCCGCGCCATGCCAAGGTCTACGCGGACTTCCGGTCCGAGCAGGCCGCGCTGCAGGAGAAGCGGGTCGCGGCCATGCGCGCCTTCGCGGAGGACGTGCACGGGGGCACCTATCCGTCCAGCGAGTATGTGGTGAGCGCCAAGGACGAGGTCGTGGCCGAATTCCGGGATTGGCTCAAGGCCAACGCCTAGGCGATCCGAAGCACCACGGGGGGCGCGCCGTCGAGCGTGCCCTCCAGCCGGTCGCCGGGGCCGACCGGCCCCACCCCGGCGGGGGTTCCCGTCATCACGAGGTCACCGGGCCGGGGCGTGTAGAGCGCCCCGAGATGCGCGAGGAGCGCGTCGATGCCGTGGACCATCTCCGAGATGCGCGCATCCTGCCGGACCTCGCCGTTGACGGTGAGGCGGATCGCGGCGTCGGGCGCGGGGCGCCCTGGACGAGCGGCGCGATGACGGCCGAGCCCTCCCAGTCCTTTGCCGTGTCCCAAGGCTTGCCGTCCTTCTTGGCCTTGGCCTGGAGGTCGCGGCGGGTCATGTCGAGGCCGACGCCGTGGGCCCATACCGAGCCCCCCTCTCCCAGCGCGAGGACCAGCTCGACCTCGTGGTGGAGGTCGCTGGTCCCGGGCGGATAGGGAAGGATCGAGTCGCTCGGGAGGAAGCCGAAGGGCGACTTGGTGAACCAGAAGGGCTCGTCCGGGACGGCGTTGCCCATCTCGGCGGCGTGGGCGGCGTAGTTGCGGCCGACGCAGAAGATGCGCGCGACGGGATAGGTGAGGCCGGAGCCCTGGACGGGCAACTCGGGCAGCGGACGGGGCGGGAAGGCGTGGGTCATGGCCCTCAGCCTTTCAGGATTCCGGGCAGGCGCAAGCCCTTCTCCGCCGCGCAGTCCCTCGCGATCTCGTAGCCCGCGTCGGCGTGGCGCATGACGCCGGTGGCGGGGTCGTTCCAGAGGACGCGTTCCAGGCGCCGGGCGGCCTCGGGCGTGCCGTCGGCGACGATGACGACGCCCGCGTGTTGCGAGTAGCCCATGCCCACGCCCCCGCCGTGATGGAGCGAGACCCAGGTCGCGCCCCCGGCGGTGTTGAGGAGCGCGTTGAGGAGCGGCCAGTCGGACACGGCGTCGGAGCCGTCGCGCATCCCTTCCGTCTCGCGGTTGGGACTGGCGACGCTCCCTGAGTCGAGGTGGTCGCGGCCGATGACGACCGGGGCGCTGAGCTCGCCGGAGGCCACCATCTCGTTGAACATGAGCCCCGCGCGGTGGCGGTCGCCCAGGCCGATCCAGCAGATGCGGGCGGGGAGGCCCTGGAAGGCGATCCGGTCGGCGGCCATGTCGAGCCAGCGGTGGAGGTGCTGGTTCTCGGGGAACAGGCGCTTCATGGCGGCGTCGGTCTTGCGGATGTCCTCCGGGTCGCCGGAGAGAGCCACCCAGCGGAAGGGGCCGATGCCTCGGCAGAAGAGCGGCCGGATGTAGGCGGGGACGAAGCCGGGGAAGGCGAAGGCGTCGGCGAACCCCTCGTCCTTAGCGACCTGGCGGATGTTGTTGCCGTAGTCGAGCGTGGGCACGCCCGCGCGCCAGAAGGCGAGCATGGCCTCGACATGGGTGCGCATGGAGTGGCGGGCGGCGGCCTCGACGGCCGCAGGCTCGGTCTCCTGCTTGGCGCGCCACTCGGCGGGGGTCCAGCCGGCGGGGCAGTAGCCGTGGAGCGGGTCGTGGGCGGAGGTCTGGTCGGTGACGATGTCGGGGCGGACCTCGCCTGCCGCCATGCGGCGGGCGATCTCGGGGAAGACCTCGGCGGCGTTGCCGAGGAGGCCCACGGACTTGGCCTCTCCCTTGGCGGTCCAGTCGGCGATCAGGGCGAGAGCCTCGTCCAGCGTCCGCGCCTTGGCGTCGAGGTAGCGGGTGCGGAGGCGGAAATCGATGCGGGTCTCGTCCACCTCCACCGCGAGGCAGCAGGCCCCGGCCATCACGGCGGCGAGGGGCTGGGCGCCGCCCATGCCGCCCAAGCCCCCGGTGAGGATCCAGCGGCCGGTGAGGTCGCCGCCGTAGTGCTGGCGCCCCGCCTCGGCGAAGGTCTCGTAGGTGCCCTGCACGATGCCTTGGGTGCCGATGTAGATCCAGGACCCGGCGGTCATCTGGCCGTACATCATCAGGCCCCGGCGATCGAGGTCGTTGAAGTGCTCCCAGGTGGCCCACTTCGGGACGAGGTTGGAGTTGGCGATCAGCACGCGTGGGGCATCGGGGTGGGTGCTGAAGATGCCGACGGGACGGCCGGACTGCACAAGGAGGGTCTCGTCGGCCTCCAGGTCGCGGAGCGAGGCCACGATGCGGTCGAAGTCCTCCCAGGTGCGGGCGGCGCGGCCGATGCCGCCGTAGACGACCAGCTCCTCCGGGTTCTCGGCCACGTCGGGGTGGAGGTTGTTCATCAGCATCCGCAGCGCGGCCTCGGTGAGCCAGGACTTGGCGGTGAGGTCGGTGCCCGTCGCGGGGCGGATGACGCGGGCGTTGGTGCGGTCGAACATCAGTGGCCTCCTTACAGACCGGCGGCGCGGAGCAGCGCGCCCGTTGTCACCAGTTGCGCCGCCCTCTCCATGTCGGGGGCCATCAGGCGGTCCTGGCCGAGGGCGGGGACCTCCTGGCGGATGCGTTCCATGACCCTCGCGAGGCGCGGGGACGTGCGGAGCGGCAGGCGGAACTCGATGCCCTGAGCGGCGCAGAGGGCCTCGACGCCGAGGATCACGGACAGGTTGCGCGTCATGCGGGCGAGGCGGACGGCGCCGTGGGCGGCCATGCTCACGTGGTCCTCCTGGTTGGCGGAGGTGGGCGTGGAGTCGATGCTGCAGGGATGGGCGAGGTGCTTGTTCTCGCTCATCAGGGCGGCGGTCGTGACCTCGGCGATCATGAAGCCGCTGTTCAGGCCCGGATCGGGGGTCAGGAACGGCGGTAGGTCGTGGTTGAGCGTCGGGTCCACCATCAGCGCCACGCGACGCTGTGCGATGGAGCCGATCTCGGCCAGCGCGAGGGCGATCTGGTCGGCGGCGAAGGCCACCGGCTCGGCGTGGAAGTTGCCGCCCGAGACGATGCCGTCCTCGGTCACGAGGGGGTTGTCGGTGACGGCGTTGGCCTCGATCTCCAGCGTGCGGCCGGCGAAGGCGAGGAGGTCCATAGCGGCGCCGGTGACCTGGGGCTGGCAGCGGATGCAGTAGGGGTCCTGCACGCGGGGATCGTCGGTGCGGTGGCTCTCGCGGATCTCGCTCCCCGCCATGAGGTCGCGCATCAGGGCGGCGACGGCGATCTGGCCAGGCTGGCCGCGCAGCTCGTGGATCGCGGCGCGGAGCGGGGCGGTGGAGCCCATGATGGCGTCGGTGCTCAGGCAAGAGGTCACCACGGCACCCAACGCGAGGCGCTGGGCGTCCCAGAGCGCGGCGAGGGCCACGGCGGTCGAGAACTGGGTGCCGTTGATGAGGGCGAGGCCCTCCTTGGGGCCGAGGGCGATGGGGGTCAGGGCCGGCGCGGCGCAGGGCCTCGGCGCCGGGGGTGCCGTCGAGCGTCTCCCCCTCCCCGATCATCACGGCGGTCATGTGGGCGAGCGGCGCGAGGTCGCCCGAGGCGCCGACGGAGCCCTGGAGCGGGACCCGGGGGGTCACGTCGCGGGCGAGCATCCCTTCGAGCAGGGCGATGACCTCGGGGCGGGTGCCGGAGGCGCCCCGGCCGAGGCTGAGGAGCTTGAGCGCCATCATCAGGCGGGTGGTGGAGGCGTCGAGGGGATCGCCCACGCCGGCGCAGTGGGAGAGGATCAGGTTGCGCTGGAGCGTGGCGGTGTCTCCGGGCGCGATGCGGACGGAGGCGAGCTTGCCGAAGCCGGTGTTGACGCCGTAGACCGCCGCGTCCCCCTGGGCGGCCTGGGCCACGCGGACGGCGGACCTCGCGATCGGCTCGCGGGCCGAGTCGTGGAGGTGGGCGGGGAGGTTCTCGCGCCAGAGGCGTTCGAGGTCGGCGAGGGTGGTCTGGCCGGGGGTCAGGATCGGCACCATTGGCCTCCGTGGATGCGGGCGTGAAGGGGGCGCTGGCCGAGGCGGTAGACCAGTTCGGCGGGGCTTTCGGCGTCCCAGAGGGCGAGGTCGGCGCGCTGGCCGGGGGCGATGGAGCCGCGATCGGACAGGCCGAGGGCGCGGGCGGCGTGGGCCGTGGCGCCGAGCCAGGATTCCTGGACGGTGAGGCCGAAGAGGGTGCAGGCCATGTTCATCGCGAGGAGCAGCGAGGAGAGCGGCGAGGAGCCGGGGTTGCAGTCGGTGGCGACGACCATGGGGACGCCCTGGTCGCGGAAGGCGGCGACGGGCGGGGCCTGCCGTTCCTTCAACGTGTAGAAGGCGCCGGGGAGGAGCGTGGCGACGGTGCCGGAGGCGGCCATGGCCTTCGCGTCGTCGTCCGTGGCGTATTCGAGGTGGTCGGCGGAAAGGGCGCCGTGGCGGGCGGCCAGTTGCGCGCCGCCGAGATGGGAGAGTTGCTCGGCGTGGAGCTTGACGGGAAGGCCGAGGGCGCGGGCCTCGTCGAAGAGGCGGGCGATCTGGCCGGGGGTGAAGGCGATGCCCTCGCAGAAGCCGTCCACGGCGTCGACGAGGCCCTCCGAGTGGGCGGCGCGGAGGGCGGGCAGGCAGACCTCGTCGAGGTAGGCGTCGGGGTGGCCCTTGAACTCGGGCGGGACCGCGTGGGCGCCGAGGAAGCTCGTGCGGACCGTCACAGGGCGCTCCTCGCCGATGCGGCGGGCGGCGCGGAGCATCCGCAGCTCGGTATCGTGGTCGAGGCCGTAGCCCGACTTGACCTCAAGGGTGCCGACGCCTTCGGCGAGCAGGGCGTCCACGCGGGGGAGGGCTTGGGCGACGAGGTCGTCCTCCGAGGCGGCGCGAGTGGCGCGGACGGTGGAGAGGATGCCGCCCCCGGCCCTCGCGATCTCCTCGTAGCTGGCGCCTTCGAGGCGGGCCTCGAACTCGCCCGCGCGGTGGCCGGCGTGGACGATGTGGGTGTGGGCGTCGATCAGGGCGGGTGTGACGAGGCGGCCGTCGAGGGGGCGCGACTCGGCCTCCCGGTGCTCGGGCGGAAGGTCGGCCATGGGGCCGGACCAGAGGATGCGGTCGGCCTTCAGGACGATCGCGGCATCGGAGAGCAGCCAGGGCCCGGAGGGGTCCATGGCGGCGAGGGTGGCGTGGGTGAGGATCAGGGTCTGCATGGAGGCGATCCTGCCTGTGATTCCTTAACGGTTTCCTACCCCTGCGTTCGGTCCTGTTAACGAAACCTTACCGAATCAGGGCTGGTCTTTCGAAGCATTATGTATATACATATTAACCAAACGTTAACCCGGATCAAGGAGGGTGGGATGGGGGTCGTCTGGGCGGAGCGGGCCTTGCTGCCGGGGGGATGGGCGCGGGACGTGCGGGTGGAGGTCGTGGGGGGGCGGATCGGCTCGGTCGTGGAGGGCGCGGAGGGGGAGCGGCGGAGCATCCTCCTCCCCTCCCCCGCCAACGTGCATTCGCACGCGTTCCAGCGGGCGATGGCGGGGCTCACGGAGAGGAAGGGGCCGGGGGCGGACAGCTTCTGGACGTGGCGGGCGCTGATGTATCGGTTCCTCGACCGCCTGGACCCGGATCAGGTGGAGGCCATCGCCGCCTTCGTGCAGATGGAGATGCTGGAGGCGGGGTTCTCGACCAACGTGGAGTTCCATTACCTGCACCACCAGCCGGACGGGACGCCCTACCCCCGGCTCGGCGAGATGGGGGAGCGGATCGTCGCGGCGGCGGCGGGCTCGGGGATCGGGCTCACGCTGCTGCCGGTGCATTACCAGTATGGGGGACTCGACCGGAGGCCGCTCGGAGCCGGGCAGCGGAGGTTCGGGACGGACCCGGAGCTCTACCTGAAGCTGCTGGCGGAGCTCGGGGCCTCGTTGCGGCACCTTGCGCCGGACGCGGACCTCGGCGCCGCGCCGCACTCGCTGCGGGCCGTCTCCGGGGAGGGGCTGCGTGAGGTGCTGGCCGAGGGCGTGGGGCCGATCCATATGCACCTCGCCGAGACGGTGGCCGAGGTGGAGGAGGTCGTCGCCGCGACGGGCGCGCGGCCAGTCGAGTGGCTGCTGGACCATGTCGGCGTGGACGAGGCCTGGTGCCTGATCCACTGCACGCAGATGCTGCCGCACGAGACCTTGGGGCTCGCGGTCACGGGGGCGGTCGCGGGGCTCTGCCCGCTGACGGAGGCGTCGCTGGGGGACGGGATCTTCGACGGGGTAAGGTGGATGGAGGCCGGCGGGCGGATCGGGATCGGGTCGGACAGCGACATCCGAATCAGCCTCGCGGAGGAGCTGCGGCAGTTGGAGACCACCCAGCGGCTGCGCGATCATTCGCGGGCGGCGCTGGCAACGCGGGAGCTGTCCACCGGGCGGAGGCTCTGGGAGGCGAGCTGCCGGGGCGGCGCGCAGGCGGCGGGGCGGGCCTCGGGGGCCATCGCGGAGGGGCTCTGGGCGGACCTCGTGGCTCTGGATGGCGGGCACGTCGATCTGGAGGGGCTGGAGGGGGACGCGGTGCTGGACGCCTTCGTCGCGGCGGGGGACAGCCGGATGGTCACGGATGTCTGGGCCGCCGGGCGGCACCGGGTCCGCGAGGGGCGGCACGTCGAGCGGGAGCGGATCGAGCCGGCCTACCGGGCGGCCGTGCGGGGCCTGAGGGCGGCGCTGTGACCGGCCCCGAGCCCAAGGAGAAGGCGAAGGTCTGGGCGACGCTGGCCGAGGAGGCGCGGCGGCGCATCCGCGATCGCGAGTGGGCGCCGGGCACGACGATCCCGAACGAGGCGACGCTCGCGCAGGAGTGGGGCGTCTCGCGGGTCACGGTGAGCCGGGCTCTCGGCAAGCTGGCCGAGGAAGGGCTCCTCGACCGGCGGCGGCGGGCGGGGACCCGCGTGGTGGAGCGACCGCAGCGCGCGGCGAGCTTCGAGGTGGGGCTGATCCGAGACGAGGTGGAGAGGACCGGCCGGCGCTATGGCTACGAGATGATCGAGGCCGGCGAGCACCAGGTGCCCGAGCACGTCCGCGACCGGCTGGGGATCACCACGCAGCCGCGCGTGATGCGCATCCTGGCGCGGCACCTGTCCGGCGGCGAGCCCTTCGCCTGGGAGGAGCGCTGGATCAACGGCGGCACCGTGCCCGAGGCCCTGGACGTGGACTGGCGCCACCAGAGCCCGAACGAATGGCTCCTGCACAACGTCGCCTATACCTGGGCGGACGTGTCCCTGACCGCCGCCCTGTCGGGCCCGAGGTCGTCGCGGGCGCTGGGCTGCGAGGAGGGCAGCGCCCTCCTCATGCTGGAGCGGACGACGTGGCTGGGGAAGTGGTCCGTCACCCATGTCGCCTACTGCTACGCGCCGGGCCACCGGATGTGGTCGCGGAGCTAGAGGCCTAGCTCAGCCCGTCGCTCGCGATCTGGCGGGCCAGCGCGGCCGTGGCCTGCGACCGGGCGCTCGCGATGGCGGCGGGGCCGGCCTCTCCGGGGAGGGGGGCGGTCACGCGGAACTCGCGGGCGGTGTCGCGTCCCGATTCGTCGAAGGCGGCGACGTAGTACTGGCCACGGATGACGAACTCGCCCCGCGTGAGGTCGGGCGAGAACTCGGCCACGCGGACATCGACGCGGGCCTCGGCGGGCTCGTCGTAGGGCCAGGGGTCGGGGGCGACGCGGGCCCGCGTGAGCTCGCCCAGGGCACGGGTGAGCTCCAGCGTGAAGGCGCGGGAGGGGTCGTCGGCCCAGACGAAGCCGCGCGTCTGGGTGAGCGCGCCGCCGACGCCCTGGACGTAGATGCCGTCCTCGTCGGCATAGGCGGGAAGCTCGGCCTCCAGGAGCTCCACCGAGGCGAAGCCGATGGAGACGCGGCCCTCGGTGGGGGGCGGCGGGACGGCGATGCGCAGGGGCTCGCGCCCGAAGAGGCCGCAGCCGGCAAGGAGGGCGAGGGGCAGGAGCGCGACCGGGCGGAGCGTCATGTCAGTCTCCGAAGATGAGGGAGTTGGGGTCGCGCTCGATGGCGCGGGCGAGGTCGGCGATGGCCTGGGCGGCGGCCGAGACCTCCTGGATGGCCCGCTGCGCCTCGCGCACGACGCTCGAGGTCTCGTCGAAGGCGCCGAGCGTGGCGGAGGCCTGGTCGAGGAGGGACCCGGCGCGGTCCACGAGGCCGGGGAGCGTGTCGGCGGCGGCGCGGGCGGATTGGAGCGCGGCGTTGGCGTTGGTGACGACGCCGCCCTCGCGGGCCTCCTGCAGGATGGCCTGCACCTCGGCCAGCGCGGCGGACAGGTCGCCGGGGAGGGCCTGGGTGCTCTCGGAGGACACCAGCGTGTTGGCGCTGCCGGCGAGGTCGGTGAGCTGGGCGACGAGCTGGTCCACGGGAGGTCGTTGGCCTTGGCGACCAGGGCGTCGATCCGGTCGGCGATCTCCGGCAGGCGCTGGGTCGAGGCCTCGATGGCCTGGGCGGCGTTGTCGGCGGATTCGATGGCCGAGGCGAGGCGCGTGCCGAGGTCGCCCTCGTTGAGGTCGGCGAGGAGGCCGCGCGCGTCGGAGATGGCGGCGTTGGCGTTGTCCGAGAGGGTGCCGATCTGGCCGGGAAGCTGCTGCCATCCCGGCTGCTGGAGGATCGCGCGGGCGTCGGCGGAGACGCCGGTGAGCTGGTTGAGGAGGTCCTCGACGGGGAGGTTCTGGGCCTTGGCGGCCACGTCGTTCAGGCGCAGGACGAGGTCGGGGATGCCCTCGGTCGCCGTGTCGATCTGGGCGAAGGTGGCGTTGATCGTGTCCACGGCGGCGAGCGTGCGGCCGATGGCGTCCTGCTCGCGCACCTGGGCGAGGATGCCGCGGATGTCGGTGACGGTGTCGTCGATCTGCCCCAGCGTGTCGGCGAGCTGGGCGGGGAGCTGCTGGACCTCCTCGGAGGAGGTCACGCCGCGCACGTCGCCGAGGATCGAGCGGACCTCGCCGGGGATGGCCTGGGTGTCCGCGCTGCCCACGAGGACGGAGGCGTTGTCGAGGAAGGAGATGGCCGAGTCGAGGAGCTGCTCGACGGGGAGGTTGTCCACGCGTTCGAGGAGCCCCTCGGCGGTGCCGGCGATGTCGGTGATCTGGCTGGGCGCCACGGGCAGCGCCGGATAGGGCAGCGCGGCGAGGTCGATCTGGGCGGGCTGGGCCTCGGGGAGGTCCACCAGCTCCACCTTGAGGCCGCCGAAGAGGCTTCCGGTGGCGAGGCGGGCGCGGAGCCCCTGCGCCTGGACGCGCTCCTGCAGGATGCGGAGGATCTCGTCCCGGCCTTCCTCGCCGTCGAGGCCCAGGCGCGAGGGCTGGATGGCGAAGCTGGCCTGGAGGTGCACGTCGCTGTCGCCGAAGCGCCCGGGGTCGATGAGGCCGTCCACGTCCGTCACCTCGCCCACGCGGAGGCCGCCGAGCTCCACCGGCGCGCCGACGGCGAGGCCCGCGATGTTGCCGGAGAAGACGGCTGAGAGCTGGAGGGTGGGCGAGTTCGGGTCGGCGTAGATCGAATCGCGGGCCTTGTCCTCGTAGAGGTAGGCCTCGAAGGTGTCGCCGTCCTTGGCGGGCGCGGCGCCCGAGACGAAGGTGTCGAAGGCGAGGCCGCCGACGATGAGCGAGGAGAGCGAGTCGAAGTCGACCTCGGCCCCGGCGGCGCCCACGGAGAGCGAGAAGCCCGAGGCGTCCCAGAACACCGTGGCCTCGGTCACGAGGCGGTCGTAGGGCGCGTAGATGACGGCGGGCGCGCTGACGGAGATGCCGTCCGAGCCGATGACCGGCGGGCCCACCTGGCCCACGGTCACGCCCTGGTAGATCAGCGGCATGGTCGAGGTGAGCGTCCCGTCCGTCGAGCGGAGGGTGAACTCAAGCCCCTCCTGCCCGGGCTCGAGCAGCGGGGCGGTGTCGAGGCCGGCGTAGCGCTCCTGCGGGTCCTCGGGGGTGCTGTCCCAGCTTCCCTCGATGTAGACGCCGGAGAGGACCGTCTCGATGCCGGTGATGCGCTGGGGGGTGATCTCGGGGCGGACGATCCAGAACTGCGCGTCCTCGTCCACGTAGGGCGCGATGCCGGCGTCGAGGCGGACGCCCACGACGACGCGGTTCAGGTCGGGGGTGAAGTGCACGTATTCGACGGTGCCCACCGTCACGTTGCGGAAGCGGAGCTCGGTCTCGCGCGCGACCACGCCGGCGGCGTCCTCGAACTCGATCTCGATCAGGGGGCCCTTCTCGCGCAGGGTCTGCCAGGCGACGGCCCCCGCCACGGCGACCGCCGCGATGGGGACGAGCCAGACCAGGGACACGCGGTCCCAGAGGCTCCGCCGGGCCGGGGCCACGGGGATCGGGGGAACGGGGTCGGTCATGCGGAGCGGGGACCGGGACGCGACTTGGCCTCGGCCTCGATGCCGTCCCAGATCATGCGCGGGTCGAAGGCCTGGGCCGAGAGCATCGTGAAGATCACCGAAAGCGCGAAGGCAAGGGAGGCGGGGCCGGGGTCGATCCGCGCCACGACGTTGAGTTGCACCAGCGAAGCGAGGATCGCAACCACGAAGACGTCGATCATCGACCAGCGGCCGATGTATTCCACGACCTCGTAGATGCGCATCCTGGCCCCGGGCGAGGCGCGGGCGCCGCGACGCGCCGAGAGGGCGAGGTAGGCGATGGCGAAGAACTTGGCGATGGGGATGCCGACGCTCGCCACCAGGATGATGAGGCCGACGCCGGGGTTGCCGTAGCGCCAGAGCTCCAGCGCGCCGCCGATGATGGTGTTGGACTGCTCCTGCCAGAGGGTGCGGGTGCGCAGCATGGGCCAGAGGTTCGCGGGGATGTAGGCCAGGATGCCGGCGAGCCACCAGGCCCAGACGCGGCTGAGGGATCGCGGATCCCGCGAGACGAGGCGGCTGCCGCAGCGGGCGCAGGTCCCGGTCCCCATGGGCCAGACGCGCGTGCAGCGGCGGCAGGCGACGAGGCCCGCCTCGCGCGCGGTGACGGCGGTGGTCAGACGGGCGAGATCGAGCGCCACACCGACCACCGGCAGACGAGCTGGTCCTGGATGACCGTCACGACGACGAGCGCCGCGAACATGAAGAAGGCGGGGCCCAGCGACAGGGTCGCGAGGTCGGCGATCTTCACGAGGGAGACGGCGCAGCCGATGGCGAAGACCTCGGCCATGGACCAGGGGCGGAGGGACTCGGACAGGGCGAAGGCGCGGGCCGCGAGGGGACGGGCCGGACGGTCGAAGACCACGGGCACCAGCGTGTAGAGGATCAGCGCCGCCCGGACGATCGGCAGGACCACGATGGCCGCCGTGACCGCGACGGAGACGATCAGGAGCGGGCCCACGGGGAAGCTCGTGGCCACGTCCCAGAGCGTCGCCTGCTGCCAGAGGCCTCGGGTGTCGATGCGCAGGAACGGGAACCAGAGCGCGCCGGCCACGAGGACGATGGAGGCCAGCGCCAGCGAGATGATCGCCATGCCGGCGTGGCGGCGCGGCGAGATGAGCACGGTGTGGCAGCGCGCGCAGACGGCCCTGGAGCCGGGCGGCACCTCCGCCGCGCGGTAGAGCGCGTCGCATTCCGGGCAGGCGACCAGCCCGTCCAGCGGCGCGTCCGCGAAGATGTGGGTGCCGTCGGCCAAGTCCCTGTCCTTCCCCGTTTCCGCAGACTTAGGCGTTGCGGGGGTCCAGGCCAAGCGGGAAGCTTCACGCTTCCGACAGGGCGCTCAGGCCGGGCGCGGCTTGGGCGCGAGGCGGTCGGCGAGGGCGAAGAGCAGGGGGTTGAGCGCGATGGACAGGAGCGCCGCCGCGAGGATCACGTCGTGCGTGGACCGCTGGAGCAGGCCCAGCGAGACGCCCAGCGCCGCCAGGATGAAGGAGAACTCGCCCGCCTGGCCGATGCTCGCGGCGATGTTGGCGGCGGCCGCGCGGCCCAGCCGGAAGGCCCCGGCCACGGCGATCCCGGCCAGCGTCGCGGCCGCCAGCACGACGAGGAGGAGCCCCAGGACGGCGCCCGGGCGCCCGATCAGGACGGAGGGGTCGAACTGCATCCCCACCGCGACGAAGAACATCACGGCGAAGGCGTCGCGGAGCGGCAGCGACCGCTCGGCGGCGGCATGGCCGAGCGGCGAGGCGGCGAGGACGAGGCCCGCCACGAAGGCCCCCAGCGCGAAGGAGGCGTCGAAGACGAAATAGGCGAGCCAGGCGATGCCGAGCGCGATGGCGAGCACGCCCAGCGTGAAGAGCTCGCGCGAGCGCTGGTGCGCGAGGGCGACGAGGGCCAGGGGAAGGAGCCGGGCGCCGACGAAGTACATCAGCGTCAGGAAGGCCGCGACCTTGAGGAGCACGAGGCCGACCTCGGCCAGCGCGGCCCCCTCGCCCCGCCCGGCGGCGAGGGGCAGGAGCACCAGAGCGAGCACCATCACGAGGTCCTCGGCCACGAGCCAGCCCACCATCAGGCGTCCCGTCGGGGTCTTGAGCTGGTGCCGCTCCTCCAGCGCGCGGGCGAGGACCACGGTGGAGGCCACGGAGACCGAGAAGCCCATCATCGCGGATTCGGCCTGCGGGAGGCCGAGGAGCCGGCCCAGGCCCCAGCCGAGCAGCGTCGCCAGCGCGATCTGCCCGAGGGCCCCCGGCAGCGCGAGGTGGCGCACGGAGAGGAGCTCGGCGGGCGAGAAGTGCAGCCCCACGCCGAACATCAGCAGGATCACCCCGATGTCGGCGAGCTGCGGCGCGAGGTCCGCGTCGGCCACGAAGCCCGGCGTGGAGGGGCCGACGAGGACGCCCGCCAGGATGTAGCCGACGAGCGGCGAGAGCCTCAGGCGGTTCGCGGCGAGCCCCAGGACGAAGGCCAGGACGAAGCCCGCGACCAGGGTCGTGATGAGGCCATGGCCGTCGTGCATGGGGGCTCCGGGCGAGGGGGTGCCGCCGGTCTGTGGGATGGAGCGGGGAATGGCAAGGGGCGAGGCGGAGGCTGACGCAGGCCAGGGCGCCGCAGGGTGGTGTTTCACCCCGCCATGCGACGGCGGGGTTCGGCGGTGGCCGGATCCGGTGGGGGGAACCCCCATCCCGCGTGGCCGCGCCACCACTCACGAAGGACGGACGGCCCACCCTACGCGCGCAGCGCCGCCTCGATCTCCTCCCGCGAGGGCATCGACGGCGCGGTCCCGGGCCGCGTCACCGAGATGCCGGCCGTGGCGATGCCGAAGCGGACGGCCTCCTCCGGGGTCCGGCCCTCGGAGAGCGCCACGGCGAAGCCGCCGTTGAAGGCGTCGCCGGCGCCGGTCGTCTCCACCACGGGGCCGGCGTCGATGGCGGGGAGGTGGACGGCCCGGTCGCCTTGGACGAGCATCGCCCCCTGGGCGCCCAGCGTCACCACCACGCCGCCCGCGCCCATGAGGATCAGGGTACGGGCCGCGGCCTCGGCGGTGGCGGGGTCGGTCACGGGGAGGCCGGTGAGGGCCTCGGCCTCGCTCTCGTTGGGGGTGAGCCAGTCGCAGAGGGCGAGCGTCCCGTCGGGGAGCGGCGCGGCGGGGGCGGGGTTCAGGACCGTGGTCACGCCGGCCTCGCGCGCGATCTGGAGCGCCCGGATCGCGGCGGGGAGCGGCTGCTCCAGTTGCGTGACGAAGACCGAGGCCGAGCGGATCAGGTCGGCGCGGGCGTCGATGTCCTCCTCGGAGATGTCGCCCGCCACGCCGGGGGCCACGATGATCGCGTTGTCGCCGCTGCCCGATTCGACGAAGATGTAGGCCGCGCCGGTGTAGCCGTCGTCGGTCCGCGTGACCTCGGGCGTCACGCCGGCCTCGGCCCAGGTTTTCAGCGCGAGGTCGCCGAAGGCGTCCCTGGCGAGGCGCGAGACGAGGTGGACGTCGCCCCCGGCCCGCGCCGCCGCGACGGCCTGGTTCGAGCCCTTGCCGCCGGGGCCGAGCTTGAAGCCCTCGCCCAGGATGGTCTCGCCCATGCGGGGCTGGCGCGGCGCGCGGTAGGCGGTGTCGGCGACGAAGATGCCGAGGATGACGATGGGGCCGGGCATTGGTCAGTCCTCGGGCGGGATCACGCCCTTGCGGAACATGAAGCAGCCGTAGAACCGACGCTCGCCGGTCTGGATGACGGCATAGGCCTGCGCGGCCTTGTCGTAGAACTCGAACCGCTCCACGCCCACCATGCGCGCCTCGCGCCCGTCGGCGCGGTCGAGCGCGTTCTGCACCTCCATCTGCACGGGCGGGATCTCGTCGGGCTTGCCCACGACCTCCATGCGGGCGGCGAAGTCCTCGACGAAGGTGTCGAGGGGGAGGACGGAGAGGATCGCCTCGATCGCCTGCGCCGCCGTCAGGTTCTCCATGTGCAGCAGCTCGCCCAGCGCGGTATGGCGGGCGATGCTGTCGGCCGGGAAGTTGGTGTCGCAGATCACCAGCAGGTCGCCGTGACCCATGGCGCGCAGCGCGTAGAGCACGTCGGCGTTGAGCCGGTTGTCGATCCCCTTGAGCATGTCGTCCCCATTGGATGGCGCCCCCGATTCCGGCGGGCTCTTGCCGGGACCCTAGCCCAGCGAGGCGCGCGGCTTCAACGGGGCGCGTGGCGCGACCGCAGGGCCACCATCAGGCCCGAGCCGACGACCACCGCCATGCCGAGCCCGCTGACCGCGTCGGGGACGTGGCCGAAGACGAGCCAGCCCAGCAGCGCCGCCCAGACGAGCTGGAGGTACTGGACGGGCGCGAGCAGCGAGGCGGGGGCATAGCGGTAGGCGGAGGTCAGGAGGTAGTGGCCGACGCCGCCGGTGACGCCGAGGCTCAGGAACAGGAGGAGCTGCCCGGGCGTCGGCATCGGGCCGCCCCAGGTCCAGGGCAGCGCCAGGCCGAAGGCGACGGAGCCCACCAGCGCCGTCAGGAACAGCATGGCGAGCGTGCTCTCGGTCCCCGCGAGGAGGCGGGACAGGAGCTGGTAGGCGAGCCCCGCGAGCACGTTCAGGAGCACGAAGCCCACGCCCACCGCGTCGAGCCCGCTCCCCGGCCGCACGATCAGCAGGACGCCCGCGAAGCCTGCCGCCGCCGCGACCCAGCCGAGTCGCCCGATGCGCTCTCCCAGCAGGGGGCCCGCGACCAGCACGACCAGGATCGGCAGGAGAAAGGTCACGGCCGTGGTCTCGGCGACCGGCATCCGCTCGAGCGCGAGGGCGAAGGTGAGCGACGCCACCGCCAGCGCCAGCCCGCGCAGGAGCACGAGGCCGGTCCGATGGGTCCGCACGAGGCGGCGCCCCTGCGAGGGCCCGAGGACCGCCGCCATCAGGGCGAGGTTCGAGAGGTAGCGCGCCGCCACGATCAGGGGCACGGCCCAGTGCGCGGCCAGCGTCTTGGTCGTGGTGTCCATGGTCGCGAAGAACAGGACCGCCGCCGCGTAGAGGAGGACGCCCCGCAGGCTGCGGCCCAGCACGAGGCCCGTGCCCCCCATGGGGACCGAGGTGGTCATGGTCATGGGAGGGTCCCCGGTCAGGCTGTGCGGGGGCTTGTCGCGCGCGGGCGGCGCCGGCGCAAGGGACAGAGGGGGCGGCGAGGTGCCGCTCCCGCCTAGTTGATGCGCTCGCCCGTCCCGGCGTCGAAGAGGTGGGCGCGGACCGGGTCGGCCTGGAGCCGCACGCGGTCGCCGGGCCGCACGGCCACCCGCTCCCGCGAGACGGCGACGACCTCGCGCCCCCCGGCCTCGGTCACGAGGTGCGTCTCGGAGCCGGTGGGCTCCACCACCTTGACGACGGCGTCGAGGCCCGGGGCCTCGGCGCTGGCGCCGAGCTGCAGGTGCTCGGGCCGGATGCCGTAGATGACCTTGCGGCCCTCGGAGGCGCCCATCGCGGGAAGGCGCAGGCCCCCGGCGGCGACGCTCGCCCCCTCCCCCACCCCCTCGATGAGGTTCATGGCCGGCGAGCCGATGAAGCCCGCGACGAAGGTGTTCGCCGGCCGGTCGTAGAGGTCGAGCGGCGCGCCCGCCTGGGCGATGTGGCCGTCGCGCATGACGACGATGCGGTCGGCCATGGTCATGGCCTCGATCTGGTCGTGGGTGACGTAGACGGTCGTGGTCTTGAGGCGCAGGTGGAGCGACCGGATCTCGGTCCGCATCTGCACGCGCAGCTTGGCGTCGAGGTTCGAGAGCGGCTCGTCGAAGAGGAAGA
>NZ_KK088568.1 GCF_000600335.2 Rubellimicrobium mesophilum DSM 19309 | reverse complement strand
GCCATGGCGAACCGCGCCGCCGAGGCCCGTGGCGCCGAGCCGCCGCGCAGCGCGAGCCCGGCCGCCGCTCCCGCCCCGCAGGCCGACAAGCCCCGATTCGGGATCAACTCGCTCATCAACAGGATGACGGGCCAGCCCAGCGGCGAGGCTCCGGCCCAGGCGGCTGGCGGTGGTGCCCCGGCTCCGCGCCCACAGCCCCGCTACGAGGCCCAGCCCGACGCCGAGCAGGAGCGCGCCGACATCCCGGCTTTCCTGCGTCGCCAGGCGAACTGAATCCGGCCGATATCGAGTGGAAGGGCCGTCCCCCCCGGGCGGCCCTTCGTCGTTGGGCCCTGTGTTACAGCCCGTTGCAATTGTTGAGTTGGTGGAATCGGTCGGAGGCCTTACCTGCTCGTGCGAGCAGAATGAACGATAACGAAGGCCCAGGCCCGTGCAGACGACACTTCATACGCCCGCGTCGGTCGCGGGCACCGGGCTCCATTCAGGGTCCTCGGCGCGCGTCACCCTCAAGGACGCCGCGCCGGGGACCGGCATCGTCTTTCGCCGCGTGGACGTGACCGATCGCGACAACCTGATCCCGGCGCTCTGGGACCGGGTGCTGCAATCGCCGCTGGCCACGCGAATCGTGAATGGCGATGGCGTGATGGTTTCGACGATCGAGCATCTGATGGCGGCGCTCGCGGGGACGGGGGTGCATAACGCCATCGTCGAGATCGACGGGCCCGAGGTGCCGATCCTCGACGGCTCGGCCGCCACCTTGGTTCGGGCGATCCTGGCGGCCGGCATCAGGCAGCAGGACGCCACCCTCGAGGCCATCGAGGTGCTGGAGCCGGTCGAGGTCCGCGAGGGGCCGGCCTGGGCGCGGCTGGAGCCGGCGGCAGGCCCGGAGATGGACTTCGCCATCGACTTTCCCGACGCCGCGATCGGTCATCAGGAGAAGGCGCTCGGCCTTTCCAACGGCGCCTTCGTGCGCGAGCTCTGCGACAGCCGCACCTTCTGCCGGCAGGCCGACGTGGACGCGATGCGGGCCAAAGGGCTGGCGCTGGGCGGGACCTACCTCAATGCCGTGGTGGTGGACGGGCGCGGGTGCTGACGCCGGGCGGATTGCGCCACCCGGACGAGCCCGTGCGCCACAAGATGCTGGACGCGCTGGGCGACCTCGCCACGGCCGGGGCGCCGATCCTGGGCCGCTACGTCGGGCATCGGGCGGGCCACAGGCTGACCAACCAGCTCCTCCGCGCGCTCTTCGCGCGGCCCGAGGCGTGGCGGCGGGTGCCGTGCGACGCGGCCCTGCTCGAACGGCTGCCGGGGGTGGGGATCGGCACCGGCGATCTGGCCGATCTGCCAGCCGTGGCGTGAGTTCCGCCAAGCCATGAGGCGAGGGGGCTTTTTGCCCCTCGCCGAACCGTGCTAATCGGTGGCCGGACGGGGACCGGGTCCCCCAACCACGAACCGCGACGAGGGGCAGGATGGGGCGAGGCAGCGGACAGGCAAGGCTCTTGGCCACGGTGGCGCTGCTGGCCCTTTCGGGATGCGGGTTCCTGGGCGGCTTGGGCGCGGGCAATGGCGGCATCCGTACGCCCGGCGCGCTCGACTCGCTCACGCCCGAGCAGATCTACACCCGGGGCGAGCAGTCGCTGGAATCGGGCCAGGAGGACGACGCGGCCTTCCTGTTCAGCGAGGTCGAGAGGCTGTATCCCTATTCCGAATGGGCGAAGAGGGGCCTCATCATGGCCGCCTTCTCCTACCATCGCGATGGTGACTACGAGAATGCCCGCGGCGCCGCGCAGCGCTACCTCGACTTCTACCCCGCCGGCGAGGACGCAGCCTATGCCCAGTATCTCCTGGCGCTGAGCTACTACGACCAGATCGACGACGTGGGCCGGGACCAGGGCCTGACCTTCCAGGCGCTCCAGGCGCTCCGCGCGGTGATCGAGGTCTATCCGGACAGCCCCTATGCCGCTGACGCGATGGTGAAGTTCGACCTCGCCTTCGACCACCTCGCCGGGAAGGAGATGGAGGTCGGGCGCTACTACCTGAAGCGCGGGAACTACACGGCCGCGATCAACCGCTTCCGCGCGGTGGTGGAGGATTACCAGACCACCCGCCACACGCCCGAGGCGCTGCACCGGCTGGTGGAGGCCTATCTGGCGCTGGGCCTGACCGACGAGGCGCAGACGGCGGGCGCGATCCTCGGGGCCAACTATCAGGACAGCGAGTGGTATCGCGACAGCTACGCCCTGCTGACGGGCCAGGGCCTGCGGCCGCAGGCGACCGGGGACAACTGGCTGACGGCGCTTTACCGGCAGGTGGTGCTGGGCCGGGAGCTCTGAGGCGCGGAACGGGCCGACGGGCCCGGCGCGCCGCGTCGGGCCGTTTTCGGCGGCACGAGCGTCGGGTGGGGATTCGGTCGGGGGGACCGCTGCCTCCGAACCCCCTCGACCGTGCCTCGCGGGCTCACATCACGGCGCCCATCTGCCAGGGCACGAACTCGGCGCCGCCGAAGCCCAGTTCCTCGGACTTCGTGTGCTGGCCGCTGGCGGTGGAGATGAACGTCTCGAAGATCTCCCGGCCCTTCTCCTCCAGCGAGACGCCTTCGGAGACGATGTCGCCGCAGTTGATGTCCATGTCCTCGCTCATCCGCGCATACATCTCGCTGTTGGTGGCGAGCTTGATGCAGGGGACGGGCTTGTAGCCCGAGACCGAGCCGCGCCCGGTGGTGAAGACGATCAGGTTGGCGCCCGAGGCGACCTGGCCGGTGACCGAGCAGGGGTCGTAGCCGGGCGAATCCATGTAGACGAAGCCTCGTTCGGTGATGGGCTCGCCGAACTTGTAAACCTGGGTGAGCGGCGCGGTGCCGCCCTTGGCGACGGCGCCGAGCGACTTCTCGAGGATCGTCGTGAGGCCGCCCTTCTTGTTGCCGGGCGAGGGGTTGTTGTCCATCTCCCCGCCCCAGCGGGAGGTGTAGTCCTCCCACCACTTGATGCGCTCGACGATCTTCTCGCCCACCTCGCGCGAGACGGCGCGGCGGGTCAGGAGGTGCTCGGCCCCGTAGATCTCGGGCGTCTCGCTCAGGATCGTGGTGCCGCCATGGGCCACGAGGAGGTCCGAGGCCGCGCCCAGCGCGGGGTTCGCGGTGATGCCGGAATAGCCGTCCGAGCCACCGCATTGCATCCCGATCACGAGATGCTCCAGGCCCGCGGGCTCGCGGACGGCCTTGGCGGCGGTCTCGGCCATTTCGCGCAGGATCGCCACGCCTTTCTCGACGGTGCGGCGGGTGCCGCCCGTCTGCTGGATCGTCATGTAGCGGAAGGCGCCGTCGCCGCGCATCCGGCCCTTGCCGATCAGGTCGGGGACCTGCATGACCTCGCAGCCCAGGCCCACGAGCAGGATGCCCGCGAAGTTCGGGTTGCGGGAATAGCCCTGGAGGGTGCGGAACAGGGTCTCGTAACCCTCGTCCTTGCCGCTCATCCCGCAGCCGGTGCCGTGGACGATGGGAACCACGCCGTCGATGGCGGGGTTGTCGCGCAGCCAGGGCTCGCGCTCGCAGGCCTCGGCGATGAAGCGGGCGACGGAGCCGGAGCAGTTCACCGAGGTGATGACGCCGAGGTAGTTGCGCGTGCCGACCTGGCCGTCGGCGCGGCGGTAGCCGTCGAAGTTTCTCGTCCCGGTCACGAGGGGCAGCGGGCGGATGTCGGTGCCGAAGGCGTAGTCGGTGTCGTGCGCGCCCATGCCGAGGTTGTGGGTGTGGATGTGCTCGCCGGGATGGATGGGCTGGCTGGCCGCGCCGATGATCTGGCCGTAGCGGATCACGTTCGCGCCCGGGGCGATGGGGGAGACGGCGATCTTGTGGCCGCGAGGCACGGGCGTGACCAGCGGGACGCCGACCTCGGGCAGCACGGCGCCGGCCGGCAGGTCGGCAAGGGCGATCACCACGTTGTCCTGCGGGTGGAGGCGGATCACGGCGGAGGTCGTCTGGTCGAGCATGGGGGTTCCCCTCGGGGCGGGTCGTTGATCTGGCTTCGGGCTCTAGCTAACATGCTAGCATGTCGCAAGATACCGTGCAGATGGTCGCAGAGGCTCCGGCGTTCCGGCCGCTGTCGGACTTTGCGGGGACGCTGTCGCAGCGGGTCTATGCCTCGCTCAAGGAGGCGATCCTCGACCTGTCGCTGCGGCCGGGCGCGATCCTGCGGAAGGGCGACGTCTGCGAGGCGCTGGGCGTCTCGCGCAGTCCGGTGTCCGAGGCGGTGGCTCGGCTCGCCTCCGAGGCGCTGGTCGATATCGTGCCGCAGGCGGGGACCTTCGTGGCGCGGCTGTCGCTGGACGAGGTGCGCGAGGGGGCCTTCCTGCGCGAGGCGCTGGAGCTGGCGGCCGTGGAGGAGGTCGCACGCGCCATCACCGAGGAGCAATTGGTGGAGCTGCGGCGGAACCTGCGGCTGCAGGAGGGGCTGGTCGCGGACGGCGACATCCGGGGCTTCTACGCGGCCGATGCGGGGTTCCACGAACTTCTGCTGAGCTTTACCGGGCATCGACGGCTTCCGGGGCTGTCGCGGACGGCCTGGGTCCATGTGGACCGGGCGCGGCGGCTCCTGCTGCCCGAGCCGGGGCGGGTCGAGGAGACGCTGGCCGAGCACCGGGCGATCCTCGCGGCGCTGGAGGCGCGGGACCCGGAGGCGGCGCGGGCCGCGACGCGGGCGCATCTGCGGCAGGTGGTGACGCGGCTGGAGCGGCTGGGGACGGAGAGGCCGGAGCTTTTCGCCTGAGGGTCAGGCGGGAAGCTCGTGCATGAGGTCCTTGGTCTGCTCGTAGAGGCGGCGGAAGAGCGGGTAGCTCTTCGCGTAGGCCGGGACGTCGCGCGGCTCGACGGTGCGCTCGGGCGGGTTCCAGGCGTCGATGTCCTGGGGTCGCGCCGCGCCGAGGGCCAGGGCGGCAAGGAAGGCGTCGCCGTAGGCGGCTCCGAGCGTGACACGGCGAAGCTCCTGTGGGAGGCCGGTCATGTCGGATGTGGCCTGGAGCCAGGGGTCCATCTTCGTGCCGCCGCCCACCGCCATGACGCGGGAGGGCGCGGCCCCAGCCTCGGCGTAGGTCTCCGCGATGTGGCGGGTCGCGGCGGCGATGCCTTCCAGGGCGGCGCGGAAGAGGTCGCCGCGCGTGTGGGTGAGGTTCAGGCCGAAGAACACGCCGCGCGCCTGGGGGTCGTGGATCGGCGTCCGCTCGCCGGAGAAGTAAGGGAGGCAGAGGAGGCCTTTGGCCCCGGGCGGGGAGGCTTCGGCCTCCCCCATGAGAGTCTCGAAGGCGGTGTCGCGGGGGAGGCCGGGGGCCATGACCTCGCGGAACCACTGGGTCAGGGTGCCGGAGGTGGCGAGGCCGGCCATGGCAGCGTGCTGGCCCTGGAACAGCCAGGGCGCGGACCAGAGGCGCGGGTCGGTGACGCGACCGGGCGTGATCTCGATGACGAAGACGGTGGAGCCATACATCAGCATGAGGTCGCCAGGGCGGGAGACGCCGACCGAGACGGCCTCGGCGGCGGCGTCGATGGTGCCGGTGGTGACGGGGATGCCCTCGGGAAGGCCGGTGGCCTGGGCGGCCTCGGGGGTGATGTGACCGGCGATCTCGGCGGACCAGAGGAGCCTAGGGAGCTGGGCGGCCTCGCAGATGCCGTGGAGCTCGGCGGACCAGTCCTGCCGGGCCATGTCGTAGAGGGGGGACCAGCTTGCCGCCGTGTAGTGGTCCATGGCGAAGGCGCCGGTGAGGCGTTCGAGGACGAAGCTCGTGGAGGTGTGGAGGCGAGAGGTCGCGGCCCAGACCTCGGGCTCGTGGCGCTGGAGCCAGAGGACCTTGGGACCGACGGCCTGAGAGGTGAGGGCGGTGCCGGCGAGCGTCAGGATGTTCGCCTCGCCCAGGCGGTCGTTCAACTCGGCGATCTCGACGGTGGCGCGGGTGTCCACGCCATAGAGGATGCCGTTGCGGAGAGGCTGGCCCGAGGCGTCCACGGGGAGGCAGCAGGGTCCGATGGCGCTGACGGCGAGGGCCTCGACCTGCGCGCCGGGGACCTGGGCGAGGAGGGCCCGGGAGAGGTGGGTGACGGCGCCCCACCAGTCCTCCTCGGGTCGGTGCTCGGCCCAGCCGGGGCGGGGAACCAGCATCTCGTGGGGGCGGCGCGCCTCGGCCAAGATACGGCCGTCGTCCACGAGGACGCCCTTCGATTCGAAGGTGCCGACGTCGATGCCCATGGTGACGGCCATCAACCCCGCTCCAACCGGAGGTTCGGCCCAATCCGGTCCAGCGCCGCCACGAGGAGGCGGGAGAGGGACTCGAGGTCGCGCAGGTCGCAGACCTCCAGCGCCGAGTGGGAGTGGCGCATGGGGAAGCCGAGGTCGATGGAGGCGATACCTTCGCCGACCGTCTGGACGTAGCTCAGGTCGGTGAGGACGCCGACCTGGGCGGAGCGTTGCAGCGGCATCCCCTCGGATTCGGCGGTGTCCTCGATCAGGCGGACGAGGGCGGGGTGAGGGATCACGCCGTTGAGGGTGCCGCGCCCGTGGAAGGAATAAAGGCTCATGCCCGGACCGCCGCCCATGACCATCTCGCCCCGCTCGGCCATGTCGGGCGTGTCGGTGGCGAGCATGAGGTCGAGCTGGATGGCGATGTCGGGCTTGAGGGTTTGGGCCGCGACGACGGCGCCACGGAGGTTGAACTCCTCCTGCACGGACCAGACGAAGTGGACGGTGGGACCGCCCTGCCGGTCCTTTAGCCTGCGCGCCACGTCGAGGAGGACGGCGCAACCCGCGCGGTCGTCCACGGCGGTCCCGGCGAAGCGGTCGTTTGCGAGCGGCAGGACGCGGGGAAGGTAGATGACCGGGGTGCCGATGCGAATGCCGGCGGCCTCGACCGCCTCGCGGGAGCCGTGGCCGGTGTCGATGCGGATCTCAGGGGCGGTGGGGACGGTGTATTTCTCGGAGGGCTGCGTCGCGTGGTGGGCCTTGACCATGATGACGCCGGGCACGGGGTCGTGGCCGGGCGGGCAGAGGAGGACGGCCTGCGCGAGCATCGCCTTCTCGGCCACGCCGCCCATGCGCTCGACCCGGATAAGGCCATCCGGTTCGACCTTGCGCACGAAGAAGCCGAGCTGGTCCATGTGGGCGAAGACCATGACCGAGGGACGGTCGTCATCGCCCGGAAGGGTCAGGATCAGGTTGCCAAGACGGTCGGTGCGCGAAGAGAATCCCAGTTCCGACAGTTGGCCGCGAAGCCAGGCCGCGACAGGCTCCTCGTGCCCCGAGAGGCAGGGAGGAGGCAGAGGGCGGAAAGGTCGTCGCGCAGGCTCATCGCGCGGCCCTGGCCTTGTGCATGAAGTCACGGGCCCGCTCCGGATCCACGGCGTTCCAGGTGTGGCCGTCCACCTTGAGCGCGGAGCCGACCACGCAGCCGTCCGCGATCCGCAGGACCTCGGCCACGGTGTCGTGCCTGACGCCGGTGTTGGCGAGGACGGGGGTCGTGGGCAGCACCCGCTTGACGGATTCGAGGTCCTCCATCCGCGCGGCCTCTCCGGTGATCTGGCCGGAGACGAGGACCGCGTCGGGGATGCTCGAAAACACCGCCGAGCGGGCGCGATCGGGCAGGGGGCGGCGGTCGAGGCTGTCCGCGAACTCGGCCGACACGTTGTAGAGCATGGCGAGGTCGCGGCGGTGCAGGCGGTTGCGGTAGCGCATCGCCTCGCCCGCGTCGGGGCCCAGACGCCCATGTCGCTGGCGTAGGTGCCGGTGAAGATCTCGCGCACGAACGACGCGCCCGTCGCGGCGGCGAGCGCCAGGGTCGCCATCGGGTCCCAGAGGACGTTGACGCCGAAGGGGGTCGCGATCTCCTCGCGCAGGCGGCCGACGACATAGGCCATCGTGGCGGTCGAGGCGGTGTCCACCTTCATCTCGTAGGGGCGGTCGTTCTCGTTGCCGAACATCACGGCGTCCACGCCCGCCCCCTGGAGTGCCCGGAGGTCGGCGCGAGCGCCCTCGATCAGCCCATCGATCCCGCGCTCCTCGTCGTAGAGGGGCGCGCCCGGCAAGGCACCCAAATGGACCATGGCGATCACGGGCTTGCCCGGCCCGAATACGCGGCGAAACGCGTCGGTCATTTTCTTTTCCCGCCTCCCCTGCAATGACTGGCATGTCAGCATGGGGGGACCGGGGATGCAACTGGCGACAGGGGCCATGGCGACACGCGCTCACGCGAGGACGGGGCTGGCCTTCACCGAGCTGGGTCTCGGGACGGCGCCGCTCGCGAACCTGTACCGCGCGATCCCGCAGGAGGAGGCCCGGGCCGTCATGGACACCGCCTGGGACGGCGGCGTCCGGCATTTCGACACGGCCCCGCTCTACGGGCTGGGCATGGCCGAGACGCGGCTCAACCCGTTCCTCAAGGACAAGCCTCGGGACAGCTACGTGCTGGCGAGCAAGGTCGGGCGCTGGCTTAAGGCCACGAGCTTCGAGGGTCGCGAGGGGCATGGGAAGTGGTTCGACGTGCCCTCGCGCGTGGGAGTCTACGACTATTCCTACGACGGGGTGATGCGGTCGCTCGAGTTCTCCCTGGAGCGGCTCGGCGTGGACCGGGTCGACATCCTCCACACGCACGACCTCGACGTCTGGACGCATGGTTCGCAGGAGGCGCTGGACGGCTGGATCCGGCAGTTCGTCTCGGGCGGCCACCGGGCGCTGCACGAGCTGCGGTCGCAGGGAGTGATCCGGGCCATCGGCCTCGGGATCAACGAATGGGAGACGGCCCAGTGGCTCGCGGAGCGGGCGGAGCTTGACGTGATCCTGCTCGCCGGGCGCTACACGCTGCTGGAGCAGGGGGCGGCGAAGTCCTTCCTGCCGGTCTGCGAGGAGAAGGGGATCGGCGTCATCATCGGCGGCCCCTACAACTCGGGGCTGCTGGCGGGGCACGAGTTCTACAACTACGACGCCGTGCCGCCGGAGCTGGCCTTGCGGACGAAGCGGCTCAAGGCGGTCTGCGAGAGCCACGGGGTGAGCCTGATCGACGCGGCCTTCCAGTTCCCGCTGCGGCACAAGGCGGTGGTCTCGGTGATCCCGGGAAGCCAGACGGTCGCGGAGATGGAGAGCAACCTGCGCGCGGCTCGGGCGGAGATTCCGCAGGCGCTCTGGGACGACCTCGCGGCGCAGGGCCTGATCCCGGCAGGGCGGGGTTGACCCCCTCCCGCTCCGCCGCCACATCCTGAGTTCAGCGAGAAGAGGGCGAGGGATGCTGCGCGGGCTCGAGATACGCGACATGCTCATCATCGAGCGGCTCGACCTCGGCTTCCGCCCCGGGCTCAACGTGCTCACGGGGGAGACGGGGGCGGGGAAGTCGATCCTTTTGGACGCGCTCGGCTTCGTCCTGGGCTGGCGGGGGCGAGCGGAGCTCGTCCGCACGGGCGCCGAGCGGGGCGAGGTCACGGCGGTCTTCGACCTGCCGCCCGGCCACCCGGCCCATGCGGTGCTGCAGGAGGCCGGGATCGAGGCCAACGAGGACGATCCGGGCGAGCTGATCCTGCGGCGGGTGAACTACACCGACGGGCGCAAGACGGCCTGGATCAACGACCGGCGGGCCTCGGGGGAGACGCTGCGGCTCCTCTCGGACACGCTGGTGGAGCTGCACGGGCAGCAGGACGACAAGGGCCTCCTGAACCCGCGCGTGCACCGGCAGTTGCTGGATGACTTCGCGGGGGCCGAGCCGCTGGTCGCGCGGGCGCGCGAGGCCTGGACGGGGCGGCGCGAGGCGCGGCGGGCGCTGGCCGAGGCGGACGCCCGGCGGGAGAAGCTCAAGGCCGAGGAGGACTTCCTGCGGCACGCCGTGGAGGAGATGCGGAAGCTCGATCCCCAGCCGGGGGAGGAGGCCTCGCTCGACAGCTCGCGCAGGCTCATGCAGGCGGGGGAGCGCATCCGCGAGGGGATTGCCAAGGCGCTGAACGCGATCTCGTCGCAGGGGGCCGAGGGGCTGATCTCCGAGTCGATGCGGCGGCTCGACCAGGCCTCGGACCAGGCGGAAGGGCGGCTCGACGAGCCGCTGGCGGCCTTGGAGCGGGCGCAGGAGGCTCTGGGCGAGGCCGAGGGGGGCGTGCGCGACTTCCTCGATGTGCTGACCTTCGACCCCCGCGCGCTGGAGGAAACCGAGGAGCGGCTCTTCGCGATCCGCGCGCTGGCGAGGAAGCACGGCGTGATGCCGGACGACCTGCCGGCGCTGGCTGAGAGCATGGAGGGGCGGCTCGCGGCGCTGGACGCGTCGGAGGCGGACCAGGGGCGGCTTCAGGCGGCGGTCAAGGCGGCGGACGCGGGCTATCACGCGGCGGCCGAGGAGCTGTCAGGGTTCCGCCGTGCCGCGGCCGAGCGGCTGGCGCAGGCCATGGCGCAGGAGTTGCCACCCTTGAAGATGGAGCGGGCGAGGTTCTCAGTGGAGGTCACGCCGGCCGAGCCCGGGCCGGAGGGGCAGGACGACGTGCGCTTCGTGGCGGCGACCAATCCGGGAGCCCCGCCGGGGCCGCTCGATCGCATCGCCTCGGGCGGGGAGCTGTCACGGTTCCTGCTCGCGCTCAAGGTCTGCCTGATGCGCGAGGGCGACGCGAAGACGCTGATCTTCGACGAGATCGACCGGGGCGTGGGCGGGGCGACGGCGGCGGCCGTGGGGCGGAGGCTCGCGGACCTCGCGCGCGAAGGACAGGTGCTGGTCGTCACGCACTCGCCTCAGGTGGCGGCCCTGGGGGCGCATCACTGGCGGGTGGAGAAGCGGGTCGCGGACGGCATGACGACCTCGCGGGTGGTCCCGCTCGGCCCGCAGGACCGCGTGGACGAGATCGCGCGGATGCTTGCGGGGGAGACCGTGACGGAGGCGGCACGGGGGGCGGCGCGGGTGCTGCTCGAAGGCGCCGACGCGGCCTAGGGGACGCCGTCCGTGGACGGACCGGCCGATGCCCAGGCTTTCCGTAGCCGACGGGCGTGCTGAGGGGGCTCCCTCACACGTCATGGCTCCGCAGGTCCGAACGTCGTCGGAGGACGAACGACATGGACCTCTCCCGTCCACCGTCAGAGCGGCGCGCAGGCCGCCTTCAGCCAGGCCAGCGCCTCGCCTTCGACCCGAGGGCCGATCCTGGCCAGCACGGCCGCGTGATAGCCGTCGGCCCAAGTCCGCTCGGCCTCGGACAGCATGTCCCGGACGAGCAGCCGGCGGTCGAACGGGACCCAGGTCAGGGTCCGGAAGGTCAGCATCGGACGCTCGTCCCCTCCCGGAACCGGCGAGGCCTCCTCCACAAGGATGAGGTTCTCGATCCGGATGCCGAAGGCGCCCTCGCGGTAGTAGCCGGGCTCGTTGGACAGGATCATCCCGGGTTCGAGCGGCACGTCCGAGAGGCGCGAGAGACGCTGCGGCCCTTCGTGGACGCTCAGGTAGACGCCGACGCCATGGCCGGTGCCGTGGTCGTAGTCCTGCCCGGCGAGCCAGAGGTAGCGCGCGAGGGCGTCGAGGTGCTGGCCGGCGACGCCCCTCGGGAAGCGCGCCCGGCTGATGGCGATGAGCCCTTGGAGAACGCGGGTGTAGGCTTCGGCCGCGCCCTCGGGCACCTCACCCACGGCGACGGTGCGGGTGATGTCGGTGGTGCCGTCGAGATACTGGCCGCCGGAGTCGACGAGGAGGAGCTCCCCGGGCCTCACCGGCGCGTTGGTGGTCTCGGTCACGCGGTAATGGACGATGGCACCGTGCGCGCCCGCGCCGCAGATCGTGTCGAAGCTGAGGTCGAGGAGGGCGTTGGTGGCGCGGCGGAACCCTTCGAGGCCGCGCACCACGTCGATCTCCGTCTGGCCGCCCTTGGGCGCCTCGCGGTCGAGCCAGGTCAGGAAGTTGACCATCGCGGCGCCGTCGCGAAGGTGCGCCTCGGTCGTGGCGGCGATCTCGGCAGGCGTCTTGCGGGCCTTGGGCAGGAGGCAGGGGTCGGGCCCGCGCGTGACGGTGATGCCGCGGGCGGTCAGGAACTGGAAAATCGCTTCCGGGCAGCTCTTCGGGTCAAGCCGAGTGGGCGAGGGCAGGAAGTCGAGGCCGGGGACGAAGACGTCCTCGGGGTGGACGCGGACCTCCTCGCCCAGGTGGCCGAGGATGCCGTCCGCCTTGCCGGGCTGGCAGTAGAGGTCGCAGCGGCCGTCCTCATGGAGCACCGCATAGGCGTGGGGCACCGGGTTGTAGGCCACGTCGCCGCCCCGGATGTTGAGGAGCCAGGCGATGGAATCGGGAAGCGTCAGGACCACGGCCCGCTCGCCGGCCTCGCGGAGCTGGGCCGCGATCCGGGCGCGCTTGGACGCATGGCTCTCGCCCGCGATCTCCTCGGGGAAGGCAGCGAAGGGCGCATCGGGCGGCGCGGGACGGTCGGTCCAGAGGCGGTCGATGGGGTTGTCGATGGGGACGAGGCCGATGCCCTTGGGCGCGAGCCGATCACGGAGCTTCTCGACCTCCTCGACCGAGTGCAGCCAGGGGTCGAAGCCCACGCGCTGCCCGGAGGCGAGCCGGTCGAGAAGCCATTCGGCGAGCTTGGTCTCGGGCCAGTTCACGGGGGTGAAGACCGGGGCGACCTGGGCCCGGACCTGGACGCGGTAGCGCCCGTCCACGAAGACTCCCGCCTCCTCGCGCGTCACGGCGCAGAAGCCCGCCGAGCCGGTGAAGCCGGTGAGCCAGGCGAGACGCTCGTCGCAGGGCGCGACGTATTCACCCTGGAAGCGGTCCGAGCGCGGGACGATCACGGCGTCGATCCCCTCGGACGCCATCAGCTCACGCAGCGCGGCCAGCCGCGCGGGCCGGCGGAGGGGTCCGCCGTCACGTCGAAGCGTTGGAACATCAGGCTCGCCTCCGCTCGATCCGCGCGCGCTTCCGGGGGTCGGCCTCGAACAGCGACGCGAGCTGCTCGGTGATGGCGCCGGCGAGTTGCTCCACGTCGGTGATGGTCACGGCGCGCTGGTAGTAGCGCGTCACGTCATGGCCGATGCCGATGGCGATGAGCTCCACGGCCTTGCGACGCTCGACCATGGCGATGACGTCCCGCAGATGCTTCTCCAGCGTGTTCGCGGGGTTCACCGAGAGCGTGGAGTCGTCCACCGGCGCGCCGTCGGAGATCACCATGAGGATCTTGCGGACCTCCGGGCGGCCCACCATCCGCCGATGCGCCCATTCCAGCGCCTCGCCGTCGATGTTCTCCTTGAGGAGCCCTTCCTTCATCATCAGGCCGAGGTTCGGCCGGACGCGCCGCCATGGGGCGTCGGCGGACTTGTAGACGATGTGGCGGAGGTCATTAAGGCGGCCGGGCATCGCGGGGCGGCCCTCGGCCAGCCACTTCTCGCGGCTCTGCCCGCCCTTCCAGGCGCGGGTGGTGAAGCCCAGGATCTCGACCTTGACTTGGCAACGCTCCAGCGTCCGCGCGAGCACGTCGGCGCAGATCGCGGCGATGGAGATCGGGCGGCCGCGCATGGAGCCGGAGTTGTCGAGGAGGAGCGTCACCACCGTGTCGCGGAACTCGGTGTCCTTCTCGACCTTGAACGACAGCGGCGTCGTCGGGTTCGCCACCACGCGGGCGAGACGGCCCGCGTCGAGGATGCCCTCTTCGCGGTCGAACTCCCAGCTCCGGCTCTGCTGCGCCTGAAGGCGGCGCTGGAGCTTGTTGGCGAGGCGCGACACGGCCCCCTTCAGCGGCTCGAGCTGCTGGTCGAGATAGGCGCGAAGGCGGTCGAGCTCGGCGGGCTCGGCCAGGTCCTCGGCGCCGATGATCTCGTCGAACTGGGTGGTGAAGACCTTGTAGGCGGGGTCCGCCTCCGAATGCGGGGCGGGCGGCGGGGGCTCGTGCGGGGCCTCGCCCTCGGGCAGCTCCTCGGCCTCCATCTCCTCGGCGTCGGCCTCGGCCTCCATGGAGACTTGCGCCTGCGAGGCGTCCTGCTCCTCGTCCTGGGAGCGCTCGGGCGAGGCGTCGGCCTCCTCGGATTCGCTCTCCTGCTCGCCGCCCGCGTCCTCCTGCTCGTCCTCCTCGGACTGGGCATCGTCCTCGGACTCGTCCTCCATCTCGTCGGGGTCGTCGCCGAGCTGGTCGCCGTAGCCCAGGTCGCGGATCACGTCGCGGCTGAACCGCGCGAAGGCGCGCTGGTCCGACAGGAGGTCGGGGATGTCGTTGAGACGCTCCCCGGCCATGTCCTCGATGAAGCCGCGCCAGAGCTCCATGACGTTGGAGGCGCCGGGAGGAAGCGGGCGGCCGGTGGCGAGGTGACGGATCAGGTAGCCCGCCGCGATGGCGAGCGGGGCATCCTGCGGCTGTCGGATCTGGTCGTAGCCCTTGCGCTTGGCCTCCGACGCGATGCGGGCGTCGATGTTGCCGGCGGTGCCCGGCATGTGCTCCGCGCCCACGGCCTCGACCCGCGCCGTTTCCATGGCCTCCATGAGGTCGCGCGCCATCTGCCCCTGCGGCCGGTAGCGGTCGGCCACGGCGGGGTCGTGGTGGCGCCGACGGAGCGCGAGGCTGTCGGCGGTGCCCCGCGCCAGGAGGACCTCGTCCTTGGTGAGCCGCCGCGAGACCTGGGGCAGGCGCAGCGTGTCGGCCGTCAGGCCCGGCGGGTCGACGGTGTAGCTGACTGTCAGGTCCGGGTCGTCGGCCATGACCTTGGTGGCCTCGGCCAGAGCCTTCTTGAAGGGATCGGCGGGGTTGTCGGACGGCTTGGACATGAGGGTGATAAAGCACCGGCAAGGGGTGCCGGCAAGGGCGGCGCCAGAGGCTGTTTGGATGTTGCATCGGGCCTTGCGACCTCACGAGCCATCACGCCTGCGCAGCGAGTGTGCGCCAACGCGCCGATCCTTGCCTTGTGATCTGCAACCGCGCACCCCAATTTCGCGTTCGACCACCGAAACCCTAATCCGCGAGTCCCCGACATGGCCCAGAAACCGAAGATCGCCCTCATCATCAGCTCGACCCGCGACGCGCGCTGGGCCGACAAGCCTGCGCAATGGGCGCTCAGGAAGCTCCAGGAGCGCGACGACATCGAGGTCGAGCTCGTCGACCTGCGCGACTTCGACCTGCCGTTCTTCAACGAGGTCGCCTCGAACGCCTACGTGCCCTCGCAGGACCCGAACGCCGTCCGCTGGCAGGAGAAGGTGGCGAGCTTCGACGGCTACGTCTTCCTCGTGGCTGAATACAACCGCTCGATCACCGGTGCGCTGAAGAACGCGCTCGATCAGGCCTATGTGGACTGGGGCAAGAAGCCCATGGGCCTCGTAGCCTACGGTTCCGTGGGGGGCGCCCGCGCGGCGGAGCAGCTTCGCCTGATCGCGATCGAGCTGCAGATGGTCCCGGTGCGCGCTGGCGTCCATATCGGAGGCTCGGACTTCTACCGCGTCAGCGCCTACAACCCGAACCCCGAGCCCATGGAGGCGCTGGACGGCGTCCTGGGCGGCTCGCTCAAGGACATGGCCGACCAGGTGTCCTGGTACGCCCGCGTCCTCAAGGAGGCCCGTCGGGAGGAAGAGCGCAGGGCCGCCTGAGCCCTCTGCGATTTCGGACGACCAGAAGGGCAGGCCCGCCGGGTCTGCCCTTTTTCTCGTGCCCGCTCAGACCCGGCGGGGGCCTTCGAGGCTCTTGCGGGTCAGGATGGCGATATGGCGGGCCTCGGTGACGGCCTCGACCGAGTGCTCCATGCCACGGGGGATGAAGATCGTCTCGCCCGCGCCGCGACGGGCCGTGCGGCCGCAAATGCGGACCTCGACGGCGCCGGAGAGCACGATCAGGATCTCGTCCTCGTCCCGGTGGACATGGCGCGCGATCTGCGTCCCCGCCGCCCAGGTGCTGTCGGCGAGGCTGAGCCCGGCTGTGACGTCGAGCGACGACAGGATCGTGTGGTAGGTGATCGCGGAGGGACGCAAGGTCCCGTAGCCCAGCAGGTCGCGGGCCATGGCGGTGGATACGTTGGCAGCGGCCGACAGGTCGCGGGCGATCGCGTTCATCAGGGTCTCCGTTCGAAATAACAGGATTGAAACGATTCAATGAACGCAGGCTAGACCCGGCGACCCTGTTTGGGAAGTCGGGATTACATGACCCCGAGGGCCTTCAGTCCCGAGGCGCGTTCAGGGAGAGGTCGCCCGCGAGGTCGCCGCAGCCACGCACGAGCCGCTCGAAGAGCCGGCGGCTCTGGTCGTCCTGATGGTAGATGTAGGCGTTCATCAGGTCGACCATCCAGGGCCGCCTCTCGGCGATCTGGGCGTCGGTCTCGGCCTCGCCGATCCGCCGGACCGAGACCTCGCGGAACCGCGCGGCGAGCGCTCGCTCGCCCCGGTCACCCAGCACGTCGGCGTAGCCCTCCCAGAGCGCGGCGCAATAGGAGGGCGGGTAGGGGTTGATCTCGGCGGAGGCCGAGGCCGCCAGAAGGGCGCCGGCCAGGAGGCCGGCAAGGGGCGCCCGAAGAGGGGGCGCCCGGCGCGTCACCGCATCGCCATGGCGACCGCGCTCTCCGGCAGCTCCTCGGCGAAGCAGCGCTGGTAGAACTCGGCCACCGTCTGCCGCTCCAGCTCGTCGCACTTGTTGAGGAAGGTCAGGCGGAAGGCGTAGCCGACGTTGCGGAATATCTCCGCATTCTGAGCCCAGTTGATGACCGTGCGGGGGCTCATGACGGTCGAGAGGTCGCCGTTCATGAAGGCCGTCCGGGTCAGGTCCGCGACCGTCACCATCTGGCTGATCGTCCGGCGCCCCTTGTCGGTGTTGTAGTGCGGGCACTTGGCCAGCACGATGGCGGCCTCGGCGTCGTGGCTCAGGTAGTTGAGCGTGGAGACGAGGCTCCAGCGGTCCATCTGCGCCTGGTTGATCTGCTGGACGCCGTGGTAGAGGCCGGTGGTGTCCCCCAGGCCCACCGTGTTCGCCGTGGCAAACAGGCGGAAGGACGAGTGCGGCGTGATGATCTCGTTCTGGTCCATCAGCGTCAGCTTGCCGTCGGCCTCGAGCACGCGCTGGATCACGAACATCACGTCCGGGCGACCCGCGTCGTACTCGTCGAAGACGATGGCGCAGGGGTTCCGCAGCGCCCAGGGGAGGATGCCCTCCTGGAACTCGGTCACCTGCACGCCGTCGCGCAGCTTGATCGCGTCCTTGCCGATCAGGTCGATCCGGCTGATGTGGCTGTCGAGGTTGACCCGCACCATCTGCCAGTTGAGCCGCGCGGCCACCTGCTCGATGTGGGTGGACTTCCCGGTGCCGTGGTAGCCCTGGATCATCACGCGGCGGTTGTAGGCGAAGCCGGCGAGGATCGCGAGCGTCGTGTCGGGATCGAACTTGTAGGTCGAGTCGATGTCCGGCACGCGGTCGGCCCGGTCGGCGAAGGCCTTCACCTTCATGTCGCTGTCGAAGCCGAAGACCTCCCGGACGGAGATCTCCTCGGTGGGCCTGGCGTGCGGATCGGTCATCGTTCCCATCTCCTCGGTCGCCCGACGACGTAGCGCGCGGGCCTTTGGGGTCAGGGCTTTTAGGATCGGTTCCGCGGCAGCCGCAAGGGGCGACGCGCGCCCGGAAAACGGTCCGGGGGTCGAGGGCGGAGCAGGCGTCGGTCAGTGGACCGGCGCCCCGGCCGAGGTTCTCGGCGAGGAGCGCCCGGCCGCGAGGCCGGGCTGGAGGCCGGGGCCTCCGCTCCGCACGGGTCAGAGCGCCTCGCCTGTCGCGAGCCAGTGGGCGCAGTGGTAGCCGAGCTCGGCAACGGCCCGGGCCTCGTACTCGGCGACCTCGGCCTCGCTCAAGACGCCCTGCCAGCGGCCGTTCGTCCCCTTGTTGATGAAGGTCGAGGCCCCGCCCTCCCACGGCGCGCCGCCGAGGGGGGCGGACAGTTCGGCATGGGCCTTCATGTAGTCGAAGGAGCAGTGATGGAGGATGGTCGGGAAGCTCGCCTCGTCCACCTCGATCTCGAGGAAGTCGGCGATGCCCCGGATGCTGCCCGCGAGGTCGCGCTTCAGCTCGTTGAAGTGGACGAGCCTGACGTTCGGGAGGTGCCGGATCTGCCACCAGGTGCGGATGTTCTCCCAGAACGACCAGAGCGGCGCGCCATCGCCCTCGAACCACTCCCGGTAGTAGTCGTGCGCCGTCCCGGTGGGGCGGTAGATCGTGGGGCCCACGAGGCCGGGCGTCAGGTTGAAGGCATCGTAGAGGTCGTCCTTGGCCTTCGCGAAGTGGTTGTAGGCGCTCCAGGCGGCGTCGCGCCCGTCGCGCGCGACGTAGAGGTACTTGGCCTTGGGCGAGACCACGAGGGCATCCACCGGCAGGTGCGTCTTGAGGAAGCGGCGGTGCGCCTGCTCCTCCAGCGCGTCGATGGCCTCCTGCGGCACGATCCGCATGTCCACCCAGGGGGAGAGGGCCGGGACGTTCACCCCCTCGGCGCCGTCGAAGATGAGCTGGGACACGATCTGCTGCGTCCAGGTCGTGCCGGACTTGGCCCAGGTGGCGATGACGATGTCGCCGTCGCGGAACCGGAAGTCGTTCCAGCGGGTCGAGTCCATGTGGTGGTTGTGGATCTCCCGCGTCTTGGCGGGCATGGCGAAGCGGGCGTCGAACCTATGGTTCTGGAACATGGGTCTCTCCAAAATGATGGTCCGACCCTGGAAAAACGGCGTGGTCGGACGCGAGGCATTATGACGCACCCTTGCCGGATCGGGAATTCGCGGTAACGCTGAGCCGTGCTGCAAATTCGCAGAAGCCGCCATGTTCGACTGGAACGACGTCCGGCTCTTCCTCACGGTGGCCCGCAGCGGATCGACACGCGCCGCGGCGCAGGACCTCGGGCTGAACCAGACCACCGTCGCGCGCCGCATGGAGGTGCTGGAACGCTGTCTCGGGCTCCGCCTCTTCGACCGGACGACGCGGGGTCACCGGCTCACGGAGCAGGGGCAGGCCCTGTGCGAGGCGGCCCAGCCGATGCGCGAGGCGGCCGAGGCGCTGTCGCGTCGGGCCGAGGTGCTGGGGCGGAGCCTCCAAGGCACGATCCGGGTGAGCGCGGCCGAGGTGGTCTTCAGCCATCTCGTCGCCCCGATCGTGGCCGAGTTCCGGCGCGAGCACCCGGAGGTGCGGATCGAATACGACTCCTCCGAGGGTTTCGTGGACCTCGCGGCGGGAGAGGCGGACCTGGCCTTCCGGGCGATGGTGGCCCCCGACGACGAAAGGCTCGTGGCTCGCAAGCTCGCCGACGTGGCCTGGGCCGTCTATTGCAGCCGCGCCTACGCGGCGACGCACGGGATGCCCGAGAGCATCGAGGCGGTGCGAGCCCATGCGGTCGTGGCCTTCACCGGGCCGGTGGGCGAAAGGCCGGGGGACCTCTGGTTCATGTCCCATGCGGACCCGGCGCAGGTGGCCGGGCGCTCGAACACGGTCTCCAACCTGACGGGCGTCCTGCGGGCGGGGATCGGGGTCGGCTGCCTGCCCTGCTTCCACGCCGACGCCGAGCCGATGCTGCTGCGATGCTTCCCCCCGCCGCCGGAGATGACCACGGCGATCTGGCTCCTCACCACGCCCGAGCGGAGGAAGGTGCCCCGCATCGAGGCCTTCGTCCGACTCGCCGCGCTGCGCTTCCGCGACCTCCGTCCCCGGCTGCGGGGCGAGGGCACCCCGGCCGGGGAATCCTGACGGGCCGTGGCAGGCAGGTCGCGGTAAGGGCCCGCCACGTCGAAAGAAACGTTGCCATTCTGCTCGCTTGGGGCAATCTGCCGTCCAAGGGGGGGACATGGCCAGCCTGAACGAGATCGAGGGGATGATCGCCCGCATGGCGATGGGGGACCGGTCGGCGTTGGCGTCGCTCTACGCCGCGACCTCGGCGAAACTCTTCGGCATCGCCCTGCGTGTCTTGGACGACAGGGCCGAGGCCGAGGACGCCCTCCAGGAGATCTTCGTGAAGTTGTGGCACAATGCGGGGCGGTACAGGTCGAACGGGCTCAGCCCCATGACCTGGCTCATCACCGTCGCCCGCAACCATGCCATCGACCGGCTTCGCGCCCGCCGCAGCCAGCAGGCCGCCCCCATCGACGAGGTGGCCGAGGTCGCCGACGGCGGCGACACGCCCGAGGAGGCGGCGGTGGCCTCCTCGATCCGCGCCCGCATCGGGGATTGCCTCGGGACGCTCGACCCCGCCCGGGCCGACGCGATCCGGCGCTGCTACCTGCAGGGCGAGGCCTATGCCGAGCTCGCGGCGCGCTACGACGTGCCGCTCAACACCATCCGCACCTGGCTCCGCCGGGGTCTCCTCAGGCTGCGGGAGTGCCTCGGGTCATGAGCGGCTGGAGCCTCGACTACGACGACGACATCGCTATCGCGGCGGAATACGTCCTGGACCTCCTCACCCCGCAGGAGCGCGGGTTGGTGGAGGAGCGGCTGGCCGTCGATCCGGCCTTCCGCGAGCTGGTGGACCGCTGGGAGCACGATCTCGCCTCGCTGACCGACGACATCCCCGCCATCCAGCCCCCCCGCGCCCTGGAGGGGATGATCCGGCAACGGCTCTTCGGGGACGAGGCCCCACCGCGACGGCGCTGGAGCCTCTGGCCGGTCCTGCTGGGCGGCCTCGTGGCGGCCGGTCTGGCGCTCTGGGCCATCGACCCCGCCTTCCTCGGACGGGGCGCACCCGATTATGCCGCCCGCATCGCGGCCGAGGACGGCTCGCTGGTGGTGGAGGCCAGCTTCGACGAGGACAGCCGCGAGCTCCGGGTCCAGCGGGTCGCGGGCGCGGTGCCGGACGGGAAGGACCTCGAGCTCTGGCTCGTCCGCTCGCCGGACAGCAGCACGGTCTCGCTGGGCGTGCTGCCCCGCGACGAGGCGGGCGTGATCGAGGTCAGCGCCGATCTCGCGCGGCAGTTCCGGGACAACGCGCTCGCGCTCTCGGTGGAGCCACTGGGCGGCTCGCCGACCGGGCAGGCTACCGGGCCCGTCGTGGCCCTTGGACCGCTCACGGGCCTCTGAGACGGCAAGGAAGCCTGAGCGGCTCGTCCCGATACCTGCGCCGCAGGCGTTCGGGCCCGCTGGAAGGGCCTCGGACCACGATGCGCACGGAAGGTCTGGCTGCGGGCCCGACGGGGCAGGATCACGAGTGACGGGTTGGACGGCGTCCGCGGCGCGAGTGCCGCCGACGCTTCCCTCCCTTCACTGGTCCTTGAAGTTGCGGCTGTCCTTGATCTGGTCCCAGGCCCAGACGACCTCGGCCAACTGCTCCTCCTGCGACCGGTCGCCGCCGTTCATGTCCGGGTGAAGGACCTTGACCAAGGCCTTGTAGGCCTTGCGGATCTCCGGCTTGGTCGCGGTGTCGCGCACGTCGAGGATCTCGCAGGCGCGCCGCTCGGTCGGAGGCAGCCGCCGGGTGCCGGCGTTGACCCCGGGGTTGCGGGTCGCATTCTCGCCCAGGACCTGGTGCGGGTCGTCCACGCCCAGACGGGCCCAGGCGCGCTGCTCGTCGCTGCGCTTGCCGAAGGGCTTGGTGTCGCGGCCCCAGACGCGGTCGCTCTGGACCTGGTCGAGGAACTCCTGCTCGGTCACGCCCTGGAAGAAGTTCCACTTCAGATTGTACTCGCGGACGTGGTCCTTGCAGAACCACCAATAGTCGTCGAGCGAGTCGGGCGACTTGGGCGCGCGGAAGGCGCCCCGCTCCTGGCAGCCGGCATGATCGCAGACCCGGGTCGAGGTCTCCGACGCCCCGGTCATGCCGCGCCGGCCGCGCGGGTTCTTCTTCTTGGAGCTCGACACCGACATGTCGAAGCCGAAGGGATCGTTCTTGACCATCAAGCAGGGCCTCGCAGTACCGATCTTTCCGTTCCGGACGCGCGAGTTTAGTCATCGGGACGCCGGATAGAAGGGGGCAGGGGTCAAAAAGATGAGCATTGCGGACGAAATCCGCCAGCGACTCGAGTCGGCGTTCCAGCCGTCGCGTCTCGATGTGCTGGACGAGAGCGAGGGACATAGGGGTCACGCGGGCTGGCGTGAAGGGGGCGAGACGCATTGGCGCATCCGCATCGACGCGCCGGCCCTCGCGAATCTGTCGCGGGTCCAAAGGCACCGGGCGGTCCACGCGGCGCTGGGGCCCGAGATCATCGGGCGCATCCACGCGCTGGCTCTGGAGGTCGGGGCCTGAGCGCTACTCCACCGCCCGTCGCGATTCGGAGTCGGGACGGGACAGGGACTCGCCCAGGGCCTGGGACAGGTCGTCGAGGAAGGGGTGCCGGGGGAGCGGAGGCTCGGCCGGCACTCCCCGGTCGCCGACCAGGGTCAGCGTCGGGGCCGGGGGCAGCGGGACGGCAGGGGCCGGCACGTTCGCCGCGTTCGGGGAGGTGGGAAGCGGCGTGAAGCGGCTCGCCGCCGGGGCCGCCGGAGGAGGCGTGGTCACCGAGGCCGCCGGAGCGAGCGTCACGGGGGGCGGCATGGCGGCGCGCGGCGCCTGGACCCCGGCCTCGCCCAGCGGCCGGCGGAAGACGAGGAGGGTCTGGAACACCGTCGCGGGCCGGCTGAACCACCCGGACCTCTGCTCGCACGGCAGGGTGTCGGAGCGCACGAACTCCCAGCCCTCGGAGGCCATGCGGTTCATCTCGGCCTCGACAGCGCGGGCGAAGCGGTCCTCGGGCCGGCGCGCGCCCTTGGCCTTCACCCCCCGGCGGGGCGCCGGAACGACGCGGTATTCATGGGACGACATGGACGGACCCCCTGGCTCGGCTCGAAGGATAACCGAACCGGGGCGCCCGTCCACCGGTTTCAGAGGCCCAGCTTGGCGTTCACCAGCGCGTTCACGGCCGCCGGATTGGCCTTGCCGCCGGTCGCCTTCATCACCTGGCCCACGAACCACCCGGCAAGCTTGGGGTTCGCCCTGGCCTTCTCGACCTGAGCCGGGTTCGCGGCGATCACCTCGTCCACCGCCGCCTCGATGGCGCCGGTGTCCGTGACCTGCCGCATCCCGCGCGATTCCACGATCCCGCGCGGGTCGCCGCCCTCGGTGTAGACGATCTCGAACAGGTCCTTGGCGATCTTGCCCGAGATGTCGCCGCTCGCGATCAGGTCGATGATGCCGCCGAGCTGCTGCGGGGAAACCGGGCTTTCCGCAAGGGCATGGCCCTCCTTCTTCAGGCGCCCGAACAGGTCGTTGATGACCCAGTTCGCCGCCTGCTTGCCGTCTCGGCCCTGCGCCACTGCCTCGAAGAAGACCGCGTCCTCGGTGTCCGCCGTGAGCACCGAGGCATCGTAGTCCGACAGCCCGAAGTCGCGCACGAAGCGCGTCTTCTTCTCGTCCGGCAGCTCCGGCAGGCTCGCCGCGAGGTCATCCACCCAGGCTTGCTCGATCTCCAGCGGCAGGAGGTCGGGGTCGGGGAAGTAGCGGTAGTCGTGCGCCTCCTCCTTGGAGCGCATCGACCGCGTCTCGCCCTTCTCGGGATCGTAGAGCCGCGTCTCCTGCACGACCTTGCCCCCGTCCTCGAGGATGGCGATCTGGCGCCGCGCCTCGTGGTCGATGGCCTGCTGGATGAAGCGCAGCGAGTTCATGTTCTTGATCTCGCAGCGCGTCCCGAGCCCCGAGGCGTCGCCTTCGAGGAAGCGCTCGTAGGTGCCGGGCCTGCAGACCGAGACGTTCACGTCCGCCCGCAGGTTCCCATGCTGCATGTCGCCGTCGCAGGTGCCGAGATAGCGCATGATCTGGCGGAGCTTCGACACGTAGGCGGCCGCCTCCTCCGGTCCCCGGATGTCGGGGCGGCTCACGATCTCCATCAGTGCGACGCCCGTGCGGTTCAGGTCCACGAAGGACATGGTCGGGTCCATGTCGTGGATCGACTTGCCGGCATCCTGCTCGACGTGGATGCGCTCGATCCGCACGCGGCGCACGCCGCCGCCGACCTCGACCAGCACCTCCCCCTCGCCCACGAGAGGGTGGTAGAGCTGGCTGATCTGATAGCCCTGCGGCAGGTCCGGGTAGAAGTAGTTCTTCCGGTCGAAGGCCGAGACGAGGTTGATCCTCGCCTTCAGCCCCAGCCCCGTCCGCACCGCCTGGGCGATGCAGCCTTCGTTCACCACCGGCAGCATCCCCGGCATCCCGGCGTCGATGAAGCTCACCTGGCTGTTGGGCTCGGCGCCAACGGCGGTCGAGGCGCCGGAGAAGAGCTTGGCGGCGGTGGCGATCTGGGCATGGACCTCGAGGCCGATGACCAGTTCCCAGGGGCCCGTGACCCCCTCGATGACCTTGGGCTTGGGCGCCGGGACGGACAGATCGAGCATGGCCAGGGTCTCCGTTCGGGGATTCGGCTGCGGTCCTAGGAGGATGCGCCGAATTCCGCAAGAAGGACGACCTGTCCCCAGGTTTCGACCGATGCCTCGCTTGACCGGCGACTCTCCGCTTATCACGCCCGCGTGAATCCGCCGGATTCCGCCCAGAACGGGGGGTCTGGAACTTTGCAGGTTTACGCGCGCGTCCGGGCCCGCTTCGTCTTGCGTCCATGCAAGACCAAGAAAAGACATCCCGTATCAAGACTGCAACGCTCGGCGCGGCGATTCCGTTCCTGATGCTTGCCGCTCTCGGCGCCTGCGCCCCGCAATCTCAGGTGGAGGCGGTCGTCCCGGAAGCGCTTCCGGTCATGGCCTGGGATCACCAGGGCCCTCACACCGACCAGTGGACCGAAGCGACGCTCGAGGCCCTCAGGTCGCAGGGGGCCGCGCTGCTCTCCGAGGTTCCTGGCGACATCGGGACCTGGTGCCCCCACTACGTGCAGGCCGAGCCGGAGGAGCGTGCGGCCTTCTGGGCGGGCCTGCTCTCGGCGCTGGCCCGCTTCGAGAGCACCTGGAACCCCCGGGCCGTCGGCGGTGGCGGGCAGTGGTTCGGTCTCGTCCAGATCTCCCCCGGCACCGCCCAGAGCTATGGCTGCGCCGCGGACTCGGGGCAGGAGCTGACGGACGGCGCCGCCAACCTGCAATGCGCGGTGCAGATCGCGTCGCGGACGGTGACGCGGGACGGCGTCGTGGCGGCCGGGGGCGGGGGATTCGCGGCCGACTGGGGACCTTTCGCCTCGGCGGAGAAGCGCCAGCAGATGGCCCAATGGGTGTCAAGCCAGAGCTACTGCCAGGGGTGACGTTTCCACGTGAGGTGAGGCTTGGCGTCCAAGTCTCTGAAAGCGTGAGGAAAATACCTGTTTGGCGAATCGGAGGACGTGAGTCATGTTGAACGCGCTGCACGTGGCACGTTGGACCCTGGGGGGACGCTTCGCCGTGATCGCGGGGCTGGCGGCTTCTGCCGAGCCGCTGGCCCCAATGCCGCCCGGGGCGCCGGTTCCATCGTCCGCGGTCCAGACCGCTGCAGCGCTCCGAGTCTCCGTAGCGCCGGCGCAGCCGATGGCCGACGCGCCCCTCCGCCCCCAAATGCGCGCCCTGGCCAGCATCCCCGTCGAGATCGCCGTCCAGACCGGCGCCGCCCTCCGCCCCGAAGCACGCCCGGTCTTCACCGCCGAGGCGCGCTGGGACGGCAAGGCCCAGGGTGAGGCCTGGAGCGTCGCCGCCATGAAGGCCATCGAGGAGGCGCCCCGCGACCTCACCGACCTCGTTCCCGCCGATATCGACGGCTGGTGCCCCGGCTACGAAGACAACCCGGCCCACCTGCGCGCCGCCTTCTGGGTCGGCACCGTCTCGGCGCTCGCCCGCTTCGAGAGCAACTTCAACCCGCAGGCCCAAGGCGGCGGCGGCGCCTGGCAAGGCCTCCTGCAGATCACGCCCTCGACGGCGCGGCTCTACGGCTGCGACGCGACCACGGCGGCGGAGCTTCGCGACGGCGTGGCCAACCTGCAATGCGCGATCCGCATCATGTCGCGTACCGTGACGCGCGACGGCGTGGTCTCGGCGGGGGACGAGGGGATCGCCGCCGACTGGGGCCCCATGTCCAATCCCAATCTGCGCGAGCAGATGCGCGACTGGGTGAGCCAGCAGAGCTACTGCGAGAAGACCACCGCGGTCATGGCCTCGCTTCGCCCGGTGGCCCGACCCGAATCCGAGATCCCGGAGACCATGGTCGCCTCGGCGGAGATCCCGCACGGCGACCTCGGCATTCCCATGGCCATGGCCTTCCTGGAAACGAGTCCGTAGCCCGGCCGACCCGTCCCACGGTCGCCGGCCTGCCCGGGGGTTCGCGAGAGCTCCCGGGCCTTTTTCGTCTCAGAACCGCAGGGCGGGCTTCCGCGTCGCGGAGAGCATGCTGACCGTCTGGTCCTCGCGCCCGCCGAGCGCGAGCGTGGCCTTGCGCAGCAACTCGATCCCGTCCTCGGAGGAGGCGGGCAGCGAGGCGGGCGAGATCTCCTCGCCCACGGTCACGACATAGGGCTGCTTGGCCTTGTTCAGCATCTCGTGGAAGAGCGTGATGTCCCGCAGCGTGGGATGGATCAGGTCGAAGAGGTAGAAGAGCACCGAGTTGCGCGCCCGGATGTTGACCGGGATCACCGGCAGCTCGAACTTCCGCGCGAGCATGGCGGCCGAGGCCATCCAGGGGCGCTCGTGCAGGCGCAAGCCTTCGCGCTTGGCAAGCCGCCCGGAGGGGAAGATCACGCCGAGCCGCCCATCCTCGACCGCCTGCTTGGTGTAGGCCATCGTCTCGCGCGTCTTGGCGTGGCTGCGCTTCTCGAGCCGCCATTCGACGGGGGCGATGGAATCGGCCATCTGCGGCAACACGCGCAGGATGTCGCGGTTGGCGTAGAAGTAGAGGTCGGGCCGGATCGGCGACAGGATGTGCCAGAGCACGATCCCATCCGCGATGCCGGTCGGGTGGTTCGCGACGATCATCGCGGGCCCTTGCCGGGGGATGTTGTGGAGCCCCGCGACCGTGACCTCGCGGGCGAGCAGCTCGCCCAGCTCGCCCATGAGCTGGGCGGTCGTCTTGTTCTCGAAGCTCTCGCCGATGGCGACCGTCTTCTCGTAGGAGAGCGCCTTGTCGAGGATCCTCCGCGCGGGCTTCACGAGCGGCGACCCGCTGGCCAGCCACGGCGCGCGTTCCTCGATCAGGGGGTCGATCCGGTCTCTCATTCTCTGTGTCACCGAGTGCTGTCCGTGGCTCACCCGTGACAGGGCCGGCCCACAAATTCGTGACGCCAGAGGTATTGCGAGAGTGTGACTTCGGCAACCCCTCGCCCGAATAGGCGGCAAGGGGTTGCAAGCCGCCGCTTATCCGAGCAGCCGCCCCACCATCTCGGAGAGGTCCCGGGACAGGCCGGGGGTGCCACGGATGCGCTCCAGCTCGGCCCGCGCCTTGCTCTGCCGGCCCTCCTCGAGCCGCCGCCAGGTCTCGAAGGCGCCGGACATCCGCGCCGCCATCAGCGGGTTCGCGGCGTCGAGGCGGATGAGCCAGTCCGCGAGGAAGCGGTAGCCCGCGCCGGACGGATCGTGGAACCCCGCCGGGTTCATGGCGAGCGCTCCCAGGACCGAGCGGAAGCGGTTGGGGTTCTTCCAGTCGAAGAGCGGATGCGTGGTCAGCCGCTCGGCCGTGGCGACGGCGGCCTCGGGCCGCGCGAGCGAGACCTGGAGTCCGAACCACTTGTCGAGCACCCGCCGCTCGCCCTTCCAGCGGTCATGGAATTGCTGCAGCTCGGCCTCGCCCAGCCCCACCGCGAGCAGGGCGCTTAGGGCGGCGACGCTCTGGGTCATGTCGTCCGCGCCGGCGAACTGCGCCCGGGCGCGAACGCCACCGTCCGTGCGGGTCAGCAGGCGCAGCGCGGCGTTGCCGAGCGCGCGGCGGCCCACCGAGGCCGGATCGGGCGAGTAGGGGCCCTGGACCTGCCCCTGGTCGTGGAGCGCGGGCAGGATGTCCCCCAGCCCCCGGGCGAGGTGGTCGCGGATCTCCTCATGGGCCGTCCAGATCGCGAGCGGGTCCACGCGCCGCCCCTCGTCCCAGAGCGCCTGCGCCGTCTCCTCCTGCGAGGGGAGCGCCAGCAGCATCGCCCGATAGGCCGGGTCGAGCCCGTCGTCCCGTAGCGCCGCGAGGAGCGAAGGCGCCCAGCCCGCGTCGATGTCCCGCCCGTCGAGCCGCGCCCGGATCGCACGGCGGGCGAGGGCCTGCCCCGCCTCCCAGCGGTTGAAGTCGTCCGTGTCGTGCGCCAGCAGGAACGCGGCTTCCTCCTCGGGCGCCTCGCGCTCCAGGATCACCGGGGCCGAGAAGCCGCGCACGATCGACGGCACCGGCCGCGAAGCCAGCCCCTCGAAGGTGAAGCTCTGCCGGCCCTCGGTGAGCTCCAGCACGGTCGTCGGCTGCACCTCGTCCCCGTTGGGGTTGAGGAGCCCCACCGCGACCGGGATCACCATCGGCTTCTTCTCCGGCTGGCCCGGCGTCGGCGGCAGCACCTGCGACAGGTCCAGCCGGTAGCGCCCATCCTCCCAGGCCTCCTCGACCTTCACGCGGGGCGTGCCGGACTGCGAATACCAGAGCTTGAACTGCGACAGGTCCCGCCCCGTCGCGTCCTCGAAGACCCTGAGCCAGTCCTCGACCGTCGCGGCGTCCCCGTCGTGCCGCTCGAAGTAGAGGTCGAGCGCCTTCCGATACCCCTCGTCCCCCACGAGGCGCTTGAGCATCCCGATGACCTCGGCGCCCTTCTCGTAGACCGTGGCCGTATAGAAGTTGTTGATCTCCACGAAGCTCTCGGGCCGCACCGGATGCGCCAGCGGCCCGTTGTCCTCGCGGAACTGGCGGGCGCGCAGGTCCACCGCGTCCTGGATGCGCTTGACCCCGTGCCCGCGCAGGTCGCCCGAGAACTGGGCGTCGCGGAACACCGTCAGCCCCTCCTTGAGCGAGAGCTGGAACCAGTCGCGGCAGGTGATCCGGTTGCCGGTCCAGTTGTGGAAGTACTCGTGCGCGACGATGGCCTCGATCCGCTCGTAGTCGGCGTCGGTCGCGGTCTCCGGGGAGGCGAGGACGGCCGAGGAGTTGAAGATGTTCAGCCCCTTGTTCTCCATCGCCCCCATGTTGAAGTCGTCCACCGCGACGATGTTGAACACGTCGAGGTCGTATTCGCGCCCATAGGTGTCCTCGTCCCACTTCATCGAGGCCTTGAGCGACTCCATCGCCCAAGCGCATTTCCCCTCGTCCCCGGGCCGCACCCAGACGGCGAGGTCCACGTGCCGCCCCGACATGGTGGTGAACCTGTCCCGATGCGCGACCAGCTCCCCCGCGACCAGCGCGAAGAGGTAGGCGGGCTTCGGCCAGGGGTCGTGCCACTCCGCGAAGCCGGGGCCGCTCGTCCCGGGGTTGCCGTTCGACAGCAGCACCGGCAGGTCGCTCTCGATCCGCACGTCGAAGACCGCCATCACGTCGGGACGGTCGGGATAGTAGGTGATCCGCCGGAACCCCTCGGCCTCGCACTGGGTGCAGTACATCCCCCTGGAGAGGTAGAGACCTTCGAGCCGGGTGTTCGCCTCGGGATCGTTCTCGACCACCGCCTCCCAGGTGAACTCGCCCTCGGGCACATCGCAGGTGAGTCCCTCGGCCGTGACCTTGGGCTGGACGGGCCGGCCGTCGATCCGCGCCTCGACCAGCCGCAGGTCCTCGCCGTGGAGGAAGAAGGGACCGGGCCTCGCCTCCGGGTTCGGGCGGAACCGGATGCGCGAGGTCACGCGGGTCCCCCCGGCGCCAGCGCGAAGGTCAGATCGACGCCATCCACGACCCAGGGAAAGGGCGCATAGTCCTTGAGGTAGACCGTTCGGGGATCCGCCGCCGTGCCGTCCGCCATGCTCCGATCTCCCTGTCCGCTGCGATGAACAAATCCGAGCCTTGGACGTTAGGAGCCTTGAAACCGGGCCGCAAGGCGGCCGCGACGGAGGACTCGAGCATGTCGGCACCCAACACCAACCTCGACAAGCAGACCCGGCAGCATCGAGGACCGCTGCGCGGCATGTTCGCCGTCGTGCTCTTCGCGCTGGTGCTGCTGGCGATCCTCGGCTTCTGGGCGTTCAACCGGGGCGGCACGCCCGAGGGCGCCGCGACCCAAAACGAGGTCACCACGGGCGAGACCGAGTCCACCGGCGCCAGCGACGCCGTCTCCGCGAACGACACGGCCGACGAGGAATCCGGCGCCGCCGCGACCGACCAGGCGGCCGACCCGGGCGCCGTGACCGTTCCCTCCCAGACCGTGCAGGCCCCGGAGATCGGCCAGCCCGACGACATCAACCCCGGCACCGGGGGCAGCGCCGCGGCGACGCCGACGGACCCGGTCGAGGAGACCCCGACGCAGGACCAGTGATCCCGTCCTTCGGAACAGGTTGGGGGGCGGTCCGCGGGGCCGCCCCTTTTCCGTCGCGCGGGATCAGCCCGCCGAGGCCGTCTGCCGCTCCACCAAGGCGGCGAGCTTGGCCAGCGTCTCCTGCCCTCTCTCGGGGGCGCCATAGCTTTCGGCCACCTTCAGCGACTCGGGCGTCGCGAAGGTCATCACCTGCGTCAGGCGCGTGCCCTCGCCCTCGGGCGCGAGCGTGACCACGACCTCCTTGGCGTCGACCTCCCCCTCCAGGCCGTCCATCAGGAAGACGATGCGGGAGTGGGGCGTCAGCTCGGTCCAGCGATGCCGGTTGGGGAAGGTCATCCCGTGCCCCGTCATGTCGAAGCGCCATTCGCCGCCCACGTGGATGTCGATGGCATGGGTCCGGCAAGCAAAGCCCTCGGGCCCAAACCAGCGGGGGAGGACCTCGGGATCCGTCCAGGCCGCATAGACCTGGGCCGGGCTGGCGCGGAGATGCCGCGTCAGGGTCAACGTGCGATCGTCCATCGCGGATCCTCCCTCAACGGCCCAGCGTGGCGGCATAGGCGCCGAGCTGCTCGGCCACGGTGCCCCAGCCTTGCGAGAACCCCATCTCCTCGTGCGCCTGCGCCGAGGCCTCGTCCTTGTGGCGAGCCACGACGCGATAATCGGTGCCCTCCGGGTGGTCGGCGAAGGTCAGCGTCGCCGTGAACAGGAAGGGCGCGCCGGTGGCGTCCACCGGGCGGAAGTCGGGGCCCAGCGCGCTCGTCCAGGTGAGCCGCTCCTGCGGGACCACCTCCAGGAAGCAGCCGGGCTGGTGGGGGAACTCCTCGCCGTTCATGCTCATGACGATGTCGAAGGCGCCGCCGGGGCGCGGATCGAAGGCGAGGACGCGCGTCACCACGGGCTTGGGCGCGAACCACTGGGGGATGTGCTCGGGGTTGGTCCAGCAGTCCCAGACGGCCGAGCGCGGGGCCTTGAGGATGCGGTGCAGGTGCAGGTCAGCCATGGTCGGGTCCTTTCGTAAGCGTTCGGAGATAGTCTTCGAGCCGGTCGTGCCGGCCCTCCCAGAGGAGCCGCTGCTCCTCCATCCAGGTCCGGGCGGGCGTCAGGGCGCCCACCTTCAGGGTGCAGGTCCGCACGCGGCCCTGCTTGGTCGTCTCGATCAGCCCGCCGTCCTCGAGCTTCCGCAGGTGCTGGAGGAAGGACGGCAGCGCCATGTCGAACGGCGCGGCGAGGTCGGTCACGCTGGCCGGCCCATGGGCGAGGCGGGCGAGGATCGCGCGCCGCGTCGGATCGGCAAGGGACTGGAAGAGGGCGTCGAGCTCCGGATTGTTAGGCATACGACTAAGTAAAACCCACACGCCGATTCGGTCAAGCGAAAACTGAGGTGATCGCCTAACAATTCGGGGGAGGTTGCCTTGGGTCCGTCCCTTGTTCTACCCCTGTCGCCAAGGCGGGACAGAGAGGGGCAGGGATGGAGCAGCGTGTCGAACGATCCGGGCTGCGCGTGGCTGAGGGGCTCGCGCGGTTTGTCGAGGAGCGCGCGCTGCCAGGCACCGAGGTCTCTCCCCAGGATTTCTGGGACGGGCTCTCGTCCCTGATCCACGAGCTGGGCCCCCGCAACCGCGCGCTGCTGGCCCGGCGCGAGCAGCTCCAGTCCCAGATCGACGACTGGCACATCGCGCAGGCCGGCGCCCCCACGACGCGGAGGATTACGAGACCTTCCTGCGCGAGATCGGCTACCTCGTCCCCGAGGGGCCGGACTTCGCCGTCGAGACGCCGCCCACCGACCCGGAGATCGCCCAGGTCGCCGGGCCGCAGCTCGTCGTGCCGGTGACGAACGCGCGCTTCGCGCTTAACGCCGCCAACGCCCGCTGGGGCTCGCTCTACGACGCGCTCTACGGGACCGACGCCTTGGGCGACCTTCCCCGTCCCGGCCCCTATGACCCGGAGCGTGGCGCCCGCGTCGTCGCCTGGGCCAAGGCGCATCTCGACCGCGCCGTGCCCCTCGCCGGGACCTCCTGGGCCAACCTGCGCGGCCTCGCCGTCCAAGGCGAGGAGCTCGCCGCCTGGGCCGGCTCGGGCGGCGGCGAGGGGCTCTCCCTCGCCCCTGACGCCGGGCTGGCCGACCCGCGGCAGTTCGTCGGCCACGCGGGCGACCCCGACAGCCCATCCTCCGTGCTCCTGCGCGCCAACGGCCTCCTGATCGAGGTCATCCTGGACCGCGCCACCCCCATCGGCGCCGCCGATCCCGCCGGCATCTCGGACGTGCGGATCGAGGCCGCGCTCTCCACCATCATCGACTGCGAGGACTCGGTCGCCTGCGTGGACGCCGAGGACAAGGTCCTGGCCTACGGCAACTGGCTCGGCCTCATGCGCGGCGACCTCGAGGACAGCTTCGAGAAGGGCGGGCGCCTGATGACCCGCCGCCTCAACCCCGACCGCGACTACGTGGGCGCCGACGGCCGGGCGATCGGCGTCAAGGGCCGCTCGCTCCTCCTCGTCCGCAACGTCGGCCACCTGATGACCAACCCCGCGATCCTCGACCGCGACGGGCAGGAGGCCTTCGAGGGCCTGATGGACGCCATGGTCACGACCCTCTGCGCGCTCCACGACCTGCGGGCGCCGGGCGGACCCCGGAACACCGTCACCGGCTCCGTCTACGTCGTGAAGCCCAAGATGCACGGCCCCGAGGAGGTCGCCTTCGCCTGCGAGATCTTCGACCGGGTCGAGGAGGTACTGGGCCTCCCGCGCCTCACCGTGAAGCTCGGCATCATGGACGAGGAGCGGCGCACCTCCGCCAACCTCAAGGAATGCATACGCGCCGCGCGCGAGCGGGTGGCCTTCATCAACACCGGCTTCCTCGACCGCACCGGCGACGAGATCCACACCTCCATGGAAGCCGGCCCCATGGTCCCCAAGGGGGAGATGAAGTCGCAGCCCTGGATCAGGTCCTACGAGGAGCGCAACGTCGACATCGGCCTCGCCTGCGGGCTGCGCGGCCACGCGCAGATCGGCAAGGGGATGTGGGCCATGCCCGACCTCATGGCCGCGATGCTGCGCGACAAGATCGCCCATCCCAAGGCGGGCGCGAGCTGCGCCTGGGTCCCTTCGCCCACCGCCGCCACGCTCCACGCGACGCACTACCACCTCGTCGACGTGGCCGCCCGTCAGGAGGAGATCGCCGCGGCAGGCCCGCGCGGCACCCTGCGCGAGCTCCTGACGATCCCGGTTCTCGGCGGCCGCAACCTGTCCGACGCCCAGGTCGCGACCGAGCTCGACAACAACTGCCAGAGCATCCTCGGCTACGTCGTCCGCTGGATCGACCAGGGCATCGGCTGCTCCAAGGTCCCCGACATCCACGACGTGGCGCTGATGGAGGACCGGGCGACGCTGCGCATCTCCTCGCAGGCGCTGGCCAACTGGCTCCATCACGGCATCGTGGACGAGCCGCAGGTGATGGCCGCGATGCGCCGCATGGCCCTGGTGGTGGATCGGCAGAACGCCGGCGACCCCCTCTACCAGCCGATGGCGCCCGACTTCGACGGCTGGGCCTTCCAGGCCGCCTGCGACCTGATCTTCAAGGGCCGCATCCAGCCCTCCGGCTACACCGAGCCGGTCCTGCACCGGCGGCGGATCGAGCGGAAGGCGGCGGCCGCGGCGCAGGGGTAGGGACGGCGCCCGTCCTGTCGCGCACATCCGGTCTGCGCGCCTGCAACCTTCCCATGGGGGACCGATTCGCCTAATTATGGGTCCCAAGAGAGCAGGATAGCGCCATGGCCCGCCCCGTCGTCGGCATCATCTCCAACAGCCACCTCATAAACGACCAGTATCCAGCCCATGCCGGGGGGACGATGAACTCCTGCGCGGTGGCCCATGTCTCGGACTGCCTGCCGCTCATCATCCCCGCCGACCCCTCCCTCGTCTCGGTCGACGAGCTTCTGGAGACCTGCGACGGCTTCCTCCTGACCGGAGGCCGCCCCAACGTCCACCCGGAGGAATACGGCGAGCCCGAGACCCCCGCCCACGGCTCCTTCGACCGCTCGCGCGACGCGACCACGCTTCCCCTGATCCGCGCCTGCGTGGAAAGGGGCCAGCCCTTCTTCGGCGTCTGCCGGGGCTTCCAGGAGGTCAACGTGGCCCTGGGCGGCACCCTCTACCCGGAGATCCGCGACCTCCCCGGCCGCGACAACCACCGGATGCCCCCGGACGGGACCCTGGAGGAGAAGTTCGCCCTCCGCCACAAGGTCGCGTTCACGGACGGCGGCCCCTTCCACAAGCTCCTCGGCGCCACCGAGGTCATGACCAACACGCTCCACGGCCAGGGCATCAAGGTCGCTGGCCCGCGCATCGTCATCGACGGCACCGCGCCCGACGGCACGCCCGAGGCGATCTACGTGCGCGGCGCGCCGGGCTTCACCCTGTCGGTCCAGTGGCACCCGGAATGGAACGCCGCCAGCGACCCGGTCTCGCGTCCGCTCTTCCAGGCCTTCGGCGAGGCCGTCCACGCCTTCGCCGACGCCAAGGGCCGCCCCGCGCTCAAGCGCGCCTGACCGCCTCCTCCGCCAGTTGGCGAAGCGACTCGGAGAGGCCCCGGGCATGGTCCTCGGGCGCGATCCCCTCGGGCACCCCCCGCGCCTCGACGGCGATCCGGGTGCCCGACCCCTCGGGGGAGAGGCTCCAGACCATCGTCATCTCCCCCGCGAAGGCCGGATCGTCCGAATCGAACCGCGTCGTCCAGGCAAGGCGCGAGGGCGCCTCGGCGTCGAGGAAGCGACCCTCGACCTCGTCCGTCCCCTGGCCGGTCTTGCCCGGGTTCGCGGCCGCATCCCCATAGGCAAGGGTGACGCGGAGCCGTCCGCCCGGCCGGGCCTCCCAGTCATGGACCCGGGCCGTCATCTCCTCGGGCGGCAGCCACCGCGCCACCCGCGCAGGGTCGGTCAGCGCCGCCCAGACCGCCCCGGGCGGGGCGGCGGCGCGGTGGTCGGCCCGATCGGTGCGGCCCATCGCCCTCAGCCCCGCGCCCATTCGGCATAGCCGGCCAGCAGCGCCGGAAATTCCTCCATGTCCGGAAAGCCCGGAAAGCTGCGCGCGGCGCCCGTCTCCGCGAAGGCCAGCCCCTCGGACCGGCAGGTCTCCGCATAGGGCCGGACCCAGGACGGGTCGTCCAGCATCGTCGAGCGGAGGTTCAGGAACCCCTCCATCATCGGGTGCTTGGTCCAGACCCAGCTCAGGCAGTCCGGGCAGAAGCGGTGGCCATAGGCCTTGTCGGCCCCGCCGGGGACGGTCTCGCCCTGAAGGACCTCGAAGCCGCCGTCTGGGATCATGGCGGACAGCGAGAAGGCGCTTCCGGTCATGCGCTGGCAGCCCCGGCAGTGGCAGGCCAAGGTCATCAGCGGCGTCCTGGTGACCCGGAAGCGGATCGTTCCGCAGCGGCAGCCACCCTCGGCGGGCAGGTCGGGCAGGGCCATGTCCATCTCCCTCGGTGTCCCGGCAGCCTCTCCCGCGCGGCTTCGGCTTGCAAGCCTCCGCGACTTCTGCAACCCCATGGGCGCCAGCCAGGGAGGGGCCACCATGAAGCGCAGCCGCATCAACGAGATCATCCGCGAATCCGAGGCCTTCATCCGCTCCCACGGCTTCGTCCTGCCGCCCTTCGCCAACTGGACGCCCGAGGAGTTCGTGGCCCGCAAGGACGAGGCGAAGGCGATCATCGACGCCCGCTGCGGCTGGGACATCACCGACTACGGCAAGGGCGACTACGACAACATGGGCCTGTTCCTCTTCACGCTGCGGAACGGCCGCCTCGCCGACCTGCAGAAGGGGCGGGGGATGTGCTACGCCGAGAAGCTGCTGATCTCGAACGAGAACCAGCTTTCGCCGCACCACACCCACGTCATCAAGGCCGAGGACATCATCAACCGCGGCGGCGCGACGCTGGTGATCGAGCTCTTCGGCTCGGACGAGGAGGGCCGGTTCAGCGAGACCCACGGCGGCACCGTCCACACCGACGGCATCCCGCGCCCCTACGGGCCCGGAGAGCGCATCCACCTCGCCCCGGGCGAGAGCATCACGCTCCTCCCCGGCGACTGGCACGCCTTCTGGGGCGAGGGCGGGACGGTCCTGATCGGCGAGGTATCGACGGTCAACGACGACGAGACCGACAACGTCTTCCGCCTCCCCATCGGCCGCTTCGCCGACATCGAGGAGGACGAGCCGCCGTTCCGCCTGCTGGTCAGCGACTATCGCAACTGGCTCATGTGACCCGACGGGGCGGGCTCAATCCCGCGCCCCTGGCCCATGCAGGGTGGGTGGTTCCGCGCGTTGGCGCGCGGGTTCACCCACCATCCACGCATGAGCGGCGGGTGAACCCCGGCGTTCCGCCGAGAACCACCCACCCTACGTTTTCCCTCGGCCGTTGACGGTTTCTTAACCTTCCTGTGCCATGGTGATTCTTGTCCCTGGGTCGCCGCCCGGCGGGGTAGGGGGGGTGCGCCCTCCGCCCACCGCTGCGCTACCCTGGACCTTGGCCCCTCACGTCACCGCCGCCCGCGTCCGGTAGCTCGCGTCGTCATAGAGCCGCCCGTCCATGACCTCCGCGATGATCTCCACCGCCCGGTCCACCTCGGCCTCGCCGATGTAGAGCGGCGTGAAGCCGAAGCGCATGATGTCGGGCGCGCGGAAGTCGCCCACCACGCGCCGCGCGATCAGTGCCTGCATCGCCGCATAGCCCTCCGGGTGCCGGAAGCTCACCTGGCTCCCCCGCCGCTCGTGCTCGCGCGGCGTCACCAGCTCCAGCGCCGGGCAGGCCGCCTCCACGCCCGCGATGAATCGGTCGGTCAGCTCCAGCGACCGACGCCGCAGGTCGCCCATGTCCACGCCGTCCCACACGTCCAGCGCCGCCTCCAGCGCCGCCATGGCGAGCACGGGCGGAGTCCCCACCCGCATCCGGTCGATCCCCTCGCCGGCCGCGTAGCTCAACTCGAAGTCGAAGGGCGCGCGGTGGCCCAGCCAGCCCGACAGCGCCGGCGGCGCCTCGTGCGCGTGGCGGGGGGCCACATAGATGAAGGCCGGCGCCCCCGGCCCGCCGTTCAGGTACTTGTAGGTGCAGCCCACCGCGAAGTCCGCAGCCCCGCCCGACACGTCCACCGGCAGCGCCCCCGCCGAATGCGCGAGGTCCCAGACCGCGAGCGCGCCCACCTGATGCGCCTTCGCCGTCAGCCGCGCCATGTCGTGCCGCCGCCCCGTCCGATAGTCCACCTCGGTGATGAGCGTCACCGCCACCTCCTCGGTGATCGCCGCCTCCACCGCCTCCGGCTCCACCAGCCGCAGCTCGTGCCGTCCCCCGAGCATCCGCACCAGCCCCTCGGCCATGTAGAGGTCGCTCGGGAAGTTCCCGGTGTCCGACAGGATCACCCTCTGCTCGGGCCGCAGCGCGACGCAGGACGCGAGCGCCTGGAACACCTTGATCGACAGCGTGTCGCCCACGACCGTGTGCCCCGGCTCCGCCCCGATCAGCCGCCCGATCCGGTCCCCCAGCGCGCGCGGCTGCTGCATCCATCCGGCCCTGTTCCAGCCGGCGATGAGCATCCCGCCCCATTCCTCGCGCATCGCCCGCTCCATCCGCGCCGGCGCCGCCTTCGGCAGCGGCCCGAGCGAGTTCCCGTCGAGATACACGAGCCCCGGCGGCAGGTCGAAGAGGCCCTTGGTGGCGGCGAAGTCGGTCATGGCGTATCCTCCCGGCCCGTCCTCTAGCCCAAGCGCCCGGCCATGGACAGCGCCGCGCGTCCTTGCGAGAAACGCGCCATGCACCACGTCGATGTCCCTCCGGTCTGGCTCCTCGCCTTCGGCCTCGCCGCCTGGACGGTCGCGCGATGGGACCCGCTCGGCCTTACCTTCGGCGGCGCCTGGGCCGACCTCGTCGCGGGGCTCCTCATCGGCGGCGGGCTACTCCTGATCCTCGTGGCGGTGGCGCAGATGCGGCAGGCGCGCACCGCCGTCCTGCCCCGGCGCGAGGCCTCGGCCTTCGTCACCAACGGCGCCTTCGGCCGCTCGCGCAACCCGATCTATCTCGGCATGGCCCTGATCCTCCTCGGCTGGACCCTCCGCCTCGACCAGCCGCTCGCCCTGCCTCTCCTCCCGCTCTTCATGGCCCTGATCGAGAGGCGCTTCATCGACCCCGAGGAGGAGGCCCTCGCGCGCCGCTTCCCCGCCGCCTGGACCCGCTACGCGCAGGCCACGCGCCGCTGGCTCTAGACCCTCACCGCCTTGTGACGGGCCGTCCCCCGCGCTATGCACTCGCGGCACAACGAGGGGGAGGGGACCCATGAGGGTTGGCGCGCTACGGGAGAGGCATCCGGGCGAGAACCGGGTGGCGATGACGCCGGCCTCGGCGCAGGACATCCGCAAGCTCGGCCACGAATGCCACGTCGAAGCCGGCGCGGGCGAGCACGCGGGCTTCTCGGACGACGCCTACCGCGAGGCCGGGGTGACGGTCCATCCCGACCCCGCGTCGCTGGTCCAGGCCTCGGACGTCGTGGTCAAGGTCCGCCCGCCCGAGCCCGAGGAGATCGCGCTGCTGCGCGAGGGGCAGACCCTCATCGCCTTCTTCTACCCCGGCCAGAACCCCGAGCTCCTGGAGGCCGCCCGCGCCACCGGCGCCACGGTGATCGCGATGGACATGGTCCCGCGCATCAGCCGCGCGCAGAAGATGGACGCGCTCTCCTCCATGGCCAACATCGCCGGCTACCGCGCGGTGATCGAGGCCGGCGCCAACTTCGGCCGCTTCTTCACCGGGCAGGTGACGGCGGCGGGCAAGGTGCCCCCGGCGCAAGTGCTGGTGATCGGCGCGGGCGTCGCGGGCCTCGCCGCCATCGGCACCGCGACCTCCCTCGGCGCCGTGGTCCACGCCTTCGACGTGCGCCCCGAGGTCGCCGAGCAGATCGAGTCCATGGGCGCGAGCTTCGTGTTCCTCGAGTTCGAGCCCACCCAGGACGGCGCCGCCACGGGGGGCTACGCCGCCCCCTCCTCGCCGGAGTTCCGCGAGAAGCAGCTCGCCAAGTTCCGCGAGCTCGCCCCGAACATGGACATCGTCATCACCACGGCGCTGATCCCGGGCCGACCGGCGCCGGTCCTCTGGACCGCCGACATGGTCCGCATGATGAAGCCGGGCAGCGTCATCGTCGACCTCGCCGCCGAGCGTGGCGGCAACTGCGAGGTCACGGTCCCCGACGAGAAGTTCGTGACCGAGAACGGCGTCACCATCGTCGGCTACACCGACTTCCCCTCGCGCATGGCCGCGCAGGCCTCGACGCTCTACTCCACGAATATCCGCCATATGCTGACGGACCTGACGCCCGGCAAGGACGGGCAGATCGTCCAGAACATGGAGGACGACGTCATCCGCGGCGCCACCGTGGCGAACGCCGGCGCCGTCACCTGGCCACCGCCGCCGCCCAAGATCGCCGCCATCGCCGCCGCGCCCCGCAAGGTCGTGAAGGCGCCCGAGCTCACGCCCGCCGAACGGCGCCAGCAGGAGATCGTCGCCTTCCAGGGCGAGACGCGCCGCCAGGTCATCATGCTCGCAGTCGGCACGGTGGTCCTCGGCCTCATCGGCCTCTATGCCCCCGCGACCTTCATGTCGCACTTCATCGTCTTCGCGCTGGCCTGCTTCGTCGGCTTCCAGGTGATCTGGAGCGTGTCGCACTCGCTCCACACGCCGCTCATGGCCGTCACCAACGCCATCTCGGGCATCATCATCCTGGGGGCGCTCCTGCAGGTCGGCTCGGGCCACTGGCTCATCGTGATCCTGTCGGCGATCTCGATCCTGATCGCCTCCATCAACATCGTGGGGGGCTTCCTGGTCACGCGCCGGATGCTCGCCATGTTCCAGCGCTCGTGAGGGGACGGACATGAGCATCGGACTTGTGGGCGCCGCCTACGTCGCGGCCGCGATCCTCTTCATCCTCTCGCTCGGCGGCCTCTCGGGGCAGGAAAGCGCCAAGCGCGCCGTCTGGTACGGCATCGTCGGCATGGCGCTCGCCGTGCTGGCCACGATCTTCGGGCCGGACGTCCAGCACCTCTGGGTGGTGATCCTCATGGTCGCCATCGGCGCGGTCCTCGGCACCCTGGTCGCCAAGCGCGTCCAGATGACCGAGATGCCCCAGCTCGTGGCCGCGCTCCACAGCTTCGTGGGCCTCGCCGCCGTCTTCATCGGCTTCAACGGCCACATCGAGCTCGGCCGCGTCCTCGCCATGACCGAGGAGCAGCAGGGAACCCTCACCGGCTTCGCCCGCGTCCTGGCGGAGAAGACGCCCGTCGAGCAGAACATCTTCCTCGTGGAGCTCTTCCTCGGCGTCTTCATCGGCGCCGTGACCTTCACCGGCTCCATCGTCGCCTTCGGCAAGCTCGCCGGCCGGATCACCGGCAAGGCCGAGAAGCTGCCGGGCGGCCATATGCTCAACGCCGGGGCGGCGCTCGTGTCGCTCTTGATGCTGGTCCTCTACCTCCAGACCGGCTGGTTCATCTGGCTCTTCGTGATGACGCTGGCCGCGCTCTTCATCGGCTACCACCTCGTCATGGGCATCGGCGGCGCCGACATGCCGGTCGTGGTCTCGATGCTGAACAGCTACTCGGGCTGGGCGGCGGCGGCGATCGGCTTCACCCTGTCGAACGACCTGCTGATCGTGACCGGCGCCCTCGTCGGCTCCTCCGGTGCGATCCTGAGCTACATCATGTGCCGCGCGATGAACCGCAGCTTCATCAGCGTCATCCTGGGCGGCTTCGGCACCACCACCGGCCCCGCCATGGAGATCACGGGCGAGCAGGTCGCCATCGACTCCGACGGCGTGGCCGCGATGCTGGAGGACGCCCAGAGCGTCATCATCGTCCCCGGCTACGGAATGGCGGTGGCGCAGGCCCAGGGCTCGGTGGCCGAGCTCACCCGGCGGCTCCGGTCGCAGGGCAAGACGGTGCGCTTCGCCATCCACCCGGTCGCCGGGCGCCTGCCCGGCCACATGAACGTGCTCCTCGCCGAGGCCAAGGTCCCCTACGACATCGTCGAGGAGATGGACGAGATCAACGACGACTTCCCCGAGACGGACGTCGCCATCGTCATCGGCTCCAACGACATCGTGAATCCCGCCGCCCAGGAGGACCCGAACTCCCCCATCGCCGGGATGCCGGTGCTCGAGGTCTGGAAGGCCAAGCACGTCATCGTCTCGAAGCGCGGGCAGGGGACCGGCTACTCCGGCATCGAGAACCCGCTCTTCTACAAGGACAACACGCGGATGTTCTACGGCGACGCCAAGAAGTCGCTGGACGAACTGCTGCCGAAGCTGGCGGCCTAGTCCGCGCGGTAGGTCCTCACCCGCCCGCGACTCCGCCCGGGGTCGCGGCGCATCTCCCGGCCGGGCATCGCCGCCGCGCCCGAGCCAGACCACCCTTCCAGCTTCCAGGCTGCCACCCGCTCGTCGAGGTCGAGCGCGTCCTCCTGGTCGAGCGCCGCGAGCGCCGCCTCGTGAAGCCCGGCCGGCACGTCCTCGGCCACGACCAGGATGCCGCCCCGACGCAACGCCTCCTCGTAGGCATCGTGGTCGTCCCTCGGGAAGAGCACGCTGAACAGCGCGCCCAGGAAGCCGCCTTCGGTCCCCACGTCGCGCCCTTCCGCCTGGATGTTGGGGTTCTCGGGCATGACCTTGACCTGCGCCGCCGGGATGCCGGCGTCGATCAGCCGCTGCGCCGCCGCCTCGGCCTCGACCCGGCTGTCGAAGATCGCGGTCACCGCCGCGCTGCCTGTCCCGACCATGGCCGTCCTCCTCCTGTGAATCTGGAGGAGAACCGGCACCGCACGGCCCGGTTCCTCAGCGCGCCTCGACCTCGCGCCATTCCCCCGGCGCGAGTCCCTCGACCGTCCACCCGCCGATCCGCCATCGCACGAGCCGCAGAGTCGGCAGCCCCACGGCGGCCGTCATCCGCCGGACCTGCCGGTTGCGCCCTTCGGTGATCGCCACCTCGATCCAGGCGTCCGGCACCGTCTGCCGCACCCGGATCGGCGGGTCGCGCGGCCAGAGCTCCGGCGCCTCGATCCGCCGCGCCTTCGCCGGCTGCGTCGGCCCGTCGCTCAGCACCACGCCCCGCCGCAAGGGCTCCAGGTCCGCCTCCGTGGGGCCCCCCTCCACCTGCGCCAGATAGGTCTTCTCCATCTTGTGCCGGGGCTCCGCGATCCGAGCCTGCAGCCGCCCGTCGTCCGTCAGAAGCAGCAGCCCCTCGCTGTCCCGGTCGAGCCGCCCCGCCGGATAGACCCCCGCCGGCAGCCCCAGCCCCGACAGCGTCGGGCGAGGGGAGGGGCTCTTCGCGTCCGTGAATTGCGAGAGCAGGCCATAGGGTTTGTTGAGAAGGATGAGCCGCGCCATGGCCCTAGGCTCCCACGCCGGGCGGGTCGCGTCAAAGCCCCTCCCGAAGGATCAACTTTCCTCTGTCGCGCCAACAACTTAGAGCGCCAGAGACAACTCGCGAAAAAGTGGGGGCAAGGTCGAAAAACCACTTGAACCGAATCCCGATATGCCCCATTTCACGCTCACAGACGCCAACGCACGCGCCTCTGGCCGGTCAGCCTCGCGCCCAACGTGTTTACGTAGCGACGGTAACGTCTCCCTTGGAATCACCTGGGCCGCTCAGGCCCTTCTTGTTCTGTCGGAGATGACCGATGACCATCCAATTCGCGGGGGCGATGGCCCCGTCGCAATCCCTTGCCGTCGCCGACCGTCTGGAATCCTTCTGCGCGACCGCCGAGTTCGACCGTCCCACGCTCGTCATCGACGTGGACCGCGTTGAGTCGCAGTACCACGCCCTCAAGGCCGGCCTCGGCCACGCCGACATCCACTACGCCGTGAAGGCCAACCCGCATCCCGCGATCCTTCGCCGCCTCGCGCAGCTCGGGGCCCACTTCGACGCCGCCTCGCGCGGGGAGATCGAGATGTGCCTCGCCGCCGGCGCGATGCCCGGGGACATCTCCTACGGCAACACGATCAAGCGCGTCCCCGACATCGCCTGGGCCCACGCCCACGGCATCACCCTCTTCGCCGCCGACGCGGAGGAGGAGCTGGAGAAGATCGCGACCCACGCCCCCGGCGCCTCGGTCTACATCCGCGTGATCGTCGAGGTGTCGATGGCCGACTGGCCGCTGACCCGCAAGTTCGGCTGCGACCGCGACACCGCGCTCAAGCTCCTCGACTACGCCAAGGCGCTGGGCCTGACCCCACTCGGCTTCTCATTCCATGTGGGCTCCCAGACCCGCAAGGCCGAGATGTGGAGCCCCACGCTCGACGCCGTGGCCCAGCTCTGGGCCGACGCCAAGGACGCGGGCCACGAGCTCACGCTCCTCAACATCGGCGGCGGCTTCCCGGCGTTCTACGGCGAGGAGATCCAGGCCCCGACCGACTACGCGGCGGGCGTCATGGCCATGGTGACCGAGCGTTTCGGCCATATTCCCCGCATCATGGCCGAGCCGGGCCGTGGCCTCGTGGCCGAGGCGGGCATGATCGTGGCCGAGGTGGTGCTCACCTCGCGCAAGTCCGACCGTGACCTGCACCGCTGGGTCTACCTCTCCATCGGCCGGTTCTCGGGCCTTGCCGAGACGGAAGGGGAGGCGATCCGCTACCAGTTCACGACTTCCCACGACGGCGAGCCCACAGGCCCCTGCATCGTCGCCGGCCCGTCCTGCGACTCCGCCGACGTGCTCTACGAGAAGCGTCCGATGAACCTGCCGCTGGCGCTCAAGGCCGGCGACCGGGTGCTGATCCGCAACACGGGCGCCTACACGTCGACCTACTCCTCGGTCTGCTTCAACGGCTTCCCCCCGCTTGACGTCGTCGCGATCTGAGACACAACGCGGGGGCCTTCGGGCCCCCGCTTCCGTTCCGGGGCACCGATGAACTCCAAGCTCCTGAGCAAGCTCGGCTGGAAGCCCGGCCGCACCATGCTCGCCATGGGCCGCCCCGAGACGCTGATGCACTTCGAGCCTTTCCCGAGCGCGCCCGAGACCGGCCCCGTGGACCTCCTCCTCGGCTTCGCCGCCCGCTCGGTCGACGTGGCCGTTCTCCTCGACGCGCTGCTCCCGCGCTACGCCCGGAGCAACCGCCTCTGGCTCGCCTACCCGAAGAGGTCCGGCGCGATCCGCAGCGACCTCTCGCGCGACGCGGGGTGGGAGGCGCTAGTCCCCCACGACCTCCTCCCCGTGACCCAGGTCGCGCTCGACGCCACCTGGTCGGCGCTCCGCTTCCGCTACCGGGACGAGATCCGGACCCTGACCCGCAAGGGCGCCTAGGACGGTCGGCGTTCTGGAAGGATCGACGCGACCGGACCTGTCACCCTCGTCGCGACTCTCCTGCCGGTCGTTAACCGAACCTTAACCTTCACCTGCCATGGTGACCCTGTCCCTGGGTCGCCGCCCGGCGGGGTAGGGGAAGCTGCGTCCTCCGCCCTACCGCCCCCTAATTCTCGGATCGAGCGCGTCCCGCAGCCCGTCGCCGATGTAGTTCACCGACAGCACGGTGAGCGAGATGGCGAGCCCCGGCCAGATCACCCGCTCCGGGAAGTCGGCCATCCGGTCCGTCGAATCGAACAGCAGCTTCCCCCAGGTCGGAAAGTCGCTCGGGAAGCCCAGGCCCAGGAACGAGAGCGCCGACTCCGTGATGATCGCCGCCGCGAGCCCCAGGGTCGCGGACACCATGATGGGCGACATCACGTTCGGCAGGATGTGCCGCGGGATCATCCGCCGCGCGGGCGTGCCGATGGACTTGGCCGCCAGCACGAACTCCCGCTCCTTGAGCGCCAGCACGTCCCCGCGCACGATCCGCGCCGTGTGCATCCAGGACGTGAGGCCGATGGCCGACACGATCAGGATGAAGATGCCCGTCTCCGGCCCGAAGGCCGCCCGCAAGGCATCGCGGAACAGCAGCATCATCACGAGGAGCAGCGGCAGCAACGGCAGCGCCAGCACCAGGTCCGTGAACCGCATGAGGAGCCCGTCGAGCCGCCGGAAGTAGCCCGCGAGCACCCCCACCAGCGTCCCGATCACCAGCGCCAGCAGCATCGCCGTCCACCCCACGGCCAGGCTCACCTGCCCCCCGGCGATGAGGCTCGCGAGCTGGTCGCGCCCGAGCTGGTCCGACCCCAGCGGATGCGCCCAGGTCGTCTTGGCCTCCGCGTCCCAGATCACGTGGTAGATCGGCCGCACGTCCTTGTTCCGCACGTCGAGGTCGCCCGGGTCCACCGGCCAGAGCCACGGCCCGATGGCGCAGAACAGGGTGATGAGCAGCAGGAACGCCAGCCCCGTCACCGCGCCCTTGTGGCTGCGGAACTGCCGCCAGACGTCGCGCCATTGGCTCTGGGCGGGCAGGGCGATCCCGACCTCCGGCGCGGCGGCGGACGAGGGCAGGCCCGCCTCGGGCACCAGCGGCCGGGCTGGGGTCTCGGAAAACGCGTCAGTCATAGCGGATCCTCGGGTCGAGCATCCCGTAGAGGACGTCGGCGATCAGGTTGAAGAGGACGATCAGCACCGCGAAGATGAAGGTCAGCGTCTGGACCATCGGCAGGTCGTTCGCGTGGATCGCCGTGATGAGGAGCTGCCCGAGCCCGTTCACCTTGAACACCTGCTCGGTGATGATGGCGCCGCCGAACACCGTCGGCACCCCCAGCGCGACCACCGTCACGACCGGGATCATGGAGTTGCGCAGCACGTGCCGCAGCACGACGACCCGCTCGTCCATCCCCTTGGCCCGCGCGGTCCGCACGTAGTCCTGCGTCAGGTTGTCGAGCATCGAGGCCCGCATGTAGCGGCTGATCTGCGCCGCGTTGAACAGCGCCAGCACGAACACGGGCATCGCCATTTGCCGAAGCTGCATCAGGAAGGAATGCCAGTCGTCGACCACGAGCTGCGTGTCGTAGATCGAGGGGAACCAGCCGAGCTGGACCGAGAAGATCACGATCAGCAAGACCCCGGTGAAGAAGGTCGGCACCGAGAATCCCACCATCGAGATGAAGGTCCCGATCTGGTCCAGGATCGAATACTGCCGCACCGCCGAGACGATCCCGATGGGCACCGCGATCAGCACCCCGATGACGTAGGCCGAGCCCACGACCCAGAGCGTCTGCGGCATCCGCTGGACGATCACGTCCATCACCGGCAGCTTGAACTGCCAGGAGATCACCCGCGCGTCTCCCGCCGCGAGACTGGTCCCGAAGATGTGGTCGATCAGCACCTTCGGCTCGACCACGAAGAACTGGTACAGCCAGAGCCCGAACCGCACGTAGGCCGGCTGGTCCAGCCCCAGCGCCCGCCGCATCTCCTCGCGCACCTCGGGCGGGATCGTCAGCGGCTGGTCCGCGAGCGGGTCGCCGGGCGCGAGGTCCAGCAGCAGGAACACCACCAGCGCAATGAACAGGAGCGTCGGGATCGCGAGGAGGAGGCGGCGGATCGTGTAGGTGAGCATGGGTCCCCAGGTCCCCGCTTATGGGAGGAGGCGGCGCGCGTGGCACCGCCCCCGATGACGCGCTCAGGCGGACGTCAGCCGTCCGCGCGGGTCCAGTCCGCGATGTTCCAGAGCTCCGAGTCCCAGGCGTTCATCACCACGCCCTGGAGCGAGTTGGACGAGCCGGACACCCGGCCGCGCAGCAGCAGCGGGATGATGACGTTGCTGTCCTTGGTCAGCATGTCGTTGAGCTGCTTGGCGATGGTGCCCCGCTCGGTCGGGTCGCCCGTCTGGGTGAGCTTGGCCAGCAGCTCCTCGTAGGCCGGATCGCAATAGCGGTTGATGTTCTGGCCTTGCCACTGGGTCTCGGGCGAGGGGATCTTGTCGCAGGTGTACTGCGCCAGATAGGCCTGCGGGTCGGTGCCGGGGAACTCGTTCGCGTACATCTCCACGTCGGCGTAGAACTTCTCGATGGTGTCGGGGGACCCGGCGTCGCCGCCGAAGTAGACCGCAGCGTCGATGTTCCGCAGTTCCGTCGTCACGCCGATCTCGTCCCAGAACTGCTTGATGAGCGCCTGGAAGTCCTGCCGCACCGGGTTCGTCGAGGTCTGGAACAGGATCGAGAGCGGCTGCCCGTCCTTGTCGCGGATGCCGTCCCCGTCCGTGTCCGTCCAGCCCGCCTCGTCGAGGAGCGACTTGGCCCGCTCCGGGTCGTATTGGAGGCAGGCGGTGTTGTCGCTCGCATAGGCCGCCGGGGCCGGGACGAGGTTGCAGGTCACGGTCCCCGCGTCGCCGTAGCCCACGTCCACCAGCGTCTGCCGGTCGATGGCGATGGACAGCGCCTCGCGCACCCTCGGGTCCGACAGGAACGGATGCGGGTGCGCGACGGTGGAACGCTCGCCCTCCGGCAGGTCGGGCGAGGGATCGGTGAGGTTGGCCTCGATGCGCTCCACGTTCGACCCGAAGGCTACGAGGAGCTGGCCGTTCCCGGCGTCCTGCATCGGCGCCAGCACGTCGGGCGCGACCTGGAGGTTCCAGGCGTAGTCCGTCTCGCCCGTCTCGAACACGGCCCGCGCCGCCCCCGGTCGCGTCGCCGCCGCCCTTGAGCGTCACGCTCGCGAAGGCGGGCTTGGCCGCGTCGCGGTAGTTGGGGTTGGCCTCGAAGGTCACCACGTCGTTCGGCAGGAACTGCGTCACGCGGAACGGCCCGGTGCCGACCGGCATGGAGTTCTGCTCGGTGCAGGTCGCCGCGTTGGCGCCGGCGCAGTCCTTGAACTGGGCGGCCTGGATGACCGGGGACTGCTGGCCCACGAAGGGCTGGTAGGGGAAGGGGGTCGGGGCCCCGAAGGTGATCCTGACGGTGTGGTCGTCCACCGCCTCGACGGCGGTCACGCCCTCGAAGTTCGAGGCCTGCGCGCACCCGGTCCCCTCGGTCGTGCAGTACTGCCACGAGAACACCACGTCCGCCGCCGTGAAGGGCGTCCCGTCCGACCACTGGATGTCGGGGTTCAGCTTCCAGGTGACCGTGGTCAGGTCCTCGCTGACGCCGCCGTTCTCCAGCGTCGGGATCTCGGTGGCCAGGATCGGCACCATGTTCCCGTCCTGGTCATAGCGGGCGAGCGGCTCCAGCACGATCGAGGCCGCCGTCACGTCCTTGGTCCCCTGCGACAGGTAGGGGTTCAGGGTCGAGACCGCCTGCCAGAACAGCAGGTTGAGGGCGCCGTCCTCGCCCCGCGTCTGGGCCGAGGCCTGGCTGGCCAGCGCCAGCCCCACGGCGGCCGCACCCATCAGAGCCGTCTTGAGTCTCATGTCACGCTCCTTGCTGGTGTTGGGTCCGGGCCCGGGTTGGATCCCGGTCCCTTCATGCTCGCGGCCTCGGGGGGCCGGGTTCGCTCCCGGCCCATTATCGCGGGGTCGTGGAGGTGGCAGGCCACCCAGCGGCCCGGCGCCACCTGGCGCGTCTCGGGGTCGATGTCGCGGCAGACCGGCATCACCTCCGGGCAGCGCGTGCAGAAGTTGCAGCCCCTGGGCGGATTGGCGGGCGAGGGCACGTCGCCCCTCAGCACGATTCGCCCGCGGCTCCGGGCGAGGGCCGGGTCGGGCTCGTTCACCGCCGACAGGAGCGCCCGCGTGTAGGGATGCAGGGGATCGGCATAGAGCCTCTCGCGGTCCTGCATCTCCACGATCCGGCCCAGGTACATCACCGCCACCCGCGTCGCGATGTGCCGCACCATGCTCAGGTCGTGGCTGATGAAGAGATAGGTCAGCCCGAACTTCGCCTGCAGGTCCTCGAGCAGGTTCACCACCTGCGCCTGGATCGACACGTCGAGCGCGGCGATGGGCTCGTCGCAGACGACGAACTTCGGGTTCAGCGCCAAGGCCCGCGCGATCCCGATCCGCTGCCGTTGCCCGCCCGAGAAGGCATGGGGATATCGCGAGGCGAAGCGGCGGTTCAGCCCCACCGCGTCCATCAGCTCCAGCACCTTCTCGCGCTTCTCGCGCGACGACAGGCGCGTGTGCTCGTCCAGTGGCTCCCGGATGATCGCCTCGACCGTCATGCGCGCGTCGAGCGAGGCCTGCGGGTCCTGGAACACCATCTGCATCCTGGGCCGCAGAGGCCGGAGCTGGCTCTGCGACATATGCCCGATCTCGGTCCCCTCGATCCGGATGCTTCCCTCGGTGATGTCGTAGAGCCGAAGCACCGCCCGCCCCGTGGTGCTCTTCCCGCAGCCCGACTCGCCCACGAGGCCCAGCGTCTCGCCGGGCAGGATGTCGAAGCTCACCCCGTCCACCGCCTTCACGGCCCCCACGCGCCGGCGCAGCAGCCCCGCGTAGATCGGGAAATGCATCCTCAGGTCCCGCACCTGCACGAGCGGCCGCGTCGCCTCAGCCATCCACAGCCTCCAGCACCGGTCGCTGCGGCGCGAGCCCCGGGTCGTTCAGGAAGCAGGCCGCATCGTGCCCCTCGTCCACCGGGTAGCGCTGCGGGTTCAGCCGCTGGCAGACGTCGAAGGCGAAGGGGCAGCGGTCCTTGAAGGTGCAGAAGTCCGGGAAGGCCCCAGGATCGGCGGCTGCCCCTGGATCACCGTCAGCCGCCTGGCCCTCTCCCCATGCACCTTGGGAACCGTGGTCAGGAGTGCCTGCGTGTAGGGATGCCGCGGGTCCTCGAACAGGTCCTCGGCCGGCGCGTGCTCGACCACCTGCCCCCCGTACATGACGATCACCCGGTCCGCGATCCCGGCGATCACCCCCAGGTCATGCGTGATCCAGATCACCGCCATGCCGAGCTTCTCGCGCAGCTCGGACATGAGCTCCAGGATCTGCGCCTGGATCGTCACGTCGAGCGCGGTCGTGGGCTCGTCCGCGATCAGGACCTTGGGATCGCAGGCCAGCGCGATGGCGATCATCACCCGCTGCCGCATCCCGCCCGAGAACTGGTGCGGATAGTCGTCGAGCCGCGCCGAGGCCGCCGGGATGCCCACCAGCGCCAGCAGCTCCGCCGCCCGAGCCCGCGCCTGCCGCTTGCTCATCCCCAGGTGCTTGCGCAGCGGCTCCATGATCTGGAAGCCCACCGTGAAGACCGGGTTCAAGGAGGTCATCGGGTCCTGGAACACGAAGCCGATCCGCCCCCCGCGCACCGTCCGCATCTCCTCGTCCGGCAGCCGCAGCAGGTCCTTCCCCTCGAACATCACGCCCCGGCCGGTCACCACGGCGGGCGGGGAGGGGAGGAGGCCGAGGAGCGACATCATCGTCACGGACTTGCCCGACCCGGACTCGCCCACCACGCCCAGAAGCTCCCCCGCGCGCAAGCTGAAGGAGACGTCGTTCACGGCGTGGATGTCGCCCACCCGGGTGCGGAACACGACCCTGAGGTCCCGGACGTCCAGGACAGGCGGCGCCCCTTCGGGCATTCGGAACCTCCCTGTTCCTATGTCTCGTCCGGGCCTTGATGGCCTGATTGCGACGAACGCTACCACCAAAGCGGCGTCCCGCAACCCCTCGCGTGGGGCGACGTGGCGGCGTGGCCCCGCCCGGGCTTGCCCCCCGCCGCGCCCCGGGCGACAAACGGCAGGACCAGAGGAGTGCCTCCCATGCCCCCCAAGAACCGCTTCGCCGAGATGCAGCCCGAGATCGCCGCCTGGCGCCGCGACATCCACGAGAACCCCGAGATCCTCTTCGAGACCCACCGCACCTCCGCGCTGGTCGCCGACAAGCTCAGGGCCTTCGGCTGCGACGAGGTGGTGACGGGCCTCGGCCGCACTGGCGTCGTGGGCGTCATCAAGGGCCGTCAGGACAGCTCCGGCAAGGTCATCGGCCTGCGCGCCGACATGGACGCGCTCCCGATCATGGAGGCCACGGGCCTCCCTCACGCCTCCAAGACCCCCGGCGCGATGCACGCCTGCGGCCACGATGGCCACACCGCCATGCTCCTCGGCGCCGCCAAGTACCTCTGCGAGACGCGCAACTTCGACGGCACCGTCCTCGTCATCTTCCAGCCCGCCGAGGAGGGCGGCGGCGGCGGGCGCGAGATGGTCGCGGACGGCCTCATGGACAGATGGCGCGTCACCGAGGTCTACGGGATGCACAACTGGCCCGGCCGCCCCGTGGGCAGCTTCTCGATCCGCGCCGGCACCTTCTTCGCGTCGACCGACCAGTTCGAGATCACCGTCGAAGGCAAGGGCGGCCACGCCGCCAAGCCGCAGGAGACCATCGACCCCACGGTGACGGCCTCCCACGTCGTCCTTGCGCTCCAGAGCATCGTGAGCCGCAACGCCGACCCGGTGAGCCAGATCGTCGTGTCGGTCACGTCCGTGGAGTCCTCGTCCAAGGCGTTCAACGTGATCCCCTCGCGGGTCACGCTCAGGGGCACCGTCCGCACCATGTCCAAGGAGCTACGCGACCTCGCCGAGACGCGCCTCAAGGCCATCGCCGAGGCGACCTGCATGGCCTACGGCGCGACCGCCCGGATCGCCTACCACCGCGGCTATCCCGTGATGGCCAACCACGAGGCCCAGACCGACTTCGCCCGCGAGGTCGCCACGGCCGTCTCGGGCTCCTGCGACGAGGCCCCGCTGGTCATGGGCGGCGAGGACTTCGCCTACATGCTCGAGTCCCGCCCCGGAGCCTACATCCTCGTGGGCAACGGCGACACGGCGGCGGTCCACCACCCCGAATACGACTTCAACGACGAGGCGATCCCCGCCGGCTGCTCATGGCTCGCCGGCGTGGCCGAGATGCGGATGCCACTGGCGTCGTGACGTCGCAACCGCTTCCGCCGCCGGGCACGCACCACGCGCCCGGCGCTGGGACTCGCGCAGCACCTCGCGACCTTTTTCGAGGCTGTTAACGGTTTCTCAATCTTTCTCGGCCATGGTGATCCTGTCCCTGGGTCGCCGCCCGGCGGGGTAGGGGAAGCTGCGCCCGCCGCCCAGGCGCCGCGACCCGATTCAAGGCCGCCCTCAAGCGCCTGCCCTACAGCACGAACCGTCCGTCCCGCTCCGCCAGACGCTCCACCCACGCCTTTTCCGCCCCGAAGTCGTGCGGCACGTCCTTCGCCGTCCGCCCGCCCGAGAGCGACAGCGACGCGAAGAAGTCGAAGCCGTGCAGCCGCACCCCCCGCGCGCCCGACCGCGCGAGCAGGTCGATCACCATCGCCCCCGTCGTCGGCCGCGCCCCCAGCTCCGCCGCGAGCCGCGCGTTCCACTCCGCCGGCGCCAGCGCGAACCCCGGCCGCCGCGCGATCCGCCATGGCAGCCGCTTCCGCTTGGGCGTCATCCAGAGCACCCGCCGGGGCCTGCGCTCCTCGATGACGCCGTCCTCCACCGGCACCGACACGGCCATCCAGTCCGTCCGCGTGCCGTGCGAGACGGGCGAGGGCAGGGGCGCCGCGTTCAGCCGGATCACGAGCTCCGCCCCGTCGATCTCCGCCCCCTCGGCCCGCTCCGCCAGCGACCGCGCGTTGCCCACCAGCGCCACGCGCCGCCCCTCCAGTTCCGCGAACAGCGCCTCGGGCGAGTCCGAGAGCCGCATGAGCGCTGCCTCGTCGCCCAAGAGTCTCGCCCAAAGGAACCCCGCCCGGTTCACCCACAGAGCCCCCGGATGTCCGCGAAGAGCCGCTTCGCCTCAGTCCGACCCTGCGTCAGGAACTCGGCGACCGCCTTCTTCTCCCCCTTGGAGAAGGGCCGCGCCGCCTCCTTCGCCGTGAGCCGCTCCAACGCCTCCACCGAGATCAGCCGCGAGTCCCCCAGCCCCGCATCCTTGAGCAGCCGCTCGATCTTCGAGGTCCGCGAGGCCAGCGCCAGCACCGGCGTCCCCGTCAGCATCGACAGGCACACCGCATGGAACCGCCCCGTGACGTGCCCCTCCGCCCGTGCGAGGCGCGCCAGATACGCCCCTTCGTCGCGCGGCATCTCGAACTCCGGCACGCGCCCCGTCCAGACGCCATTATAGGCCCGCCAAAGCAGCGACCGCGCCGGACCGACGTCCCAAACCCGTCCCTTGAGCGTCTTGGTCGGCACATAGCAGGCCCCGAGCCTCTGAGCCGCTTGCGCGAGCGCCCGCCGCGCCTCGAACCGCACCGAGTCCCCGACCACCAGCCCCTGCCGCGAGACCGCCGCGACCTCCGCCGGAGCCGACATCGACAGGTCCGGCCCCCAGCGCCCCTGTCCCCGCACCCGCCGGAACGCCTCGGCCGACCCGCTGTCTCGCGCCGAGGCCAGCGCCAGCCGCGAGAGCCATCCGTCCCACTCCGGCGGGTTGTCCTGCCAGAGCGCGTTGACCAGAGCCACCGGCTTCCCCGCCGCGTCGGGATGGTCCAGCACCGACAGCAGCCGCGCCCCCAAAGGCGCCCCGTCGTGCAGCGTCCCCTCGCCGTTGATGACGACCACCTGCGCGCCCCGAAGCGCCGCGAGGACCCCTTCGTCCCGCGCCCAGTCCGCCCGCGCCGGGCTCCGCGCCGCGACCTCGATCCCGGCCTCGTCCAGCCCGCGCAGCAGCAGGCGCATCACCCGGCTGCACCCATGGTGATACCGCGAGGAGGTGTCGTTGAGGATCACGGCCTTGGGGCGGACGACCATGCCCTTGCCCTAGGCCCCCGCCGCCCGGGCCGCAAGGAGCGGCCGCAAGAGCTCCAATGTCCGTGCCCGCACCCCGCTCCCCTCGGCCGCCGCCCGCCGACCCGCCTCGCGCATCCCGTCCAGCTTCGCCGTCCCGAGGAGCCCGGCCACGGCGGCCCCCAGCTCCGCCCCGTCCTCAACGATCCGCGCCGCCCCGGCCCCCTCCAGCCGCGCGAAGCTCTGCCGGTGGTTCGCCACCCTCGGCCCCGACAGCAGCGCGCTCCCCAAGCTGGCCGGCTCCCAAGGGTTGTGCCCCCCCTCGGGCCCGAAGCTCCCGCCAAGAAAGCTCAGCGGCGCCAGCCGGAACACCAGCCCGGTCTCGCCCAGCGTGTCGAGCACCAGCACGTCCGTCCCGCCCGACACCGGCTCCCCCCGGCTCCGCCGTGCCACCCGCAGGCCCGCGCCCTCGACCGCCCGCACGATGTCGGCTCTCCTCGCCGGATGACGCGGCGCCCAGAGCAGCAGGAGCCCCGGATGCCGCCCCCGCGCCGCGCGATGCGCCTCCAGCACCTCCACCTCGTCGCCTGGATGAGTCGACACGGCGGCCCAGACCGGCCGTCCGCCGATCTCTCCCCGCAGCGCCTCCAGCATCGCGCAATCGGCCGGCGGCGGCTCGGCCGAGGCCCGCAGGTCCCCCACCGCCTCCACGCAGGCCAGCCCCAGCCTCTTCAACTCCCCCCGCACGGATTCGTCCTGCGCCGTCACCACCGCGAACCGCGACAGCAGCGCCCCCAAGCTCCCCGGCAGCCTCGTCCTCGTCCGCGAGGCCCGCGCGTTCACCAGCGCCAGCGGCACGCCGCGTCGCGTGGCCTCCAGCACGAGCCGAGGCCAGACATCCGCCTCCACGAATATCCCCAGGTCCGGCCACCAGTGGTCGAGGAACCCCGCGACCGCCCCCGGCGTGTCCACCGGCGCGAACTGGTGCAGCGCCTGTTTCGGCACCGCCCCCGCGCCACCCTGCGTCGTGGTCGTGAACAGCAGGCTCGCCCCCGTCTCCGCCGCGAGGTCCCGCGCAAGGTCCCGCGCCGCCACGACCTCGCCCACCGAGGCCGCATGGACCCAGATGAGCCGCCCTCCGGGCCGCGCTTCCGACGCCCGCCCGAGCCTCTCGGGAAACCGGCCCGCCTCCGCCCCCTGCCGCCGATGCGCCCGCGCCGCGAGCCAGCGGGGCAGGGCGGGCGCCACCCGCTCAAGCCCCAGCACCGCCCTCAGGAGGAGCGTCGGCCGTCGCGCCCCCTTGGGCGTCATCCCCCGGTGTGGCTCATGTGGCGGCTGATCTTGCCCGCCACCCCGCGCGAGTAGTCGAAGTCGTGCCCCTTGGGCTTGAGCCGAATCGCCGCCCGGATCGCGTCGTCCAGCAGCGCATCGTCCTCCGAGGCCCGCAAGGCCGCCCGCAGGTCCGACGACCCTTCCTGCCCCAGACAGGTATGAAGCTGCCCGGTGCAGGTCAGCCGCACGCGGTTGCAGCTCTCGCAGAAGTTGTGGGAGAGCGGCGTGATGAAGCCGATCCTCTGGCCCGTCTCCTCGACCCGCGCATAGCGCGCCGGCCCCCCGGTCCGATCCGTCAGGTCGGTGAGCGTGAACCGCTCCTCGATCCGCCGGCGCAGGTCGCGCAGCGACCAGAACTGATCCAGCCGCATCTCGTTGCCGATGTCGCCCATCGGCATGACCTCGATAAAGGTCAGGTCGTGCCCGTGATCCGCGCACCAGCCGAGGAGGTCGAACATCTCCTCCTCCGTCTCGCCCTTCAGCGCGACGGCGTTGATCTTGACCCGCAGCCCCGCCGCCTTCGCCGCCTCGATCCCGCGCAGCACCTGGTCGAGCCGCCCCCAGCGGGTGAGTCGCTTGAACCGCTCCGGGTCCAGCGTGTC
>NZ_KK088567.1 GCF_000600335.2 Rubellimicrobium mesophilum DSM 19309 | reverse complement strand
CCCCCAGCCGCCAAACCGCCGAGCTTCAGATCCGTGCCGCCCTTCTCAACCGCTTCACCGCCCTCGGCACCCCCGAGACCAAGCGCGTTGCATAAAGCCGACGGGGGTCAGGGGCAGCTCGCTCTTACGCCGAATTGCTCAACAGAGCCGGCTCTGGCCGGCATAGCTGGGTCGCGCTGCAGCCCCCGTAAGGACACGGAGGCCGACTGACCGCGAAGCGCGCCGCATGGGCCATGCGGCGCGCCTTGCAGAACGGCCCTGGCAGCCTCTCGGCGACCTAAGAGCGACAAGAAAGGGCACCCTGCGCGGGAGTGTCAGCCCGGGACGCCCTTTCCGCCGTTCTCGCCGAAGATCTGCCCCGTCCCGTAACTCAGCTCGTTCGAGGCGAGGAGGACGTAGACGGGGGCAATCTCGGCGGGCTGGCCGGGGCGGCCCATGGGGGTGTCGGCACCGAACTGCGGGAGCTTGTCCGGGAGTTGCCCGCCCGTGGGCTGAAGCGGCGTCCAGAACGGCCCCGGCGCCACGCCATTCACGCGGATGCCCTGCTTGGCGAGCGACTTGGCCAGGGACTTGGTGAAGTTCGCCAGGCACGCCTTGGTCTGGGCGTAGTCCATGATCGTCTCGGACGGGTCGTAGGCCTGCTCGGAGGTCGTGAAGACGATCGCCGCCCCGGCTTGGAGGTGCGGCAAGGCCGCCTTGGTGATCCAGAAGGGGGCGTAAACGTTGGTCTTGAAGGTGCGGTCGAACTGCTCGGTGGTGATGTCCTGCAGCGTCTTCTGCGCCGTCTGCCGCGCGGCGTTGTTCACCAGGATGTCGAGCCCGCCCAACTGCTCGACCGCCTGCGCGACCATCTGCTGGCAGAACGCCTCGTCCCGGATGTCGCCGGCGAGCGGCACGGCCTTGCGGCCCTCGGCTTCGATGAGCTGGATGACCTCATCGGCGTCGGGCTGCTCCTCGGGGAGGAAGCCGAAGGCCACGTCCGCGCCCTCGCGGGCGAAGGCGATGGCGGCGGCGCGACCGATGCCGCTGTCGCCCCCGGTGATGAGGGCCTTCCGCCCCGCCAAGCGCCCCGAGCCCTTGTAGGTCTGCTCGCCGCGGTCGGGCTTCGGGTCCATCTTGCTCGTGAGCCCCGGCCACTCCTGGGTCTGCTCGGGGAAGGGGGCGCCGGGTAGCGCGTGACCGAGTTGCCGGGCGCGGCCTGGGGCGGCGGGGTCGTGGCCGGCGTGGTCTCCTGGGCCGCGTCCTGCGCCCGTGCCGCGCCTGTGGCGGCTGCGACCGCGGCAAGCCCTGCGGCCGCGCCGCCCATCACCGACCGGCGCGACAGCCGGTGGTCGTCGTTGTCGGAGTCCATGGTCTGATCCTTGTCAGGGGAGTCGGAGGGCCGCGCGCCGCGCGACCGCGCCGGTCAGGTCTGAAAACCGCGAGCGGGCCCAGGGTTCCGCTCGGAGGTGAGTCCTGCGCCATTCCGCTGATCGCCACGCCGAAACCCGGATGGCTTGGAACACCGCCCGTCATGCGCCGCTAGGACCCGCTGGACGCGATGGCTGGAGGCCGGTCCCGTACCTTCGGGAAGGACCGGGGAATGCGGATCACGGCAGCGGTGATGGAGAAAGCGGACGGGACGATCACCCGCCGCAGCATCCAGCTGGAGGGGGTGGAGCTCGACGGCCCGCGCGAGGGCGAGGTTCTGGTGCGGATCGCGAGCTGCGGCGTCTGCGGCACCGACCGCGGCTGCATCCACGGGCTGGAGCCTTACCCCACGCCGGGCGCGCGGGGCCACGAGGGGGCCGGGGTCGTCGAGGCCGTCGGGCGCGAGGTGAAAGGCTTCGGGCCCGGCGACCGGGTGATGATCGGCTTTCCCTAATGCGGGGAGTGCCGCTCCTGCCGCAGGGGCAAGCCGTGCTACTGCGAGAAGGGGCAGGTGCTCACCTTCGGCGGCCACCGGCTCGACGGCTCGGGCGGGATGCGGCGGCTGGGCGGCGAGGGGCTGGCGGCGCGCTTCTTCCAGCAGTCCTCCTGGGCGGCGCACGCGGTGGCCCTGGAACGCCCACTCGCCCGCGTGCCCGAGGGGGTCGATCCCGACCTGACCGGCCCGTTCGGATGCAGCATCTCGACCGGCGCGGGAACCATCCTGAACGAGCTTCGGCCCCTGCCGGGCAGCGCGGTCGCGATCTTCGGGGCGAGGAACGTGTGCCTCGCCGCCGTCATGGCCGCGCGCCTGACCGGGGCCACGCACATCATCGCCGTCGACAACGTGCCAGAGCGGCTGGCTCTCGCCCGCGAGCTTGGCGCGACAAACACGCTGGAGCACGGGGCCGACACGGTGGCCGGGCTCAAGGAGCTCTGCGGTGACCGGCTCGACTACGCTATCGAGGCGACGGATGGCTCGAACCTCGTGGGCGAGGGCATCGCGGCGCTGGGCATCCGCGACACCTGCGCCATGGTCGGCGGGGCCAAGATGACGGCCGAGATCAGCGCCAACCATCCGGACGTGCTGATGCATGGCAAACGCATCATTGGCGTCATGGGCGGGGGCGGTCAGACGCCCATGTTCCTCGAAAGCCTCATGGAGCTGCACCGGCAGGGCCGCTTTCCGGTCGAGAAGCTCGTGCGGTTCTACGACTTCGCGGAGGTCAACCAGGCCATCGACGACAGCGACGCCGGGCGCACCGCGAAGCCCATCCTACGGATGCCGGGCTGTGGAGCCGCTCATGAACATCACCTTCCGCGTGAACGGCCACGAGCATCGCCGGTCGGTCGATCCCCCGGACCGTGCTGCTCGACGCGCTGCGCGAGCGACCTGGGCTGACCGGGCCAAGAAGGGCTGCGACCAGGGCCAGTGCGGCGCCTGCATGCTCCTGATCGACGGGCAGCGGGTGCTGTCCTGCTTCGTCCTCGCAGCCCTGGCCGACGGCGAGATCACGACCATCGAGGGCCTCGCGGCCGAAACCGGGCCGCTCCACCCCATGCAGCAAGCCCTCGTCGAGTGCGACGGCTATCAGTCAGTGCGGCTACTGCACGCCGGGGCAGATCCTGTCGGCCATCGCCTGCGCCCAGGAGGGCCATGCGGGCTCCGAGGACGAGGTCCGCGAATACATGAGCGGTAACCTGTGCCGTTGCGCTGCCTATCCCAACATCGTCAAGGCCGTGCTTCGGGCCAAGCCGCAGATGGAGGCCTGAATGCGTGCCTTCTCCCTTGACCGCGCCGGGGACACCGACGAGGCGTTGAGGCTCGCCTCGGGTCAGCCGCCGGCCGATGCCCAGATCCGGGCCTCGACCCAGTACATCGCGGGCGGGACGACGCTCCTCGACTTCATGAAGCTCGATGTGATGCGGCCCGAGCGGCTCATCGACATCTCGGTCCTGCGGCAGGAGCATGGGCGGATCGAGCCGTACGGGTGAGGCCTCTGGCTCGGCGCTGCGGTGACGATGGTGCAGGCGACCGAGGACGCGGGCATCAGGCGCGACTATCCGATGATCGCCGACGCGCTCTGGTAGGCCGCGAGCCCGCAGTTGCGGAACATGGCGACGCTGGCGGGCAACGTGCTCCAGCGGACGCGGTGCCACTACTTCCGCGACCGGCAGTGCGCCGCCTGCAACAAGCGCGAGACCGGCAGCGGCTGCGCGGTGCTGGAGTGCCGCAACCGCCGGCTCGCCGTGCTGGGGACCAGCGAGCGCTGCATCGCCAACTATTCCGGCGACTTCGCCATCGCGCTGGTGACGCTCAGGGCGGAGGTTACGGTCCGGGGCACCGATGGATCGGAGCGGACCCTGCCCTTCGAGAATCTGCACCGCCCGTCCGGCGACGCGCCGCACATCGAGACCACGCTTGCCCCCGGCGACCTCATCACTGGGTGCCGGCCGGGCCGTGGACCCGCCGCTCGGCCTACGTGAAGGTGCGTGACCGGGCGTCCTATGACTTCGCGCTCGCCTCGGCGGCGGTGGCGCTGGAGATGGACGGCGACAATGTCGTGACAGCGCGCATCGGCCTGGGCGGGCTGCCCGCGAAGCCCTGGCGTTCGCACGAGGCCGAGGGGGCGCTGGCTGGACAGGTCCTCGACGAGGCCCGCGCGCGCGAGGCGGCCGAGGCGGCGCTGGCCGAAGCCGTCACGCATGGGGAGAACGCCTACAAGGTGGAGCTGGGCCGCCGCACGCTGGTTCGCGCCCTCCTGGAGGTGAAGGTCAAAGAGGTCGCGCCATGACCACGCGCATCGGCCAGCCCACCCCCCGCATCGACGGCCGCGCCAAGGTCACGGGCCGCGCGCTCTATCCCTCGGATGAGGACGTCAAGAACCCGACCTCGGCCTTTCTCCTTACCAGCGCCATCGCGAAGGGCCGGATCAAGGGCTTCGACTTGGAGGAGGCCCAGGCTCTGCCCGACGTGCTCGACATCCTCACGCACGAGAACGTGGGCGACGAGGCCAAGGTGCCCGAGCAGCAGTCGGGGGGCGAGACCACGACGACGATGCAGGACGACCGCGTCTGGCACGACGGCCGAATCATCGGGATCGTGCTCGCCGACAGCTACGAGGTCGCCCGCGACGCCGCCTTCCGCGTCCGCGTCCACTTCGAGCGGGAGGTGCATTCGGCCACCTTCGACTGCCCGGGCGTCGACGAGGAGCGGCGCGAGCCCGGCGAGCATGAGGACTACGACGTGGGCGACGTCGCCAGCGCCCTGGCCCGCGCCGAGGTCACGGTGGACGAGCGCTACGAGACGCCCACCAGCACCACAACCCCATCGAGCTCTTCACCACCACCGCCGAGTGGAACGGCGACCAGCTCACCATCTGGAAGCCGAGCCAGTTCGCCCATGGCCTGCCCGGCAACGTCGTGAACCAGATCGGGGTGGACCTGGCCGATGTCCGCGTGATCTCCCGCTTTGTCGGCGGGGCCTTCGGGTCCAAGGGCAACGCGACGGCGCGGACGGCCTGGATCGCGATGGCGGCCCGGCGGCTCGGTCAAGTTGGTGGCCACGCGCGACCAAGGCTTCACCATCGCGACCTACCGGCCCGAGATGCGCCACCATATCCAGCTTGGTGCGTCGCGGGACGGCAAGCTCACGGCGCTGCGGCACGAAGGGTGGGAGCTCACGGGTCGCCCGAGCCAGTACAATGTCTCGGGCACCGAGACGACGACGCGGGTCCATGCGGTCCCGAACATCCAGACGCGGGTCAACCTCGCCAATGCCGACCGCAATACGCCGGGCTTCATGCGGGCGCCGCCCGGCACGCCCTACCTGTTCGCGCTGGAAAGCGCGATGGGCGAGCTGGCCGTGAAGCTCGGGATCGACCCCATCGAGCTGCGGCGGATCAACGACACGCAGACGGACCCTGTGGACGGCACGCCGTCTCCAGCCGCCATCTGGTCGAGTGCCTCGACCAGGGCACCGCACGCTTCGGCTGGGCGGGGCGGCCAGCACAGCCCGGGACGATGCGGGACGGCGATTGGCTGGTCGGCTAGGGCTGCGCGACCGCAGCCTATCCGTCCAACATCGCCTCGACCGCCGCGCGGGTCTCGCTCCGCGCGGACGGGCATGCGACCGTGTCGCTCGCCGGACACGACATCGTGACCGGGGCCTACACCGTGGTCGCCATCACCGCCGCCGACCGGCTGGGTCTGTCGATCCACCGGGTCGAGGTGCGAATGGACGACAGCACGCCGCCCCCGGCCTCGCTCGCGGCGGGGTCGCGCCACACGGCCACCATCACCCATGCCGTGACCTGGGCCTGCAACGCCGTGATCCGTCGCCTTGCCGACGCGGCGGTCGCGAGCAATGGGCCGCTCGCCGGGCAGAAGGCCGAGGCGCTCCGCCTGACCAATGGTCGTCTCGGGGCGCTCTTCGGTCCGAACGAGCCGCTGGAGGATGCTGTCCGCCGCGTCACGGGGGGCGCCGTCGAGATCCACGCCGAGCACGTCCCGGAGGGGCTGCCGCCCGAGAGCGTGGACAAGCTCTACTCCGGCAAGCTCGCCATGCTGCGCGGCCACCAGCGCCAGGACATCCACGCCTACGCCTATGGGGCGCAGTTCGTCGAGGTGCGCGTCCACCGCCTGACCTGCGAGATCCGGGTGCTCCGCATGGCCGGCGCCTTCGCGGCAGGGACCATCGTCAACCCGCTGACCGCGCTCAGCCAGTACATGGGCGGCATGATCTGGGGCCTCGGCGCCGCGCTGGAGGAGAGGACCGAGATCGACCTCGCCCACGCCCGCTATGTCAACGACAACCTGTCCGAGTATCCCGTCCCGGTGAACGCCGACGTGTAAGGTCGAGGTCGTCATGGTCCCCGAGACGGACGATCGGGTGAACCCGCTGGGCATCCAGGGCGTCGGCGAGATCGGCATCGTCGGCATGAACGCCGCCATCGCCAATGCGGTTTGGCACGCCACCAGCCGTCGCATCCGCAGGCTCCCCATCCGCATCGAGGAACTGCTCTGAGCGGGCCGTCGGAACCGATGCGTCCGGGCGGGATTCAAGGGCGACCCAGGCCCCGGACAGCGTCATGCCCCAATATGGAACGAGACCCCTGCCCGTCGTCACCGGCGGCTCGAACGGCATCGGCTATTCGCTGGCCCAGCAGTTCGCCAGCAACGGCTACGACATCCTGATCGCCGCCGAGGACGCCCACCACCTCGAGCAGGCCGCCGCCTGCCTTGCGGCGGGGGGCGCGAAGTTGGAGACCCATGCGGGCGACCTCGCGACCGAGGAAGGCGTGAACAGCCTCTACGGCGCGCTTCGGGGCCGCCCAGTGGACGTGCTTTGCGTCAATGCCGGGGTGGGCCTGGGCAACGCCTTCGTCGAGACCGACCTGCAGCGCGAGCTGCGCATGGTCGACCTGAACGTCCGGGGCGCAGTGCAGCTCATCAAGCTGGTGCTGAAGGGCATGGTGGCGCGCAACGAGGGCAAGCTCCTCTTCACGTCGTCCATCGCCGCGACGATGCCCGACCCCTTCGGGGCGGTCTATGGCGGCACCAAGGTGTTCCTGCGCTGGTTCGGCGAGGCGCCGCGGAACGAGCTCAAGGACACCGACGTCGCCGTCATGGTGCTGATGCCGGGCGTCACCGACACGGGCTTCTTCCACCGCGCCGACATGGACGACACCCGGGCGGGTGCCACGCAGAGCAAGGACGACCCCGACGTGGTGGCCAAGGCGGCCTACGAGGCGCTGATGGCCGACACGCACAAGGTGGTGCCGACGCTCAGGAACAAGGTCATGGCCGGCGTGGCGGACGTGACGCCCGCGCCCCTGGCCGCGCAGATCCACCGGGGGCTCTCGGAGCCCGGGTCCGGCAAGACGTAATCCAGACCCGCGTCAGCCGGCTTGGGTCTCCCCTTGGGGCTTGCCATCCGGATAGAGCCAGCGGCGGAACAGGTGCGTGGCCGCCGGCATGGCGACCCAGGTCATCAGCGGCACGGTGATGAGCGTGCTCACCCCCAACCGCGCCCACTGGGGCCAGTCGTCGACCAGCGGCTTGAGCGCGTAGGACACGGCCAGGAGCACCGGCAGGATCGTGATCCAGGTCACGGCCGCCATGCGCCACTTGGGCGGGGCGCGGCCGCCGGACTGGCCGGGCAGGTCGAACCAGCCCTCGATGCCCTGCGCGAGCCGGACCTCGGCAGGGGCGCCCGTGCGGGCCGCTTTCCTCTCCAGGAGTTGCTGGTGGTGGGGGCCGGCCTGCCAGCGGGTCCAGGCCGCCTCGTCGGTGAAGCGCAGCACCGCGTTGAGCTGCGGCTTGTCGCCCTCGCGCCCGCGCAGGACCACGGAGCCCAGGTGCCCCGGCTCGTCGCGGGCGGTGTCGAGGATGGTCTCCACCTCGCGCTCGAGTGCCTCCTGCTGGCCTTCCGGCACGGCCCGGGTCACCAGGACCGAGATCGAGCGGTCCTGGGGCGTCTCCGGCTCCGGTCGCGAGGGGGATGTTGATCCGTCCATGGCTCCTCCTGGGGCTGGGATCGGCCTGACCTAGGCCCTGCCGCTCGGGAATCGAGCTAGGGAAGAGAGCCGGAATGACCGGGTCCAGCCGCCGTGCCACGGGCTGCCCTTGGCGATGGGAGGGGTGCCGCTTGGGCCACCGGTCTCCGGATCGGGTCTCCGGAGCCGGGCTCCGTCTGGCGCGCGCTCTCGGGCTCGTACCGGTCCATGGCCGCGACGCCAGAGGTGGTGACTCGGACGCGGACGTCCTCGAAGACGGTCACGCCGGCGACTTGGCGTCAAGAGCCGCAGCAGGTTTGAGGGCCGGCCCGGTCGGGGCAGGGTCCGCGCTCCCGCGTCTGGGGCGACCTGGGACTGGGCAGGAGCGCCCGGACGGCGGGAATGGCGAGAGTCCTGACTGCGAGGGGGCCCAGGCGAGGGGACCGGTCTCCCTGACCTAGGCCCGCGTGCTGACCTGGAGCTCAGATGCAAACGAGCCGTTCTGCTGGGATCGCGACGGAAGCGTGGACGCGCCGATCCGCGGACCGGCGCCTGCGGGCTCAGGCGATGAGCTTGTCGATGGTGATGGGCAGGCTGCGATGGCGCTGGCCCGTCGCGTGCCAGATGGCGTTGGCGACGGCGGCAGCGGTGCTGACGATGCCGATCTCGCCCAGGCCCTTGACGCCTAGGGGGGTCACGACCGGGTCGACCTCGTCCACGAAGATCACCTCGATGTCCGCGACGTCGGCATGGGCCGGCACGTGGTATTCGGCGAGGTTGTGGTTCATCCAGCGGCCGAGCCGGAGGTCGGCGAAGGTCTCCTCGTGGAGCGCCATGCCGATCCCCATGACCACGCCGCCCAGGATCTGGCTGCGCGCGGTCTTGGGGTTGATGATCCGTCCCGCCGCGACCGCGTTGACCACCCGCGTGACCCGGACGACGCCCAACTCCTCGTCCACCCGGACCTCGGCGAAGACGGCCGAGTGCGTGGCGCGCGATGTGCGCATCTGGCTGACCGAGCCGCCGAGGCTCGGCCCTGCCGTCTCCTCCGCCACAACCTCGTCGAGACCGGCGGCCTGCATCGCCTGCGTGAAGCCGACCGACTTGGACCGGTCCTCCTTGAGGACGATGCAGCCGTCCCTCAGCTCCACGTCGTCCAGGCCCGCGCGCCCCAGCGGGTCGCCCTCGACCTTGCGCGCGGCCTTGAGGAGTTGCTTCGCCAGGGCGCGGCAGGCGAGGTCCACGGCCGCCCCAACCGAGGCCGCCGCCGTGGAGCCGCCCTCGACCGGTGCCTTGGGCAGGTTGGAGTCTCCGAGCTTCGCGGTGATCCGGGCCGGGTCCATCCCCAGGGCGTCGGCGGCCACGAGGACCATGGTCGTGTAGGTGCCGGTGCCGATGTCGGCGGTGGCCGAGGCCACTTCGAGTCGGCCATCGGAGGTCAAGCGGGCTCGGGCCGAGGTCTTCTGGAAGCCGGCTTCCCACATCCCGGTCGCCATGCCCTGGCCAACGAGGTCGTGCCCGTCCTTCATGGACCGGGGCGCAAAGGGCCGTCCTTCCCAGCCGAAGGCCTCGGCGCCCGCACGGTAGGCCTCGCGCAAGGCCTTGGAGGTGTAGGGCAGGCCGCTCATCGCATCCACCTTGGAGTAGTTGAGGAGGCGAAAGGCGAGGGGGTCGAGCCCGGCCGTCTCGGCCATCTCGTCCATCGCCATCTCGAAGAGGGTCATGCCGGTGGCCGCGCCCGGCGCGCGCATGTCGCCGCTGGTGTAGGTGTCGCGTTGGGCCACCTTGTAGTCGCCGTCGGCATTGGGGCAGGCGTAGGCCATGAGGCCCCAGTTGACGACGTTCTCCTGGTTGTCCTCGAAGCGCGAGGTCGCGGTCACGGCCTCGTTGCGGATGGCCCGAAGCTGTCCCACGTCGTCGGTGGCCAGGCGCACCCGTTGCCAGGCCTCGGGTCGGTGGACATGGGTGAACATCTGCTGGCGCGTCATCACCACGCGCACGGACCGCTCGAGCTTCAGGGCGGCCATGACGGCGACCTGGACCTGCCATTGGGGGCGGAGGCCCGAGCCGAAGCCGCCGCCCACGTATTCGCTGACCACGCGGACCTTGTCGCTGGACAGGCCGAAGACCGAGCAGAGATAGCTCTGGACGTTGGGCGCGCCCTGCGTCTTGTCGTGGACGGTGAGGCTGCCGTCCTGCCCATGGATCACGGTGGTCGCGTGCATCTCCATGGGGTTGTGATGCTCGGTCGCGAGGTGGAACTCGGCGTCGACCTTGAACGGCGCGGCCTCCCAGGCCTCGGCCGCGTCGCCCCGGGCCTTGATCGCTTGATGGCCCGAGCGCTTCTTCGGCGGATCGTAGGCTTCGACGCGGGCCGTGTTGAAGTCCATCTCGTGCGGCTCCTCCTCGCAGCGGACCCGGAGGAGGGAGGCGGCGAAGCGCGCGGCCTCGAAGGTGGTGGCGACCACGACAGCGACGGGCTGGCCCGCGAAGTGGATCGTCGCATCATCGAGAGCGCGAAAAGGATGGCCCGGAGGCGCCGTCTCGTCGCTGAAGTTGCGGTCGCGCCAGGCCGTGCCCGGGCGGTTCTCATGGGTCAGGATCTCGACGACCCCAGGCACGGCGCGGGCGGCGGTCTCGTCGAAGCCGATGATCCTGCCCCGCGCGATGGGCGCCAAGACTGCGACCCCGTGGAGGAGCCCGGCCGCCGGACGTTCGGCGGCGTAGCGGGCCTCGCCCGTGACCTTGGCAACCCCGTCCACGCGCGAGAGCGGCGTGCCGATGCCGGCCCGAATGGGCTCGTGGCGAGTGTCCGGCATGGTCGTCCTCCTCTCAGGCGATACGTTTGTCGGTCTGCGACTGGGGCGTGCCAGCAGCCGCCTGGGCCAGGGCGCGCCCGATGGCCTTGCGGGCCAGCGGGACCTTGAAGTCGTTCCCGCCCTGGCCCTGCGCCCCGTCCAGGAGCAGATCGGCAGCGCGCGAGAAGGCGTCGGCGTCTGCAACCGATCCGCGAAGGGCTTCCTCGGCGTCCCCGCGTCGCCAGGGCTTGTGCGCGACGCCGCCAAGGGCGATGCGGGCCTCTGCGATGCGGCCGCCGTCGAGCCGCAGCGCGACGGCGACGGAGACCAGCGCGAAGGCATAGGACAGGCGGTCACGCAGCTTCAGGTAGGTGTAGTTCGCGGAGAAGTCCTCGAACGGGAGGTCGATGGCGGTCACCAGCTCGCCCGGCCGGAGGGTGTTGTCCTGTTCCGGCTGGTCGCCCGGCAGCCGGTGGTAGTCGGCGAAGGGAATGACCCGCTCGCCCCCCGGGTCCCGTCACCCGCACCTCTGCCTTCAGCGCCGCGAGCGCCACGCACATGTCGGACGGGTGGGTGGCAATGCAGCTCTCGCTCGCGCCCAGGATCGCATGGATGCGGTTCACGCCGCCGATGGCGCCGCAACCCGTGCCGGGCTCGCGCTTGTTGCAGGGGGCCGCCACGTCGTAGAAGTAGTAGCACCGTGTCCGCTGGTTGAGGTTGCCGCCGTTCGTGGCGGCGTTGCGGAGCTGCGGGCTCGCCCCCGCCAGGATCGCCGAGCTGAGCAGCGGATAGCGCCTCCGCACCCGTTCGTCGTAGGCCGTCTCGCTGTTGGTGGCGAGGGCGCCCAGCCGCAGGCCGCCGGCCTCGGTCTCGCTGATCCCGCCCAGGGACAGGCGGTTGATGTCCACGATCCGCAGGGGCCGCGCGACGTTCTCCTTGAGGAGGTCCACAAGGTTCGTGCCGCCGGCGAGGTAGGCGGTCCGTTCGCCCGATCCGTCCTGGAGGGCGGCCTCCAGGTCCTCGGGCCGGTGATAGTCGAAGCGGATCATTCGTCGCCTCCCATGACGTCGAGGATGGCGTCCGCGATGTTGGTGTAGGCGCCGCAGCGGCAGAGATTGCCGCTCATCATCTCGCGGACCTCCTCGCGCGTGGTGGCGTGTCCTTCCGCGAGCAGGCCCACGGCCGAGCAGATCTGGCCTGGCGTGCAGTAGCCGCACTGGAAGGCATCGTGCTCGATGAAGGCGGCTTGGAGCGGGTGGAGCGCGTCGGGCCGGCCCAGGCCCTCGATGGTCGTGACCTCCGCGCCGTCGAGCGTGATGGCGAGCTTGAGGCAGGCGTTGATCCGCTGGCCGTCGATCAGCACGGTGCAGGCGCCGCACTGGCCGTGGTCGCAGCCCTTCTTGGTCCCGGACAGGTCGAGGTGATCGCGCAGGAGGTCGAGGAGCGTGACCCAGGGCTCGACGGACAGGCGTCGCTCCACCCCGTTGACGGTGATCGCGAGGGGGAGCTGCGCGATGGGACGGGCCGCGACCGTGGGGCCAGGATCGTCGGCCATGGAACGGGTGGCCTGGCTCATGTCGGCGCCTCCAGGGCAGGGGTGAGGAGCGGGGCGATCCCGGGCCCGGCCATCGCAGGCCGATCCGGGAGGATCAGGACATCGGCGCGAACCATTCTGTCGTCCGGGCTCTGGCCGTGCTCCATGGTCTCTTCCTTGAGGCGGCGATCCCGGACTGACGGGGCCCCGAGTGAGTTTTCGAAACTGATGCCGCGGATCGAAGGTTCCCAACTCTTGGGCGGGTTGGGAACCGATGCCGCCACTCCCGCCATGGTTCCCCTGGGTCAGGGGCCGGTTCGATGAGGAACTTGGCCGCCAACGGCCCGTTATCTCCCAAGGAGATTCGATATGGCGCTGGGGCGGACTCTCGGAATCCTCGTTCCGGCTCTGATCGTGGTCGGAGCCGCCGGCGCCTATGCCCTGACGTGGCGCTCGTCCTTCGATCCCGTCCCGCGGCCTGACCCGGCCAGCTTCGACGCGGATCTGGTGGCGAGGGGCACTCAACTCGCCGCAGTGGGCAACTGCATCGCCTGTCACACCGTCCCGGGCGGCGATGCCTTTGCCGGCGGGCTGGCCGTGCCCACGCCGTTCGGCACCGTCTACTCGACCAACATCACGCCGGACGAAAAGACCGGGATCGGAACTTGGAGCCTCGCCGCCTTCAGACGTTCGCTGCACGACGGGCTCGATCGCGACGGGCACCACCTCTACCCGGCCTTTCCCTACGACCAGTTCACGCTGCTGTCGGACAATGACGTCGAGGCGCTCTACGCCTATCTGATGACCCGGCGCGCCGTGGAGAACCAGCCGCCCCCGAACGAGCTTCCCTTTCCACTCAACATCCGGGCGACCGTGGCGGGGTGGAAGCTTCTCTTCTTCGACAGTGGCCGCTTCGCTCCCGATCCCGGGAAGAGCGATCAGTGGAACCGGGGGGCCTACCTGGCCGAGGGGCTCGGGCACTGCGGCGGCTGTCATACCCCACGCAACGCCCTGGGCGCGCGCGAGAAGGATGAGGCCTGGAACGGCGGCATGGCCGAGGGCTGGACCGCCTATCCGATCAACGAGAACTCGCCCGCCCCGATCCCCTGGTCGGCGGATGCCCTGGCCTTCTACCTGCGGAATGGCTGGCACCAGGACCACGGCGTCTCGCGCGGGCCGATGGCCGAGGTGACGGGGAACCTGGGGCGGCTTTCGGACGAGGGCGTGGAGGCGATCGCGGTCTACACCGCCTCGCGGATGGGCGCCCCGGAGGTGCCGGACGCGGGTCCGGCCTTGGCCGCCTCGGTCATCGAGGCGCCCGGGGAAGGGCAGACCTCCGATACCCAGACCCAGCCTGAGGACACGGACGAAGCCCAAGGGCAAGCGTCCGGTACTCAGGCGCAATCGGAGGACGCCGGGTTTGCGCGCGGCGCCGAAATCTATGCGGCCGCCTGCGCCTCCTGCCACGAGGGCGACCGGCCGCAGCCCTATGGCGGGCTCGACTTCCACCTCAGCACGGCCGTTAATGCCTCGAACCCGCAGAACATCGTCATCGTCACTTTCTGGGGCCTGCCTCCGGCCGATGGTATGGCCAGCGCGGTCATGCCGGGCTTCGAGGGCGTCCTGTCCGACTTGGACACGATCAACCTCCTGACCTACCTGCGCCGGGAGTTCACCGACAAGCCCGACTGGGAGGGGGTGGGCGAGCTCGTCACCGCCACCCGGACCGGCGAGCATCCCGTGAGCGTCCGCCCCGCCGACATGATCGAGCGGGCGCCCCGCAACCTGGGCGCCAAGGAGGAGCCATGACGACGAGGCTAACGGTCAATGGCGCGGTCGTGGACGCCGAATCCGATCCCGACACGCCTCTCCTCTACGTCCTGCGCGACGAGCTGGGGCTCCACGGCGCCAAGTACGGCTGCGGACTCGGCCAATGCGGGGCCTGCACGGTCATGGTGGACGGCACCGCCGTCCTGTCCTGCCTGATGCCGCTCCTAACCGTGGAAGGGCGCAAGGTCCTGACGGTCGAGGGGCTGGGCACGGCCGACGCGCCGGGTCCCATGCAGGCCGCCTTCATCGCCGAGCAGGCGGCGCAATGCGGCTACTGCATCCCCGGGATGATGATGCGGGCGCAGGCGACGCTCACGGCCAATCCCGGAGCCTCGGAGCAGGAGATCCGGGAGGCGCTTGAGTTCAATCTCTGCCGCTGCGGAACCCACATCCGCATCCTCCGCGCGATCCTCCGCGCCCAGGGTGAGATGCAGCAAGCGGCGGCCTCACGCCCGGTCGGGGAGGACGTGCTATGACCCTGTCCCTGTCGCGGCGCGGATTCCTGGGTGCGGCAGCCGGCGGCCTCGTCGTCGCCTTCTCCCTGGCCGGCCCCCTGCGGGCTCAGGAGCAGGCAGAGGGCCCGGAGTTGCCCGGCGATCTCGCTGACACTCCGAACCTCGACGCCTGGATCCGCATCTCGCCGGAGGGTGACATCACCGTCTTCACCGGCAAGGCCGAGCTGGGACAGGGCATTAAGACCGCCCTGCGGATGGTCGCCGCCGAGGAGCTGTCGGTGGTCCCGGGCGAGATCGAACTCATCACGGCCGACACCGGGCTCACCCCGGACGAGGGCTTCACCGCCGGCAGTCAGTCGATGTCGAACAGCGGCATGGCGATCCGGCACGCCGCCGCGAACGTGCGTGTCCTCCTGCTGGAGGAGGCGGCGCGGCAACTCGGGGTGGAGGCGGCCTCACTGACGGTGGGGACAAGGCTGTGCAGGGCGGTGGCCGGTCGCTGGGCTACGGCGACCTCGCGGCCTCGCTCGACCTCACGGTCCCGGTGCGGATGGAGGTGCCCTATCGCCAGCCGGGCGACTACAGCGTCTTCGGCACCGACGTGCAGCGCGTCGACATTCCGGGCAAGGTCACGGGCGGCGCGGCCTACGTTCAGGACATGCGGCCCGAGGGCATGGTCCATGCCCGCGTCGTCCGACCGCCGAGCCCCCGCGCGACCCTCGCCTCCGTCGATGCGTCGGGCGTCGAGGCCATCGCCGGGTCCTGGGCGTCGTCCAGGACGGGAACTTCCTGGCCGTCGTGGCCGAGCGTGAGTGGCAGGCGATCCGAGCCATGCGCGCCCTCTCCGAGGGGACGCAGTGGACCGAGAGCGAGACCCTTCCCGACCAGGCCAAACTGCCGGACGCGCTCCGCAGCCTGGAGAGCGAGGTGGGCACGGTGTCCGAGGCGGGGCAGCACGGCGTCCCGGAGGGCGACCACAGCCTGCGGATGACCTTCAGCCGGCCCTACATGATGCACGGCTCCATTGGCCCGTCCTGCGCGCTCGCGCACATGGACGGCGACCAGCTGACCGTCTGGACCCACACCCAAGGCGTCTATCCTGACCGCAAGGCCATCGCCGAGATGCTGGGCATGGACGAGGCCAAGGTTCGCGCTGTCCACGTCGAGGGTTCAGGCTGCTACGGCCACAACGGCGCCGATGACGCCGCCGCCGACGCAGCGCTGATCGCGACCAAGTTCCCGGGCCGCCCGGTGCGGGTCCAGTGGATGCGCGAGCAGGAGAACGGCTGGGAGCCCTACGGGCCCGCCATGGTGATGGACATCGCTGGCCGCGTGGACGAGCAGGGGCGCATCAGCCACTGGACCTACGACCTCTGGAGCAACACGCACTCGACCCGGCCCGGCCCGGCGGGGGCTCTGATCGCTGGCCGCCTCATGGCCAAGGCGTTCCAGCCGGAGGAGCCAAAGCTCCAGATCTCGCCGAATGGCAGTGGCGACCGCAACGCCGACCCGTACTACACGATCCCGAACAAGCTCGTGCAGTGGCACTTCCTCAAGGAGATGCCGCTCCGCGTCTCGGCCCTTCGCGCGCTCGGCGCCTACGCCAACGTCTTCGCCCTGGAAAGCTTCATGGACGAGCTGGCGATCCTGGCCGGGACCGATCCCGTGGAGTTCCGCCTGCGTCACCTGGAGGACCCTCGCGCCCGCGACGTGGTCGAGCGGGCCGCCCAGGAGGCGAACTGGTCCTCGGATCCTCTGCCCCCAGGCCGGGGGCGCGGCTTCGCCTTCGCGCGCTATAAGAACCACGCGGCCTACCTCGCACTGGCCCTCACGCTGGAGGTGGAACCCGAGACGGGGCGGGTCCGCGTCCGCAACGTCATCGCCGCCATCGACAGCGGCGAGGCGGTGAGCCTCGACGGCATCCGCAACCAGACCCAGGGCGGCATCATGCAATCGCTGAGCTGGACGCTCTACGAGCAGGTGACCTTCGACCGGACTCGCGTGACCAGCATCGACTGGGCGAGCTACCCGATGCTCCGTTTCACCAGCGTGCCCGACAGCATCGAAGTCCATGTCATGGACCGCCCCGGCGAGCCCTTCCTGGGAACAGGCGAAGCTGCCCAAGGCCCGACCCCGGCGGCTGTGGGGAACGCGATCCGCAACGCCACGGGCGTGCGAATGGTGAACCTGCCGCTGTCGCCCGACCGCCTACAGGCAGCGCTGAATGCCTGAGACCGGCAGGATCGCCTTGCAGGACACCTCGCTGCTCGGGGAGGCGCAGGCTGACGTCGTGGTGGGTCCACCTCTGGGCATCGAGAAACCCGAGGCCGTCCCGACCGCGCCCGACTGGCCGATGGAGGGACTGGCCGAGGACATGCGCCCCCTCATGGCCGACTGCGTGGCCCTGGGCGAGCCCTTCGTGCTGGTCACCCTCCATGCCGCCGAAGGCGGTCCACGCCCTGTTGGCACCCAGATGCTGGTCACCAGGGATCACGCCTGGGGCTTCGTGTCGGGCGGCTGCGTGGAAGGCGATGTGGTGCTCCACGCCAGGGAGGCGCTTCGGGACGGACGTCCCCGCATCCTGACCTATGGGCGGGGCAGTCGGTTCGTGGACATCCGCCTCCCGTGCGGTGGCCGTATCGAACTCCTCCTTGAGCCGATCCGTCCCGGCGACCCAGCCATTGCCGCGCTGCTCGCCGCCTGGCGCGCCCGACGCTCCGTCCGTTATCTGAGCGACGGGCGGCGCCGGCGCAGTGCTCCGCTGGGCGAGGAGGCCGGGCCTGCGTGGCTGGTGAATCGCCTCCATGTTCCCTCGCAGCGGCTTCTTGTGATAGGGGGCGACCCCTTCGCCCTCGCCATCGCGATGGCAGGTTGGCAACAGGGCTGGGACGTGACGATCATCCGTCCGAACGGGCCCAGGACGCCGCCGCCCATCCCCGTCGCCTACCGGCGGGACCACGCTGACGCGGCCCTGGCGGCTCTCGCTCCGGACGAGTGGACCGCCATTGCCGTCGCGACCCATGACGTGGAGCTCGATGCGGCCGCCCTCGTCGCGGCGCTGAGATCGAAGGCCAGCTATGTCGGCGTGCTGGGCTCGCGTCGGCGCCTGGCCGAGCGGCTTGACCGTCTCCGCAAGGCCGGCCTGTCGGAGCCGGAGCTGTCTCGTCTGCGGGGGCCCATCGGGCTCCCCCGTCGCCGGTTGCTCCCCGCGCGACATCGCCGTCGGCGTGGTCGCCGAGATCATCGGCCCTGCGCCCTGATATCATGGCGGGGTATCACGCGCTCCTCCTGGCCGCCGGCGCGGGATCGCGGTTCGGAGGCGGCAAGCTCCTTGCGCCGTGGCGGGGCGAGCCCCTGGTGCGAGCGGCCGCCCGAACGGCCCTCGCCTCGCCGGTCGAGGCCTGCATTGCCGTCACCGGCTGCGATGCGGACGCCGTCGAGGCCGCCTTGAGCGCGCTAGGATCGTCCCGCATGGTCTCTGTTCGCGCGCCAGACTGGCGGGAGGGCTTGGCGGCTTCGCTGCGGGCCGGCGTCAATGCCCTTCCTGGCGGCAGCCGGGGCGTGGTCGTCTTCCTCGGAGACATGCCGCTGGTGCCGCCCAGCGCCGCCGGACTGCTGATCGCTGCCCTGGAGAATGGAGCCATCGGCGCGGAGATGCGCTTCAGCGGGAGGCCCGCGCATCCCGTCGCCTTCGGACGCGCGCTGTTCGATGACCTCCGCTCGCTCAAGGGAGACCGCGGCGGTCGGCACCTGCTGTCTGACCACGACAAGACGGTTCGCGTCGAGACGCTGGACGCAGGAGCGGTTTTCGACATTGATCATGTGGAGGATATGGCGCGACTCGAGCCGTGGCCCTGATTTCGGTCGGCAATTGCACCTGACCTGGTCTTCGGGCGTTCTGCATCGGATGAAGCGCTCAGTCCGGGATGATGCGGTTTGGACGTCCGCCATGTCGGGCCTCCTCGATCATGCGGTTGACCAGCGCCCGCGGAATGGAACTCCATTCTCCGAGCAGCATGCTCGCCGACAAGTGCGTGGATGCCTCGGTCAGACCGATGGAATGGCTCATAGAGTGGATGGCACAAGCTGTCCCCGACCGCCAAAGACTGGGGCTTCCAACCGTTGAGGCGGTGTCGAGTTCAACCGAATCGACACAGGAGGTCGTTCGAAATAACCTTTCCGATCTGGTTGCAGACGGACTAGAAGTCAGCCGGATGCAAGCGCGGCGTCGGCAAACGCCAGGAACCGCCCGGACGCGACCCGAGGCCGGCCTCAGCGCCTCGGACGCCTGCCCGGCGCGGACACCCCAAGCCTCTGAGTTGGCGAGCGACGTTCGCCTCCATCATGGCATGTGCTTGGCCGATCGGCATCCCTCCGGGCCCCTCTTGCGATAGGACTTTCCTAAACGACAATCTTGAGCAGGCGGATTGTCGGGGAATGACCAGAACGCTCCTCCGCTACCACTCCGAAGCCGTGAGCAAGCTGGGACGTCATGGGTCGTAACCGGCCGGGTGGCCGTTTGCGCTCACGGCTTTGGGCTGCACCTGGGCTCCGGGATGCGTCGGCTCCGGCGCGGTGGTGCGTCCGGGGCTCCGGCCTCGGGGCCGTCCTGCGATCCCGGGGGCTGCCGCCCGACGCGCCTCGGGCGAGGGGGATCTGAGTGCTGTCGGATCACTGGGCACCTGGATGGGAGCTGGCGATCGGCTCGGGGACCGGCCGTGGGGTAGGGGGGCGTCCCTTTCGGCGGGGCGGGGCCGGGCGAATGGCGGCGTCGGGGCGAAGGCCATGCCGCCGAGGTCGATCCGGGCCATGGGTCAAGGAAGCCGTTTTCGGATCGCCTCCACGGCGCCATCGTGATCCTTGCCGTCGCCCTCAACGAGCGGCTGAAGCAGGCGCGCCGACCTCGGCAGGCCTGCTCCGGAGGCGGTGCTCCTGGAACGTCGCGCCTTGCGGTGCATGGAGCACCGGGCCCTTTCCCTGTCCAGGGCCGCCCCCCGCCATGCTTGCGCCCGAGGCGCGGACGAGGCTCAGCGGCCAGTGCTGCTGGCTCAAGGCCCTGGGCCGGACCGTCGCCTTCGACACCCACTGTCGCCCGCGCCGCTTTCGCGATGATGGGGGACGCGACCACCACCGCGCCAGGGCCGGGTCCAGAGATGGGTTCGGTCGGCCTTCGACGCGCGACGGCGCTCAGAACCCTTCATGCCGACGCATCTGGGCCAACAGGCGCTTCATCCGGACGAGGCGTTCGTTATGCGCCTTCCCAAGTCGTCGCGCGACCAGGGTCGAGAGTATGTCGGCCACGACCAGCGCGGCGATCCGGCTCGTCGTGGGCGTGAACACGTCGGTATTGTCGAGCGTCTCCACGTTGATGACCACGTCGGCGTAGTTGAGGAGGGCCGACTCCATGGATCCGGTCACGGCGATGACCTTGGCCCCCTGCTCCCGCGCGAGGCGGGCCAGCTCCACGACGGTGCGGGTGGCCCCGGTGTTGGAGATCGCCACCGCGACCCCGCCGGGCCGCATCATGGAGGCCGCCATGATCTGCTGGTGGCTGTCCATGGTGGCGCTGCACGGAATGCCGAAGAGCGGGAACTTCTGCTGGAGGTCCTGCGCGACGATGGCCGAGGCGCCGAAGCCGAAGAACTCGAGGTGGTCCGCCCCGAGGATGAGGTCCACCGCGGCGTTCACGGCGACCATGTCCAGCCGGTGCCTCGCCCAGTCGAGCGAAGTCATCGTGTAGTCGAAGATCTTGGAGGCCACCTCCTCGGGGGAGTCCTCCTCGGCGATGGCCGAGTGGGTCGCGGACGTCCCCAGGGCGAGGCTCTGGGCCAGCCGGATCTTGAAGTCCTGGTAGCCGTCGCAGCGGATGGCCGTGCAGAAGCGGATCACCGTGGGCTGGCTCACGCCGGCCATCTCGGCCGTCTCGGATATGGTGGAGCCGAGGACCCGCTGCGGGTCCGCGAGCACGACCTCGGCCACCCGACGCTCGGACTTGCGCAGGTCGGCCTGCACCGCGCGGATGACCTCCAGCACGTTGCGGGCGCCGGCCAGATCGAGTTCGCCGACGTTCATCGCCCGTCCTCCTCCAGCCGATAGATGACGCCGGTTCGGGCCGGCGCAAGCCGGATGTCGGTCGTGCGGGCCGCCACGGCCTCGACCTCCGCCCTCGGGACGGTGTTGAAGTCGAAGAGGTCGAAGTGATGCGCCACGACTGCGGGAATGCCGGCCCGGCGCGCCAAGCCCAGCGCCTCCGCCACGGTCAGGTTCCCGGGGACGCCATTGGCCCGGCGCTCCGCGTCGCGACCGTTGACCGGCAGGAGGGCGAGGTCGGCGCCGAGCGCGCGCACCTCCTCGACCTGCCCCTCGAAGGGGATCGTGTCGCCGGAATGGAACAGGGTCGCCCCCCCGCAGCGGATCGCGAGGCCCAGGAAGCGGTGGCGTCCCTGGTCGTCCGTCTCCAGCGATTCGTGCGCGGCCCGCGTGGCGGCGACGATCAGGTCCGGATTCAGGTGCAGAGTCCCTCCCGCGTCGATGGACCGCAGGCGGCCGGGCGCGATCCCGGAGCGGGCAAGGGCCGTCTCGGCCACTGACGCGGGGGCGACCAGCACCGCATCCGGGTTCGCGGCGAGGAGAGCGGGCAGGGTCCCGGGGTCGAGGTGGTCCGTGTGCGCATGGGTCGCCAGCACCGCCGTGACATGGGCGATGCCGCCGGGGGCGACGGGGGCCGGCATCATGCGGCGGTGTGGGAACCGGGTGCCGCGATACTTCTCGGCCAGGCTGTCGGAGAGATAGGGGTCGATGACCACTCGGTGCCCGCCTCCGTCGATCACGAACCCCGCCTGCCCGAGCCAGACGAGGCTCGGGGCCCGCCCCGGCGGCTCGGCGAGGTGGGCCGCCAGAGGACCGGGCAGCGGCGCCTCAGCCAGGCGCATGGGCGGGGGCGCGAAGCGCCAGGAGGAGGTTCTCCACCGCCGCCTCGGTGGCACGGGTGACGCTGCCCTCGGTCAGCGCGCCGATGTGGCTGGTCGCCAGGACGCGTGGGTGGGCGGCTAGCGGATCGCCAGCGGGCGGCTCGGTCGCGAACACGTCGGTCGCGTAGGCCTCGATCCGGCCGCCGTCCAGCGCGGCGAGGAGACCCGGCGCGTCCACGAAGCCGGCGCGGGCCGTGTTCACGACGATGGCGCCCCGGGGCAGCCGCGCCAGGACCCGCGCGACGCGCCGCCCGATGGCGCCCAGGCCCACGATCCCCACGGTCGTCCCCTCGACCTCGCGGCCCACGAGGCGCGGCCAGCCGCCCGCGCGGATGCCTGTCGAGGTCTCGGGGATGTGGCGGCAGGCCGAGAGGATCAGGCCGACCGTCAGCTCCGCGATGCCGGTGGCGTTCGCTCCCATGGCGCGGGCGACCCGGATGCCGCGCGCCCGGAGGGCCGATGCCGGAAGGTTGTCCGCCCCGCTGCCGTTGCGGCTGATGATCCTGAGCCGGTCGGCTGCGGCGACGACGGACTCGCTCACGGGTTCCACCCCCGCGAGCCACCCTACGCAGCCGGGGACGAGGCGGAGGAGCTCCGCTTCCGTGGGGGTCGCGCCGGGGGTTGAGAAGACCAGATCGAACCCGGCGTCGCGCAGGCGGTCCAGCGCGGGCGGCGGGGACGAGGTCAGGGAGCGCGGCGTGACGAGGATCCTGTCCATGGCGGTCACGGCGCCTTGGCCGCTGCGTTCGCGATGCGCGTCAGCTCCGCGATGCTCTCGGCCCCGGTGTCGATGGCGACGCCGAAGACCTCGGCGATGACCTGGGTCCAGCCGTGGATGAAGTAGGTCCAGCCATCCTCGACCTGGAGGCCCTGGTCGGCCGCCTGCGCCCGGGCCTGCCGCAGGAAGACGAGATCGCCCCGGTAGTTCAGGTCCCAGGCCACGCCGCCCTCGGGGAACCGCCCGGCGTCCGTCAGCGGCGAGCCCGGCGCGTCCTTGCCCAGTCCCGTCGCGTTGATGACCAGGGACCCGGGACGCAGCCCCTCAAGCACCCGGTCGTTCGCCTCCGGCTCGGGCGCGAGGACGTAGCCGACCGGGATGTCGCTGCCGATCCGCTCGTGGATGTGCCGGATCTCGTCCAGCCGGGGCTGCGAGCGGTTCGTCACAAGGATGCGTGAGGGCCGGTCCCGGCGCGCCTGCATCAGGTGCCAGGTCAGGGCGATGGTCGATCCTCCGGCCCCCATGGACAGCACCTCGCCGCCGGTCCGCGCGAAGTGATCGGGCGCGAGGAAGCCGTCGATGGCCAGCCCCGAGCTGATCGGGTCCTTGGCGTGGCAGGCCAGCCTGCCGCCCCGCTTGAAGAGGCAGGAGGTCTCGCCCATCAGGTCGGCGAAGTGGTCGACCTCGTCGAACATGTCCCGGCATGCATGGAAGAGGTCGATCTTGTGGGTGGTGACGAGCGCGCCCTGGGACATGGGATCGTCCCGGATGAAGGCCACGGCCTCGCGGTAGGCGGCCGGGTCCGAATGGGGGGCGAAGTCGATGCCCCGGATCGCGGCGTCGCCCAGCCCAAGGGCCTCGGCCCAGGCCGGAAAGACCTTCATGATGCTGCTCTTGGACGTCGTCACGCCGATGAAGTGCAGCGTGGGACGGTCGCAGGGGACGTAGGTCATGAGCGGAGCTCCCTGGCGCGGGCGAGGGCGACGCGGTCTACGGACTCGCGCCCGGCTTCGACCCGGCCGTGGCGGAGGCCGCCGGCCCCAAGGAGGAGCTCGGGCCTGCGGTCCCGCAGCCGGGCCAGCACCTCGGCCGCGGCTGCGGTCCGGAACGTGATCTCGGCGGTGGGGAGGCCGCCCTCCAGCAGGGCGTCGGCCAGCGGCACCTCATGGTCGACGCTCTCGATGGCGATGACCGGGACGACCGCGATCCCGGCCAGGGCATCGAAGGGCGCGCTCATGCCGCGCCTCCCAGGATGGCCGCGATCTCGGAGGCCGAGCGGGGCTGCCAGGCCGGATTCTCGACCTGCTTCCAGCCCCCTTGCCCGTCGTCGAGGATGCGGACCCGCATCCCGCCGGAACGCTCGATGATGCCGTAGTCCTGCCCGGAATCAGCTGGATAGGCGAACATCATCACGAGGTCGGTCGGGCCGAGGTTGACGCTGCGATGGATCCAGAAGGGCGGCACGTAGCAGATGCTCTGCGGGCCGATCCCGAGGATGCGGACCTCGCCGTCCGGGCTCTCCATCTGCATCAGCCCATGCCCCGCCTGGCCGTAATAGATCTCGGGACGGTCTCCCCGGGCATGGATGTGACCCCGGGTCAGGAAGTATTCGTCGCCCACCTTGCCGGGCTCCATGCGCGTGACGCCGAGGATGAGGTCGCTGACGCGGGAGCCGGGGGTGTAGGACGTCACCTCGTAGGCCACCTCCTGGCCCCTCTCCTCGAGCAGGCGCCCGAAGGCGGCCGAATCGGCATAGAGCCCGCGGAGGTCGGAGAATCGCTTCTGGTAATGGCCGTCCGCGTTGCCCAGGAGACCAGCGCCCACCGACACCTGGCAGAGTCGGGGTTCCTGAAGGGTCATGTGATCCTCACCTGACATTTTTGTAGTATTACTACATATAGCTGCCGGTATGCCCCAAGAGCAGGCCCTCCATCAAGGACCATTATGGCGACATGGTCGGACGGATGACTGCAATCAGAGTTGACGGGTAGATTTCCTGTATTTAGCCTACAAAGATGTCGGCCGGCAACGAACCGGCCGTCGCTCCCATGGCGGGGCGCGGGGAGGTGTGTTGGTGGGCCGAGGGGACGTTGATGCACCCGGAGCGCGGTGCCTTTGCCCGATCCCGGTCGCCGGGCGGTTCGGGAGCCGGGGAACGATTTCCTCGGTTCGGGACGCCCGCCGCGGTGGCGGACGGGCATGATGGACTGCACCGTCGCCCTCGATGTCGGCACGGGATCGACCCGCGCGGCCGCGATGTCCCCTGACGGCCGTGTGCTGACGGTTGCCGCACGTGCCTACGATCAGATCGTGCCCGCCTACGGCTGGTCCGAGCAACGTCCGGCCGACTGGTGGGCCGCCGCCTGCGGTGCTCTCCGTGACGTGACCGCCGAGGCCCGCGCGAAGGGCTGGCGCATCCAGGCGGTCGCCGCCTGCGGGCAGATGCACGGCACCGTGCTCGTGGATGCGGAGGGGCGCCCAACGCGCGAGGCCGTTCCGCTCTGGAACGACAAGCGCACGCTCGACTACGTGCGCCGTTTCGAATCCGAGGAGAGCCTCGACGACTGGCTCTCCATGACGGCCAATCCGCCCACGCCGGCCTGGCCCGCCTTCAAGCTGCAGTGGCTCCGCGACCACGACCCCGAGGCCTGGGAACGGACGACCCACGTCCTGATGCCCAAGGATTACGTGAACCTCTGCCTGACCGGCGAGCGGGCCATGGACTGGACCGACGCGGCCTGCTCCTTCCTGATGGACGCCGCGACGGGTCGGTGGTCCGCCAGGATGCTCGACCGGCTGGGGCTCGATGGCTCCAAGCTCCCGCCGATCCGCCTGCCGACTGAGATCCTGGGGTCCGTCACCGCGGGCGCGGCACGGGCCACGGGCCTTCCTCGGGGCACGCCGGTGCTCGTGGGCGGGGCGGACTACCCGGTGGCGCTGCTGGGCTCGGGCGTGTGCCGGCCCGGCATGGCGTCCGAGGTGGCGGGGACCTCCTGCATCGTGACGCTGATCGCGGAGCGGCCGATCCTCGACCCCGAGATAAGCAATGTCGGCACGCCCGAGGGCAACTGGGGGGCCTTCGTCCTCCTGGAGTCCGGCGGCGACGCGGCCCGTTGGGCGCGCCGGGCCTTCCACGCCAACGACCTCGACTATGCCGAGATCGTGGCGCTGGCCGAATCCGCTCCGCCGGGGTCCGACGCGCTCTTCTTCCTGCCCTACCTGACGGGCGAGAGGCTCGGCGCGCATCGCAACAGCCGGGCGCAGTTCTTCGGCCTCGCGGCCGGGCATGGCCTGTCCCACCTTCACCGGGCGGTGCTGGAGGGCGTGGGCTTCGCCGTGAACCGGCACCTGCGCGTCATGGAGGAGGCGACCGGCACCCGGCCCGAGGCGCTGGTCGCCAGCGGCGGCGGCGCCAAGGCCGACCTGTGGCTCCGCATCAAGGCCGCGATCTACGGCCGTCCCATCCTCATCCCGGAGGAGCCGGAATGCGGCCTCGTCGGCTGCGCGACGCTCTGCGAGGTGACGCTGGGGCGGGCCCGGGACCTGCCCGAGGCCGCCGCCCGCACCGTGCGCCACGCCCGCGAGGTCCGGCCCGACCCGGCCTGGGCCGACCGCTACGCCGACATGCAGCCCGTCTTCGACAGGATCCACCAGCATTCCCAGGACCTCTACGACGACCTCGATCGCCTGGCTGGGGGACCGCGATGACGCCTTGGCCCCTGAGCCCCGGACATCGTTGCGGCCGCGTTCGCGGGGCTTCGGCGTGAGAGTGGTCGGCATGACCTGGACCGGATGGCCTTGGCGCTTGAACGGGCGACGTCGCTGGCGCATCGTCGACCGGGGGGAGATCGCATGACAGCCGCAGCCGCGCGTCGTGACCGGATCAAGCACGCCTTCCTGTGGCCGGCGTTCCTCCTGGTCCTGCTGATCTCACTGTTCCCGCTGATCTACGCGCTCACCGTCAGCTTCCAGACGATGCGCATCGTGCCTCCGACGCCGCCGCGCTTCGTAGGGGTCCAGAACTACGCCGAGATCCTGCAGTCGGCCCGCTTCTGGGGCTCGATGTGGACCACGGCCGTCATCACCGTCCTGTCGGTGATCCTCCAGTACGTCCTGGGGTTCGCGCTGGCGCTGGCGCTGCACCACAACGTGCCGGGGTCGTCGCTGTACCGCGTGACCTTCCTCCTGCCGATGTTCCTCGCCCCCGTGGGCGTGGCGCTGATCGCGCGGATGATCTTTCACCCCTACCTGGGTCCGGTGAACGACCTCATGCGCGCGATCGGGGTCGGCAACGTGCCCTTCCTGACCGAGCCCAACCTTGCGATGGCGGTGCTCATCATCGTCGAGGTCTGGCAGTGGACGCCCTTCGTCACGCTGCTGATGCTCGCCGGGCTCCAGAGCCTGCCACAGGAAGTGTTCGAGGCCGCGCGGGTGGACAACATCTCGGCCTGGCGCCGCTTCCGCGACATCACGTTCCCGATGCTGCTGCCGATCTCGGTCGCCGTGGTGTTCATCCGGCTGATCGAGGGGTTCAAGGTCATCGACACGGTCTTCGTGCTGACCGGCGGCGGGCCCGGCATCTCGACCGAGACGCTGACGCTCTTCGCCTACAACGAGGGCTTCAAGAAGTTCAACATCGGGATGACCTCTGCGCTGAGCTTCACCTTCCTCGTGGTCGTCGTCGTGTTCGGGACGATCTACCTCGCGCTCGCGCAGCGCCTCACCCGGAGATACGCGTGATGGAGGGGCGGGGCTATCGCCGCACGGGGCTCGTCCTGGCGCTCCTGTGGTTCTTCCTCTCGATCTTTCCGCTCTATTTCGTGCTGGTCACGGCCTTCAAGCCGCCCCTCGCAGTGAGCCAGGGGCCGACCTATATCCCCTGGGTGGACTTCCAGCCGACGCTCCAGGCCTTCCGCGACGCCTTCGCGGGCCTCCGGGGCGACTTCTGGGCGCCGATCGTCAGCTCGGTGCTCGTGTCGATCACCGCGACCGCGCTCGCCGTGCTCCTCGGCGCCATGGCCGCCTATGCCCTGGTGCGGTTCGAGTTCCGAATCCGCCTCCTGGCAGGCGTGATCTTCGCGATCATCGCGATCGGGGGCTTCCTGCTTCTGCACGGCCTCTGGGGAATGCGGGTGCCCTATGCGCTGGGGATCGTGCTGGTCGTGGCGCTCGTCGTCTCGGTGCTGGCCAACCGGCTGCCGCTCCCGGGGCCGGTGATGGGCAACGACGACGTCACGTTCTGGTTCGTCTCGCAGCGCATCTTCCCGCCCATCGTCTCGGCCTTCGCGCTCTACTTGCTCTACACCGAGGTCAACAAGCTCGGGTTGCGGCTCACCGACAGCTTCCCGGGCCTCGTGCTGGCCTACACCGCCTTCGGGCTGCCCTTCGCGGTCTGGCTCATGCGCGATTTCCTGGCGACGGTGCCGGTCGAGGTCGAGGAGGCCGCCCTCGTCGACAACATCGGGCGCTTCCGCATCTTCTTCGGGGTCGTGCTGCCGATGGCCCGGCCGGGCCTCGTGGCGACCTCGATGATCGTGCTCGCCTTCATCTGGAACGAGTTCCTGTTCGCGCTGCTCCTGACCTCGGGCAAATGGCAGACCCTTCCGATCCTGCTGGCCGGCCAGAACTCGAGCCGGGGGGACGAATGGTGGGCCATCGCGGTCGCGGCCCTGTTCTCCATCGCGCCCATGGTCGTGGTGGCGACGATCCTCGGCCGCATGATGCGGTCGGGGCTTCTTACCGGTTCGATAAAATAAACAAGGGAGGACGAACATGACGAGACTTCACCTGTCCACGGCCTTGGCCGTGGCCATCGCTGGGCCCGCGCTCGCCTGCGAGCCCGATTTCACCGGCGTGACGCTGACCGTGTCCACGCAGAACGGCCCGGCCATCGCCTCGGCGCTCGCCTCCGCCGCCGAGAGCTGGGAGGCCCGGACCTGCGGCACCGTCAACGTCGTGGAGTTCCCCTTCGGCGAGCTCTATCCCAAGTTCCTGACGGCCATGTCGCAGCAGACCGGCGACTTCGACGTGATCGGCTTCGTGCCGGCCTGGCTGCCCGACTTCGCGCCCTTCCTCAGCACGATGCCGGCCGAGCTCCAGGCCGGCTCCGACTGGGAGGACATCCACCCCGTCTACCGCGAGCGGCTGATGACCTGGAACGGGGAGATCAAGTCGGCCACGATGGATGGCGACATGCACCTCCTCAACCTGCGTGCCGACCTCCTCGACAACCCCGAGGAGCAGGCCGCCTTCCAGGAGAAGTACGGCTACCCCCTCGCCGCGCCCGAGACCTGGCAGCAGTATCTCGACCAGGCCGAGTTCTTCACACGGCCCGACCAGAACCTCTACGGCACCGCCGAGGCCTACAAGCGCGGCGGCCAGCAGTTCTGGTACTTCTTCAGCCACGCGGCGGCCTACACCAACAACCCGAACTATCCGGGCTCCATGTTCTTCGACCCCGAGACGATGGATGCCCAGATCAACAACCCGGGCTGGCTGCGCGCCCTGGAGGAGTACAAGAAGGCCCTCGACTTCAACCCGCCCGGCGCGCTCAACAACGGCTCGGGTGACGTGCGTCCGCTCTATGCGGGCGGCACGGTGGCGATGAACGTCGACTGGGCGGATTCGGGCGTGCTGCGCGCGACCGAGGGCGGCGACGCGGCCGAGAACACCGTCCGCACGGCGATGCTGCCCGGCTCGACCGAGATCTGGAACGCCAAGACCCAGGCCTGGGACACCTTCCCCGAGGTGGTCCACTCGCCCTTCCTGGCCTTCGGCGGCTGGCAGCTCGGCGTTCCCGCCGACAGCGCGAACCAGGAGGCGGCCTGGGACTTCGTCAAGGAGGTGACCAGCCCCGCGGTCTCGGGCAAGGCCATCGTCACGGCGAACTCGGGCGTGAACCCCTACCGCTTCTCCCACTACGAGAACCTCGACGCCTGGTCGTCGATCTTCACGCCGGAGGAGGCCCAGAGCTACCTCGGGGCCCAGCGCGCCTCGCTCGACGCCCCGAACGTGGCACTCGACCTCCGGCTGCCCGGGTTCTTCAGCTACACTGAGGTGCTCGAGATCGAGCTGTCCAAGGCCCTCGCGGGCGAGGAGGAGCCGCAGGCGGCGCTCGACAACATCGCGGCGGAGTGGAACCGGCTGACCGACGAGTTCGGCCGGGACACCCAGCTCGCCGCCTATCGCGCCTCGGTCGGCCTGCCGCCGCTCGAGAACTGACCTGAACCGCCTCCGGGCCGGCCCATCCGGCCCGGAGGTCCTGAACGGAGACCTTCATGGCGCACGTGGAGATGAGGCAGGTCACCAAGTCCTTCGGGACGGCGACCGTCATCCCGCCTCTCGACCTCGACATCGCCAAGGGCGAGTTCCTCGTCCTCGTCGGCCCGTCGGGCTGCGGCAAGACGACGACGCTGCGGATGCTCGCGGGGCTCGAGGCGGTGAGCTCGGGCCGCGTCTCGATCGACGGCCGCGACGTCACGCACGCCGCGCCGGGCGAGCGCGACATCGCCATGGTGTTCCAGAACTACGCGCTCTACCCCCACATGAGCGTGCGCGAGAACATCAGCTACGCCATGCGGGTCCACGGCACCGACAAGGCGGTGATCGCCGAACGGGTGGGCGAGGCCTCGCGCCTCCTGGGCCTCGATCCCTACCTCGACCGCAAGCCCCGGAACCTGTCGGGCGGGCAGCGCCAGCGGGTCGCCATCGGGCGCGCCCTCGTGCGCCATCCGCAGGTCTTCCTCTTCGACGAGCCGCTGTCGAACCTCGACGCCAAGCTCCGCGTCGAGATGCGGACCGAGATCAAGCTCCTCCAGCGCCGGCTCGGCACCACGGCCGTCTACGTGACCCACGACCAGGTCGAGGCCATGACCATGGCCGACCGCGTGGTGGTCATGCGGGCGGGGGTCATCGAGCAGGCCGCCGACCCGATCACGCTCTATGAGCGGCCTGCGAACCGCTTCGTCGCGAACTTCATCGGCTCGCCCGCGATGAACTTCCTGCCGGCCCGGGTCGAAGGCGGCGCGGTCCGTGTCGGGGGGCAGGTCCTGCCCCTCCCGCCGGAGGAGGCGACCCGCCTGGGGCCGAGGGGACAGGTCCTTTTCGGCATCCGGCCCGAGCACATGCGCCCCTCGGGACACCAGGCGTCGCTCACCCTCGAGCCGCAGGCCATCGAGCCCCTGGGCCCGCACACGCTGGTCCTGGGCCATGTCGGCGGCGAGCGGGTCACCGCTCAGGTGGACCCCCGCTTCCCCGTGCGCGCCGGCGAGCCCTGCGTCGTGCCGGTGGACATGACGCAGGCCCATTTCTTCGACCCCGTGACGGAAGGGCGCCTCTAGGTCCGTCACGCCCCATCGACAGGCAAGGATAGCACCATGCAAGGCTTTGGCGTCCACACCTCGATGTGGACCATGAACTGGGACCGGGCGGGCGCGGAGCGGACGATTCCGGCGGCGAGCGCCTACGGGATGGACTTCATCGAGATCGCGCTCCTCAACGCCCCCGCCGTGGACGCGCCGCATACCCGCGCGCTGCTGGAGAAGCACGGGATGCGCGCCGTCTGCTCGCTCGGCCTGCCCGAGCGCAACTGGGCCAGCGTCAACCCGGAGGGCGCCATCGAGCATCTCAGGCAGGCGCTGGAGGTGACCGCCGCCTTGGGCGCCGAGGCGCTCTCGGGCGTGACCTACGGCGGGATCGGCCAGCGCACCGGCGTGCCGCCCACCGCTGGGGAGTACGACAACATCGCGCGTGCGCTGGAGGCGGCGGCGCGCTACGCCAGGGAGCTCGGGATCGCCTTCGGCATCGAGCCGGTGAACCGCTACGAGAACCACCTCGTCAACACGGCCGCGCAGGCCAAGTGGATGATCGAGAAGGTAGGGGCCGACAACATCTTCATCCACCTCGACACCTACCACATGAACATCGAGGAGAAGGGCGTCGGCAACGGCATCCTGGATGCGCGCGAGCACCTCCGCTACATCCACCTGAGCGAGTCCGACCGCGGCACGCCGGGCGAGGGGACCTGCGACTGGGACGAAGTCTTCGCCACACTCGCCGCCATCGGCTTCAAGGGCGGCCTCGCGATGGAGAGCTTCATCAACATGCCGCCCGAGATCGGCTACGGCCTCGCCGTCTGGCGCCCCGTGGCCGAGAGCTTCGAGGAGGTCATGGACAGGGGCCTGCCCTTCCTGCGCAACAAGGCTAAGCAGTACAGGTTGGTCTGACTGCATGGGGTGCGGGTCACCAGGGGTGGAGCCAACGTCCTTCGGCCACCAGCTAGAGCGGTCGAATGATCCGCGCCCTCGCGGGCGCGCCTCGCGGCGTTCGGGTCACCGGGCGCGGTCCTCCAAATCGATTCGGCCCGTCGCCGCGACGATCTGATGCGGGAGGGCGCGATCGGGGCCTAGGGGCGTCGTTCAGGCGAATCGGCTCGAAGCGGACAGCGCTCGCCCGGGCTGCCATCAGTCCGGCAGCGTGAGAGTCCCTGCCGCTTCTGGCAGGCCGTGGCGACGGGGCGACCTCTCGTCGGGTGGTGGCCGCGGCCTTGTCGAATGGCCGGCCCGAGCGGGTGCGTGGCCTGTTCCCGCACAGTGACGGACGTGACCTCCAGCGCGGGGGCGGCACGAGCGAGCACCTCTTCCTCGGGCAGAGGGAGACTGGGCCCGCATCCATATGTCGCGCCGGAGCGCGTGCCAGTCGTTGGCGAGGGCTCTTTCAGGCCGCGAGGCGCTGAAGGCTCGACCCCACCACCATCGCCAGCCCGCTCCAGGGAACGCTGCGGGCCTGATTGAGATAGGGTCCGAGGTCCAGTCGGGACACGAAGAGCTGCGCCGAGGCCAAGCTGGCGCAGGCCAAGGCCGTCGCCGCGTGAAGCCTGGAGGGATTGCCGTGGATCATCCGTGCCCGCTTCATCTGCCAGGGCCTGTCGCTGCTCGTCATCGGGGCCGCTTCGGCCTTGTGTCGCCCGTATGCCAGGGACCCGAGGGCGGCCACATTCGGAACGCCGTGGAGAGCGATTGCCTCAGAAGATGCGGCCGTCGAGCAACAGCCCCAAGAGCATCGGCAGCGCGACGGCCACGGCCGGAATGAGGCCATCCCAAAGGTGCCGCTCCCTTCGGAGCGGCATACGGTTCTTCGTCGAGGTCATCCTGCGCCTTCCCGCCTTGCTCCCCGCAGGATGCCTGCGGGGGACAGGGCCTCAACGGACCAGGAGCCTGAGTCCGTCGCGCGTCGGAGCGGCGATGTCACGGGTTCGGGGAAAAGGCGTGGTCCCCGGCCGGTCAGTCGCCGAGGCGCAGGTTGACGGCCGAGGTCTTGCCGGTGCGGCCCTGCTCGAGGTCGTAGCTGACGACCGTGCCTTCGGGCAGGTCGCGGAGACCCGCGCGCTCCACGGCGGAGATGTGGACGAAGACGTCCTCGCTGCCGTCCTCGGGCTGGATGAAGCCGAAGCCCTTGGCGGAGTTGAACCACTTGACCGTGCCCCGGCCGCTGCCCCCGGCCGAGCGGGCGCCCGAGGTACGGGGGGCGGAGGAGCGCTGGAAGCCGCCTTGGCCGCGGGAGCCGTCGTCCCACGACCGCGAGCCCGACCGGCCCGAGGACGCCCCGCCGGATCCCGTCACCCGCAGGTCGGTTGCCGCGAGCTTCCCGGAGCGGCGATCCTCCTCGACATCGAAGGTGACCTGATCCCCGTCGTTGAGCGACCGGATGCCCGACCGTTCCAGGGCCGAGGCATGGACGAAGACGTCCGGGCTGCCATCCTCGGGCGAGATGAAACCAAAGCCTTTGCTCGAGTTGAAGAACTTGACCGTGCCGCGCGCCATATTGAGTCTCCAGGAATCACCCGCCGCCATTAGCACAAGGGCGACGCAGGACAAGTCAGGTCGGCGGCTCGGCCGCACGGCATGCGATTCTCCGCCCTCGTGGACGAGTCCCCGGCCTCGCCACGTCCTTCTGGCCCCAGGATGCCGGCGCCGGCTCGAGTCGCGCCGTGGCGGCTTCGGGCGATGGCAATGAAGCGCTTGGCGTGGCGGAAGCTGGTGTCGGGGAGGCCCGTCGCGGTGGCGCGCGCCGCTCGGACGACGGTGCGCGGTTCCTGATCGGGGCCGTGCCGGCCTGCCTCGCCGGCGCCGCGCTCGGTCTCGCGACGGCGCGGCTCCGGCGGCGCGGACGACCCCTCATCCCGGTCCTCTCCACCGGCAACTGGGCGAACGTCCTGACCTCGGCCACCATCGGCGACCGATCGGCCTGCTCCGCCGCATGCCTCGGCTCCATCCCCGAGCTGATCCCCGGGGGCTAGCGAGCCGCCGGAAACAGCAGGTCGAAGGCGAGATCCGTGGCGCCGCGAACGGCGGCTCGGTCGTGGTCCTGGGTCGCCACGATCCGGATCTGGGACGAGATGGGGGGCGGGGTCTTCTGGGCGAGGGTCTCCCGGATGCCGGTGATCACGTGGTCCCCGATCTCCGCGATGTGCCCGCCGACGGCGATCAGCTCGGGCGCCGCGCCCACGACCAGGCCCACGATCGCCTCGCCGATGTGCCGGCCGGCCTGTCGCAGGGCCATGATCGCGTCGATGTCGCCCGACTGCACGAGACGCTTGAGGTCCGCGACCGTGTTGACGGGACGGGCGGGCGTGGAGATCGCGCGCATCAGGGCCGGGTTCGCCGCGACCAGGGCCAGGCATCCCCGGTTGCCGCAACTGCAGGGCCTGTCCTTCGCGGCCTCGACCGGGATGTGCCCGACCTCCCCGGCCCAGCCCGACAGGCCTCGGTGCAGCCGGCCTGACAGGACGAGTCCCGCCCCGATCCCGGTCTGGACCAGGAGGAAGAGCAGGGAGTCCACGTCGAGGTGCTCGTGACGGGCGCCCAACGCCATGAGGTTGGCGTCGTTCTCGACCGCCACTGCCATCCCGAACCGCTCCGCGAGGTCGGCCGGCAGGACTCCGACCTTGGACCACGGCACGGTCCGCCGCCGGCCCGAGACCGGGCCCGGCACGCCCACGACCATGGCCCGGATCCGGCGCCGGTCGAGACCGGGCCGCGTGGCCATCGCGTCGAGCAACTGGGCGAGCTGATCCACGGCCCTCTCCGGCTCGAGATCGGCGCCCAAGTCGTGCCGCTCGGCCGCGACGAGGTCTCCGGCAAGGGTGCAGACCGCCGCGTCGATCCCCTCGGCGTCGAAGCGCGCCAGGAAGACCAGGGCGGCCGCGGAGTTGAGGGCGTAGCGGACGAAGGGACGCCCCCGGTCGCCACGGCCGTCGCCGGTCTCGACGACCCAGCCCTCGTCCATGAGGCGGCCCACCTTGGCTGCCACCGTGTTCCGGGACCAGCCGGTCTCCTGGGCCAGCTCGCCCCGACTCTTCGGCTGCCGCTGCAGCGCCCGTGCCAGGAGCACGTCCGCCTCGTCGAGGGAGGACGGCGGCCGGAGGGCCCTGACGTTCGCTCCGCCCGATCCCATCGCCGACTCTCCATTGTAAGTGTCAATACTGACATAATTAACGTCATTGTTGGCAGAGTAAAGTCACTTCCTGATCCTTAGGCCCCAGTGAAGCGGCTCGCAGACGCCGCCACGTCGAAGGCCAATCGGGAGGAGCCCCTCGTGCCGACCATCACCGCATTTGGAAGACTGACCTGCAGCGCCACCGTCCTGGCCTGCTCGCGGGCGCAGCCGCTGCCCAGGACAGCAGCGACCCCCTCTATCAGGCAGCCGTCGCAGAGGCGCAGCGCATCGCCGAAGGCAAGGACCTCTCGGGCTACGCCGAGATGATCGGCCAGAACAGCGGCGTCGAGGGCCAGACCCTTGAGCAGGTCTATGCCGCCTTCGAGGAAGGCGCCGGCGTCGAGGTCCGCTACACCGGCACGCCCGACCAGACCGCCATCGTCCAGTCGCGCATCCAGGCCGGCAACCCGCCCGACGTGGCGGACCTCCAGCTCGGCATGGCGCAGGACTTCGCGGAGCAGGGCCTCCTCGACGACCTGTCGGCGGCCTTCGGCGACGAGCTGACGGCGAACTTCAGCGAGATGCTGCTCGGCACCGCGACCCATGACGGCAAGGTCATCGGCGTCTACCAGGGCATGAATCCCTTCATGGTCTGGTACAACCCGAAGTCCTACACCGGACCCGAGGCGCCGCAGGACTGGAAGGCCCTCGCCGACTGGACGGGCCAGGAGGCCGCCGCCGGCCGCACCGCCTGGTGCGCCGCGCAGGGCGCCGGCGCCTCGAGCGGCTTCCCGGGCGCGCAGATGATCGAGAACATTTTCCTCAAGAAGTACGGCCCCGACCTCTACCGCCAGTGGGGCGCGGGCGAGCTGCCCTGGACGAGCGACCAGGTTCGCGACGCCTTCGAGGAGTTCGGCCGGGTCATTGCCGCCGATGGGCACGTCCAGGGCGGCGCCATCGGGGCGATCTCGACGCCGATCTCGACGGGCTACAACGGCCTGACCTCGGATCCCGCCGGGTGCTCGCTGGTGATGTGGGGCGCCTGGGTGCCGGGGCTGATCGGCGACACCGCGAAGTCCGGCGAGAACATCGACTTCTTCCGCGTGCCGGCCGCAACCCCGGAGGACTACGGCTACGAGCTCTTCCAGTCGGCGCTCGCCGTGGGCTTCACCGACCGGCCCGAGACCAAGGCATTCCTGGAGTTCATGGCCTCGACGCCCGCGCAGACCTACTTCGCCTCGCTCAACCGCTGGCCGGTCGCCAACAAGAACGTGCCCGTGGACACCTATCCGAGCCCGCTCCTCCAGAAGATCGCGACCGAGTTCCTCGGGAGCGGCGACGTGCAGTTCGCGGCCGGGCCGAACCTGATGGCCTCGGCGGCGACCGGCACCGCCTTCTACCGGGGCGTCGTCGGCTACATGCAGGACCCGTCGAGCCTCAACCGGGTGCTCGAGACCATCCAGGCCACGGTCCAGTGAGGCGACCGGCCGCATCCGGAGGGCGCGCATGATGGATATGCTGGGCCTCGTCCCCATCCTCATCGTCGCGGGCGCGATCGGCATCCCGATCCTCGTCTACGCGGTCCTCGGGCTGGGGGGAGGGCATCCTCGCGATGCTCCCCCTCGGCCTGGGCCGGACGGCGCGCCCCTGGGTGTGGCTGCTGCTGCCCATCCTCCTCGTCGTCCTGATCCTGATCTATCCGGTAATCGCCACCTTCGCGACCTCGCTGAAGGACGCCCGCGCCGAGGCCTGGGTCGGGTCCGAGAACTACAGGTGGGCCTTCTCGGGCGCGATGCTCGACGTCGTCGGCAACAACGTCCTGTGGCTGATCGCCTTCCCTCTCATCACCCTCGTCCTCGCGCTCTTCACCGCGACGCTCTTCGACAAGGTCCGCTACGAGCCGCTGGCCATCATGGTCGTGATCCTGCCGACGGCGATCTCCTTCACCGAGGGCTCGGTCATCTGGACGCAGATGTACTCCTTCCAGCCGGCAGGCTCGCCGCAGATCGGCACGCTCAACGCGGTGCTGGGCCTCTTCGGCGTGGGTCCGGTGCCGTGGCTGATCCAGCCGGTCGTCAACAACCTGGCGCTCATCTTCATCGCCGTCTGGCTGCAGCTCGGCATCGCCACGCTGATCCTGTCCTCGGCGATCAAGAACGTGGGCGCGGAGATGATCGAGGCCGCGCGCCTCGACGGGGCGGGCGAGTGGCGGATCTTCCGCTCGATGATCCTGCCCAACATCCTGCCCTCGGTGCTGGTGGTGCTGACGACCATGATCATCGTGGCGCTCAAGGTCTTCGACATCGTCTACGTCATGACCAACGGGAACTTCGGCACCGACGTGATCGCGAATCGGCTCTATTACGAGCTCTTCGCCGTGAGCAACCTGGGCCACGCGAGCGCGATCGCCGTGATCCTGCTCTTCTCGGCGCTGCCCATCGCGCTCGTCAACATCTTCCAGTTCCGCGCGGAGGCCCGGCCGTGAGCGAGACGATCCCCCAGGGCGTCCCCGCGCCCCGCCCCGTCGCCTTCGCGAGGACGGTGCCCAGCAGCGGTGGCCGGACCGGGGCGCTGCGCTGGCTGGTCCATGCCGTCGTCGCCTTCATCGTGCTCTGGTTCCTGCCGATCCTGGCGCTGCTCCTGTCCTCGCTCCGGCCGCAGGCCGACACGGCGACCTCGGGGTGGTGGATGGCGCTGGTGCGACCGAGCTACACGGCCGAGAACTACTTGCTGGCGCTCGACCAGCTCCGCATTGCGGGGAGCCTCGGCACCTCGCTCGCCATCGCGATCCCGACGACGGTGCTGGTGGTCCTGCTGTCGGTCATCGGCGCCTATGCGCTGGTGCGGATGAACTTCGCCGGGCGCACGGCGCTGTCGCTCCTCCTGGTCGCGCTCCTCGTCACGCCGCCGCAGATCACGCTGGTGCCGCTCCTGCGGCTCTACAACCTGATGGGTCTATCGGGCACGATCCCAGGGATCTGGCTCTACCAGGTCGGCTTCACGCTCCCCTTCGGGGTGTTCCTGCTGCGCGGCTTCATCGCCTTGATCCCGCAGGAGCTCTTCGAGCGCGCCCACCTCGACGGTGCCTCGGAGCTTCGCACCTTCCGGTCCATCGTGCTGCCGCTGTCCCGTCCCATCATGGCGTCGCTCGGCATCATGGCCTTCCTCTGGTCCTGGAACGACCTGCTGATCCCGCTCCTCTTCATGGGCGGCTCGTCGATGTCGCTGCCCATCACCGTGAACCTCGCCGGTATGGTGGCCCAGACCACGCAGGGGCAGGGGCCCCTGATGGCTGCCACCTTCCTGTCGGTCGCGATCCCGCTCGTCCTTGTCATCTCGCTCCAGCGCTACTTCGTGCGGGGCATCCTCGGCGGCGCGGTCAAGGGATGACCCGCGCCCTCCCTCCCTCAGCGATAGGAGCCACCCCATGACGGCAGTGGCCATCCGCGACGTCCGCAAGGCCTATGGCAACACCCCGGTCATCACGGCGTGAGCCTCGACATCCCGGACGGGCAGTTCGTGGTCCTCGTCGGCCCCTCGGGCTGCGGCAAGTCCACGCTGCTGCGCATGATCGCGGGGCTCGAGGGGATCACCGGCGGCACGATCCGCATCGGCGAGCGGGTGGTGAACAACCTGCCCCCGTCGGAGCGGGACATCGCCATGGTGTTCCAGAACTACGCGCTCTACCCGCACAAGACGGTGGCCGCGAACATGGGCTTCGCGCTGCGCATGGCCAGGATGCCGCGCGAGGAGATCGCCAACCGGGTCGCCCGCGCCGCCGACATCCTCGGGCTCAAGCCCTACCTCGACCGCTACCCCCGCGCGCTTTCGGGCGGGCAGCGGCAGCGGGTCGCCATGGGCCGCGCCATCGTGCGGAACCCCAAGGTCTTCCTCTTCGACGAGCCGCTCTCGAACCTCGACGCCAAGCTGCGCGTGCAGATGCGGACCGAGATCCGGTCGCTCCACCTGCGCCTCAAGACCACGACCGTCTACGTCACCCACGACCAGATCGAGGCCATGACCATGGCCGACCGCATCGTCGTCATGCGCGACGGCCACATCGCCCAGGCGGGCGCGCCGCTCGACCTCTACGACCGGCCGGCGAACACCTTCGTCGCGGGCTTCATCGGCTCGCCCTCGATGAACTTCCTGCCCGGACGCATCGAGGTCCGGGCCTCGGGCCCCGTCTTCGTCGCCGACGGCGGGATCGAGCTGCCGCTGCGCCCCGGCGGTCCCGTGCCGCAGGGCCGCCGCGTGACCTACGGCCTCCGGCCCGAGCACCTCGTGCTCGGCGGCGAGGGCAGCCTGCCGGCCCAGGTCCGCCTCGTCGAGCCGACCGGCTCGGAGACGATGGCCGTCATGAAGCTGGGCAGGAGCGACGTCGTGGGCGTCTTCCGCGAGCGGGTCTCGGTGCGCGACGGCGAGACGATCCTGGTGCGGCCCGATCCGGCGCACGTCCACCTCTTCGACCCCGAGAGCGGGGCGAGGCTGACCTGATCACGGCCGGTCCGACCGATCCAAGTTCCTGCGGCAGCACCGGCCGCCGCATCCCCCGTCTCACGGAGCAGACCCATGATTCCGAACGATGACCTCTCCTTCCAGATGTTCTCCTCGCGCACGGTCGAGACCCTCGACGAGCACCTCCGGCTGCTGTCCGAGCTCGGCTACACCGACGTCCAGCCCTTCTTCTTTGGCGCGCCCGAGGACATGGCGGCGCTCGACGACTACGTGGCGCTCCTGAAGCGGTACGGCTTGACCTCGAAGTCCGGCCACTTCACGCTGGACGTGTTCGAGCAGTCCCCCGACCTCGTGGCCGACATCGCGCGCAAGTTCGGGATGTGGCTCGTCGTCTGCCCCTGGATCAATCCTGAGGACCGGCCCGGCACCGCCGAGGGCTGGCAGGCGCTCGGTGCCCGGATGGCCCGGCTGACCGAGGAGATGAGGGCGCGCGGCCTGACCTTCGCCTATCACAACCACGAGTTCGAGATGGTGCCGCTGCCGGATGACAGCTATCCCATCGACCACCACCTGGGCGATACCGTGCCCTTCGAGCCCGACCTCGCCTGGATGGTGGTGGGCAAGGCCGATCCGCTGGTCTGGCTGAGGAAATACGCAGGCCGCGTCCCGGCGGTCCACGTCAAGGACCTCGCCCCCGAGGGGACGGCGCTGGACGAGAAGGGCTTCGCCGACCTCGGTCATGGGACGCTGGACTGGCAGGCGCTCTGGGACGCCTCGGTGGCCGCTGCGTCGCAACTGATGATCGTGGAGCACGACCAGCCCGCCGACTGGCGCCGGTTCGCCCGCCGCTCGGTCGAGACGATGAAGGCCATCGGCCGGAAGACGGCGGCCTGAGGCCGCTCTGGCTGCCGTTCGGAACAAGGACAGAATGATGACGGGTATCGTCCACGACGCGGTGATCGTCGGGTCCGGCGCCGCCGGGAGCTTCGCCGCCGAGGATCTGACCGACCAGGGACTCTCGGTGCTGCTCCTGGAGGCGGGGCCAGAGATCGGGCCGCAGCACTTCGACCCGTCGAGGAAGCCGAAGAAGCCCCGGCCGATCCACATCGCCGAACGGGCCGCGGCCACGCTCGGGGGCCAGCCGGTGCAATCACGCGCGGCGTTCTTTCGGGGCGTGCTGAGCCACCTCTACGTCAATGATCGCGACAATCCCTACACCACGCCTCGGGACGCGCCCTTCGTCTGGATCCGGGGCCGTCAGGCCGGCGGACGGACCCACACCTTCGGCCGGGTGCTGCTGCGCTGGACCGACGACAACTTCAAGTCCAAGACCCGCACCGGGCGCGGGGTGGACTGGCCCATCTCCTACGAGGAGCTCGCGCCATTCTACGACGAGGTCGAGTCCTATCTCGGCCTCTACGGCAACGCGGACGGCGTCGAGTCGCTGCCCGACGGCGTCACCAAAGCACCAGCCAAGCTCACGCCGGCCGAGCGGCACTTCAAGGCCTCCGTCGAGGACCGCTGGCCCGAGCGTCACGTGATCGCCTGGCGCTCGGTCGCCCCCGAGCCCAGCCGCGTCATGCGGCCCCTGCGCGCTGCGAAGGAGAGCGGGCGGCTGACCATCCGTTACGACACCTTCGCCCGGCGGGTGCTGACCGAAGGGCGCCGCGCCACCGGCGTCGAGGTCGTCGACCGGATCAGCGGGGCCACATCGGTCGTGCGCGCGGACCGCGTGATCCTCTGCGCCTCCCCCATCGAGAGCGTGCGGCTCCTGCTGAATTCGGCCTCGGCCGACCATCCGGGGGGCCTGGGCAACTCCTCGGGCCAGCTCGGGCGCTACTTCATGGACCAGCTTCCCATGCTGGCCATGGGCATCTATCCCCCGGTCACGGGACACGCCGGCGACCACAGCCAGCCCCCCGATCCGTTCTACGACGCGCAGGGCGGCATCTTCGTCCCCCGCTTCGACGCCCAGGACGATCCCTCTCAGCTCCTGTTCTTCGGCTTCGGCCAGATGCAGCCCCACGCGGAGAACCGCATCACGCTCGACCCCCGAAAGACCGACCGCTGGGGCATCCCGGTGCCGCACATCGCCTGCCGGATGCGGCCGGAGGACGAGGCGCTCCTCGTCCGGCAGGAGGAGGCCTTCCTCGATACCGTCAACGGCGCCGGCGGCAAGGTCGAGTTCCTGGGCAGCCCGCGCGGCATCCGCGAATGGGGCCGTGGCGCCTATCCCGAGGCGGACCCGCTCTCGCGGTTCCTGTTCCGTCGGTTCTTCGGTCGGGTCATGGTCATGGGCGCGGCGATCCACGAGACGGGTGGGGCGCGCATGGGCGACGATCCGGCGGCCTCGGTCCTGAACCGCTGGGGCCAGTGCTGGAACGCTCCGAACCTCTATGTCACGGACGCCAGCGCCTTCGCGGGCAGCGGCGTGTCGGGCACGACGCTCAGCGTGATGGCCCAGACCGTTCGGGCCTGCCGCCATCTGGCGCTACGCCGAACGCAGGCCGGCGCAGGAGAAGCTCTGGTCGCGGCGATGACCGGACGAGCGGGCAGCCAGGGCGGCTGACCGGGCGAAGGCGATGCCGGAGAGGCGCGGCGAGGACCCGCTCGCCAGGCCCAAGCGCTCGCCTTCCGCCGGCAGATGCGTGTCGCGGGTGCGAGCCCGGGGCTGCAGGGAAGGAGCGGCCGAGCCGGGACCTCGGCCGTGGTAGCCTGGCCCACCTGCCAGCTCGACGAAGGCCACTGTCCCTCCGGCGGACCGGATCGTCCAGGGGTCCCGGGAGGTCTCGGCTCCTAGCAGGCATCAGGGCGTGCTGGGCGGCGTCAGCCGGGCCCGAGGAAGCTCGGACCCGCCTGCACGAGCATCTCGGCCCGCCTCCTGGGTGACGGGTGGCTCGCCACCGTGGCTGCACTGCCCAACTCGAGGCGGCATCGCACCCGTGGCGCCCGTCGGCTTGAGCACCCACCCCTGCCTCGCCCAATAGCGCCCGGACGATCATTCGGGGCGGCCCCTGGCGCCTACCTGAACAAGGACAGGGCGATGGCCACGAAGCCCAGCAGGAACATGGACAGGGCGGCGTGGAACAGGCCCGTGGCGATCCGCCTCCAGCGCATGTCGCCCTCGTGGTCCGACGACGCATGGGCCACCACCGCATGATAGGCGGCCCCCCAGGTGGCGACCCCGGTCGTCACCCCCAGGGCCCAGATGAACAGGGCGCAGGCCAGGGCGGCCCCCGGCACGACGTCGAGGTTGGCGGCCTGGCTCAGGCCGGCGATCAGGGCGCCGGAGTTGATCGTCACGACGGCCGTGACCCCCGCGCTGGCGTAGAACCGGATGAGTTCGAGCTGGTAGGGCTCGGCCACGATGCCGGGCTCGGGAAAGGTGGGACGCGCGGGACGAGGCGAGGGCGATCCGGGCAGCGAGGGGCCTCCGGGAAGAAGCATCGCAAGGGGCTTGAATGCGAGAGCCAGCACGAGGGACACTCCAGGAAGGGGAACGGCGCGGCCGATCTACCGTCGGGACCTGGCCCGCGCTTGAACGAAACGGCTGATCTCGGGCGGTCTCGACCGACCTGCCGAGGGGCCGCGACGAGATGCGGGCAGACAGGAACCCCCGCCAGCTCGGGGCGCAGGTCGATCCCGCAGGCGTCGGTCCGTTCGGCAACACGGGATGCCTCGCGATCTCACCTCGGCCGAGGTCGAGTTCCGCGGCCTGGACCGAAGGCGAGCCGTCCACTCGGGAGCCTCCGAGGTCGGAGGGACCCCATGCTCGGACACTCCCGGAGGCCGGGGGCGGGCCGGCCCACGGCCTCGGCCGTCCAGCAGAGCCCGTCGGGGCAACTCCGCCGGAAGGAGCCTCCTGACGTCGCGCCTCGCATCGCGGGGGATGGCCTGCTGGTCACGCCGCCATCCGGAGCATCCTGGCCTGGGCCACGAAGGGGGCGAGGCCCTGTTCGATCATCGATACGATCTCGGCGCGGGCGGTCTCGGGCGAGCCACCGGGGAAGGGCGGCTCGGGGTCGTACTCGGAGACGAGGAGGACGGCCTCGGCGTCGAGCATCCCCCGCACCTCGGCCACGAGCGAGGCGCCGAGGTCGAGCCCGGCCGAGACCCCGGCTCCGGTGACGACGTTGCCGTCCCGGACCACGCGGCCGTGGGTGGGGATGGCCTCGAACTGGCTCAGGAGGTCGCGCACGATCCAGTGCGAGGTGGCCTTCCTGCCCCTGAGCAGCCCGGCGGCGCCGAGAACCAGGGACCCCGTGCAGACGGAGGTCACGTAGCGGGCGCGCGAGCCGCGGTCGCGGAGGAACTCGATGGTGGCGGGATCGCGGGCGGCTGCGAGCGTCCCCATGGTGCCGCCCGGCACGAAGAGGAGGGCGAGGTCCTCGGGGCAGGTGCCGAAGGTCGCCGTGGGCTGGATCGCGAGGCCGAGGTCGCTGGGCACCGGGCTCAGGTCCGCCCCGATGGTGACGAGGTCCACCTGCGCGCCCGACATCGAGGCCAGGAAGTGATGGGGCCCGACGAGGTCGAGCGCGGTCATGCCGGGGTAGACCAGCATGGCGATACGGTCGACGGTACCGTCCGGGGCGGAGGCGGCCGGCGTGGCGAGCCGCTCCTCGGCGCGAACGGGGCCGGGGACCGTGGGAGCGAGGGCGAGCCCGGCGAGGGCGGCGAGGGCGATGCGGCGGTTTAGTTGCATGGCGTGGCTCCTGTCGAGGACGGGGTGCATCTACGCGCCGCCCAGGGGCCCGAGCTTGAACGAAGCTGCTATTGTCGGCGCGACCTGAGCCACATGGTGTCCGCCGGAATGCCGAACATGCGCAGGAACGTGCGGCTGAAGTGCGCGGAGTCCGAGAAGCCCGCCTGGTGCGCGGCCTCGGTCAGGGTGTCGCCGGCGGCCCGGCGCTGCACGGCCCGCATCAGCCGCCGCCAGAGCACGTAGGTGCGGAACGGGAGCCCCGTCTGCTCGACGAAGAGGTGACTGAAGCGGCCTTCCGAGAGGCAGGCGACGGAGGCCGCCGCCGCGACGGTGACCCCGCCGTCGGCCTGCCCGAGCCAGTCGACCACCCTCTGGATGCGCGGGTCCAGCTCCGCCTCGCCCTGCTGCGGCCCGAGCAGCCGCCCGAGGATCCGGGCGCCGATCTCCTGGACCTCGTGCTCGTTGGGGGGCGGGCCCTGCCACATCGGCTCGAGCTCGGCCACGATATCGGGCCTCGGCGGCAGGCGGGCGGCGGCGCGGTCCCCGAGGAGGCGCCTCAGCCCGGCCCCGGCGCGGCTCTCCGGCTCCACGAAGAGCAGCGCGACCCGGCCCTCGGGCTCGATCGCATGGGGGTGGTCCGGGGCGATCAGCACCACGGGGCCCTCGAGGAGCCCGTCCCCGGTGCGGATGTTCGCGGTGCCGCCGGCGGCCAGCGTGAGCTGGAAGGCGTGGTGGGCGTGCATCCGGTTCGACCGCGGGCCCTGCGGCGGCAGGATGTCGAAGACCCAGAGGCTCCCGCCCTGCCAGAGGACGATCCGATCGTCGCTCGACACCTTCCGCGTCATCCGCCTGCTCCTCGATTCCAGATGCGGGACGCCGACGTCCCTGGGAGGCCGGGTGGCAGATTAGCCGTTTCGTTCAAGCGCGCCACCGCCGAGGTCCGTAGACGGCGGCCTCGTTGCCGACCTTTTCCTTCCGGAGATCCTGCCATGACATTCCCGACCTCCCGCCGCGCCCTCCTGCTCGGCCTTCCCGCCCTCCTCCTCGCCGCCGGCACCGCCGGGGCGGCCTGGATGATGCGCGTCCCCTCCGACCTCGACCTCTCGCGCGAGAAGGCGACCGAGGCCGGTCTCTATATGGCTGCCGTCGCGCCCGTCGAGGAGCCCGTGACCGTCGGGCCGATGCACGCCTGGACCGTGACCCTGACCGATCGGGACGGCGCGCCCCTGGATGGCGCCCGGATCACGGTCGATGGCGGGATGCCCCAGCACGGCCATGGCCTGCCCACCTCGCCGGCGGTGACGCAGGACCTGGGCGGGGGGCGCTACCTGATCGAGGGCATGAAGTTCAACATGCCGGGGTGGTGGGAGCTGGACCTCAGCATCGAGGGTCCGGCCGGGACCGACTCCGTCACCTTCGACCTCGTGCTCTGAGGGCGGATGATGCGCCGCCTCCCTGTCCTTCTCGCGACGGTCCTGGTCCTGGGCGCCGCCGGCGGCGGGCTTCATGTCGCCGTGCAGCCCGGCTGGTCCGAGGTGGAGCTGGCGCAGGTCCGCTCCCTCTCGCTCGAGGCCCTTCCGCCGCTGCCGGCGGACCCCTCGAACCGCGTGGCCGACGATCCCCGCGCGGCCGAGCTGGGCCGGGCCCTGTTCTTCGACACCCGCCTGAGCGCCAACGGCGAGGTCGCCTGCGCGACCTGCCATCTCCCCGACCGGCAGTTCCAGGACGACCTCCCGCTCGGCCATGGCATAGGCCAGACCGGGCGGCGCACCATGCCCATCGCCGGCATGGCCTATGCCCCCTTCCTGTTCTGGGACGGGCGCAAGGACAGCCTCTGGTCGCAGGCGCTGGGGCCGCTCGAGAGCGCCGTCGAGCACGGCGGCGACCGCACCCAGTACGCCCACCTCGTCGCCGAGCGCTATGCGACGGAGTACGAGGCCGTGTTCGGCCCGCTGCCCGACCTGACGATGCTTCCTCCGCACGCCGGTCCTGTCGCCGACCCGGTCGTCGCCGCCGCATGGGAGGCCCTGCCCGAGGACCGGCGCGAGGCGGTCACGACGGTCTTCGCCGACATGGGCAAGGCCATCGCCGCCTACGAGCGGACGATCCTGCCATCCGAGACGCGCTTCGACGCCTGGGTCGCCTCCGACGCCTTCCCCAAGGCGGGCCTCCTCTCCGAGGACGAGATCGCCGGGCTGCGCCTCTTCCTCGGCGAGGGCGAGTGCGTCAACTGCCACAATGGGCCGCTCCTGACCGACAACCACTTCCACAACACCGGCGTGCCGGCCGCTCCGGGCCTGCCCGAGGACCAGGGCCGCGCAGCAGGCGCGCGCCTCGTGCGGGAGGATCCCTTCAACTGCCTCGGGCCCTTCAGCGACGCCCGGCCGGAGCAATGCGGAGAGCTGCGCTTCTTGGCTCCCGACGGCGAGGACCTCGTCCGCGCCTTCAAGCCGCCGTCCCTTCGCGGCGTCGCGTCTCGGGCTCCTTATATGCACGCGGGTCAGATCGGCACGCTGGACGAGGTCCTCGCCCACTACGCCAGTGCGCCAGCGGCCCCGGAGGGTCACACCGAGCTCCGGCCCAAGGCCCTCAGCGCGGAGGAGAGGGCCCAGATCATCGCCTTCCTCGGCACGCTCGAGCCCCTGACACCTGACGTGAAGCGACTGGCCGAGGCGCCATCCCGGTCCGCTGCCCTGCGGGAGCGCTCCCTGGACTGAGGTGTCCCGGGCCAGGCCGGCCCGGACTAGAGGAAGGTCTTCGATGTCGTCCCACGAGCCCAAGAATGGAGAAGTCATGACTACCGGAACCCTTGCCCCATGCGCGTCGCTGCGAGGTCCCGCCCGTCTGCTGCTCGGCGGACAGCTTCTTCATGTCGCTGTCACCCAGTTCCATGCCGGCGGCGACGCCAACGACCATCACGCCATCTTCGAGGCCTATGCCCGGGACAGGATATGGGCGGCCGTGCACCTGGGCCAGTTCGCGGCGACGGCGATCCTGCTTGCCGGCCTGATGAGCTTGTCTCTCGCTCTCGACGACCGGGATGCAACCAAAGGGCGGGTCGGCCGGCTGGGGGCCGCTTCGGCGGTGGCGGCGCTGGCCCTCTACGGCGTGCTGCAGGCGGTGGACGGGGTCGCTCTCAAGCAGGCCGTCAGCGCCTGGGCCAGCGCCCCGGAGGCCGAGAAGGCGGCCCGCTTTGCCGTCGCCGAGTCCGTCCGCTGGCTCGAATGGGGTTTGCGGAGCTACCAGGATGTCGCGATGGGCCTATCCCTGCTCCTGCTCTCGCTGGCGGCGCTGCGGGCGGGCCGGCTGCCGCAGCCGGTCGCCGGCCTGATGGGCCTCTCCGGTGCCAGCTACCTAGCGCAGGGCTGGGTGGCCGGCACGGAAGGCTTCTCGCCGGCCCAGTCGGTGGCGATCGTGCTGGGCTGGGTCCTGAGCCTGTCGTGGATGATCTGGCTGGTCGCCGCCACCTGGCGCCTGCCGGCCTCGGGCGCTCTCGGGGCGACGCAGGTCGATCCGGTCAAGGGCGGACGTTCGGAAGGTGGGTTCGCCGAGGCCGGCTGACCGGGCGACCAAGGGCCACGCCGGACGGTGCCGGCGACCCGTCAGCCGGCCGGCGGCGAAACGGGTCGGGCGCCGAGCGCGAGCGAGACCGCCTCGGCGGCCTCGACGACCCGGGCGGCGAGCGCGGGGATCGCGTCCGGCCGGACCCGGCTCACGGGGCCGGAGACGGAGAGCCCCGCCACCGTCTCCCCATAGGCGTTGCGGATGCCGGCGGCGACGCAGCGCATCCCTTCGGTCCGCTCCTCGTTGTCCACAGCGTAGCCCCGGGCCCGCACCTCGGCGAGGGCAGCGGAAAGCTCGCCTGAGTCGGTCAAGGTCCGATCCGTGTAGCCCTGCAGCGGCCGGGCAAGCAGGCGCCTGACCTGATCGGGCGCCGCATGGGCCAAAAGAACCTTGCCGATCCCCGAGGCATGGAGCGGCGACTTCGTGCCCGGCGGGAAGAAGGCGCGGATCGCGGCATGGGTCTCGACCTGGCTCACGAACAGCACCGCGCCGTCGCTCTCCACGCCGAGGTTGGCCGTCTCGCCCGTGGCCTCCATGAGGCTGCGCAGCACCGGGCGCGCCCGCTCGATCAGGCCGGTGCGGCGCAGGAAGGCCGAGCCGATCAGGAAGGCCCCGGCGCCGACGTGCCAGACCTGCTGGGCCTCGTCGAACTCGACCATCCGGTGGGCCTGCATGGTGACGAGGATGCGGTAGACCGTCGCCGGCGCCTCGTCGAGCGCCCGCGCCAGCTCCGACAGCGTCGTCGCCTCGAGCCGCGCGAGCTCGCCCAGCACCTCGAGCGAGCGGTCGAGCGACTTGATGACGTTCTGGTCGGTCTTGTCGTCGAAGGCACGGGGCCGCCCGCGCGGCCGCCGCTCGGCGCCATTCTTCAGGTTTCCTGTCAAGTCTTTCGCGGCGACCATGAAAAAATTCCCCACCCTATGAAAAAAGAAAGTTGCATAAGGTCAGGGTCTTGTCGAGGGGATGGCAAAACGAAAAACCGTTTCGAAAAACTGGAGCGGCAGGCGCGGTCGGGTTACCCAAGGAAGACCCGACAAAGGGAGGACGTCGTGAGCGCACAGAACCCGGTCTTCATCCCCGGCCCGACCAACATGCCGGAGGCCCTTCGCAAGGCCTGCGACATGCCCACCATCGACCACCGCTCGGCCGTGTTCGGCGAGATCCTGGCCCCGTGCCTCGCCGGCGTGCGCCGCGTGCTGAAAAGCGAGCGGGCGCAGGTCTTCCTCTTCCCGTCCACCGGCACCGGCGGCTGGGAGACGGCGATCAGCAACACGCTCAGCCCCGGCGACAAGGTGCTCGCCGCCCGGCACGGGATGTTCTCGCATCGCTGGATCGACCTTTGCCAGCGCCACGGCCTGAGCGTGCAGGTCGTCGAGGCGCCCTGGGGCGCGGGCCTGCCCGCCGACCGCTACGCCGAGATCCTCGCCGCCGACACCGCCCACGAGATCAAGGCCGTCCTCGCCACCCACAACGAGACGGCCACCGGCGTCCGCTCCGACATCGCCGCCGTGCGTCGCACGCTGGACGCGGCGGGGCACCCGGCGCTCCTCCTCGTCGACGGGGTGAGTTCCATCGCGTCCATGGACTTCCGCATGGACCAGTGGGGCGTGGACGTGGCCGTCACCGGCTCGCAGAAGGGCTTCATGCTGCCCGCCGGCCTCGCCATCGTCGCCTTCAGCGACAAGGCCTGGCGCGCGACCGAGACGGCGAAGCTCCCTCGTACCTTCTTCGACGTGCGCGACATGGGCCAGAGCTACGCCCGCAACGGCTTCCCCTACACGCCGCCCGTGGGGCTGATGAACGGCCTCAGGCTCTCGACCGAGATGCTGCTCAAGGAGGGGCTGGAGAACGTCTTTGCCCGCCACCGCCGCATCGCCGACGGGGTGCGCGCAGCGGTCGCCGCCTGGGAGATGCCGCTCTGCGCCGAGGGGCCGGAGCTCTGGTCCGACACGGTCAGCGCGATCCGCACGCCCGAGGGTTTCGATGCGACGAAGATCGTGACCCACGCAGCGGCGAAATACGGCGTCGCCTTCGGCGTGGGTCTGGGCGAGGTCGCGGGCAAGGTGTTCCGCATCGGGCATCTGGGCAGCCTGACCGACGTGATGATGCTCTCCGGCCTCGCGACGGCCGAGATGGCGATGGCCGACCTCGGGCTTCCGGTCCGGCTCGGCTCGGGCGTCGCGGCGGCGCAGGAGGTCTACCGCGCCAGCGAGGCGAAACTCGAGAAGGCGGCGGCGTGATGAAGGACATGATCGACCTGACGGTCCCCACCTGGGACAACGTGCTGGAGGCGCACGAGCGCATCCGGCCCCACATCCACCGCACGCCGGTGCTCACGTCGAGCGTCCTGAACCGCCTCACCGGCGCCGAGCTCTTCTTCAAGTGCGAGAACTTCCAGAAGGCCGGCGCCTTCAAGGTGCGCGGCGCCTCGAATGCGGTCTTCGGCCTCTCGGACGCCGAGGCCGCGCGCGGGGTCGCCACCCATTCGAGCGGCAACCACGCCCTCTCGCTCTCCTACGCCGCCGGGCGGCGGGGCATCCCGTGCCATGTCGTGATGCCCCGCACCGCGCCGCAGGCCAAGAAGGACGCCGTTCGCGGCTACGGCGGGGTCATCACCGAATGCGAGCCCTCGACCTCCTCGCGCGAGGAGGTCTTCGCCAAGGTCCAGTCCGAGACCGGCGCCGACTTCGTGCATCCCTACAACGACCCCCGCGTGATCGCCGGGCAGGCCACCTGCTCCCGCGAGCTCCTGGAGCAGGTCGAAGGCCTCGATGCCATCGTCGCCCCGATCGGCGGCGGCGGCATGGTCTCGGGCACCTGCCTCACGCTCTCCAGCATCGCCCCGAACGTGAAGGTCTACGCCGCTGAGCCCGAGCAGGCCGACGACGCCGCCCGCAGCTTCCGCGCCGGCCACATCATCGCCGACGATGCGCCCAGCACGGTGGCGGACGGGCTCAAGGTCCCGCTCAAGGACCTCACCTGGCACTTCGTGAGCCGCCACGTCACCGACATCCTCACCGCGAGCGAGCAGGAGATCGTGGACGCCATGCGCCTGACCTGGGCGCGCCTGAAGATCGTGATGGAGCCGTCCTCGGCCGTCCCGCTCGCCACCATCCTCAAGAACCCCGAACTGTTCCGTGGCCAGCGGGTCGGCGTCGTCGTCACCGGCGGCAACGTCGACCTCGACAGGCTGCCCTGGCTCTAAGGAGTGTCCCCGATGAACGACATGAGCAAGATCGACACGCTGGAGGTGGGCTTCGACGTGCCCGCCAAGGTCGGCATGAACGAGGCCGACATCCAGACGCCCTGCCTGATCCTCGACCTCGACGCGCTAGAGCGGAACATCCGCAAGATGGGCGACTACGCCCGCGCTCACGGGATGCGCCACCGCGCTCACGGCAAGATGCACAAGTCAGTGGACGTGATGAAGCTCCAGGAGAGCCTCGGCGGCGCGGTAGGCGTGTGCTGCCAGAAGGTCTCCGAGGCCGAGGTCTTCGCGCGCGGCGGCATCAGGGATATCCTGGTCTCCAACCAGGTCCGCGACCCCGCCAAGATCGACCGCCTCGCCCGGCTGCCGAATTACGGCTGCCGCGTCATCGTCTGCGTGGACGACGTGGCAAACGTGGCCGACCTCTCGGCCGCCGCGCGGAAGCACGGCGCGACCATCGAGTGCCTCGTGGAGATCGACTGCGGCGCCGGCCGCTGCGGCGTCACCACGACCCCCGCCGTCGTCGAGATCGCCAAGGCCATCGCCGCCGCCCCGAACCTCAAGTTCACCGGCATCCAGGCCTACCAGGGCGCCATGCAGCACCTTGACTCTTTCGAGGCCCGGAAGGCGAAGCTCGACGCCGCCATCGCGCAGGTGAAGGACGCCGTCGAGGCGCTCAAGGCCGAGGGGCTCGACCCCGAGCTCGTCTCGGGCGGCGGCACCGGCAGCTACTACTTCGAGAGCAACTCGGGCGTCTACAACGAGCTCCAGTGCGGCTCCTACGCCTTCATGGATGCCGACTACGGCCGCATCCACGACAAGGACGGCCAGCGCATCGACCAGGGCGAATGGGAGAACGCTCTCTTCATCCTGACGAGCGTGATGAGCCACGCCAAGCCCGACAAGGCGATCTGCGACGCGGGCCTCAAGGCGCAGTCGGTCGATAGCGGGCTGCCCTTCGTCTATGGCCGCGACGACGTGAGATACGTCAAGTGTTCGGACGAGCACGGCGTGATCGAGGACCCGAACGGCGCGCTCAAGGTCAACGACAAGCTCCGCCTCGTCCCTGGCCACTGCGACCCGACCTGCAACGTCCACGACTGGTATGTCGGCGTCCGCAACGGAAAGGTCGAGGCCCTCTGGCCCGTCTCCGCGCGCGGCAAGGCCTACTGAGCCCACCGGGGGGCCGGGGCAGCCCGGCTCCCCTTTCGAAAGGAAAAGGACCCCATGATCGTCGTTCCCGAACGGATCATCGCCGGGCTGATGACGCGGGCGGACGCCTTCGCCGCCATCGAGGCGGTCTTCGCCGCCATGGCGCGCGGAGAGGCCCGCAACTTCCCCGTGGTGCGCGAGGCCATCGGCCACGCCGACGCGCTCTACGGCTTCAAGTCGGGCTTCGACCGGGCGCATCTCGACCTCGGGCTCAAGTCCGGGGGCTACTGGCCCGGCAACGCCGCCAAGGGGCTCACCAACCACCAGTCCACCGTGGTCCTCTTCGACGCCGACACGGGGCGCTGCCGGGCGCTGGTCGGGGGGAACCTCCTCACCGCGCTCCGCACCGCCGCCGCCGCCGCCGTCTCGGTCGCGCATCTCGCGCGCAAGGACTCCCGCGTGCTCGGCATCGTCGGCGCCGGCCATCAGGCCGCCTTCCAGCTCCGCGCCGTGGCCGAGCAGCGCCCCTTCGAGCGGGTCGTCGCCTGGAACCGCTCGCCCGAGAAGCTCAAGGGCCTCGCCTGCGCGGCCGAGGAGATGGGCCTCCCCTTCGAGAGCGTGTCGCTCGACCGGCTGGGCGCCGAGGCCGACGTGATCGTCACCATCACCTCCAGTTTCGACGCGATCCTCGGGGACGCGCAGGTCCGCCCCGGCACGCACCTTGCCTGCATGGGCACCGACACGCGTGACAAGAAGGAGGTCGATCCCACCCTCGTCGCCCGTGCCTCGGTCTTCACCGACGAGGTCGCGCAGGCCGTGACCATCGGCGAATGCCAGCACGCCGTGGCCCTGGGCCTCAAGGGCGAGGCCGACATCGTGCCGCTGGGCGCCGTCATCAACGGCGACCATCCCGGCCGCGCCTCGGAGGAGGAGGTCACGCTCTTCGACGGGACCGGAGTGGGCCTCCAGGACCTCGCTGTCGCCTCCCGGGTGGTGGACCTCGCCGTGCAGAAGGGCTTGGCTACGCAGGTCGAGTTCTGAAGGAGGCAAGACGATGCGGGTCGCCATCAACGGGTTCGGCAGGATCGGTCGCTCGATCCTGCGTGCCCTTGCCACGACGCGAGGCGGGGAGGGGGTCGAGGTCGCCCTCCTCAACGACCTCGCGCCCTTGGAGACCTGCGCCTACCTCTTCGAATACGACAGCACCTTCGGCCCCTTCCCGGGCCGCGTCGAGATGCGCCCCGGCGCCCTGGCCTTGAACGGGGCGGCAATCCCGTTCCACCACGCGCCGGACCTCTCGGCGCTCGACCTCTCGGGCATCGACGTGGTGCTCGAATGCACCGGCTGGGCGAACACGCGGGACGTGGCGGAACGGGGCCTCCGGGCCGGAGCCGAGGCCGTCCTGATCTCCGGCCCGTCAGTGGCGGCGGACGTCACGGTCGTGACCGGCGCCAACGACGCGGCGCTCACCGATCAGGCCATCGTCTCCAACGCCTCCTGCACGACCAACGCCGTGGCGCCGCTCCTGAAGCTCCTCGACGACCTGTGGGGCGTCGAGTCCGCCCACATGACCACGATCCACTGCTACACCGGCAGCCAGCCCACGGTGGACGCCCCGCGCGAGGACCTCGCCCGCAGCCGCGCCGCCGCGCTGTCTATGGTGCCCACCACCACCAGCGCCACGAAGCTCGTGGAGCACATCCTGCCCCATCTCAAGGGCCGCACCACCGGCGCCGCCGTGCGGGTGCCGACCGCCAGCGTCTCGGCCGTGGACCTGACGGCGCGGCTCGCCCGGCGGCCGGAGGACTTCACCGAGAGGCTCCGCGCCGCCTGCGCCGCCTCGCCCGTGCTGGGCTGGACCGACCGGCCGCTGGTCTCCTCGGACCTGCGCGCCCGGCCCGAGTCGCTGGTCCTCGCGGGGCCGGAGACGCTGTGCGGCCCCGAGATGACCCGCCTCTTCGGCTGGTACGACAACGAATGGGGCTTCGCGAACCGAATAATCGACGTGGCCCGGAGAATGGCGCGTCGCGACTGGGAGGAGAACACGAATGTCGCTTGAGGACACCCGCCTGGGCTCGGGCCCGCCGCTTTTGGGCACCGCCGACCTATATGCCTCGGGGTCGCAGGACGGACCCGGAGGCCCCATGGCTCGGCTGTTCAGGTTGCAGGAGAAGGGGACCACGGCCCGCACCGAGGTCATCGCCGGGGCCACCACCTTCCTGACGATGGCCTACATCATGTTCGTCAACCCGGACATCCTGTCCACGACCGGCATGGACCGCGACGCCGTGTTCGTGGCGACCTGCCTCGCCGCCGCGCTGGGCTCGGCGATCATGGGGCTCTGGGCCAACTGGCCCATCGGCATGGCCCCGGGCATGGGCCTCAACGCCTTCTTCGCCTTCACCGTCGTCGGCACGATGGGCTACTCCTGGCAGGAAGCGCTGGGCGCTGTCTTCATCTCGGGCCTCGTCTTCCTGTTCCTGTCGTTGACCGGCATCCGCCGCTGGCTCATCGCGGGCATCCCCCACTCCATGCGCAGCGCCATCGCCGCGGGCATCGGCCTGTTCCTGGCGATCATCGCGCTGAAGTCCTCGGGCCTCGTGGTGGCCAGCCCCGCGACGCTGGTCACGCTGGGGGACCTCACCTCGACCGGGGTGTTGCTGACCGTAGGGGGCTTCTTCATCATCGCGGCGCTGGACGCCCGGAAGGTCCCGGGCGCGATCCTGATCGGCATCCTCGCCATCACCGGCGCCTCGATCGCGCTGGGCGTCAGCCAGTTCGGCGGAGTGGTCTCGCCCCCGCCCTCGATCCTGCCGACCTTCCTGCAGCTCGACGTGGGCGGCGCGCTCGGCGCCGGCATCCTGCACGTCGTGCTCGTGATGGTGCTGGTCGAGGTCTTCGACGCCACCGGCACGCTGATCGGCGTGGCCAAGCGCGCGGGCCTCTTGGTCGAGGGGCCCGCCCACAAGAGCAAGGGCCTGAGCCGGGCGCTGATGGCCGACTCCACGGCGATCCTTGCGGGCTCGATGCTCGGCACCTCCTCCACGACCGCCTATGTCGAGAGCGCCTCCGGCGTGCAGGCCGGCGGTCGCACTGGGCTCACCGCGCTCACCGTGGCGACGCTGTTCCTGCTCTCGACCTTCCTGTCGCCGCTGGCCGGGTCGGTGCCGGTCTACGCCACGGCACCCGCGCTCCTCTACGTCGCGACGCTCATGCTGCGCGAGCTGTCCGAGGTGAGCTGGGAGGACGTGACCGAATCCGCCCCCGCCGTGCTGACCGCCGTGGCGATGCCCTTCACCTACTCCATCGCCAACGGCCTCGCCTTCGGCTTCGTCAGCTACGCCCTCATCAAGCTGCTGACCGGCCGCGCGCGCGAGGTCCATGCCGCGACCTGGATCGTCGCCGCGCTCTTCGTGGCCCGCTTCGTGATCTTCCCGAACGGCTGATCCCCCGGGAACGCCAAAAGGAACGGGCGGCGCCGGACACGGTGCCGCCCGTTGCCCGTTCTCAAAACGCCGACCGCAGCTCGCGCGCGGCGAAGTCCACGAAGAGCCTCACCTTGGGGTCCTGCACCGGCCGGTGCGGCATCAGCGCCCCGAACTGCGCCGTGACCGGCGGCGTCCCGGGCAGCAGCTCGACCAGCCGCCCCTCCGCCAGGGCCTCGGCCACCTCGTAGCGCGGGCGGTTGGCGATGCCCGCCCCGTCCAGCGCCCAGGCGGTCAGCACGTCCCCGTCGTCCGCGTCGAAGTCTCCGGCGACCAGCATCCGGCGCGGACCCTCGGGCGTCTCCAGCACCCAGTAATACTCCGGCGAGCGGGGAAAGCGCAGCAGCAGGCAGTTGTGCTCCCTCAGGTCGTCCGGGCTGCGCGGCGTCCCCCGCTCCGCGAGATAGGAGGGCGCCGCCACCAGCACGCGCGGGCTGTCCGCGATCTTGCGCCAGACCAGCGCGGAATCGGCGGGCTGGCCCAGGAAGAAGGCGACGTCGATGCCGTCCTCGACGATGTTCACGTTGCGGTCGGTCAGGCGCAGCCGCACCTGCACCTCCGGGTTCGCCTTGCAGAAGCGTGGCACCAGCGGCGCGACCAGCCGCCGCCCCAGCCCCAGCGGCGCCACGACCCGGATCACCCCCTGCGGCGTGCCCGAGTAGCTCGCCACCACCGCCTCCGTCTCCTCCAGCGCCGAGATCACCCGGCGGGCGTTCTCGTAGAGCACCTGCCCGATCTCGGTCGGCGTCAGCGTGCGCGTGGTGCGGTTGAGGAGCCGCGCGCCGAACTTCGCCTCCAGCTCCTTGATACGATTCGACGCGCCCGCCGGCGTCAGCCGCAGGTCGCGCCCGCCGGCCGTGATCGACCCCAGCTCCACGACCCGGACGAAGAGCCGGAGGCTGTCGAGATACGACATGGGCCAGGCCCCCACTTTATCGGAACGGTGTAAAGTGTTGCCCGTGATGAGTGATTTATGCAACAGCCGAACGCCGCCATGGTGCCCCCGATGCACACGGAGGCGGCATGACCCACGACATTCGCTTTCTCTTGAACGGCGCCGAGGTGCGGCTCCCCGAGGCTGGGCCGGGCGACACCCTGCTCGACTTCCTGCGCCTGAACCGGGGCCTCACCGGCACCAAGGAGGGCTGCGCCGAGGGCGACTGCGGCGCCTGCACGGTCCTGATCGGACGGCTCCACGGAGGCGCGCTCCGCTACGAGCCGGTCAATGCCTGCATCCGCTTCCTCGCCTCCTGCCACGCCTGCCACGTCGTCACCATCGAGCACCTGCGCGCGCCCGAGGGCGGGCTGCACGCCATCCAGCGGGCCATGGTCGCCCACCACGGCAGCCAGTGCGGCTTCTGCACGCCCGGCATCGTCATGGCGCTCTACGGCCTCTGGATGACGAGCCCGGCCCCGAGCGCGGTCGAGGTCGAGACCGCTCTGCAAGGCAATCTCTGCCGCTGTACCGGCTACGAGCCCATCATCCGCGCCGCGCTCGCCGCCTGCCGCGAGGGCGGGCAGGCCCATGACGCCCTGACCCGCGAGCGCGAGGCGGTCGCGGCCATGCTCGCTACTCTCGCTGGCGAACGCGTCGACGTGCGCCGGGGCGAGGAGAGGGCGATCCTGCCCGCCGACGTGGACGACCTCGCCGCCGCGCTGCTGGAGAACCCCAGGGCCACCCTCGTCGCCGGGGCGACCGACGTGGGGCTCTGGGTGACGAAGCACCTGCGCCCGATCTCGCCCGCCGTCTTCATCGGCCACTTGATGAAGGGGATCGAGGTCGGAGCGGACGATGTCCGCATCGGCGCTGGCGTCACCTATTCCGAATTCGCTCCGACCCTCGCGGAGCACCTCCCCGAGGCGCGGGACTACCTCCTCCGCATCGGCAACTGGCAGGTCCGCAACGCCGGCACCATCAGCGGCAACATCGCCAACGGCTCGCCCATCGGAGAGATGCCGCCCCTCCTGATCGCCCTCGGCGCCCGGATCGTCCTGCGCCGGGGCGATGCCCGCCGCGAGCTGGCCCTGGAGGACTTCTTCCTCGACTACGGCAAGCAGGACCGCGCCCCCGGCGAGTTCCTCGAGACCGTCGTCATCCCGCGCCAGCGAGGCGCCCGGATCGCCGCCTACAAGGTCTCTAAGCGCCGCGACGCCGACATCTCCGCCGTCGCCGCCGGCTTCCGGATCGTGGAGGAGGGCGGGGTCATCATCGAGGCGCGGCTCGCCTTCGGCGGCATGGCCGGCACCCCCCGCCGCGCCCCCCCCGCCGAGGCCGCCCTCCGGGGCCGCCCCTTCTCGCGCGAGGCGTTCGAGGCCGCCGCCCGCGCCGTGCGCGGCGACTTCACCCCGCTCACCGACTGGCGGGCCAGCGCCGACTACCGCCAGGCCATCGCCGCGAACCTCCTCCGCCGCTTCTGGCTGGAGCAGTCCGGGGCCGACCTGCCCCTCCGCCTGA
>NZ_KK088566.1 GCF_000600335.2 Rubellimicrobium mesophilum DSM 19309 | reverse complement strand
GCGGGCCTTGCTGGCGGCGCGGGCGGCGGAGGACGAGCAGCGGCGCGCGGCCGGGGGGCGGGCGCGGCGGCTTCAGGACATCGCGCGGGAGGAAGGGCTATGGGCCGGTCGGCGCGAGGCGGCGGAGGCGCGGGCCCGTGACCTCGCGGAGCGGCGGCTGAGGCTCGCCGAGGAGATCGCCGTCGCGGCGGCGGCCCCGGCCGAGATCGCGGAACGGGCGGCAGAGGTCGCGGAGGAGCTGGCCGACGCCGAGGACCGGCGCGAGATGGCGGCGGACCGGCTCTCGGAGGCCGAGGCCGGGTTGCGGACGGCGCAGGAGGCGGAGCGAGGGGCGGAGCGCGCGGCCTCCCAGGCGCGGGAGGTGCGGGCGGGGGCCGAGGCGGCTCGGCTGGCGGCGGCGGAGCATCTGGCAGCGGAGGGCGCGCGCATCCGCGAGGAGCGGGGGCAAAGCCCGCGCGAGCTGCTGGAGTCGCTCGGGGGCGACGTGTCCCAGGTGCCGCCCGAGGCGGCGCTGCATTCGGAGCTGGCGAGCCTGCGGCGCAAGCGCGACGGGATCGGGCCCGTGAACCTGCGGGCCGAGGAGGACGCCAAGGCGCTACGCGAGGAGCAGGACGGTCTGCTGAAGGAGTCCGAGGACCTGACGGCGGCGGTGGGGGAGCTGCGGAAGGCGCTCTCGGCCCTGAACCGCGAGGGGCGGGAGCGGATGCTGGAGGCCTTCGGCCGCGTGAACGCCGAGTTCGGGCGGCTGTTCAAGAGCCTGTTCGGGGGTGGCGAGGCGCGGCTCGCCTGGGTGGACGGGGACGACCCGCTGGAGGCGGGCGTCGAGATCATGGCGCAGCCGCCGGGCAAGACGCTGGGGACGCTGAGCCTGCTGTCGGGCGGGGAGCAGACGCTGACGGCGCTCGCGCTGATCTTCGCGGTGTTCCTGGTGGCGCCCGCGCCGGTCTGCGTGCTGGACGAGGTGGACGCGCCTCTCGACGACGCCAACGTGACGCGGTTCTGCGATCTGCTCGACGCGATGGCGCGGGAGACGGAGACGCGGTTCCTTGTCATCACGCACCACGCGGTGACGATGTCGCGGATGGACCGGCTGTTCGGGGTCACGATGGCCGAGCGGGGGGTGAGCCAGCTCGTCAGCGTGGACCTGCGGGCCGCCGAGGCGATGGTGGCGTGAGGCCCGGGCGGTCGAACGCACCATCCACGACCGGCTTCCGTCTTGGCATTTCGATGACGGCAAGCGGTGCGTGCGAGCGCGCACCCTACGTTCAGCCCGTGACCTCGCGGTTCGACGAGCGGCGGATCAGCATCAGGTTGCGCACGTAGACGAAGAGCCCGAGGCCCTGGCCCAGCATGAAGACCGGGTCCCAGCGGTAGATGGCGTAGGCGAACATCAGGGCTCCGCCGGTCAGCGACAGCCACCAGAAGGCGATGGGGATCACCGACTCGCCCGCCTTCTCGGAGTGGAACCACTGGACGATGAAGCGGCTGCCGAACAGTACCTGCGCGAGGAAGCCGATCCCGACCCAGACGAGCTCGGCCGTGCTGTCCACGTGGAAGAAGGTGAGGATCGGGTGCATCTCGGGCTCCGCTGCGTCGGCCCCCGGGCGGGGGCGTCCGGCTGCCCTGCCGCCACGGGCGATGGCGGACCATGGGGCGATGTGTCGCGGCTGTCCAGCCGGTACCGGGAGGACCGGCGCCGGGCCGTGGCGGGGCCGGCGCGATCGGCCTAGGGGGCCGGCTGTCCCTCGGGCTGCTGCGGCAGGGCCCAGGCGAGGACATGGTCGCCGATCGGGGTCTTCATGAAGTGGTGGCCGCCCGCCATGAGGACCACGTACTGCCGGCCATCCGATTCGTAGGTCATGGGCGTCGCCTGTCCGCCGGCGGGAAGGGGGGTCTCCCACAGGACCTCGCCGGTCCGGAGGTCGATGGCGCGGAACATGTCGTCGGTGGTCGCGGCGATGAAGATCAGGCCTCCGGCGGTGACGAGCGGCCCTCCGTTGTTGGGCGTGCCGATGGTGACGGGCAGCATCGAGGGGATCCCCCAGGGTCCGTTGCGCCGGGCCTCGCCCAAGGGCCGGTCCCAGAGGGTCTCGCCTGTCCCGAGGTCGATGGCCCGGATGCCGCCATACGGCGGCTCGGTGCAGAGCATCCCGGTCCATCTCACCCGCCAGCCGGCGTTCACGTCGATGGCGTAGGGCGAGCCCCACATCGGCGAGAGGTCCGAGGGCGCGTCCTGGGAATCGGCGGAGGCGACGTTGACGGGCACGACGCCCGGGGGCACCTCCTCGCGCGGGATCAGGCGGTTGAAGTTGGCCATGTTGTTGTAGTTGGCGACGAGGATGCCGTCGGCGGCGTCCACTGCGAGGCTCCCCCAGTCCGAGCCGCCGTTGTAGCTCGGGTATTCGATGTAGTGCCGGTCGGAGGTCGGCGGCGTGTATTCGCCCTCGTAGGAGGCGCGGCGGAACTGGATGCGGCACCAGAGCTGGTCGATGGGGCTCATGCCCCACATCTGGCGCTCGGTCAGCGGCGGGAAGGCCAGCGTGTGGTAGGTCGAGAAGGGCTGCGTGGGCGAGAGGCGCTCGGGCTCGACGCCGCCCTGCGGCGCGGGACGCTCCTCGGGGGCGAAGATCGGCTCGCCGGTGCGGCGGTCGAGGACGTAGATCTCGCCCTGCTTGCTCGACAGGATCAGCGCCGGGACGGTGCCCTCCGCGGTGGGGAAGTCCACGAGCGAGGGCTGGCTCCCCAGGTCGTAGTCCCAGACGTCGTAATGGACGGTCTGGAAGTGCCAGACGTCGCGCCCGGTGGCCACGTCGATGGCGACCACCGAGGAGGAGTACTCGTCCTCGGCCTCGGTCCGGTTGCCGCCCCAGTAGTCCACCGAGGAGTTGCCGAGCGGCAGGTAGACGTAGCCGAGCTCCTCGTCGCCCGTGGCGGTGGTCCAGGAGTTGGGGGTCCCGCGCGAGTAGGCCTCGCCCTCGGGCGGGGCGCCGTGGAGGTCGGGCCTCTCCATGTCCCAGGCCCAGCGGAGTTCGCCCGTGACCGCGTCGTAGCCCCGGATCACGCCGGAGGGCGCGTCCTCGGCCTGGTTGTCGCTGACCTGCGCGCCGGTCACGATCACGCCGCGCACGATGGCGGGCGGGGAGGTCACGGCATACCAGCCGGGCACCGTGGCGCCGATGCCGTCGAGGAGGCTCACCTGGCCGCCTTGGCCGAAGTCGGGGCAGGGCTGGCCGGTGGCGGCGTCCACGGCGAGGAGGCGGGCGTCGATGGTGCCCTCGATGATGCGGGCGGCGCAAGGTTCGCCGGGGGCGGCCTGCGGGTTCGCGTAGTAGGCGACGCCCCGGCAGGTGGCGCTGTAGGGAATGGCGTCGTTGGAGATCGTGGGATCGTGTCGCCATTCCTCGCGCCCCGTGCCGGCGTCGAGCGAGAGGAGGATGTTCTTGGCCGAGCAGAGGTAGAGATGGTCGCCGACCTTGATCGGCGTGGTCTCGGCGGCATAGCCGGGCGCTGCCTCCGTGTCGGCGCCGCTGGTCTGATCGGGCATGTCGCCGGCGCGGAACTGCCAGACCTGCTGGAGCTGGGCGACGTTGTCGGGTGTGATCCGGTCGAGCGGCGAGTAGCGCGTGGCGTCCGCGCCGCCGCCATAGGTGGGCCAGTCCTCGGAGGCCTCGACGGGGATGGCCGGAGGCGGCGGCGCTTCCGTGGCCTGGGCTCCCGTGGCGGTCCCGGCGGCGGGCGGCGTGGCCGTGGCATCGTCCGGTGCGGGCGGGGTGGTCGGCGCGGGTGCCGTCGCTTCGGGCGCGGGCTCGACGGCGGGGCCGGGCTCGGGCGTGGCGGCGCCCTGCTGGGCGAGGACGGGCTGCGGGCGCAGGAGGCCGTCGGCGGCGAGGCCCAGCGCGAGGGCCGCCAGGGCCGCCGCTCCGTAGCTTCCGTAGCGGGCGAAGGGGCGGGGGGACCGGCTGAGCACGGGGATCGCCAGCAGGACGAGGATCAGGAGCACGGTCGGCGCCACCACGCGAGGGACGAGGGGCCAGCCGTCCCATCCGCCGACCTCCCAGATCGCCCAGGCCCAGGTCGCCACGTAGACCAGAAGGTAGGCCCAGACGCCCGTCATCCGCAGCATGAGGAGGAGCGCGCCCGAAAGGATCAGGCCGAGGCCGGCGAGGAGGTAGTACCAGGAGCCGCCCAGCGCGACCAGCCAGGCCCCACCCACCGCGAGCACGAGGCCGATCAGCGCGAGGATCACGCCCAGCGCCTGCACGAGCCATCGGCCCCAGGGATGGCGGGACCGGGGCGCCGGAACCGGACGCGTGGCGTCGCGGTCGCCGTATCGGACCTCCGTCACGCTGCGGTAGCGCACCTCCGTCATGGCGGCCTCCATCGTTGGCGCCTATGCCGGCGTCGTCGTCGCCTTGACCGGAAAACCAGCTATCGAACCGAGTGGTTCCCTATCTTGTCGGATCGCTCGGCCGGGGCGCCGGGCCGAGGGAGGCATACCAAGCGGCCAGCGCGGCGATGTCGTCGTCGTCGAGGTGCCTTGCCGCCTGGGCCATGAGCTCGGCCCTCGGGCCACCGCCGCGGGTGCCCTCGCGCCAGAGGCGAAGCTGGGTGGCGAGGTAGGTCTCGTACTGGCCGGCGATCTCCGGGCCGGGGCCGCCGGGGATCGAGGGATCGGGCTCGGGCCCGTGGCAGGCGACGCAGGCGGGGACCTCGGGGTCCTCCGCGCGGGCCTTCGCCAGCGCCTCCCCCCGCGAGGCGAGCGCGGGGTCTGTCGGCTGTCCCCCAGGCGCGGGGGCTTGCTCGGCGAACCATTCGGCGAGGGCGGGCAGGGCCTCTTCGGGAACGGCGCTCGCGGCCTGGGCCATGATGCCGCTCTCGCGCGTTTCCTCGCGGTAGGTGCGGAGCGCAAGGTTCAGGTAGCCCTTGGACTGGAGGTCGAGGCGGGGGATGTGCGGGTTGCCGGAGCGGCCGTCGACCCCGTGGCAGCCCGCGCAGAAGCCGAGATGGGGCGGGGCGCCCTCGGGGACCTGCGGCGGGTCGGTCAGCTCCCGGTAGGTCGCGGCGTCCATCTCGCGGACGCGGGCGAGGAAGGCGACCACGGCCCAGGGCTCGTCGTCGCGGGCGGCGGGCCAGCCGGGCATCCCGCTCATCTTGACGCCCTCCCGGACGATCCAGCCGAGCTCGTTCGGGGCCCAGCCGACCACGGCCTCGGCGATGTGCGGCGGCTCGGGCTCCATGGCTCGGATCGTGGCGGGGCGCTCCTCGCCGGGGGCGGCGTGGCACATCCGGCAGGCGCCGTCGAAGTGGCGGATGCCGAGGCGCAGGAGGTCGTCGGTCAGCTCGGGGACCTGCGACGGCGCGGGCGCGCGGAGCTCCACGGCGTTCCGGAAGGTCGTGTGGAGCACCCAGGCGGTGATCGGCCAGTGGCCCGCGCGGGCGGAGACGTCGTAGAGACCGAAGCCCACGACCGCCCCTCCGCCGGCGGCGCCCAGCAGCGCGAGGGTGGCGAGGGTCCTGAGGACGGGGCTCATGCGGCCCTCTCGCGCAGGGAGAGGCCGGTGAGCCAGAGGCCCGCGAGGAGGTAGATGGGCGTGCCGATGCCGAGCATCAGGAGGCCGCCGAGCCGCTGGCCGAAGAGGTCGGGCGGCGTGCCGCAGAAGGCGGCGTAGAGGTCCGCGTTCGAGAGGACGAGGAGCGCGCCGAGGAACGTCATGTGCATGGAGGTGAGGAGGAGGGCGCCCGCGCCGGCGAGGGGCTCGTGGGCGCGGAGGGCTCCGGCCCAGACGGCGAGGCCGCCCAGGAGGAAGAGCGCCTGCTCGGCGAGGTGCCAGGACGTCTGGAGGCGCGCCGCGCCGTGGAGGGCGGGGAGGTGCCAGCCCCAGACGATCAGGAACTCCGCGACGGCCCCGGCGAGGGCAGGGACATGGAGGCGGTCGAACTGGGCGGGGAAGGCCAGGACCAGGAGCGGCGCGGCGACCGCGACGAGCGTCATGTGCGAGAGCATGTGGGCCGGGAAGGGGGCGAGCCAGGCGCCGAGCGGCGCGGCCCAGGCGAGGGCCAGCGCGAGCGCGGCGAGGAGGGCGGCCCAGCGCCTCATCGGCAGGTCGCCGCGAAGAGGGCGGGGAGGGCGGTGTAGATCACCCCGATGAAGGAGATCACCGCGAGAAGGAGGGCCGCGTGGCCCAGGAACTGGTGGCGGTCCTCGCTGGTGGCGGCGGGGTCCTCCCAGATGTCCTCGTTGCCGTGACGCCACTGGCGCCAGGACCGGCGGCCGAGCCAGGCGATGGTGCCGAGCGCGAGGAGCGTGGCCGCGGCGATGCCCATGCGGAGCCAGACGAGCTCGTCGGTGGAAAGCTTGGCGCAGACGACGGCGGTCGCGGCGTAGCTGACGATGAAGTGGGCCATCCACACCACGGGGCCGAGCGTGATGCGGACGAGGCTCGCCTCCTCCTCGCGGAACTCCTCCTCTCCGCCGGCGGGGTGTTCGTCGGACATCACAGGAGCCTCGGCAGGAGGGCCACGCAGGCCACGGTGACCAACGCCGTGAGGCCCAGGAAGTGCCAGAAGAGCGCGACGTTCCAGAGCGGCGCGTCGTGGCGCGGGCCGAAGTCGGCGGTGAGCAGGCCGAAGAGGCAGAAGAGCTGCATCAGGACGCCGACGCCGAGATGCGCCGTGGTCCAGACCACGAGCGCCCACATGATCGCGGGATAGACGTGGGTGGTGGGATCGAGGTCCCGGACGGCGAGGACCAGCGCCGCGCCCCCGGCGAGCGTGAGGACCGGGCCGATGGCGTGGCAGAGCGTGGCGAGCCAGGGACGCCCGCGCGTGTTCAGCATCCGGGCGCCGAGGGTCAGCGCCCAGGCGACGGCGATCAGGGCCAGAGAGGCGAGCGCGAGGGGGAGGTCGGCGTGGACGGCGCCTTCGGGCGGGAAGTCGGGGCGGGCGGTCCAGTAGAAGAAGACGCCGAAGACGAGGCTCGCGAAGGCCGTGGAGTCGCCCAGCATGGTGATCCACATCCCCCACCACCCCACCGCCGCCGGGCCGGAGACGTAGAGGGGAAGGCGCAGGCCCAACCCTGCGTCCTTCGTTTCCGCCTCGGGGTGATCGCGGGCCGAGCGGTAGAGCCAGACGACGACGGTGGCGATGGCGAGGGCGCCGGAGACGCCCGCCAGGGTGTAGAGGTGGAACACCGGCAGGATGAAGGCCCCCGCCGTGAAGAACGCGGCGACGAGGGTGATCCAGGTCGGCTCGGCCACGCGCAGGACCTGGATCGGGCGCGCGTCGATGACCGAGGTGATGAGCGTCTCGCGCCGCATCTCGGGGGCGTCGGGGATGTAGCCCTGGCCGGCGTTCGCGCGCTCGACGAACTCGTCCTGGTCCCAGAGCGGGTAGCGCGATGTGACGTAGGGAACGGAGCGCGCGCCCCAGCTTTCGTCCGGGTCGGCGGACCATTCGAGGGTGCCGGCCTCCCAGGGGTTGCGGGGGGCCTTGGGCTCCTTGGACTTGGGGCGGATCAGGTCCCAGGCGAGGACGGCGAAGCCCGCCGCGATGACGAAGGCGCCCACGGTCGAGAGCATGTTGAGCCAGTCCCAGCCCAGCCCTCCGGGGTAGGTGAAGACCCGGCGTGGCATCCCGACCAGGCCCGTCAGGTGCATCGGCAGGAAGGTGATGTTGAAGCCTGCGAAGCTGAGCCAGAAGGCCCAGCGGCCCAGGCGCTCGCTCAGCATCTTGCCGGTGACGACGGGGGCGAAGTAGTAGACGCCCGCGATGACCGGGAAGACGAAGCCGCCGAAGAGCGTGTAGTGGAGGTGCGCCACGACGAAGTAGGTGTCGTGCACCACCCAGTCGAAGGGGGCGACGGCGACCATGACTCCGGTGAGCCCGCCCGCCGTGAAGATGGCGAGCGAGCCCGCGATCCAGAGCATCGGCAGGCCCATCTTCACCCGCCCCACCATGAGCGTCGCCACGAAGGCGAAGAGCTGGATGCCCGTGGGGATCACCACCGCCTCGGAGGCCGCCGAGAAGAAGCCGAGCGACATCGTCGGCAGGCCCGTGGCGAACATGTGGTGGACCCAGAGCCCGAAGCTCAGGAACCCCGTGCCCACGGCGGAGAGGACGATCCACGAATAGCCCACGATGGGATGGCGCGCGAAGGTCGGCACCACCATGGCGGTGAGCGCGATCGAGGGGAGGAAGATGATGTAGACCTCCGGGTGGCCGAAGATCCAGAAGAGGTGCTGCCAGAGCAGGGGGTCGCCGCCCTTCTCGGGGTTGAAGAAGGGCCAGCCGAGGGCGCGCTCCAGCTCGAACAGGAAATCCCCGGCGATGAGCGGCGGGAAGGCGAAGAGGATCATCCCGCCCACGACCAGCACGTACCAGGCGTAGAGCGGCATCAGGTTCACGCGCATCCCGGGCGGGCGGCACTTCAGGACGCCGACGATCAGCTCCACGGCGGCGGCGATGGAGGCGACCTCGATGAAGGACAGGCCCAGGAGCCAGATGTCCGGGCCCATCCCCTCCTCCTGCATGGAGACGGGGGGATACATGAACCAGCCGGACTGCGGGCCGACGCCGAAGAGGATGGAGCCCAGGACGAAGACGCCGCCCACGAGGAAGCTCCAGTAGCCGAAGGCGGAGAGGCGCGGGAAGGGGAGGTCGCGGGCCGACAGGAAGGCGGGGAGGAGGAGGATCGAGACCGCCTCGAACATCGGCACGGCGAAGAGGAACATCATCGCCGAGCCGTGCATGGTGTAGAACTGGTTGTAGGTGCCGGCCGAGAGGAAGTCGTTGTCGGGCACCGCGAGCTGGACGCGCATCAGGAGCGCGAGGACGCCCGCGCCCAGCATGAAGGCGAAGCAGGTGGCCGAATACCAGACGCCGACGGTCTGGTTGTTGACGTCGGACAGGATGCGCCAGCCCTTGGGCCCTTCCCACACCTTCCGCAGACGGTCCTCCTGCGCGCCCCGGAGCTTCGGCTTCACGGGCTCGGCCAGCATCTCCTCGGTCGGCGGGTAGGGACCGGAGGGGGCCGGGGCCTCGTAGAGGTCGGCGGGCGCAGACCCGAGGCGGGGGGGATCGGCGGTGGTCACTTGAGGCCCTCCAGCCAGGTGGCAAGCGTCAGGAGCTCCGCCTCGTCCATGTGGTTGTAGCCGGGCATCTCCACGCCGGGCTTGAACGCCTCGGGGTGGGCGATCCAGTCGGCCAGCGCCTCGGCGGTCATGGGGAGGACGCCGGCCGCCAGCGTTCCGCGCCCGCCGACATGGGTGAGGTCGGGGCCGACCTCGCCCCGCGCCTCGGTGCCCCGGAGCGCGTGGCAGGCGCCGCACCCCTGCTCCTGGAAGATGGCGTGGCCCTCGGCCTGCCGGGCGTTCTCCGAGATGCCCTCCGCCTCGGCGGCGAGCCAGCCGTCGAAGTCGGCGGGCTCCATCGTGACCGCCTGGAAGGCCATGAGGGCGTGGGAGAGCCCGCAGAACTCGGCGCATTGGCCGCGGAAGGTGCCGGCCTCCACGGGCTCCATGGAAATGTGGTTGACGCGGCCCGGGATCATGTCGGTCTTGCCCGCGATGCCGGGGAGCCAGAAGGAGTGGATCACGTCGGCCGCATGAAGCTCCAGGTCGCTGCGCTGGCCCACGGGAAGGCGCACCTCGTTGGCCGAGACGACGGGCTCGGTGGCGCCCTCGGGCCAGTATTCCACGCGCCACCACCACTCCTCGCCGGTCACGCGCAGGCGCAGGCCGTCGCCGGGCTCGCGCTGGTGGGGCATGATCGAGAGGCCATAGGCAAGGAGCGAGGTCAGCACGACCAGCGGCAGGCCGATGCCGCCCGCGACGATGGTCCCCTCGGCGAGCTTGCGGGACATCGGGTGGGGGTGGCGGCGGGTGACGAGGAAGAACAGGCCGTTGATGAAGAGCCAGAGGACGACCGAGCCCGCCAGCATGACCCAGAACAGCCAGCCGAGCTGGATCGCGTCCTCGCCGCCGGGGGAGAGGGCGGATTGCGGGCCGTCGCAGGCGGCGAGAAGGATCAGCGCGAGCGGCGCAACTCGCCGGACGGGAGCGGCCAGGGTGGTCGTTCCGGCTCGGCGTTGCATTCCGTCTCTCGCATGGCCCGTTGGGGATGCGAGCTAGACCGGCGTGAGGGCGCGGAAAGGGGAGGTCAGGCCTCCCGGCGGCTGACCTCGATGGTGGCGTGGCGGAGGCCGTGGGCCTGGACGAGCCTCTCGCGCAGGGCGTGCAGCGCCGACTCGTGGTCGGTGCCGGGCGTGATGCGGGCGTCGAGGGTGACGAGGGGGCGCTCGGGCGTCAACGACCAGAGGTGGACGTGGTCCACCTGCACGACGCCCGGCACGTTCTCCACGAGGTCGGCCGATATGGCCTTGGGGTCGAAGCCCTCGGGCGTGCCTTCCATCAGGATGTGCCAGGCCTGCCCGGCGAGGACCCAGGCGCTCCGCAGGATCAGGACGGCCACGAGGACGGACAGGAGGGGGTCGATGGGCGTCCAGCCGGTCGCGAGGATCACCCCGGCCGCGACGATGGCGCCGACCGAGCCCAGCATGTCGCCCAGCACGTGCAGCACCGCGCCCCGGATGTTGAGGTTCTCCTGCGAGCCGCCGTGGAGGAGCCCGAAGGCCCCGGCGTTGACGAGGAGGCCGAGGACCGCGACGGCGAGCATGGTGCCGCCCAGGACCTCGACGGGCTCGGCGAGGCGGCGGACCGCCTCGACCACGATCCAGAGGGCGACGACGATCAGCGCCGAGCCGTTCACGAGGGCGGCGAGGACCTGGAAGCGGTGGTGCCCGAAGGACCGTTCCGGGGTCGCGGGCCGCTTGGCCACCCGCGCGGCCCACCAGGACAGCGCGAGGGCGGCGGAGTCGGTCAGCATGTGCCCCGCGTCGGCGAGAAGTGCGAGCGACCCGGAGAGCACGCCCGCGACCGCCTCGGCCACCATGAAGCCGCCGGTGAGGAGGAGGGCGAGGAGAAGCCGCCGCTCGTCGCCGTGGTGGTCGTGGGCGTGGGCGTGGCGCATCGTCATGTGCCCGTGGTCGTGGCCTGCGTGACCGTCCTCCTGCGCCGGGGCCACGTGGTCCGGCGTCCCGTGGGCGTGCGGCGCGTGGTCGTGGGGATGGGCGCTCATGCGGGGCGGTCCTCCGTCGGGTCCTGGCCTGTCGTGCTCCGATCCGGCGGCGACCGCAACCGCCCGCGGTCGCATCTGGCGTAGGGCGGGCTTCAGCCCGCCATGCGAGGTCGGCGCTCCCCTTTCGGGTGAAGGACGGCGGGCTGAAGCCTGCTCTACGGGAGACGGCTGCGGGGCCCGTCGGGTTCCTCACCCCGGCGCGCGAAGCTCGAACCCGGCGGAGGCCGAGCGGCCCTCGGCGTCGATCACGGTGATGCGGGAGAAGCCCGGGCCCAGTTCCTCGAAGGGCAGCTCCCGCTGACGCGAGGTGGCGACCGGGCGGCCGTTGGCGAGCCAGGTGAAGGGCGGCGTGCCGTCCGTGACGCGGGCGGTCAGCGCCTCGCCCTCGACGGTCGCCCCGTCCGGCGGGAAGGCGAGGGCGGGGCCGCCCGCGTCCGGGACCTCGTCGCCGCGAAAGCGCCGGAGCGGCGCGGGCAGGGCCTCGTTGCCGACGATCAGGGTCGCGGGCGGGGGCGGGGGGAGGGGGGTGACGGGGCCAAGACGCTCGAAGGCCGCGAAGAGGATGGGCGCCGCGAGGTCCGCCCCGAAGGCCCCCGGCACGGGCGTCCCGTCCGCGCGGCCCATCCAGACGCCCACGACGTGCCGCCCGTCGAAGCCCATGGCCCAGGCGTCCCGGTGCCCGTAGGAGGTGCCGGTCTTGAAGGCGATCCCCTCGCCGCGCACGCCCCAGGGGCGCGGGGTGTCGCGCAGGATGTCGGCGACCTCCCAGGCGGCGACCTCGCCCAGGACGCGGCGGGGGGCGAAATCGGGGGTCGGCTCGGGCAGGGCCCGGAGGTCCACCGACTCGCCGCCGTTCGCGATCGCCGCGTAGACGGCGGTCACGTCGCGCAAGCTCAGCCCCACGCCGCCCAGCGCGATGGCTAGGCCCGGGGTCCCGGCGCTCCCTTGCGGGAGTTCCGGAGAGGCCCCGGCGGTCCGCAGCCCCGCCATCAGGTGAGCGGGGCCGAGCGCGTCCAGCACCTTCACGGCGGGGATGTTGAGCGACATCTGCAGCGCCTGCCGCACCCGCACCTCGCCCCGGAACATCCCGTCGAAGTTCCGGGGCCGCCAGCCGCCGAAATCCGTGGGCCGGTCGGCGATCAGCGTCTCGGGATGCAGGAGCCCCCGGTCGAAGCCCAGCCCATAGATCAGCGGCTTCAGCGTCGATCCGGGCGAGCGCCGCGCCTCGGTCATGTCGAGGAAGCCGCGCCGGGCGTCGTCGGTGAACCGCGAGGAGCCGACCGAGGCGAGGATCTCCCCCGTCTGGTGGTCGGCGACGAGGATCGCGACCTGCAGCCGCTCGCTCCCGTCCCGCACCGCCCCCGCCGCGAGCCGCTCCAGCCGCGCCTGCAGCACGGCGTCAAGCGTGAGCGAGATGACCGGCGCCAGCGGCGTCTCGGCCCGAGCGCGGTCGGCGAGGTGGGCGGCGAGCATCGGGAAGGGGAGGCGGGCGGCAGGCACGGGCTCGGTCAGCGCGGCCTGCGCCTCCTCGGCATCGAGCACCCCGTCGCGGGCCATGCGGGCGAGGACGCGGTCGCGGGCGGCGTGGGCGGCGTCCGGGTGGCGGTCGGGGCGGCGCGCCTCGGGCGCCTGTGGGATCGCGACGAGCAGCGCGGCTTCGGCGGGAGTAAGGCGCGAGGGCGGCTTGCCGAACCAGGCGAGCGAGGCGGCGCGAACGCCTTCGAGGTTGCCGCCGAACGGGGCCCGTTCGAGATAGAGCTCCAGGATGCGTTCCTTGGAGAGCCGTCGTTCCAGCGCCAGCGCGACGCGAATCTGTCGCAGCTTGCCGGCCCAGCGCCCGGTCCCGCTGTCCTCCAGCACCCGCGCCACCTGCATGGTCAGCGTCGAGCCCCCCGAGACCACGCCCCCCGACCGCACCGCTTGCACCGCCGCGCGGCCCATGGCCCGCCAGTCCACGCCGTCGTGCTGCCAGAAGCGCTTGTCCTCGTAGCGGACGAGCATATCCACGTAGCCCGGGTCGATGGCATCCAGCGACACGCCCATCCGCCATCGCCCGTCCGCGACCGTGTAGGCCCGGAGGAGCCGCCCATCGCGGTCCAGCACCTCGGGCGACTGGGCGGCCACGAGCGGCGGCAGGACCGTCGCGTCGACCCAGGCGTCGAAGGCGTCGCGCCCTGCCGCCAGCCCGAAGAGGGCCAGCGCCAGGGCGAAAAGGGCGAGCGCGCCCCGTCTCACGGCTGGACCGTGACCTCGCCCGTCGCGCCCTGCGCCCGCATGGCGGGGCGGTACATGTCCTCCACGGACGCCGCCGGGTGGTGATAGCGGCCCGGCGTCACGGCGCGGACCACGTAGGCCACCTGGAACGGGTCCTGCGACTCCCAGTCCACCGCCGCGAGGAAGCGGTCGTCCCGCGCCTCGGCGTTGGCGGGCTGGATCGCGGTGAGCCAGGAGAGAGCGCCGGTGTCCCCGCCCGAGAGGAGGTCCGGGTTGTCGATCTCGAACCCGCCGGGCAGCGGGTCGTTCACCATCAGCCGCGCCGCCTGGAAGCCCATCGGCGTGACCTTCAGCACCGCGACGAGCCGCGTCCCCACCGCCACGCTGCCGGGCGAGGCGGGCTCGCCCTCCATGGTGTAGTAGGTCCGGTCGATCGCCCAGCCGGTGCCGCCCGCCGGACCCGGCACCTCGGGGACGCCGAGCGCGGTCACGGTCAGGTCCACGTCGCGGTCGCCGGTGTTGGCGATCCGCAGCGGCTCCTCGTTGCCGTCCACATGGGCGGCGACGGGACCGGTGGGGGCGACGCCGTTCACGGTGATGCCGGATTCTCCTGCGTCCTGCGACAGCGCGTGGGCGGCGAGCAGGGTCCACACCGACTCCTGCGTCGAGGCGGGCTGGTTCACGCTCGCCCCCACCTCGGAGGAGAGGCGATCCAGGTTGACCGCCGTGCTCCCCGCCTCGGCGGCGAGGGTCAGGACGGCGGCCTGGTCGCGCCGCTGGGTCCCGTAGTCGGCGCGCCAGATGGACTGGAGCGGGTCAGGCGGGGTGGCGTCCAGCATCTGCCCGGCCTGCGCGAAGAGCCGGTCCGCGCGCGGCTGATCCCCGTAGGCCGCCAACGCCGCGCCGAGCTGCGCCACGGCGAGCGGGGTGGCGAACTGGTCGGCCTTGGCGTCGGCGTAGTAGCGGAGGTCGCCCACCAGCGCCTTGCCCTCCCGCGCCAGCACGAGGAGCGCGTAGGCGAGGTCCTGGCCGCCCTGCTCGAAGTCGCCATAGTAGGCGACCTGGTTCTTGAGGTTGTTGATCGCCGATTCCCAGGCCGCGTCGGGGACCTCGTGACCCTGAGCCCGCGCGCGGCTCAGGAAGTCGGTGACATAGGCGTCGAGCCAGAGGTCGCCGGAGGTGGGTCCCCAGAGCCCGAAGGCGCCGCTCGAGTCCTGGTTGGCGAGGACCAGGGTGATGGCATCGTCCACCTTCTTGTCGAGGTCAGCGGCGGGCGCGATCTCCAGCGCCCGGGCCACATCCGACAGGTAGAGGAGCGGCATCGCCTGCGACGTCACCTGCTCGGTGCAGCCGTAGGGCACGCGGTCGAGCGAGGTCAGCAGCCCCGCCACGTTGAGCCGCGCGAGCGGGCCGACCGACAGCGAGGCCTCGCCCGTGCCGGGCGCGAAGCCCGACAGCACGGTGTGGTCGAAGGTGAAGGTCTGCGACGGCTCCAGCGTGAAGCGATGCGTCTGGGCCACGAGCGGGTCGCGGGCGGCGACGGCGAGGGTGTAGGTGCGATCCAGCACCTCGCCCGAGGGGGTGGTGATGCGGACGGTGACATCCTGCGTTCCGGCCTCGGAGGCCGTCAGCCGGTAGTCGCGCCGCCACGTCCCCTTGGCCGCGAGGTCCACCAGCGGCACCTCGCGCGTCATCGGGATCTGGAGGCCTTCGGAGGTCAGGACCTCGACCTTGTAGGTGCCGCCCGTGCCCTCGGTCTCCGTGAGGTCCACGCGCAGGCGGCTCTCGTCCCCGGGCGACAGGACGCGGGGAAGGGAGGCCGTCAGCACCACCGGGTCGCGCACGATCACCTCGTCCTCGGCCGAGCCCACGCCCCGGGGCGACCATGCGACCGCCATGAGCCGCACGGTGCCGTTGAAGGCGGGGAGGTCGAAGGAGACCTCGGCATGGCCCTGGCCGTCCACCGTCACCGGCCCCTCGAAATAGGCGAGGAGCTGCTCCGTCGGCGGGGGCGACCGCATCCCCATGCCGCCGGCGTCGCCGCCCTCGCGCAGGATGCCCATGGCCCCGCCGCCCGGCTCGATCAGCCGGCCGTAGAGGTCGCGCAGCTCCACCCCGAGGCGGCGCTGGCCGAAGTAGTGGCCCGCCGGATCGGGGCTCTCGAAGCCCGTGAGGTTCAGGATGCCCACGTCCACCGCCGCGAGCGTGACATAGGCCTGCTCGCCCGCCGCGACGCCGTTCACCTGCAGTCCGACGGCGAGCGGCCCGCGCGGGCGCACCTCGTCCGGTGCGTCGATGCCCACCGAGAGATGCCGGTCGCCGGGGTCCACCTCGGCATAGGCAAGGCCCAGCGCGCGGGTGGGCGACCGGGCGTCCCCCGTCGCGCGGCCGTCCACGGGCCGCAGCAGATGGGCCGCGACATAGGCCCCCGTGCCCCACTCGTCGGTGACGGGAAGCTGCACCGTGGTCTCGCCCGGCTGCACCGCGACCGCCTGCATCGCCACGACTCGGTTCGACAGGACCGACACTAGCGCCGTGCCCATGCCCTCCGAGACGATCCGCAGCGTCGCGGTGTCGCCGGGCCGGTAGGCCTCGGCATCGAGCGAGACCTCCAGCCGGTCGGGCGACTCCTCGGCCGCGACCGGCGCGTACCAGCCTGCGTAGAAGGTCGCCGATGCCGCCGCGTAATCGCCGTCCGTCCTCTCGACCAGCACCTCGTACTCGCCCCACTCCACGGGGACGTTCAGGGCCACAGGCCCGTTCAGGTCCATCTCGCCCGAGCCCACCCGGACCCGGCGCGTCTGCGGCTCCCAGCTCCAGCTCCCGTCCAGCGAATACCACTGGTAGCGCGTTTCCAGCCGGTTCACCGTCCAGGCGACGTGCATCGGCACGGGCTGGAGGTCGGGCCCCAGGCCCACGACCTCGATCCGCGCCGTGGTGCTCTCCCGCACGTCTGTCGGCAGCCTGAGCCCCAGGATCGGCCGGTCCGGCGCCACGGGCACCGTCAGCGTCCGCTCCACGGGCCGCCCCGACGACTCCACCGCCCGCACGGCGACCCTGGCCTCCAGCGGCTGCGTCGCGCCCTCTTCCACGAAGGGCAGCGCCACGTCGAGCCGCGCCGCTCCCGTGGCGTCGGTCACCGACCCGCCGAAGCTCTCCATCCGCGTCTCGAAGGGCGCGTCGTGCAGGCCCCAGGTCCAGCCCGCGAAGCCCTCGACCTCCTCGGCCGCCGAGAGCGTCACCTCGCCCTCCAGCGTCAGGTCGGCGGCGGGCGCCCCGAAGAGCCAGTCCGCCTGCACGCCCACGGGAACCGTGCCGTTCAGCGCCGCCCCTTCCGGGCCGGTCAGCTTCACGTCCACCCGCTCCGGCAGGAAGTCCTCGACCAGCAGGCGCGTCTCGGTCAGCGGCTCGTCGGCCTCCGGGTCCGCCTTGACGGCGAGCCGCCACGTCCCGCGCGGCGCGTTCCCGGCGATGTCGAAGGCAAAGACGTGCCCGCCCGCCGCGTCGATGGTGGAGGTCGTGCGCGCATACTCCACCCCATCGGGGCGGGTCAGCACCGCCGTCAGAGGCACGCCCTCGACCGCCTGCGCCTTGTCGTCCCGCAGCAGCGCCGTCGCGTGGATCGTCTCGCCCGCGCGGTAGGCGCCCCGGTCGGTGGTCAGGAACGCGTCCATCGGCCCCGCCGCCTCGCGTCCCTCGACGCCCCGGTCCGAGAGGTCGAAGGCCGGGTCCATCAGCGACAGGAAGGCCATGTCCGTGGGCGCCTCCGGGTCGCCGGTCGTGACCGTCACCAGAGCCGGCGCCGCGCCCCCCTCGCCGCGCGTGAGGCCGGCCGCGAACTGCGCGACCCCGTCGGCGTCCGTCGTGGCGACCCCCAGCTCCCCGTTCGACCGCGACAGCAGCGTCACCTGCGCGCCCCCGACCCCCGAGGCATCGGCCAGCGACCGCACCGCGACGGTGAGCCCGTCCTCCCCCTGGAACGTGGCGAGCCCCAGGTCCGACAGCACGAACCACTGGGTCGTGGCCGGCCGGTCGTCCAGGTTCTCGCCCGGGACTCCGGCCGCGAGCATGTAGACCCCGGCGGGCTGCCCCGCCAGCGCCTCGGCCAGCGGCACCTCCGTCGTCACGTCGGCGTTGAGCGCGCCCCTGGCGACCTCGACCGTTCCCTCCCAGACCGGGGTGCCGATGTTCCTCTCGAACCAGTCGCGGTCCCATTCGTAGAGCGGCGCCGAGAACGACCCCTCCACGAGCGACCTCAGCAGGTTGCGGTCGTTCACGCGCGAGATGCTGAGCGCGACCTCATCGAGGTTCACCGTCTCGACCGGGATCGCCGCCGGGCCGCCCTTGGGCAGGACATAGGCCTGCGACAGCACCCGCACGGCGGGCGAGCGGTCGCGGACATAGAAATCGAGCGGGATGCTCTTGGCCAGCGCCTCGCCCGAGGCCGAAGGCAGCCCCTCGCGCAGCGTGACGGTGACGCGCTGGCCATGCGTCAGCCCCTCGACGCAGAGCTGCCCCTCATCCACGGAAACCGTGAGCGCGTCCGAGGGCAACTGCACGAAGGGCGCGTAGTCGAAGCCCTGGCGCAGCCCCTCGTTGAAGAGGACGCAGGCGCGCGGCTCGGCGGCGTCGCTGTCCACATGGCTCTCGGAGACGTTGAAGCCGAAGAACCCAACCACCCGGTCGAGCGCCGCTTCCACCTCCGCCGAGGGATCGAGCCGATAGGCCAGCCGCAGCGCCGGCACGGTCTCCTGCCCCCGCCCATCGGCCTCGAGCGCCTGCGCCAGCATCAGGAGGCCCTGCGCCTCCTCGGTGGCGTCGCGCCCCCGCATCGTCGCCGCCAGCGCCGCCGGCAGCGCCCGGGCGCGGGCGGCGCTCCCCTCGTCGGTGTCGGTCGGGACCAGCAGCGCGAGCCGCGCGTAGTCGCGCCAGAGCCCGGGGTCGTCCGTCAGCGCGATGGCCGCGCCGGTGAGCTTGAGCGCGAGGAGCGTGTCGCCCTGCGATTCCCAGTCCCGCGCCCAGGCGATCAGGTCGTTCGAGGAGTTCTCGTCCGACGAATGCTCCCGCCCGATCTCGCGGCCCAGCGTCTCGGCCGACTCGAAGTCGTAGGACTGGAGGAAGTTCAGTTGCGCAACCCGCTGCGCCGCGTCGGCGAGCACGGCGGCGTCGGTGTCGAGGACCCGCCCCGAGATGCCCCCCGCGAAGGGCCGCACCTCGCCCACGCCGCCCTTGGGGAAGCAGGAGGAGGCCGCCGTGTTGTAGGTGAAGGCCACGCAGGACGAATCGGCGAGGCAGGTCGCCTGGCAGGCGTCCAACGTCACGTCGAACATCTGCGACAGGTCGGATCCGTAGAAGTCCACGTCGCGCGAGATGGCGACCCGGCGGTCCGGCACCCCGTCCGGGGAGGCGTCCTGGGCGAGGGCCGGCGAGGCCAAGGCGAACAGGCCGGCGGCGATCAGGCGGCGCATGACGAATCCCCCTCTGAAATGCGGAGGCAGGATCGCACCACGGCCCGGTTCCTGTCCACGATCCTGAGGGTCGGGTTATCCCCACCCCTAGGGCCGTTGACCTGGCCTTAACCTCTGCCTGCTAGGCCTGGCGAGGGGGCGGCCGCCGCCCCAGCGCAGAGAAGGGGAGGGTTCCCATGCACCATGGCGTCAAGCAGCCGAAATACGGCATCCCCGTGCGGGTCGCCCTGAGCAACGGAGAGGCGCTCATGGGCCTCGTCTACGTCCGGTGGGGCCAGCGCGTCCGCGACGCCCTGAACGAGAGGGAGCCTTTCCTCGCCCTCAAGACGGTCGAGCAGCTCCGCCTCGTCAACAAGACGGCCATCGTCCATGTGGACCTCCTCACGATGGACGAGATCTCGCGCCAGCAGGGCCTCTTCCCCGAGATCGACTTCGAGTATCTGAGCCTCAACCCCTGCTAGGACATCGCCGCGCGGGGCAGGCGTAGAGCGGGCTTCGGCCCGCCATGCTCCGCCTGTCATGCGCCGTGTCGTCCGCCAAGCTCGACGGCGGGCTGAAGCCCGCCCTACGGCGCTCCGCAGATGCGCAAGGCTCCGGCTCCGCCCCCGCGTGGGACCCGCCGGGCATCCTCCGCCGTTCTGGAAGGGCGACCCGGCAGAGGAGCACGGCCATGGCCACGGAAGCGGACCGGACCTACCCACCCCTCGACACCCTCAAGGAGGTGGGCGATGGCCTCTGGATCGTGGACAGCGTCCTCTCGCTGGCGGGAGTGCCCCTGCCGGTCCGCATGACCGTCGCGCGCCTCGCCGATGGCGGGGTCTGGCTGCACTCGCCCACCCGCCTGACCCCCTCCCTGCGCGAGGAGGTCGAGCGGCTCGGCCCCGTCGCCCATCTCGTCGCGCCGAACTCGGCGCACTGGGTCTTCGTCAAGGACTGGCAGGCAGCCTTCCCCGAGGCCACGACCTGGGCCGCGCCCGGCCTCCGCGACCGGGGGCAGGTGAAGCGGTCCGGCCTCCGCATCGACCACGACCTCGCCTCCTGGCCGCCCGAGGACTGGGCCGCCGACCTCGACCAGCTCCTCGTCACCGGCGGGATGGGCCTGCGCGAGGTCGCCTTCCTCCACCTCCGAAGCCGCACCCTGATCCTCACCGACCTCGTCCAGAACTTCGAGGCCGACAAGCTCAGCCCCTCGATCCGCCCCTTCGTCCGCCTCGGCGGCGGCCTGGCCCCGGACGGCATGGCGCCCCCGCACTACCGGACGGCGATGAACCTGCGCCGCAAGGAGGTGCGGGAGGCCGCGCGCCGGATTCTCGACTGGGCGCCCGAGCGGGTCGTCTTCGCCCACGGCGCCTGGTTCGACCACGACGGCACCCGCCGCCTGCGCCGCTCGCTCCGCTGGCTGTTGTGAGCTGGCTCGTCCAGAGCCGGCTGGTCAACTCGCCCTTCGCGGACCCGGGCCTCCTCCTCTCCTTCCTGTTCCGCCCCCGGGTCATCCTCTTCGACCTGGGCGACCTCTCCGCCGTCGCCCCTCGCGAGCTCCTGCGCGTCACCGATGCCTTCGTCAGCCATCGCCACATGGACCACTTCGCGGGCTTCGACCGCCTGCTGCGCCTTCGCCTGAACCGCGCGGACACGATCCGCCTCGTCGGCCCCCCGGGCATGACGGCGGGCGTGAGGGCCAAGCTCGACTCCTACACCTGGAACCTCCTCGACGAGACCTCCACCGACTTCGCCGTCCTCGTCGCGGACTACGACGGCGACCACCTCGGCCCCTGGACCGCCTTCCGCGCCCGCGACGCCTTCCGCCCGACCGAGGCTGGCCCCGCCGGCCTCCCGCCCGGCCTCGTCCTTCAGGAGGACGACCTCCGCATCGAGGCCACGACGCTCGACCACGGCCTCCCCTGCCTCGCCTTCGCCTTGCAGGAGCACGTCGGCGTCAACGTCTGGACCGAGGGGCTGTTCGAGCTGGGCCTGACCCCCGGCCCCTGGCTCCAGGCCGCCAAGACCGCCGTGCGCCGCCACGACCCCGACGACACGCCCATCGAGGCGGGAGGGCGCGCCATCCCCCTCGGCGCCCTGCGCGAGCGCGCCTTCCGCATCGCCCCGGGCCAGCGCCTCGCCTACGTCACCGACGCCGCCTTCACCCCCGGGAACGCCGACAGGATCGTCGCCCTCGCGAAGGACGCCCACCACCTCTACATCGAGGCCGCCTTCCTCCACGAGGACGAGGCCCTCGCCACGGCCCGCAAGCACCTGACCGCCCGGCAGGCCGGCACCCTCGCGCGCGAGGCCGGGGCGCGGCGCCTCACGACCTTCCACCACTCCCCCCGCTACCTCGAACGCCGCGAGGACCTCGCGCGCGAGGCCGAGACCGCCTTCGGGGGGTGATCCCGCACCCTTCGGAATGCGCTGGCGCCCAGGCGACGATAACGCTACGCCGACGCCCGTCCCGAGAGAGGCCATCCCCATGAGCAGCAACGAGGACAGCCTCAAGGGCTTCGTCCTGGCGACCAGCGTCTACGTCCTCTGGGGCTTCCTGCCCCTCTACATGAAGGCGCTCGCCCACATCCCCCCGGCCGAGGTCATCGTCCACCGCATCATCTGGTCCATCCCGATCGCGGCCGTCGTGCTGATCGCCACGGGACGGACGGCGGACCTGCGCCGCGCGCTGAGGACCCCCCGGATGCTCGGCATGGGCCTCGTCACGGCGGCGCTGATCTCGGTGAACTGGGGCACCTACGTCTGGGCCATCGGCTCGGGCCACGCGCTCGACGCGGCGCTGGGCTACTACATCAACCCCCTCTTCAGCGTGTTCCTGGGCGCGCTCCTGCTGGGCGAGCGGCTCACCCCCCTGCAATGGGCCGCCGTGGCGCTGGCCGGGGCCGCCGTGGCGGTGCTGACCTGGGACGCGGGACGCCTCCCCGTCGCGGCGGTCAGCCTCACCCTCACCTGGGGCTTCTACGCCTACTTCAAGAAGATGCTCCCCATCGGCCCGAACCAGGGCTTCCTGCTGGAGATCCTGATCCTCCTCCCTCGTCTCTCCTCTACCTGGGCTGGCTGGTGGCCACCGGGCGCAGCCACCTCTTCGCCGGCAGCGGCACCGACACCGCTCTGCTCCTCGGCTGCGGGATCGTCACGGCGGTGCCGCTCCTCCTCTACGCCAACGGCGCCAAGCTCCTGCGCCTCTCGACCATCGCGATCCTGCAATACATCGCGCCGACGATGATCTTCCTCACCGCCGTCTTCCTCTTCGGCGAGGAGTTCGGCCAGGCCCGCATGATCGCCTTCCCGATGATCTGGGCGGCGCTGGTCCTCTACACGGCGGCCATGCTGCGCCGCTCCCGCCGGCCCGAGCCCGCGCCCGCCCGTTGACTCCCCCGACCCCCGCCCAGATAGTCGCGCCGCGACAGGGCAGGGGGCGGCGATGGACGAGCACTACGGGCAACTCGACGGCGAGAGCGTGCGGGCCGTCACCCTGGAGAGCGGCGCCCTCAAGGCCCGCCTCATCACCTACGGCGCCCGCCTGACCGAGCTCTGGGTCCCCGACCGGCGGGGCAATCCCGCCGACATCGTCCTGGGCCACGACTCCTTGGACGACTACGTCGCCTCCAAGGCCTATTTCGGCGCCACCGTGGGCCGCTACGGCAACCGGATCGCCGGGGGACGCTTCCTTCTCGACGGTGTCGAATATCAGCTCGACTTGAACGAGGGCGCGAACCACCTGCACGGCGGCCACCAAGGCTTCGACCGCAAGAACTGGACCCTCGGCCACCTGACTCCCACCAGCGTGACCTTCCACGCGACCTCCTGGGAGGGCGAGATGGGCTATCCCGGCCGCTGCGAGCTCACCTCGACCTACGAGCTGACCGACGAGGGCCTCCGCATCGTGATGACCGCCGAGACCTCGGCCCCCACGGTCCTCAACATGGTCCATCACTCCTACTTCAACCTCGCGGGCGAGGGGGACGTGCTCGCGCAGGAGCTGCGCCTCGCCGCCCCCTTCTACACACCCGTGGACGCGGAGCTCCTCGCTACAGGCGCGATCCTCCCCGTCGCCGGCACGCCCTTCGACTTCATGGCCTCGAAGCCCATCGGCCGCGACATCGCCGGCGCGCCGGGCGGCAAGGGCTACGACCACAACTGGTGCCTGTCCGAGGCCGGCGTCGCCCTGCGCGACTGCGCCGAGGCCCATGACCCCACCTCGGGCCGCCGCATGACCCTGCGGAAGAACCAGCCCGGCGTGCAGGTCTACACGGGCGGCTACCTGAGCGCTTCGATGCCCGGCAAGCGGGGCGAGACCCAGCACCAATACGGCGGCTTCACGCTGGAGACGCAGAAGTTCCCGGGCACCCCGAATCACCCGCAGTTCCCGTCCTGCGTCCTCCGGCCGGGCGAGACCTACCGCCACGAGATGCTGTTCACCTTCGCCGCCGACTGATTCGCCGCCGAAACCGCAAGCCCCGCAAGCCCTTGCCGCGCCCGACCCGGGCCGGGCCGCCGTGGCGCGCAGGACACATCCAAGCCGAACCGCTCGGGGCGACGCAACGCCCGTAGCTATTACGAATCGTTAACCCGTCCCTGGGACACTCCTCCTCAATGGCAAGGAGGATTCCCATGCCCATCGTCATCAAATGCCAAGGGCGCAGCCCCGAGAGCCGCGCCCCACGACACCCGGACATCGCGTCCGGGGACAACCATAGACTTGCCGACCCCGAGGGGTCAGGCCGCCTTCGCGTTCAGGGTGACCGAGGTGCCCCAGGGATCGGCCAGATGCCGCTGCCCGCCCGTGCGGGTCAGGAGCGCATCCATCGCGGAGCCGTCCGCGAGGATTTCCACGTCCGCGAGCCCCGTCGAAGGGTAGGTCCGACGACCCGCGCCCCGGCTGTTCCAGACATTGGCGCCGAGATGGTGGTGATAGCCGCCCGATCCGAGGAAGGCCGCGCCCGGATAATGCGTCATGACGTCGAAGCCGAGCGCGCCGTGGTAGAACTCCTCGGCCTCGGCCACGTTGCCGACCTGGAGGTGGACGTGGCCGACGACGGTGCCCTCGGGCGCGCCCGTCCAGGGACCGTCCGCCGAACCCGCGACGCCGTTCACGTCCATGGGCAGGGTGTCCATCTTGATCTCCCCGCCCTCGCGCGGCCAGGCCTCGCGGGGCTTGTCGGCATAGACCTCGATGCCGTTCCCCTCGGGGTCGGCCAGATAGACCGCCTCGCTCACGAGGTGGTCCGAGGCGCCCTGCAGCGGCAGCCGCGACTCGGCCGCGTGGCGCAGCCAACGGCCCAGGGCATCGCGGGAGGGCAGGAGGAAGGCGGTATGGAAGAGCCCCGCCTCGCGGGCGGAGCGGCGGCGGGCCGAGCGGTCCTCGCGCAACTCGAGGATCGCCCGGTCGCCCGCGCCAAGGAGCGCCACGCCCTCGTCCCCGCGCAGGACCTCGAGGCCGAGGGCCGTCCGGTAGAAGTCGCGCACGGCGGCAAGGTCGTTCACGGTCAGCGCGACGCGGCCGATCTCGAGGGGGGCGGAGGCGGTGGACATGGCAGGTCTCTCCCGGAAAGGCGGCCCTCAGCGGGCCGCGCGGTTGGTGAGGGCGAAGGCGCCGTCGCCGAGGAGCGCCTGGACAAAGAGGGCGACGGTCCAGAAGGCCGGGTATTCCCAGCCGCCGTTCGGGGCGCTGAAGAAGAAGCCGTTGGAGCCGTGGCCGAAGTAGGCGGCGCCGACCATGACGGGGACGAGGGCGAGCGAGACCCAGCGCGTGTAGACGCCCGCGATCAGGGCGAGGCCGCCGAACAGCTCGGCCGCGATGGTGAGATAGGCGAGGACCCCCGGCAGGCCGATGGAGGCGAAGTATTGCGCGGTCCCGGCGGGCGTGAAGACGGTGATCTTCATCCAGGCATGGGCGACGAAGAGCACGCCCATGGCGACGCGCAGCAGGAGCGCGGCGGTGTCGGCCTGCGAGGCCTCGGAGCGGAGGGCGGCGGGATTGGCGTAGGTCATGGCAGGGTTCCTTGGGTTGAGGGCCCGTTCGGGCTGGCCCCACCCATATGCACTACGCCCGGGCTGGCGATAATCCGGCTGGACGGCAGAACATTGCATCCCGTCAGGAAGGGATCAGCGGCCATGGCGCAACGCGTCGGCCAAGGCATCGCTCAGCAGTCGCACCTTGGCCGGGAGGTGTCGGCCGGAGGGCGTCATCGCATAGATGCCCAGCGGCGCGCTCTCGTGGCCCTCCAGCAGGCGGACGACACGCCCTGCGAGCAGCGACTCGGTGGCCACGAAGTCCGGCAGGCAGGCGATGCCGAGCCCCGCCTCCGCGACCGTCAGGCAAACGCTGGCGTTCGAGAAGGTGAGCCGCCCCGAGACATGGACGGGGCCCTTGGCATAGGTCCAGCGGTGCGGATCGCGGCGGTTGGTGTCGATGATGCAGTCGTGCTCCGGCAGGTCCTGCGGCGTCCGTGGGGTGCCGCGAGCGGCAAGGTAGCTGGGCGACGCGACGGTGATGCTCCGCGCCTCGGCCAGCTTGCGGGCCACCAGCGAGGAATCCGCCGGCTGTCCCACCCGCACCGCGAGGTCGAAGCCCTCGTCCACGAGGTTGACCAGCCGGTCGGTGAAGCTCACGTCGAGGCCGATCTGCGGATGCGCCGCCGCGAAGTCGGTGAGGATGCCGGCGAGGCGCAGCGTCCCGAAGGTCAGCGGAGCGGTCACCCGCACCGTCCCGCGCGGCTCGCTCCCCTGGTCGCGCACCTCGGCATCGAGCGCGTCGAACTCGTCGAGCAGGTTCCTGAGGCGGTCGTAATAGGCCTGCCCCGCCTCGGTCGGGGCGAGCGCCCGGGTCGTGCGGTGGAGGAGGCGGACGCCCAGTTCCGACTCCAGCCGGGAGACGAGCTTGGAGGCCTGCCCCGAGCTGGTGCCGAGCCTCTGCGCCGCGCCCGCGAAGCTGCCGGCCTCGACCACGGCGGCGAACATGCGGTCACAGGAAAGGCGGTCCATGGCGGCTCCGGGTTGGAATGCCCGGAGCCTAGACCGGGGCAGGCTGCCCCGGAAGCCGCGTCAGGCCGCCTTCTGCTCGGCCGCCGCGTTGATCGTCGCCTCGGCGAGGTCGGTCAGGATCTTGTCGGTCCTCTCCTCCTCGGCCAGCGTCTCGCGCAGGAGCCGTTCGCCCTCCGCGTTGCCGAGCTGCCGCGCCCAGGCGGCGAGGGTGCCATAGCGGGTGATCTCGTAATGCTCGATGGCCTGCGCGGCGGCGAGGAGCCCCGCGTCGAGCGCGGCGGAGTCCTTGTACTCCTCCATGATCTCCTCGGCTTCCTCGATGATGCCGTCCATCGCGGCGCAGGTCTTGCCCTGGGCGCGCTTGCCGATGGTCTCGAACACCTGCTGGAGCCTCTCGATCTGCCCCTCGGTCTCCTCGCGGTGCGTCTCGAAGGCCTGCTTGAGCTCGGCGCTCTGGGCCGCGCGGATGTTCTTCTTGAGCGCCTGAAGGATCTTGCGCTCGGCGTAGTAGACGTCGCGCAGGGTGTCGTGGAAGAGCTTGTCGAGGTTGGCGGCGGGCATGGCCGTCTCCGTGCTGGTGTCCGTGAACCTCTCGAACGCCGGCCGCCGCGACCTGTTCCCCCGTCCCGCGCGGGAGGCCGCCGACGCCCGCCGGCCATTCCCCAAGAGGCGGAACTTCGTCCGGGGCGGCTTGTTCGGGAAGGGCCACCAACGAGGAGGGCTTTTCATGTTCCTGCGCGTCGACCGGCTCCAGGTGGAGCTGCCATCCCCCAAGAAGCAGGACCCCAACGCCGCCGCGGCTCTCCAGGAACTCCTGGGCGGCAAGTACGGGGAGATGTCCACGCTCGGGAACTACATGTTCCAGAGCTTCAACTTCCGCTCCAAGTCGAAGCTCCGCCCCTTCTACGAGTTGGTGGCCGCTATCACCGCGGAGGAGCTGGGCCATGTGGAGCTCGTCTCGAACGGGGTCGCCATGCTGGCCAACGGACCGGACTCGGCGGCGGACGACTCGGGCGACGGCGGCGACATCTCGAGGGCGCCCTTCGAGTCGATGCAGGACATCCGCAGCGCGGCGAGCTTCTTCTCGCATGGCGGAGGAGCGGTGCCGGTGAACTCCAACAGCATGAGCTGGAACGTGGACATGGTGACGACCACCGGGAACGTGGTCTTCGACCTCCTTCACAACTTCCACCTCGAATGCGGGGCGCGGCTCCACAAGCTGCGGGTCTACGAGACGCTGTCCGATCCCACCGGGCGCGAGGTCTGTGGCTACCTGCTGGTGCGCGGGAGCGTCCATGCCCATTCCTACGCGCTGGCGCTCAAGAAGCTGACCGGGGTCGCCATCGAGCAGATGCTGCCCACGCCGAACATCCCGCTCGACAAGATCCCGGAGTGCCAGAAGTACCTGGCCGAGGGCTCGCACCGGCGGCTCTACACCTTCTCGCCCGGCGACTACCAGGCGATCCGGGGCATCTGGGAGGGCGAGATGGCGCTGCCGGACGACCCTCCGGGCGAGCTCCAGGTCGTCGAGGGGATGCCGGACGGCGGCAAGATCCACGACCTCGTGGGCCAGCCCTCGGCCTTCACGCCGGACTACGCGCCCGAGGAGTTCTACGAGATCGCCCAGCGGCTGACGCAGAAGGCCCATCAGGGCGCCGGGTCGCTCTGACGCTCGCGCTGGCCGAAGGCGGTGCTAAGGTCCCTCCGTCACCACGGAGGGACCATGTCGATCTACGAGATTTGCGACCCGCGCTTCGGGGCCCTGATCCAGGGCTCCGCCCGGCTCGACCACCTCGGCACCGGCCTGCGCTGGGCCGAGGGGCCGGTCTGGTTCCCCGCGCACCAGGCGCTCTACCTGAGCGACATCCCCAACGACCGCATGATGCGCTGGACCGAGGGGACGGGGCTCACCGTGTTCCGCTCCCCCGCCGGCTACACCAACGGCCACACCCGCGACCGCGAGGGGCGGCTGGTGAGCTGCTCGCATGGGCTGCGGTCGGTGGTGCGGACCGAGCACGACGGGACGACCACCGTGCTGGCCGAGAGCCATGACGGGAAGTGGCTCAACTCGCCCAACGATCTGGTGGTGGCACGGGATGGGTCGGTCTGGTTCAGCGATCCCACCTACGGGATCCTCTCGGACTACGAGGGCTACGAATCCGTCCCCGAGCAGGACGAGAACGCCGTCTACCACATCCCGGCCCGGCGGCGGGGAGCCGGAACGGGTGGCGACCGGCTTCGTCCAGCCCAACGGGCTCGCCTTCTCGCCGGACGAGTCGCGGCTCTACGTCGCGGACAGCGGGAGGGCCCCCGACGGCTCGATCTTGGGGCTCCTGCGCGTCTTCGACCAGGAGGCAGGGCGGTTGGTGAACGGGCGTGACTTCGCGAAGCTGGAATTCGGCGTTCCGGACGGGCTGCGGGTGGACGCAAAGGGGCATGTCTGGTGCTCCGGCGGAGAGGCGGTGCACGTCTTCCACCCGGATGGAACGCTGCTGGGCCGGATCCGGGTGCCGGAGGAGGTGGCGAACCTCTGCTTCGGAGGGCCGCGCGGGAACCGGCTGTTCATCGCGGCGACGACGTCGGTCTATGCGATCTACGTGAACGCGAAGGCGCCGAGTTGACCTGAAGGATTGGGAGGAAATTGGAGCGGGCGAAGGGATTCGAACCCTCGACCCCAACCTTGGCAAGGTTGTGCTCTACCCCTGAGCTACACCCGCCCGCTCCGTGGAGGCGTATCTAACGAGGGGCGCAGGGGGCTGCAAGGGGGAAAACGCGGTTTTCGCTGCGTTGCCGCGAAGTCTCCGAAAAGGTTGGAAACCTCGGCCGAGACGGCGCCCGGGCGGACCCGGGCGCCGGTCGGGATCAGCCCAGCTCGACCAGCAGGTCCTTGGCGTCGATCTGCGCGCCGGGGGCGACGTGGACGGCCTTCACGTTGCCGTCGCGGTCGGCGTGGATGCCGGTCTCCATCTTCATCGCCTCGATGGTAAGGAGGAGATCCCCGGCGCGCACCGGCTTGCCGGCTTGGGCCGCAACCGTGGCGACCACCCCCGGCATCGGCGCCCCGACGTGGAGCGGGTTGCCGGACTCGGCCTTGAGGCGGCGCGGGTTCTTGGCGGCGGCCGAGCGGTTCGGGACGCGGATCGTGCGCGGCTGGCCGTTCAGCTCGAAGAAGACGCGGACGTCGCCTTCCTCGGTGGTCTCGCCCACGGCCTGGAGGCGGACCTCCAGGGTCTTGCCGGGGTCGATCTCGGCGCTGATCTCCTCGCCGGGCTCCATGCCATAGAAGAAGGTCTTGGTCGGCAGGACGCGCACAGGACCGTAGGTCTTGTGGCGGCTCACGTAGTCCGAGAAGACCTTGGGATACATGAGATAGCCGTTCAGGTCCTCGTCATCGAGAGGGGGCACGTTCAGGTCCTTGGAGGCCTTTTGGCGCACCGCCTCGATGTCCACCGCCGGCATATGGGCGCCGGGACGGTCGGTCGAGGCGGGCTCGCCTTTCAGAACCTTGCGCTGGATGGGGGCGGGCCAGCCGCCCGGCGGCTGGCCGAGGTTGCCCTTGAGCATGTCCACCACCGACTCGGGGAAGGCCACCTCGACGGCGGGGTCCTCGACCTGCGCTCGCGTGAGCCCCTGCGCCACCATCATCAGGGCCATGTCGCCCACGACCTTGGAGGAGGGCGTGACCTTGACGATGTCGCCGAACATCATGTTGGCGTCGGCATAGGCCTGCGCGACCTCGTGCCACCGCTCCTCCAGCCCGAGGCTGCGGGCCTGGGCCTTGAGGTTGGTGAACTGCCCGCCCGGCATCTCATGGAGGTAGACCTCGGAGGCGGGGGCCTGCAGGCCGGACTCGAAGGCGCAATACTGCTGGCGCACGGCCTCCCAGTAGTTGCTGATCGTGCGGATCGCGGCGATGTCGAGGCCGGTGTCCCGGTCGGTGTGGCGCAGGGCCTCGACGATGCTGCCCAGGCAGGCCTGCGAGGTCCCGCCCGAGAAGGCGTCCATGGCGGCGTCCACCGCGTCCACCCCGGCGTCCGAGGCGGCGAGGATCGTCGCGGCGGCGGCGCCCGACGTGTCGTGCGTGTGGAAGTGGATCGGCAGGCCGACCTCCTCCTTGAGCGCCTTGATGAGGACACGTGCGGCGGAGGCTTTGAGAAGGCCCGCCATGTCCTTGAGGCCGAGGACGTGCGCGCCGGCGGCCTCCAGCTCCTTGGCCATGGCGACGTAGTACTTGAGGTCGTACTTGGCGCGGCTGGGGTCGAGGATGTCGTCCCGTGTAGCAGATCGCCGCCTCGCAGACCTTGTTGGCCTCGACCACGGCGTCCATGGCGACGCGCATGTTCTCGACCCAATTGAGCGAGTCGAAGACGCGGAATACGTCCACGCCCGACTCGGCGGCCTGGAGGACGAAGGCGCGGACCACGTTGTCGGGGTAGTTGGTGTAGCCCACGCCGTTCGAGGCGCGGAGCAGCATCTGCGTCATGATGTTCGGCATCCGCTCGCGTATGTCGCGGAGGCGCTGCCAGGGGCATTCCTGCAGGAAGCGGTAGGCCACGTCGAAGGTGGCACCCCCCCAGCATTCGACCGAGAGGAGCCCCGGCATCATCTGGGCGTAGGCGGGCGCCGCGTTGATCATGTCGATGGAGCGCATCCGGGTGGCGAGCAGCGACTGGTGCCCGTCCCGCATGGTCGTGTCGGTGACGAGGAGCCGGGTCTGCGCCTTCATCCAGTCGGCGACGCCCTTTGGCCCCTTCTGGTCAAGGAGTTGCCGGGTTCCGGCCTGCCAAGTCCCGAGCATCTGGACTGGCGGCTTGGCCTTGCGGGCGTCGGCGGCGGGCTTGGAGCGGCCGGCCGTCTCGGGGTGCCCGTTGACGGTGATGTCGGCGATGTAGGTCAGGATCTTGGTCGCCCGGTCCTGCCGCTGGCCGAACTGGAAGAGCTCGGGCGTCGTGTCGATGAACTTGGTGGTGTACTCGTTCGACAGGAAGGTCGGGTGCTTGAGCAGGTTCACCACGAAGTCGATGTTCGTGCTGACGCCCCGGATGCGGAACTCGCGCAGCGCGCGGTCCATGCGGGCGATGGCCATCTCGGGCGTGGGCGCGCGGGCGGTGACCTTGGTCAGGAGCGAGTCGTAGTAGCGGGTGATGACCGCGCCGGAATAGGCCGTGCCGCCGTCGAGTCGGATGCCGGGGCCGGTGGCGCTGCGGTAGGTCTGGATGCGGCCGTAGTCGGGGATGAAGTTGTTGGCCGGGTCCTCGGTCGTCACGCGGCACTGGAGCGCGTGGCCGTCGAGCTTGATCTGGTCCTGGGAGGGGACGCCGGTGGCCTCGGCGAGGCTCTTGCCCTCCTCGATGAGGATCTGGGCGCGGACGATGTCGATGCCGGTGACCTCCTCAGTCACGGTGTGCTCGACCTGGACGCGGGGGTTCACCTCGATGAAGTAGAACTTGCCGGAGTCCATATCCATCAGGAACTCGACGGTGCCGGCGCATTCGTAGTTGACCGCGCTGGTCAGGCGGACGGCCATCTCGCAGACCTCCTCGCGCTGCTCCTGCGTGAGGTAGGGGGCGGGCGCCCGCTCCACGACCTTCTGGTTGCGGCGCTGGACGGTGCAGTCGCGCTCCCAGAGGTGGTAGATGTGGCCCTGCTTGTCGCCCAGGATCTGCACCTCGACGTGGCGGGCGCGCAGGATCATCTTCTCGAGGTAGCCCTCGCCGTTGCCGAAGGCGGCCTCGGCCTCGCGGCGGCCCTCCAGCACCTTGGTCTCGAGCTCGTCCTCGCTGAGGATGGGCCGCATCCCGCGACCGCCGCCGCCCCAGGAGGCCTTGAGCATCAGCGGGTAGCCGATCTCGGCGGCCTCGCGCTTGATGGCCTCCATGTCGTCGCCCAGGACTTCGGTCGCGGGGATGACGGGGACGCCGGCCTGGATCGCGACCTTGCGGGCCGAGGCCTTGTCGCCCAGGGCGCGCATCGTCGCGGCGGTCGGGCCGATGAAGATGATGCCCTCGGCCTCGCAGGCGTCCACGAGGGCGGGGTTCTCGGAGAGGAGGCCGTAGCCCGGGTGGATCGCGTCGGCGCCGGACATCTTGGCCACGCGGATGATCTCGGGGATGCTCAGGTAGGCCTGAACGGGGCCGAGGCCCTCTCCGATGCGGTAGGCCTCATCCGCCTTGAAGCGGTGGAGGCCGAGCTTGTCCTCCTCGGCGTAGACGGCGACGGTGCGCTTCCCGAGCTCGGTCGCGGCGCGCATCACGCGGATGGCGATCTCGCCACGGTTGGCGACAAGGATCTTCTTGAACTCGGGCATGGACGGGCTCCGGTTGAGGCGCGGGCACATTAGGCGCGCTGCGGTGCGGCGCAAGGGCGCTTTACGTCGTGGAAGCGGGGTTGGGCGACAGACGCGCCATCGGCTTGAGCGGAGGCCCTGCGTGCCACATCACGGTCAGTCGTGGAACGTAACACGAACGAGAGCTTCCATCGAAGCGTGGGGCGCATTATGTTCCCCCTCCATGACCGCTTCGCCCGATCCCGACCTGCCCCTCTCGCGCCGCGCCATGGCGGCGGCGATGCCCCGAACCCCGTATCTCGACGGCCTGAACCCCGCGCAGCGCGCGGCGGTCGAGGCGCTGGACGGGCCCGTGCTGATGCTGGCCGGGGCGGGCACCGGCAAGACCAAGGCGCTGACGGCTCGGATCGCGCATCTGCTGACGACCGGACGGGCGCGGCCGAACGAGATTCTGGCGGTGACCTTCACCAACAAGGCCGCGCGGGAGATGAGGAACCGCGTGGGCTCCATGGTGGGCGAGGCGGTGGAGGGGATGCCCTGGCTCGGCACCTTCCACGCGATCTGCGTGAAGCTCCTGCGACGGCACGCGGAACTGGTGGGGCTCAGGTCGAACTTCACGATCCTTGACGACGACGATCAGGTGCGGTTGCTGAAGCAGCTCATCGCGGCGGCGGGGATCGACGAGAAGCGGTGGCCGGCGCGGCAGCTCTCGCACATCATCGACGGGTGGAAGAACCGGGCGGTGTCGCCGGACAACATCCCGGCGGCGGACGTGGCGGCCTTCGATCACAAGGGGGTCGATCTGTATGCGGCGTATCAGGCGCGGCTGAGGGACCTGAACGCGGTCGACTTCGGCGACCTGCTGCTGCACATGATCCGCATCTTCCGCGAGAACGAGGACGTGCTGGAGCAATACCAGCGCTGGTTCCGCTACATCCTCGTGGACGAGTACCAGGACACCAACATCGCCCAGTACCTCTGGCTGCGGCTGCTGGCGCAGGGGCATCGGAACATCTGCTGCGTGGGCGACGACGACCAGTCGATCTACGGCTGGCGCGGGGCGGAAGTCGGCAACATTCTGCGGTTCGAGCAGGATTTCCCGGGCGCGACTGTGGTGCGGCTGGAGCAGAACTACCGCTCCACCCCGCATATCCTCGCCGCTGCCTCGGCGGTGATCGCGGGGAACAAGGGGCGGCTGGGGAAGACGCTTTGGACCGCGTTGGGCGAGGGGGAGAAGGTCCGGCTCATCGGCCACTGGGACGGCGAGGAGGAGGCGCGCTGGGTCGGCGAGGAGGTCGAGGCGATGCAGCGCGGGACGCGCGGCATGGAGCCCATCGGCCTCGACGGCATCGCCATTCTCGTGCGGGCGTCGCACCAGATGCGGGCCTTCGAGGACCGCTTCCTGACCATCGGGCTGCCGTATCGCGTGATCGGCGGCCCGCGCTTCTACGAGCGGCAGGAGATCCGGGACGCGATGGCCTACTTCCGGCTGGCCGTGTCCCCGGACGACGACCTGGCGTTCGAGCGGATCGTGAACACGCCGAAGCGGGGCCTGGGCGACAAGGCGATGCAGACCGTGCAGGTCTGCGCCCGTCACCACCGGGTGTCGCTGCTGGACGGCGCGCGGATCGCGGTGGAAAACGGGGACCTTGGCGGCAAGGGCGGTCGGGAGCTGCGGGTCTTCGTCGAGGCCATGGAGCGCTGGCACCGGCAGATCCGGGACGAGGCCGACACGCATGTCGAGCTCGCGCAGATGATCCTGGACGAGTCGGGCTACACGGCGATGTGGAAGGCCGACAAGTCCCCCGACGCGGCGGGGCGGCTCGAGAACCTCAAGGAGCTGGTGAAGGCGCTGGACGAGTTCGAGAACCTCCAGGGGTTCCTGGAGCACGTCGCCCTGGTCATGGACAACGCGAGCGAGGACGGGGACGAGAAGGTCTCGATCATGACGCTGCATGGGGCCAAGGGGCTGGAGTTCCCGGCGGTGTTCCTGCCGGGGTGGGAGGACGGGCTGTTTCCCTCGCAGCGGTCGATGGACGAGGGGGGCGTGAAGGGGCTCGAGGAGGAGCGCAGGCTGGCCTATGTCGGCATCACGCGGGCGGAGAAGGTGGCGACCATCTCCTTCGCGGGGAACCGGCGGGTGCATGGGCAGTGGCAAAGCTCTCTGCCGAGCCGCTTCATCGACGAGTTGCCCAAGGACCATGTCGAGGTGCTGACGCCGCCGGGGCTCTATGGCGGAGGCTACGGCGCGGCGGGGATGGCGATGAGCGCCTCGCCCGTGCTGCAGACCGCGAGCGAGTCCGTGCTGGCCGACCGGGCGGCGCGGGCGGATGTCTATGCGTCCCCCGGCTGGCGAAGGTTGCAGGCGCGAGCTCAGGTCCGGCCGCTGCGAGAGCCGCAGGAGTCGCGCAGCATCACCATCGACGCGACGGCCGTCAGTTCCTTCACCGTGGGCGACCGGGTGTTCCACCAGAAGTTCGGCTATGGCCGGATCGTCGGAGCCGAGGGCGACAAGCTCGACATCGACTTCGAGAAGGCGGGCGAGAAGAAGGTCGTGGCGAAGTTCGTCGTGCCCGCCAGCGGGGGCGGGGACGACGTGCCGTTCTGATCCTTGCGCTGCCATGATGCCTGTCTCCTGGGTTGATGGGGACAGGATCGCAGGGGGCGGTTAACGGGGCGTTACAGCTACGGGCGTTGCGTCGGGGTCTGGAAAAGCCTTGGAAAACAAGGAGCGATCCTTAACGGGCTGTTAAGGGTCGCTAGGGATAGTGGGGAGCGACGAATCGGGTCGGAGGCGTGGGGCGCGCCTCGGGGCACACCCGGTACCCATGTCGGATGCGACATGGTGCGCTGCAGCGCGCCCGATGCCTCGGATTCGGGCCCGAGTGCGTTCACTTGCAGGTCGCACCTTGCCGAGTCGGATCGAAGGTCACCGGAGGACCTGACGACGATCGACGAGGCTGCGCGGACATTGCGCGAGATGTACCTTGACCCGGCAACCGACAAGGCGGTCTCGGTGCACCTCTTTGGTATCCGCCATGCTGCACACCTTGAGGGCATGTCCCGGAAGGAGGTCGCGGCACGGGCCGAGGTCCCTGTGACCTATGCCACCGAAATCCGCAAAGGCATCAACCTCGCTGCCTATGTCAGGGAGAGGTGGGCCGCTCCGCCCTTGCCGGGAAGCGTCCCTCAGATCGCCTTCAGGATCGGCCAGAGCGTCGCCACGAGCAGCGCCGCCATGGTGACGTTGAAGGCGCGAAGCCGCGCGGGAGAGGTGAGGAACCGGCGCATCTCCTGCCCCAGCGCGGCCCAGGCCCAGACGGAGGGCAGGCCCAGGACGAGGAAGACCAGCGCGACGGTCACGACCTCGGTCGAGCGGCCGAAGGTGTAGGCGGCGCAGGCGGTGAGGGCCATGGCCCAGCCCTTGGGGTTGACCCACTGGAAGGCGCAGGCCTCGAGGAAGGTCATGGGGCGCGCGTTGCCCTTGGCCTCGTCCAGGTGCGGATCGGAGCTGGCGATGCGCCAGGCGAGCCAGAGCAGGTAGGCGACCGAGGCGGCCTTGAGGACCGCCTGGCTGCCCGGGACCGCGTGGAAGAGGCCCGAGAGGCCGAGCCCCACGGCGACGATCATGGCCGAGAAGCCGAGCGCCACGCCCCAGATGTGGGGGACCGTGCGGCTGACGCCGAAGTTGGCGCCCGAGGTCATCAGCATGAGGTTGTTGGGCCCCGGCGTGATGAGCGACACGAAGGCGAAGCCGGCCAGCGCGGGGAGGAGGTCGAGCGTCGTCATGGGGCACCTCTCGGATCGGGGGCACTCTGGCGCATCCGAGGGCGCATGTTGTTGCGGAATTGTGCGATGCGGGCGTATCCTCGCAACCCATGGGAGAGATGGACGCCATCGACGAGCGGATATTGCGCGAGCTGCGCCGGGATGGGCGGCTGTCGAACCTTGGGCTGGCGGAAAGGGTGGGGCTCTCGCCCTCGGCGACGCTGCGGCGGGTGCAGGAGCTGGAGCGGCGCGGGGTGATCCGCGGCTTCCGGGCGGTGGTCGATCCGGCGCAGGTGGGGCGGGGCTTCGTCGTCTACGTGACGGTGGCGCTGTCGGACCACAGCAAGGCGGCGCAGCGGGGCTTCGAGGGCGTGATGGCGCGGAGCGCCGAGGTGGCGGAGTGCCACACGGTCGCGGGGACCTTCGACTACCTGCTGCGGGTCGAGGCGCGGGACCTCGGGGCCTACAAGCTGTTCCACGACGACGTGCTGGGAACGATCCCGACGGTGCGGGCGATTACCAGCGTCATCGTCATGGAGAGCCCGAAGGACGAGCGCGCATAGCGACCCGGTCGAGGACGTGGACGGCGAGGCCGGCGAGCAGGCCCCAGAAGGCGGCGCCGACGCCGAAGGCCGCGACGCCCGAGGCGGTGACGGCGAGCGTGACGACGGCGGGGACGCGCGTGAGCGGCTGCGCCATGGCTCCGGCGAGCGCGCCGGTCAGAGGGCCGAGGAGGGCGATGGCGACGACGCCGGCCACGAGCTCGGGCGGCAGCGCGGCGATCGCGGCGATGACGAGGGGGGAGGCGAGGCCGAGGGCGACCCAGACGGCGGCGTAGGCGAGGCCTACCGTCCAGCGCCGCGTCCGGTCGGGGTGGACGTCGTCGCCCAGGCAGATCGCGGCGGTGATGGCGGCCATGCTGATCGGGTGGGCGCCGAAGAGGCCGGCGACGGCGGAGAGGAGGCCGGTGGCGGTGAGCGCCGGGCCGACCGGGGGCTCGTAGCCCGGCGCGCGGAGGGTGGCGAAGCCGGGGAGGTTCTGGCTCGCCATGGTGACGAGGGCGAGGGGGATGGCGAGGCCCACGGCGGTGCCGGCGTCGAACTGCGGGGTGACGAGGACGAGGTGGGGTAGGCCCGCGACCTCGGGCGCGTGGGCGGCGCCGGTCAGGAAGGCGAGCGTCAGGCCCACGGCCAAGGCCACCAGCACCGCCCAGGCGGGGTTCCTCAGGCGCACGAGCGCGAAGGCCAGGACCATCGGGCCGACCAGGGCGGGCGCCTGCGCGGCTGAGGGGGCGAGCTTGAGGACGAAGGGAAGGAGGACCCCGGCCAGCATCCCGGCGGCGATGGCGTCGGGGATCAGTGCGACAAGGCGGCCGAGCGGGCGGATCAGTCCCATGGCCGCGATGATGAGGCCCGCGAGGACGAAGGCGCCGGTGGCCTGCTCCATGGAGAGGCCCTCGGTCGCCGCCACGAGCGCCGCGCCGGGGGTGGACCAGGCGAGGACCATGGGGATGCGCGCCCACCAAGAGAGGCCGGCGCTGCCGATGGCCTTGGCGAGGGCGACGGCGAGGACCCAGGAGGCGGTCTGCGCTGGCGTCGCGTGGACCGCCGCCGCCGCCGCGAGGACGAGCGCGATGGTGGAGCCAAAGCCCACCAGGGCCGCGACCAGGGCCGCCGAGAGGAGGGACGCGCGCATGGAACTCCGCCTTGCCGTTGCGGCGCGCACCATGACGGGGAGCCTTGGCGGGGGGAAGAGGTCAGCCTTCGGCCAGGAGGTTCTGCGCGGCCTTGATGCCGTCGATGAGGCGCTGCACGTCGGCCGAGCTGCGCCGGCTGTAGGCGATGCGGGCCATCTCCACGAAGTCCCAGTCCGGCTGCGCGGCCCGGGCCCGCGCGGCGTGATGCCGGGCGGGGCCGGTCTCGCCCGCCAGCGCGAAGGCGGCGGCGAGGCGCATCTCCTGCCGGGGGCTGAGGGTCGGGAGCCGGAGGAGAAGTCGGGCGGATTCGGCGTAGCGGCCCAGGAACAGCAGCGCCTCGGAATGGAGCGAGTCGTAGTAGATGGGCCAGAGCGGGTTCATCTCCTTGGCCTTCTCGATCCGGCCCAGCGCCGCCTCGGAGTCGCCGCGCCAGACCAGCACGATGGCCAGGCCGAACTGGGCGTCGGCGTCGTAGGGGTTGAGCGCGACGGCCTTGGTGGCCGCGCTCTCGCCGGCGTCGAACTCGCCCAGGGTGGCGTGGCAGTAGCCCAGGATGCCGTGGCAGCGCGATTCGTCGGGCGAGAGCTCCACGCCCTGCATGGCGTCGGCCCGCGCGCCCAGCTTCACCTCCTGGGGCGCGAGTCCGTAGTCATGGAGCGAGAGGCTCGCGAGGGCGCGGTAGGAGTAGGCGATGCCGAAGGCCGGGTCGGCCTCGATGGCGGCGGCGAACTGGGCGAGCGCCCTCTCGTTGACGCCGGGGCCGTAGCTGCGGAGCAGGGCCTTGCCCCGGGCGAGGTGCTCGAAGGCGGTAAGGTCGCCCGGGCCCCGGTGCAGGCTGCTGCGGTAGCCAGCCTCCTCGATGGTGGTGAAGAGCCGGCCGACGATGCGCCGGGGCACGAGGTCCTGGAGCGCGAGCAGGCCCGAATCGCCCGCGTCGAAGCTGTCGCCCCAGAGGACGTCGCCGGTGGCCGCGTCGTTGAGGGCGAGGGCGATGCGGAGCTGGCCGCCGACCAGCCGGGCGGTCCCGTCCACGAGGTAGGCCGCCCGAAGGCGCGCGCCGATCCCGGAAAGCGGCAGCCCCGCGCGGGCGGCGGCGAAGGCCGAGTGGCGGGCGACCACGGTCAGGTTGCGGAACCGCGCCAGGCCGTTGGTGACCTCCTCGATCAGGCCGTCGAGGATGGGCCCCCGGTCCGGGTCGCCGGTCTCGTTGGCCAGCGGAAGGATCGCGATATGAGGCCGCCGCCAGAGCGGAGGGACGCCGCCCACGACCGGGGCGACGGCGAGCGGCGGGTCGGCCGCGTCGGGGACCAGGATGAAGCCCCGCCGCGCGACGGTGCGGATCAGCCTCTGGTGCTCGTCCCCGAGGCTGCGGCGGATGTCGCGGATCGCCTGGGTCAGCGAGTCCTCGGAGACGATCACGCCGGGCCAGACGGTCCCGAGCAGCTCGTCCTTGGACATGACGCGGCCGGAGTTGCGCGCCAGCTCGCAGAGGAGGCGGAAGGACTTGGAGCGAAGGGGCAGGATGACGCCGTCGCGCGTCAGGGTCCCCCGGGCCATGTCGAGGATGGCCCCTCCCAGGACGATGACACTAGGCTCGACGCTGTCGTCCAAGTTGGGTCTCCGACCCTATCCCGGAAGGATGGGGACGGGGACCCGTGGCTGTCAAGAACCCCAGCGGCTCGCCCGGTTCCGGGCGCGGGTCAGGGCGGGGTGCTCGGGCTCGGGCCGGGGGGTGGGTGGCAGGCCCAGGTCGTCGCGCAGATGCGGCGGCATCCGGGCCAGGGCGTCCTCGGCCTCGCGCTCGGCGGCGCGGGACCGCGACCCGCCGATGAACGAGGCGGGATGGGCGGCGAACAGGTCCTCGAGGGTGCCGAGGAGGCTCCAGCTCGGGCTTCTTGGAATCGTCAACATGGCAATCTCCCGTGAAAGGCGGGCGTCGAGGGGGCGCCCGTCACGGGACAGGATGCGGGCATCCGCCGCCGGCGTCCTGAGAGGACGGTGAAACTTGGCTGAAATCGGGAAAGAAGAACGGCGGTCGCCCAGGGAGGAGAGGGCGCCGCCGTCCGGTAGGGGCCTGCCCAGGGAGGAGGAGAGGGCGGCCGTTCCGATCAGTGCGCGGCGCGACCCGGGAGGAGATGGGTCGGCCGCTTTTCCGCGCGGCATCCCGGGAGGAGGTGGGACGCCTGCGAAATCCGTGCGGCGGAGCCTGGGAGGAGGTAGGCCCCGCCGCGGGTCGCCTCTGCCCCGGGAGGAGGTGGGGCGTCGGCGAATTCCGTGCGGCGGGACCAGGGAGGAGGAGAGGTCCCGCCGCGTCGTGCTCGGAGCGGCCCAGGGAGGAGGAGCGGGCGCCCCGGCGAAGTGGTCCTGGCCCCTGGGAGGAGGGAGCCGGGACCGGAAGGGATCAGGCGCCGTAGGCGGCCGCGCGGGCGACCGCCGCGATGTCGGCGGAGCTCAGCCCGAGGTCGTTCAGCTCGCGCTCGTTGAGCTGGCCGAGCTCGTTGACGGTGGCGCGGTAGAGCCGGTACTTGGCCACGCGCTCGGCAAGGTCGGCGCGCAGGTCGGCGAGGCGCTGGGCGAAGGTGGCGCCGGCTTGGGCGCGGTGGGTGTCGTGGGCGAAGGCCATCGGTCTGCTCTCTTTCTTGTCGTCCGCCGCCTTGGCCCCGTGCCGTGGCGGCCGCGCCTGTTAGCGCTGTCGGGAGCACAGATAAGCGAATGCTGCGGGTGCACAATGGCGGAAAGAGGCAATGCTGCCATGCAGCAATTGCATGAGCCTTGTTGACCTTTTCTTAGGGGTCTCGTGCCTTGGCCGGGCTTCGGGGCGACTCGGTCGCGGGCCTGCGACTCCGGGGGTCTTGCGCTTTGCCCGAAGGGGGATGAGGTTCGCGCGCGAATTGAGCGGGCCGCATGACGGGCGTGCGCCCAGGGTGCGTCGGCGGCGCTGATCCGCACGGACCCGACGGGATGGGGCCGCTCTGCAACAGGAGTATGACGGATGGCCCCGACGAAGGATGAGGTGATGGCGGCTCTGGCCCGGGTGACGGTCCCCGGAGGCGGCGACCTTGCGGGGAGCGGCTGGGTGCGCGCGCTCGCGGTCGCGGGCGGGGCGGTGCGCTTCGTGATCGAGGCGCCGAGCGCGGACCTCGCTCGGGGGCTGGAGCCGGTGCGCGCGACGGCCGAGTCGGCCGTGCGGGGCCTGCCGGGCGTGACGAGCGTCTCGGTGGTGCTCACCGCGCATGGACCGGCGGCGCGGCCGCCTCAGCCCGCCCCCAGCTCGGCGCCGCCGTCGCTGAGCATCGGGCGCCACCCGACGCCGCAGGCGGGGCCGCAGGCGGTGACCGGGGTGGACCGCATCCTCGCCATCGCCTCCGGGAAGGGCGGGGTGGGCAAGTCCACCGTGGCCGCGAACCTTGCCGTGGCGCTGGCCCGCGAGGGACGGCGGGTCGGGCTGCTCGACGCCGACATCTACGGGCCGTCGCAGCCGCGCATGATGGGGGTGTCGAAGCGCCCGGCCTCGCCGGACGGAAAGACCATCGAGCCGTTGCGCGCCCACGGCGTGACGATGATGTCCATCGGCCTGATGGTGGACCCGGACAAGGCCATCGTCTGGCGCGGGCCGATGCTGATGGGGGCCCTCCAGCAGATGCTGACGCAGGTGAACTGGGGCGGGCTCGACGTGCTGATCGTGGACCTGCCGCCCGGGACGGGGGACGTGCAGCTCACGCTCTGCCAGCGGACGAACCTGACGGGGGCCATCGTGGTCTCCACGCCGCAGGACGTGGCGCTGATCGACGCGAGGAAGGCCATCGACATGTTCAGGACGCTCAAGACCCCGGTCCTGGGCCTGATCGAGAACATGAGCACCTTCGTCTGCCCCAACTGCGGGCACGAGAGCCACGTCTTCGGGCATGGCGGCGTCGAGGAGGAGGCCCGGCGCGACGGCATCCCCTTCCTCGGGCGGCTGCCCATCGACCTGCAGACCCGGATCTCCGGCGACGAGGGGGTGCCGGTCGCGACGGGGGAGGGACCCATGGCCGAGGCCTGGCGCGGGATCGCGCGGCGGCTGGTCCAAGGCGGCATGGCCTAGGGACCGGTCCCAGGAAATCCCGGACCGGCGAGGCGCGGCCTGCGACTCGGCCCGGTCGGGCCAAGCCAAGGAGGCGCGATTCGTTCCCGCCTCACTTGCCAGCTTTGTATCATAAATACCTGAAATATTTGCATTTCAAGCATAGCGCGAGTCGCGTGGCGACCTACCCTCTTGCCAGGTCTTGGTTAAGCAACCGTGAACCGGCAGATCTCCGCCGGGCGGTTTTTCCACAGCCCGGCGGAAGGGACGGCGATCACCGCTCGTTGATTTGCGCGGGAAATCCGGACTCTCCACAAACCTATCCACAAGCGGAAAGCGCTTGGACTGTGGCATTCGCGCTTCGCTTGGCCTGGGCCCCAATATTCCCCTTGAGTGCCATGATTTCCCATGGCATCCCTTGGGCGTCGGAGGCGAGCGGGATAGCAAGGGGCGTCAAAAGAACCCCGAACGAGAAGCAGTCATACAGGCAAATCCATTCCCTCGCCTTCGATACGAGAGCAGGACAGTCGAAGCGAAACGCCACAGGCGAACGAATCCGGCGCGCGAGCGAGCAGCATCCCCCCAGGTGCGCGCGCAGTCGGACTTCCCGAGAGGGAACGAAACGGCGGATCAGGTGTGGCAGCCCTTGATCCGCCGTTTTCGCGTCTCGGGACCAGAGGCACCAAGGGGGTTGGACGGACGGGGCTTTGGCGGGCACGAGCTTCACGGGCGAGGAACGGGCGAAGGTCGACGGCAAGGGCCGCATGTCGATCCCGGCCGAGTTCCGCAAGGTCCTGATGGTCGGCGACCCCGAGCGCGGGGAGGGCGGCGCCTACCGTCTGCAGCTCAATTATGGCGACCATCTCGGGAACCGCCTGGAGGTCCGCACCGTCGCCGCGCACGAAGCCATCGCCCAGCGCATCGCAGAGTGGGAGCCCCAGGATGACGACGAGGAGGCCGAGAAGGACGCGACCGCCCACTTCATGCTCACGCAGAGCCAGTCCATCGAGGTGGACCGCGACGGTCGCATCGTGCTGCCGGCCCGCTTCCGCGCGCGGCTCGGCCTGACGGAGGGCGAGGTCGCCTTCGCCGGCAAGGGCGGCTGGTTCGAGATCTGGGCGGCGGAGACCTACGAGTCCGAGGTGCAGGCGCGCCACCGCGAGTTCCTGGCCAGCAAGCCCAAGAACTACAATCCCCTCACCGCCCTCAACCGCAGACGCTGAGCCATGGCCGCCCCGCACATCCCCGTGCTGCTGCGACCTCTCTTGGAGGTCTGCGCCCCGGTCCGGGGGACTTGGGTGGATGGCACCTTCGGTGCGGGGGGCTATGCGCGGGGCCTCGTGGAGGCCGGCGCCGCGAAGGTGATCGGGATCGACCGGGATCCAGCGGTCCACGGGATGGCACGGGACTGGCTTCCGGGATTTCATGGAACCATCGTCCTGCGCGAGGGGACCTTCTCGGAGCTCGACCACATCGCGGAGGAGGAGGGGGCCGAGCGGGTCGACGGCGTCGTGCTGGACCTCGGCGTCTCGTCCATGCAGATCGACACGGCGGAGCGGGGGTTCTCGTTCCAGAAGGACGCCCCGCTCGACATGCGGATGTCCCAGTCGGGCGAGAGCGCGGCGGACATCGTGAACGGCGCCGACGAGGCGGTGCTGGCGGACCTCCTCTATCTCTACGGCGAGGAGAAGGCCTCGCGCCGGATCGCCCGGGCCATCGTGGCGGCGCGGCCCGTGGAGACGACGCTCCAGCTCGCCGAGATCGTGGCGGGGTGCCTGCCGCGCCAGAAGCCTGGCGAGAAGCACCCGGCGACCCGGACCTTCCAGGCGCTGCGGATCGCGGTGAACGACGAATATGGCGAGCTCGCGCGCGGGCTGGAGGCGGCCGAGAGGGCGCTGGCGCCGGGGGGGCTCCTGGCGGTGGTGAGCTTCCATTCGGTCGAGGACCGGATGGTGAAGCGGTTCCTCCAGATCCGGTCGGGCCGGATGGGGCAGGGCAGCCGGCACGCGCCCGAGGCCGAGGCCGAGGCGCCGGCCTTCGAGATGGTGACCCGCAGGTCGGTCGAGCCCGACGAGGCGGAGCTGGCCTTGAACCCGCGCGCTCGCTCGGCGAGGCTGCGGGTCGCGCGCCGGACGGCGGCGGCCGCGCGGCGGGTCGACGAACACGAGATCGGGATGCCGATCCTGGAACGAAGAAGCCGGAAAACCGGCGAGGGACGCTTGAGGCGATGAGGGGGACGAGCAGGTGAAAGGTCTGATCTATGTCGGGCTGGCCTTGGCCGTCATGGGCCTGGGCTTCTGGGCCTATCGGGAGAACTACGCCACGCAGGCGAGCCTGAAGGACGTGCGCGAGGTCAAGGCCGAGATCGCCGCCGCGCAGGCGCGGCTCGACCGGCTGGACGCGGAATGGGCCTATCTCAACCGGCCCGACCGGCTGCGCGACCTCGTGGAGCTGAACTTCCAGCGGCTGGAGCTCCTGCCCATGCGGCCCGAGGCCTTCGCGACGGTGGAGCAGGTCCCCATGCCCGACGCGACGCTGGGCACCGTCGTCTCCTCCTTCATCGTGTCGTCGGACGGCGGGGCCGGCACGGAGGAGCCGCTGTGACCACGCGGGAGCTCATGGCGGTCGCGGTCGCGCTCGGCGGGCGGCTGCGCGGGATGCTCCGGCGGCCGGAGCGGGCGGCCCGGCCCAAGGGCAAGGATCGGTCCCGGGTGCGGCTCGTCCTCCTCGGCGCGGGCTTCGCGGCGGCCTATGCGACGGTGGGCGGGCGCATGGCCGTGCTCGCCTCCTCGGAGCCCGAGGAGCCGGAGGAGACCGGCGGCCTCGAGGCCCCGATCCTGAGCACCCGCGCCGACATCACCGACCGCGAGGGGCGCATCCTCGCCACCAACCTCGCCACGGACGCGCTCTATGCGCAGCCCGAGGAGATGACGGACCCGGCCCATTCGGCGCACGAGCTGGCCGCGATCTTCCCGGACCTGGAGGAGGACAGGCTCCTCCACGACTTCACGAGCGGGCGGAAGTTCCTCTGGATCCGCCGCCAGATCAGCCCCGAGCAGGTCCAGGCGGTCCACGACATCGGGGACCCGGGCCTTCTGTTCGGGCCGCGCGAGATGCGGCTCTACCCGAACGGGCCGGTCGCGGCGCACATCCTGGGCGGCGCGAGCTACGGCCGCGAGGGGGTCGACTCGGCCGAGGTGATCGGCGTCGCCGGGGTGGAGCGCTACTTCGACGAGCGGCTGCGGGACCCGGCGCGGCAGGACGAGCCGCTGGCGCTGTCCATCGACCTGACGGTGCAGGCCACCATGGAGGAAGTGCTCCAGGGCGGCATGACGATGATGAATGCCAAGGGCGCGACCGGCATCCTGATGAACGTCCATACGGGCGAGATCCTCGCGATGGCGTCGCTGCCGGACTTCGACCCGAACCAGAGGCCGCCGGTCGCCACGAGCGGGGACCAGTCGGACAGCCCGCTCTTCAACCGGGCGATCCAGGGGGTCTACGAGCTGGGATCGGTGTTCAAGATCTTCGCGGTCAGCCAGGCGCTGGACCTCGGGCTGGTGAACCCGAGCACGATGATCGACACGGCCGGGCCGCTGAACTGGGGCCGCTTCCACATCAACGACTTCCACAACTACGGGGCGCAGAACTCGGTCACCGAGGTGATCGTGAAGTCGTCGAACATCGGCACGGCCCACATCGCGCTGATGATCGGGGCCGAGCGGCAGCAGCAGTTCCTGCGGTCCCTGGGGCTCCTGGAGCCCACGCATGTCGAGATGACCGAAGCGCGGACCGGGCGCCCGCTGACGCCGAAGCAGTGGTCCGAGATCAGCCTGATGACCATCTCCTACGGGCACGGCGTCTCGACCTCGCCGCTGCATCTGGCGGCCGCCTATTCGACGATCGCCAACGGTGGGCTCACGGTGACGCCGACGCTGGTGCGGCAGGACGACCATGTCCCCGGCCCCCGGGTGATGAGCGAGCGCGCCGCCGATGAGGCGGTCGAGATGCTCCGGCAGGTGGTTTCGCGCGGGACGGCGACCTTCGCCGACGTGCCGGGCTACGAGGTGGCGGGCAAGACCGGGACGGCCGACAAGCCGCGTCCGACGGGGGGCTACTACAGCGACAAGGTGATCGCGACCTTCGCGGGGATGTTCCCGGCGAGCGATCCCCAGTATGTCCTCGTGGTCAGCCTCGACGAGCCGGTCGAGACCTCGGGCACCGAGCCGCGCCGCACGGCGGGCTGGACCGCCGTTCCCGTCGCGGCCGAGCTGATCCGGCGGGCGGCGCCGCTCCTGGGCCTTCGCCCCGAGGTTGAAGTCGCTTCGGGGGACGGTGTAGGTCCCTCCGCGAACTGACGCGGAGGGCCGGGATGGCTGAGACGAGGACCCTGGCCGAGCTCGGCCTGACCGCGCCGGGCGGGAGGGAGGTCCGGGTGACGGGCCTTTCGGTGGACAGCCGGGCGGTGGAGCCGGGGCATCTCTTCGCGGCGCTGCCGGGGTCGGTGATCCATGGGGCGCATTATGTCGAGGCGGCGGCGCTGCGGGGCGCGGCGGCGGTCCTCACGGATGCCGAGGGCGCGCGGATCGCCGAGGGCAAGCTCGGGGATGCCGTTCTGGTGCTGGCCGAGGACGCGCGGCAGACCTTCGGCGCGGACCTGCGCGCTGTGGTTCGGGCCACATCCCGAGACGGTGGTCGCTGTCACGGGAACCAACGGCAAGACCTCGGTCGCAAGCTTCTGCCGCCAGATCTGGATGGCGCTGGGCTACAAGGCGGTGAATCTCGGGACCGTGGGGATCGAGGGGGCCTGGACCCATCCGCTGCGGCACACGACGCCCGATCCGATCACGCTCCACAAGGTCCTGGCCGAGGCGCGGCGGGCGGGCGTCACGCACGTCGCCATGGAGGCGTCGTCGCACGGGCTCGACCAGCGGCGGCTCGACGGGGTGTGGCTCGCGGCGGCGGGGTTCACGAACTTCACGCAGGACCACCTCGACTACCACAAGACCTTCGAGGCCTATTTCGCGGCCAAGATGCGGCTGTTCCGGGCGGTGCTGCCCGAGGACGGCGTGGCGGTCGTGAACTTCGACGACCCGGCGGCGACGGCGGTCACCGGCATCTGCGTGGCGCGGGGGCTCGAGGTGATCGGGACCGGGGCGCATCAGGGCGCGCGGCTGCGGCTTCTGGGGCAGAGGTTCGACGCGACGGGGCAGGACATCCGCTTCGAGTGGCAGGGCCGGGCGCGGCAGGCGCGGCTGGAACTGATCGGCGGCTTCCAGGCGGCGAACGTGCTGGTGGCGATGGGCCTCTGCATCGGGGCGGGCGAGGACGCGGAAGAGGTGTTCAAGGCGCTGCCGGAGCTCCAGACGGTGCGGGGGCGGATGCAGCCCGCGGCGCGGCGGGCGAACGGGGCCTCGGTCTTCGTCGATTATGCGCATACGCCGGATGCGGTGGAGACGGCGCTCAAGGCGCTGCGGCCCCATGTGATGGGGCGGATCGTCGCCATCGTCGGCGCGGGCGGGGACCGGGACCGGGGCAAGCGCCCGCTGATGGGCGCGGCGGCGGCGCGGAACGCGGACGTGGTGATCGTGACGGACGACAATCCGCGCTCGGAGGAGCCAGGGAGCATCCGGGCCGCCGTGCTGGAGGGTGTCCGAAGCGCCGGGGGAAGCGACGTGGTCACCGAGGTCGGCGACCGGGCCGAGGCGATCCTGCGGGGCGTGGACGCGCTAGGCCCCGGGGACGCGCTGCTGATCTGCGGCAAGGGGCACGAGACCGGGCAGATCGTGGGCAACGACATCTATCCCTTCGACGACGTGGAGCAGGCGAGCGTCTCGGTCGCTGTGCTGGAGGGCCGCGCATGAGCCTCTGGACCTCTCGGGACGCGGTGGCGGCGACGGGCGGCGCGTCCACGCGCGAGTGGGAGGCGGATGGCGTCTCCATCGACACCCGGACGATCCGGCCGGGCGACCTCTTCGTGGCGCTGAAGGCCGCGCGGGACGGGCACGAGTTCGTCGCGCAGGCGCTGGAGAAGGGCGCGGCGGCGGCGCTGGTGACGCACCGGCCCGAGGGGGTGGCCGAGGACGCGCCGCTCCTGATCGTGCCGGACGTGCAGGCGGCGCTGGAAGACCTTGGGCGCGCCGGGCGAGCCCGGAGCCGGGCGCGGGTCGTCGGGATTACCGGATCGGTCGGCAAGACCTCGACCAAGGAGATGCTGCGGGCGGCGCTCGCCACGCAGGGCAGGGTCCATGCGGCGGAGGCGTCGTACAACAACCACTGGGGCGTGCCGCTGACTCTGGCGCGGCTGCCGGTGGATGCGGACTATGCGGTGATCGAGATCGGGATGAACCACCCCGGCGAGATCGCGCCGCTGGCGAAACAGGCGCGGCCTCATGTCGTGCTCATCACGACCGTTGGTGCCGCGCATCTGGAGGCCTTCGGCTCCGTCGAGGGGATCGCGGAGGAGAAGGCCGCCATCGCCGAGGGGCTGGAACCGGGCGGAACTGCGGTGCTGCCGGCGGATGTGGCGCAGCTTGCGATCCTGAGGGCCGCCGCCGAGCGAGCGGGGGCCAGGGTCGCGACCTTCGGGACCTCGGAGGGTGCGGACTACCGGCTGCTCGACCTGCGGGTCGGGAACGGGGCCAGCGTCGGGCGCGCGGTGGCGCGGGGGACGGACGTGCACCTCAAGGTCGGGACCGAGGGGGCGCATTTCGCGGTCAACGCGTTGGGGGCGCTGGCGGCGGCCGAGGCTCTGGGCGCCGATGCCGCGCTGGCGCTGAACGGGCTCGCCGGGTGGACGCCGCCCAAGGGGCGGGGCGGGCGTGAGGAGATCCCCTGGGGCGACGGGCGGGTCATGCTGCTCGACGACGCGTTCAATGCCAACCCGATCTCGATGGCGGCAGGGCTCGCGGTGCTGGCCGGGATGGTGCCCGAGGACGGCGCGGGGCGTGTCGCGCGGGGGCGGCGCATCGCCATCCTGGGGGACATGCTGGAGCTCGGGCCGAACGAGGCGGGGCTTCATGCGGGCCTCGCGGAGGACCCGGCGATGGAGAGCGTCGCGGTCGTCCATTGCGTCGGACCCCGGATGAAAGCGCTGCACGAGGCCCTGCCGGAGGAGCGGCGGGGTCGATGGGCCGAGACGCCCGAAGCGCTGATCGACGGCCTCGGGCGGCTGCTGGACGCGGGCGACATCGTGCTCGTGAAGGGCTCCAAGGGAAGCCGCGTCTCTCTCGTCGTTGACGCGATCCGCCGGATCGGGCAAGGCGCGCCGTCCACAAAGGGGAGCTGAGACCGGATGCTCTACTGGCTGACCGCCCTGTCCGACGGGGGCGACGTGTTCAACCTGTTCCGCTACATCAGCTTCCGGGCCGGCGGGGGCCTTCTTCACGGCGCTGGTCTTCGGGTTCCTCTTCGGGCGGCCGCTGATCGACTGGCTGCGCGTCAAGCAGGGCAAGGGCCAGCCGATCCGCGCGGACGGGCCGCAGACCCACTTCGCCAAGGCGGGGACGCCGACGATGGGGGGCCTCCTCATCATCAGCGCGCTGCTGACCTCGACGCTGCTCTGGGCGCGGTGGGACAACCCCTTCGTCTGGATGGTGCTGTTCGTGACGCTGAGCTTCGCGCTCCTGGGCTTCGCGGACGACTACGCCAAGGTGACCAAGCAGACGACGGCGGGCGTCTCGGGGCGCATCCGGCTGGCCATCGGGTTCCTGGTCGCGGCCATCGCGGGGTCTGGGCGGCGGCGTTCCATCCGGCGGAGCTGTCGAACCAGCTCGCCTTTCCGTTCTTCAAGGATGCCCTCCTGAACCTCGGCATCCTGTTCGTGCCCTTCGCCATGCTGGTGATCGTGGGCGCGGCCAACGCGGTGAACCTGACGGATGGGCTCGACGGGCTGGCGATCATGCCGGTGATGATCGCGGCGGCGACCTTCGGCGTCATCGCCTACGCGGTCGGGCGCGCCGACTTCAGCGAATACCTCGGCATCCATCGAGTTCCCGGCGCGGACGAGATCGTCATCTTCACCGCGGCGCTCATCGGCGGGGGACTCGGCTTCCTGTGGTACAACGCGCCTCCGGCGGCGGTGTTCATGGGGGACACGGGGTCGCTCGCCCTGGGTGGCGCGCTGGGCGCCATCGCGGTCGCGATCAAGCACGAGATCGTGCTGGCCATCGTCGGCGGCCTGTTCGTGGTCGAGGCGCTGTCGGTCATCATCCAGGTCCTCGTCTACAAGAGGACCAAGCGGCGGGTCTTCCTGATGGCGCCGATCCACCACCATTTCGAGAAGCGCGGCTGGGCCGAGCCGCAGATCGTGATCCGGTTCTGGATCATCTCGCTCATCCTGGCGATGATCGGCCTCGCCACCCTGAAGGTCCGATAGATGCGGGTCCGGCGGCCGGTGGAATCGGACCGGGCGGGCTGGGACCGCCTCTATGCGGGCTATGCCGAGTTCTACGGCGTGACCCAGACGCCCGAGATGAGGGACCGCGTGTGGGGCTGGATCCACGACCCGGCGCACGAGGTCGAGGCCTTCGTCGTGGAGGGGGAGGGGGCCCTCGTGGGCCTGACGCATTTCCGGGCCTTCGCCCGGCCGCTCTCGGCCACCACGGGCGGGTTCCTCGACGACCTCTTCGTCGCGCCCGACGCGCGGGGCGGCGGGGCGGCCGAGGCGCTGATCCGGGCCGTCGCCGAGGTGGGGCGCGAGCGCGGCTGGTCGGTGATCCGCTGGATCACGGCTGGGGACAACGCCCGGGCGCGGAAGCTCTACGACCGGGTGGCGCGGCAGACGCCCTGGGTGACCTACGACCTGGTTCCCTGAGGCCGGCTTGCGGGGCGATGCCCGCCCGGGGATAAGGCGCCGAGGCAGCAGCAAGGGGGCAGGGCCATGATCCCGGTTCAGGGTGTCGAGGGGAAATGCGTGGCGGTGCTGGGCCTTGGGCGCTCCGGGCTGGCCACGGCGCGGGCGCTGCGGGCCGGCGGGGCCGACGTGGTGGCCTGGGACGACGGCGCGCCGGCGCGGGAGAAGGCCGAGGGCGAGGGGATCGAGCTGCGGGACCTCTCCAAGGCGAAGGCCTGGGAGGGGGTGGCGCTGCTGGTGACCTCGCCGGGGATTCCGCATCTCTACCCGAAGCCGCATCCCGCCATCGCCGCCGCCAGGGCGGCGGGCGTGCCGGTGGACAACGACATCGGCCTGTTCTTCCGGTCCTTCGCGACGCGGGAGTGGGACTCGTTCGATCAGCGGCCCAAGGTCGTGGCGGTCACGGGATCGAACGGCAAGAGCACGACGAGCGCGCTGATCCACCACATCCTCGCCGAGAGCGGGCGGCCGACGCAGTTGGCCGGGAACATCGGGCGCGGCGTGCTGGACATCGAGCCGGCGCGGGATGGGGAGGTCGTGGTACTGGAGCTGTCCTCCTACCAGACCGATCTGGCGCGCGCTCTGACGCCGGACGTCGCGGTGTTCACGAACCTGAGCCCGGATCACCTGGACCGGCACGGGGGCCTGGGCGGCTACTTCGCGGCGAAGCGGCGGCTCTTCGCCGAGGGCGGGCCGGACCGGGCGGTGATCGGCATCGACGAGGACGAAGGGCGATACTTGGCGAACCAGCTTTCCGAGGGGAAGGGCGACGACCGGGTGATCGAGGTGTCGTCCGGGCAGAAGCTGGAAGGCGCGGCGTGGTCCGTCTTCGCGCGGAAGGGGTTCCTGGCGGAGTGGCGGCGCGGCAGGCAGGTGGCCTCGGTGGACCTGCGGGACGTGAAGGGGCTGCCGGGCGCGCACAACCACCAGAACGCCTGCGCGGCCTGGGCGGTGGCGCGGAGCCTCGGCCTTGGGCCGCGCGCCATCGAGGCGGCGATGCGGAGCTATCCGGGGCTGCCGCACCGGAGCCAGCGGATCGCGGAGAGGGACGGGGTGGCCTTCGTCAACGACTCCAAAGCGACCAACGTGGATTCGGCGGCCAAGGCGCTCCAGGCCTTCCAGAAGATCCGCTGGATCTGCGGGGGGCTGGAGAAGGAGGGGGGCCTCGGGCCGCTGGTGCCGTTCCTGGGCACGGTCGTGAAGGGCTACGTCATCGGGCGCGAGGCGGCGGGTTTCGCGCGGCAGCTCCCGGGGATCGAGACGGAGATCTGCACCACCATGGCGCGGGCCGTCGAGCGGGCGGTCGAGGAGGCCAAGCCGGGCGAGACGGTGCTGCTGGCCCCGGCGGCGGCGAGCTTCGACCAGTACGACAACTTCGAGAAGCGGGGCGAGGATTTCGCGGCCGAGGTCCGGCGGCATCTGGGCTAGGCAAGGGTCGGGCATGGGTGGGACTGGGTTCCTGGGCGTGTCGCGCTCAGGGTCGCCGAGGCCGGTTAACGATCCGTTACACCAACGGGCGTTGCGGGGCGGCGAGAAAAGCCGAGGCAAATCAAGGCCGAATTGTTGACCGCGCCTTAACCTTCGTCGCAGGACCGCGAATCGGCACCTGAACCGCCCTGGTCCAGGTGGGGAGAACCTGCCTTGGGGCCAGGCCGGACGGGGTGCTATCGCATCGGCATTTGATGGAGTGCCTGATGCAGACCCGATTGACCCTTTCCGTCGTCACGCTCGTCGTTCTGTCCGGCGCCGCCCAGGCGCAGGTGGCCGACCGATCCGGGCTCTTCTTCGAGGATTACCGGGGCACCGGAAGCTCCGACGTCGCGATCGACCCGTCCGGCGTGGTGCACGCGGCCTATGTCCATTACGAGCCCACCGCCGAGGGCGCGGCGGCGGTCTACGCCTCCTGCGCGGGCGAGGCCGGGGCCTGCGCGACCTCCGGGCCGTGGAGCCTCGTGGAGCTGATGCCGGCCGCGCATGACGTGCAGGTCGCGGTGACGCCCGAGGGGCAACCCCGCCTGCTGATCGTCACGGATTCGGTCGGGCAGCCCGGCGGGCTCGACTACTCCTATGCGGAGTGCGACGACGCCTGCTCGGTGGCGGCGAACTGGAGGATCAGCCTCATCGCGACGAGCTGGGATGCCATGGGCATGGCCTTCGCGACCGACACCATGCCGCAGCGGAGCTTCGTGCTGGATGCGCAGGGGCATCCCCGGTTCATCTACTCGGACCGCAACTACTCCATCGAGCCGGACCATTACGGCACCTTCTACATGAGCTGCGACACGGGCTGCACGGACCCGGGCAACTGGACCGAGACCGATCTCGCGCGGCATTCGGACTACGACACCGAGATCTTCGACGCCCCCGCGCTGGCCCTGACGGCGGATGGGCGGCCCCGGGTGGTGGCGCGCGTCTTCGCGCTGCCCGGGCCGGGCGAGGAGGAGGGCAAGGAGGGGCTCTATTACCTGGCCTGCGAGTCCAACTGCACCGAGACGCCGAGCTGGACACGGACCTGGATGATCGACGCGGGCGGCGGCACCTATCCCTCTCCGACCTGGGACCTGCAGATCGACGGGCAGGGACGGCCACGCGTCGCCTTCTTCGCCGGCGACGGCATGGAGCAGGAGGACCTGTCGCATTCGCTGATCTATCTCTGGTGCGACGAGGCCGACTGCCTGGCGGATTCGGCCTGGAACGGCTCGGTCATCGCCAACGAGAGCATCGGGGAGGGGGCCTCGCTGGCGCTCGATGCCGAGGGGCGTCCGCGCATGGCCTTCCTGAATGCCTCGAGCGAGCTGGGCTACGCCTGGTGCGACGAGGCCTGCGAGACGCCCGACGGGGTCTGGGACGCCGTGTTCGTCGAGGGGCAGTCGGACCTGACCGGCGTGCGGCCGACGGCGCTGCCCTTCACCTGCGACGGGGAGCTGTGGAACGGTCTGGCGCCCCAGCTCACGCTGCTGCCCGACGGCGCGCCGATGGTGACCTACGACCTGACCGTGCAGGGGCGCTGCCTCTATCACGAGGAAGGCAGGCCCGAGGACGAGATCGACTACAGCTTCCACGAGATCTGGCATGGAGCCCGGATGGTGGCCTTCCCCGCGCCGTGAGGCGGGATCAGGCGCGGGCCCGGATCGCCCGCGCCGCAGCATCCGCCGAGGACCAGGCCCACTGGAAGTTGTAGCCGCCGAGCCAGCCGGTCACGTCCACGCATTCGCCGATGAAGAAGAGGTTGGGGACGGCCTTCGCCTCCAGGGTCCTGGAGTCGAGGGCCTTCGTGTCGATGCCGCCGAGCGTGACCTCGGCGGTGCGGTAGCCCTCGGTGCCGGTGGGCTTGAGGCGCCAGTCGGACAGGGAGCGGGCCAGCGCGTCGAGGCGGGCGTCGGAGAGGCCGGCGAGGTTGCCCGAAAGGTGCAGCTCGGACGCGAGGTGATCCGCGAGGCGGGCGGGGAGATGGCGGGCGAGGGCGGTCTTGGGGCTCTGCTTGGGGGCCTCGCGCTTGGCCTCGCGGAGAGCCTGGGCCCAGTCGGTGCCGGGGAGGAGAGAGACGGCGAGATCCTCGCCCTCGCGCCAGTAGGAGGAGGCCTGGAGCATCGCCGGGCCGGAGAGGCCCCGGTGGGTGAAGAGCATGGCCTCGTCGAAGGCGGGGCCGTTCGCGCGCGCCCGGACGGGGACGGCGACCCCGGCGAGGGGGCCGAACCGCTCCTCGCCGAAGGTGAAGGGGACGAGGGCGGGGCGGGTCTCGGTGATGGGTAGGCCGAACTGCTCGGCGATGCGGTAGGCCAAGCCGGTCGCGCCCATCTTGGGGATCGACTTGCCCCCGGTGGCGACGACGAGGCGCCGGGCCTGGAGCGTTTCGTGGCGGCCGTCGTGGACGGTGGCGAGCGTGAAGCGGGTGCCGTCATGGGAGAGTCCCGTGACGACGGTGGAGAGCTGGACGCGGGCGCCGGCGCGGTCGCATTCGGCGAGGAGGAGGGCGATGATGTCGCGGGAGGAGCGGTCGCAGAAGAGCTGGCCCAGGGTCTTCTCGTGCCAGGGGATGCGGTGGGACTCCACGAGGGCGAGGAAGTCCTGGGCGGTGTAGGAGGCGAGAGCCGACTTGGCGAAGTGCGGGTTCGCGGACAGGAACGCCTCGGGGCGGGCGTGGAGGTTGGTGAAGTTGCAGCGCCCGCCGCCGGAGATGCGGACCTTCTCGGCGGGGCGGCTGGCGTGGTCGAGCACGAGCGCGCCCGGGCCGCAGCGGCCCGCGCAGAAGAGGCCGGCGGCGCCGGCGCCGAGGATGATGGTGTCCGCCTCCATGGGGGTCAGGGCTTGGCGCAAGCGGGCCGCCGGGGCAAGGGGTCGGGGGCCCGTGGCGGGTCGTGATCGGGTCGGGCTGATTTCCGCCTAGCGTGGCGACGGCGATTCCGTTATCGTTACCCACAGACCCGGGCGCACCGGGCGCCGAACCCGGGACCAACCGGGCGGCTTGGGGCAGATGGCGGTGCTTCGTGACAGAGATGGTTCATGGGCTGGCCCCGGCGCGGACCAGCGATCCGGTCCTTCCGCGCTGGTGGCGGACGATCGACAAGCTCACGATGTCCTGCATCCTGGGCCTGTTCGGGATCGGGCTGCTGCTGGGCCTCGCGGCCTCGCCGCCTCTGGCCGCGCGCAACGGGCTGCCGCCCTTCCACTACGTCGAGCGCCAGGCGATGTTCGGCGGCGCGGCCATGGTCGTGATGCTGCTCGTCTCGATGATGGGTCCCAAGGCGGTGCGGCGGCTGGCGGTCGTGGGCTTCGCGTTGAGCTTCGTGGCGCTGGTCTGCCTGCCCTTCCTGGGGACCGACTTCGGCAAGGGCGCGATCCGGTGGTACTCGCTGGGCTTCGTGTCGTTCCAGCCCTCGGAGTTCCTGAAGCCCGGATTCGTGGTGCTGGCGGCCTGGCTGATGGCTGCCGCGACGGAGCGGGACGGTCCGCCGGGGAAGCTGTGGTCGTTCGGGCTCATGGTCATCATCGTGACCATGCTCGCGCTCCAGCCGGACTTCGGGCAGGCGGCGCTGGTGCTGTTCTCCTGGGGGGTCATGTACTTCGTGGCGGGGGCGCCGATGACGCTGCTCGCCGTGCTCGCTAGCGTCGTGGTCGTCTCGGGCACCTTCGCCTACGAGCATTCGGAGCACTTCGCGCGCCGCATCAACGGCTTCCTGAGCCCGGAGGTCGATCCGCGGACGCAGCTCGGCTACGCGACGAATGCCATCCGCGAGGGCGGGTTCTTCGGCGTGGGCGTGGGCGAGGGCGAGGTGAAGTGGTCGCTCCCCGACGCGCATACCGACTTCATCATCGCGGTCGCGGCCGAGGAATACGGGCTGATCCTCGTGATGCTGATCATCGCGCTCTACGCCTTCATCGTGGTGGGGTCGCTGGTGCGGCTGATCGGGGAGAGGGACCCGTTCATACGATTGGCCGGGACGGGGCTGGCCTGCTCCTTCGGGGTGCAGGCGATGATCAACATGGGGGTCGCGGTGCGGCTGCTGCCCGCCAAGGGGATGACGCTGCCCTTCGTGAGCTACGGGGGGTCGTCGCTGATCGCGGGCGGGATCGCGGTGGGGATGCTGCTGGCCATGACGCGCACCCGACCGCAGGGGCGCATGGGCGAGATCCTGGGGGCGCGGGAGCGTTGAGCCGGCACCTCGTCATCGCGGCGGGCGGCACGGGGGGGCATATGTTCCCCGCGCAGGCCCTGGCCGAGACGATGCTGGCGCGCGGCTGGCGGGTTTCCCTCAGCACCGACGCACGGGGCGCGCGCTACGCGGGCGGGTTCCCGAAGGAGGTTGCGCGCGAGGTCGTGGCGAGCGCCACGCCGGCGCGGGGCGGGGCCGTGGCGAAGGTCGCCGTGCCGTTCCGGGTGGGGGGCGGGATCGCGGCGACCGTGTCGCGGATGATGCGGGACCGGCCCGACGCCGTGGTGGGCTTCGGCGGCTATCCGTCGATCCCAGCGCTGACGGCGGCGACCCTGCTGCGGTTGCCGCGCATGATCCACGAGCAGAACGGGGTGCTGGGGCGCGTGAACAAGGTCTTCGCGCGGCGCGTGGATGCCGTGGCTTGCGGGACCTGGCCCACGAGGCTGCCGGACGGCGTCGAGGGGGTCGATGTCGGCAACCCGGTGCGGCAGGCGGTGCTGGACATGGCGGGGGCGGGCTACGTGCCGCCGGGCGAGGTGGCGCTGCACGTTCTCGTCATCGGCGGAAGCCAGGGCGCGCGCATCCTGTCGGACGTGGTGCCGCCCGCGCTCGCGGCGCTGCCGCACGGGATGAAGGTGCGGCTGCGGGTGAGCCAGCAGGCACGGCAGGAGGACGTTGAGAGGGTCACGTCCTTCTACCGCGACCAGGGCATCCAGGCCGAGGTCCACACCTTCTTCGAGGACGTGCCGGAGCGGATGGCGCGGGCGCAGGTGGTGATCGCGCGGGCCGGGGCCTCGACCATCGCGGACCTGACCGTGATCGGGCGGCCGGCGATCCTGATCCCCTATGCCGCCGCGGCCGAGGATCACCAGACGGCGAACGCGCGCGGGTTGGAGCAGGCGGGCGGGGCGGAGGTCATGCCGGAGGCGGGCTTCGCCGCCGGGGCGCTGGCGACGCGGCTGGGGGCGCTGCTGTCGGACCCGGGACGCGCGTCCGCGATGGCGCGGGCCTCGCTGGCCTACGGGAAGCCTGACGCAGCGGAACGGCTGGCGGAACTTGTGGATAACTTGTCTCGGAACCAGAAGGAGGGCCGTGCTTGATGGACGGAGGTCATTCCATGCAGCGGCCGACCAAGCTGCCCCAGAACGTGGGGCCGATCCACTTCGTCGGGATCGGCGGGATCGGCATGAGCGGCATCAGCGAGGTGCTGCTGACGATGGGCTACACGGTCCAGGGCTCGGACGCGCGGGAGAGCGACATCACCAAGCGCCTCGCCAAGCTGGGCGCCACGATCCAGATCGGGCAGCGGGCCGAGAACCTGGAGGGCGCGGAGGTCGTGGTGATCTCCTCGGCCATCAAGCCGGGGAACCCGGAGCTGGACGAGGCGCGGCGCAAGGGCCTGCCAGTGGTGCGGCGGGCCGAGATGCTGGCCGAGCTCATGCGACTTAAGTCGAATGTCGCCATCGCCGGGACGCATGGGAAAACCACGACCACGACCATGGTGGCCACGCTGCTCGAGGCGGGGGGGCTCGATCCGACGGTGGTGAACGGCGGGATCATCCATCGCTACGGCTCCAATGCCCGGATCGGGCAGGGGGATGGATGGTCGTGGAGGCCGACGAGTCGGACGGGACCTTCAACCGGCTGCCCGCGACCATCGCCATCGTGACCAACATCGACCCCGAGCACATGGAGCATTGGGGGGACGATCGAGAACCTCCGGCGCGGCTTCTACGACTTCGTGTCGAACATCCCGTTCTACGGGCTCGCGGTCTGCTGCACGGACCACCCCGAGGTGCAGGCGCTGGTGGGCCGCGTGACCGACCGGCGGGTGAGGACCTTCGGCTTCAACGCGCAGGCCGACGTGCGGGCGACGCGGCCCACCTACGAGAACGGCACGGCGCAGTTCGACGTCTTCCTCCAGGCCGAGGGGGACGTGATCGAGGGCATGACCCTCCCGATGCCGGGCGATCACAACGTGAGCAACGCGCTCGCGGCGATCGCGGTGGCGCGGCACCTCGGCATGGACAAGGAGACGATCCGGTCGGCGCTCGCGTGCTTCGGCGGCGTGAATCGGCGCTTCACCAAGGTTGACGAGGTCGACGGGGTCACGATCATCGACGACTACGGGCATCACCCGGTCGAGATCGCGGCGGTGCTCAAGGCCGCGCGGCAGGCGAGCAAGGGGCGGGTGATCGCGGTGCACCAGCCGCACCGCTACACGCGGCTGTCGAGCCTCTTCGAGGAGTTCTGCACCTGCTTCAACGAGGCCGACGTGGTCGGCATCGCCGAGGTCTATGCGGCGGGCGAGGCGCCCATCGAGGGAGCGTCGCGTGACGATCTCGTGGGCGGGCTGATCCGGCACGGGCACCGGCACGCGCGGGCGGTGCACGGCGAGGAGGACCTCGCGCGGTTGGTGAAGGAGCAGGCGCGGCCGGGGGATATCGTCGTGTGCCTCGGCGCGGGCAACATCAGCGCCTGGGCGCACGGGCTCCCCGCGCGGCTGCGCGGCCAGGCGGCATAGGCGAGGGAGGACGAGATGGCTCCGTCGGTTCTTGCGAGTTGCCTCTGGGTGCTGGCCGCGAGCGGGACCGCGATGCTGCCGATGCGGCGGCAGATGGTGCCGGGGCTCCTGCTGCTCGCCACGGCGCCCGTGCTGATGGTCTGGATGGCTGCTCAGGTGGGCTGGTGGGCCGGGGCGCTGGCGTTCCTCGCGTTCCTGTCGATGTTCCGCCGGCCGTTCGGGGCGCTGCTCCGCTGGGCGCGGGGGAGGACGGCATGAGCGCCGCCCTGGTCCTGGCCTGCCTGTGGTTCGTGACGGCGAACGTGATCGCGATGCTGCCGTCGCGCGACGACCACTGGCGGTCGGCCACCTTGCTGATCGCCTGCGGGGTGCCTCTGCTGGGCTGGCTCACCGTCGAGCACGGGCCCATCGCCGGGATGCTGGCGCTGGCGGCGGGGGCGTCGATCCTGCGCTGGCCGTTGATCTTCCTGATGCGGCGGCTGCGTGGCCTGACCGCGTCGCCGCACCAGGACCCGGCGGAGTAGGGGACGCTACTCGGCGGGCACGGGCTCCTTCGCGCGGCGCTCCTCGGGCCTCGGGGCCTCGCGGGCGGGGGGCTCGGCGAACCTCGTCGGCGTCGCGGTCTCCTCGCGGCGGGTCTCGGTGGCCTTGCGGTCCCATTCGGTTCTAGTCCAGCACATGACCTCTCTCCTCTGCTGAACCCGCTCCCTTCGAGCCCTTCTCAGGTAATCCGGCGTGACATACGAGCAAGCTGACGCGACCACCGTTCCAAGGCCCGCGGGGTTCCGCGGGACGATCACCCCCGGGCGGCCGCTCGCGGACCTGACCTGGCTGCGCGTGGGCGGGCCGGCGGATGCGCTGGTGCAGCCGGCGGACGTCGAGGACCTCTCGGCGTTCCTGGGGGCGCTGCCGCCGGAGGTGCCGGTGTTCCCGATGGGGGTGGGCTCGAACCTCATCGTGCGGGATGGGGGCGTGCGGGGCGCGGTGGTCCGGCTCGGGCGCGGGTTCAACGGGATCGCGGTGGAAGGGTCGCGCGTGAGGGCGGGGGCGGCGGCGCTCGACGCCCACGTCGCGCGCAAGGCGGCGGAGGCGGGGCGGGACCTGACCTTCCTGCGGACGATCCCGGGGACGGTCGGCGGCGCGGTGCGAATGAACGCGGGGTGCTACGGGGCCTACGTGGCGGACGTGCTGGTCGAGGTCACGGCGGTGCTGCGGGACGGGACCGTCGTGACGATCCCGGCGGCGGAGCTGGCGCTCGCCTATCGGTCTAGTCGGATGCCGGAGGGAGCGGTTGTCACGGAAGCCGTGTTCGAGGCGCCGGAGGGGGATCCCGCGACTCTGGTCGCGCGCATGGAGGAGCAGCTCGCCAAGCGCGACGCGACGCAGCCGACGAAGGATCGGACCGCAGGATCGACCTTCCGCAACCCGGCGGGCTACAGCAGCACCGGTCGGGCCGACGACACGCACGAGTTGAAGGCCTGGAAACTGATTGACGACGCCGGGATGCGGGGCGCGCGGCGCGGCGGGGCGATCATGAACCCCATGCACGCGAATTTCCTCACGAATGCGGGCGGCGCCACCGCCGCCGACCTCGAAGGATTGGGCGAGGACGTGCGGAAAGCGGTTTACGATCACGCCGGGGTGAGGCTAGAGTGGGAAATCATGCGGGTCGGCGACCCCGCGTGACGTTAAGGATGATCTGAGTGGCGGAGCGGTCCCGGCTGGAGGGGCCGCATTCATAATGACGGGCCGAAGGGCCCGCGAATGGGGCAGTTTAGGGCATGTCGGGCAGGACAGGTCCCAGAGTCGCCGTCCTGATGGGCGGTCCATCGGCGGAGCGCGAGGTCTCGCTCTCCTCCGGGCGCCAATGCGCGGCGGCTCTGCGGGAGGCGGGCTTCGAGGCCCTGGAGGTGGACGCGGGGCCGGACCTCGCGCAGCGCCTCGTGGAGATGAGGCCGGACGTGGCGTTCAACGCGCTGCATGGCCGCTGGGGCGAGGACGGCTGCGTCCAGGGGCTCCTCGAATGGCTCAAGGTTCCCTATACCCATTCGGGCGTGCTGGCCTCGGCGCTGGCCATGGACAAGGCGCGCGCCAAGGACGTGTTCGCCGCCGCCGGGCTCCCGGTGGTGAGGAGCGTCCTGGCGCGGCGGGACGAGGTCTGCGCCCGGCACGTCATGGCGCCTCCCTACGTGGTCAAGCCCAACAACGAGGGCTCCTCGGTCGGGGTCTACATCGTGCCCGAGGGCGCGAATCGGCCGCCGCAGCTCGCCGCGTCCATGCCGGACACGGTCATGGTCGAGACCTACGCGCCGGGGCGGGAGCTCACGACGGCGGTGCTGGGCGACCGGGCGCTGACCGTCACGGACATCATCACCGACGGCTGGTACGACTACGACGCGAAGTACGCGCCGGGCGGATCGCGCCACGAGGTGCCGGCGAAGGTGCCGCGGGAGGTGTTCGACGCCTGCCTCGACATGGCGCTGCGGGCGCATGAGGCGCTCGGCTGCCGGGGGCTGTCGCGGACGGACTTCCGCTGGGACGAATCCAAGGGGCTGAAGGGCCTGGTGATCCTCGAGATCAACACGCAGCCCGGCATGACGCCGACCTCGCTCGCGCCCGAGCAGGCGGCGGCGGCGGGGATCGACTTCCCGGCGCTCTGCCGCTGGCTGGTGGAGGACGCCTCGTGCGGACGCTGAAGCTCCTCTGGCAGTTGACGATCCCGTCGCTGGTGCGGCAGCCGGCCCAGCCCTCGCTGGGCCTGCGCCGCGACCCGGCGCCCTCCGTCTGGTCCTATCGCTACCAGCGGCTGATGCTCACGCCCTTCTACCGGCGACTGGTGAAGGTGGGGCTGCCCGTGGGCGCCGTGCTGGCCGTCGCGGCGCTCTGGCTGGCCTCGGACGACCACCGCGCGCTGGTGGCGGCCAAGTACGACGCCATGATGGACGCCGTGCGCGAGCGGCCCGAGTTCATGGTCACCGCCGTCGAGATCGCCGGCGCCGACCGGGCCCTGACGGCGGCCATCAACGAGGTCGCGCGGATCGACCTGCCGGTGTCGTCCTTCGACCTCGACCTCGATGCGCTGCGGCGCAAGGTGACCGACCTGACGGCGGTGCGCTCGGCGCAGGTCAAGGTGAACCCGGGCGGAACCCTGGAGATCGCCGTGGTGCAGCGCGTTCCCGTGGCCGTGTGGCGCTACGCGGATGGGCTGCGCCTGATCGACGGCGAAGGGGTGATGACCGGCATGATCGCCGAGCGGGCGGACCGGTCCGACCTGCCGCTGATCGCCGGCGACGGCGCCAAGGACGCCATCGACGAGTCGCTGAGGCTCTTCTCCGCCGCCGCGCCCATCGCGCCGCGCGTGCGCGGCCTCGTGCGGATGGGCGAACGTCGCTGGGACATGATCCTCGACAACGACCTGCGCATCCTGCTGCCGACCCACGATCCGGTCCCGGCGCTCGAGCGGGTCATCGCGCTCGACCAGGCGCAGCAGATCCTCGACCGCGACGTCGGGGTCGTGGACATGCGACTGGGCGACCGCCCCACGCTCCGACTGAACCCCGTCGCCGCGGCCAGCCTGCGCGAGGCCATCGCCGCGAACGAGACCGTCTCCGTCGCGCCCATCCAAGAGGACCACTGATGCGCCCCCTCTATCAGACCCAGCGTGCCATGCGCGCCATCCGGAGGGCGGCGCTCCAGCGGGGCGTGATCGCGATCCTGGACCTCGGGACCAGCAAGATCGCCTGCCTCGTGCTGCGCTTCGACGGGCCGGAGCGGGCGGGCGGCGCCGACGGCGTGGGGCCCATGGCCGGGCAGACGCAGTTCAAGGTGATCGGCCATGCCGTGACCCGGTCGCGCGGGATCCGGTTCGGCGAGGTCGACTCGATGGGCGAGACCGAGCGGGCGATCCGCACGGCCGTCCAGCAGGCGCAGAAGGACGCGCAGGTGCGGGTGGACCACGTCATCGTCTGCCTGTCCGGCGCGCGGCCCGAGAGCTTCGCCCTGAGCGGCGAGGCCGAGGTGGAGGGGTCCGCCGTGACCGGCTGGGACATCGGGCGGGTGCTCGGCTCCTGCGACGTGCCGGACGTGGGCCTGGGCCGCGAGGTCCTGCACGCGCAGCCGGTCAACTGGGCGCTGGATCACCGCACCGGGATCACGGACCCCCAGGGGCAGGTCGGCCGCCAGCTCACGGCGGACCTGCACCTCCTGGCGGTGGACGCGGCGGCCATCGAGACGCTGCTCCTCTGCCTCAAGCGCTGCGACCTCGAATGCGCGGGCCTCGCCTCCTCGGCCTACGTCTCGGGCATCGCGAGCCTCGTGGAGGACGAACAGGAGCTGGGCGCGGTCTGCATCGACATGGGAGGCGGCTCGACGGGGCTGTCGATCTTCATCCGCAAGCACATGATCTTCGCCGACTCCGTGCGGCTGGGCGGGGAGCACGTGACCGGCGACATCTCCATGGGCCTGCAGGTGCCCATGGCGCAGGCGGAGCGGATGAAGACGCTCTATGGCGGGGTCGTCGCGACGGGCGTGGACGATCGCGAGCTCATCCCCATCGGCGGCGACACCGGCGACTGGGAGCACGACCGGCGCGTCGTGAGCCGCACGGAGCTCATCGGCATCATGCGGCCGCGCGTGGAGGAGATCCTGGAGGAGGTCCGGGCGCGGCTCGACTGGGCGGGGTTCGACCAGCTTCCGTCGCGGAGCATCGTGCTGACGGGGGGCGGGAGCCTGATCCCGGGGCTCGACGGGTTGGCCGCGCGCATCCTGGGGCAGAAGGTGCGGCTAGGCCGGCCGCTCCGGGTGCAGGGGCTGCCGCAGGCGGCGACGGGGGCGGCCTTCTCGGCGGCGGTGGGCCTCACGCTCTTCGCGGCGCATCCGCAGGACGAATGGTGGGATTTCGAGATCCCGCCGGATCGGCAGTCCGCCCGCTCGTTCCGGCGCGCCGTGAAGTGGTTCAAGGACAACTGGTGACGGCGGGAATTCGCCGATGCAGCCGTGCAACGCTCCTGTGGCCTGATTATCCCCATGGAGATCGAGCGGCAGGTGTGTTTTTGGCGTGACGGGACGGAAGGGCGCCGGTAGAGTCGAGGGCACCGCCAGCAAGGTCCATAATGGGCCCGATCGGGACAGGGCGGCGGCCGTTCGAACGAGACGGCTCGAAAACACGAACGACACAGGCGGACAGCGCGATGGCACTCAATCTTTCGCTTCCGGGGCAGGAGGATCTCAAGCCCCGGATCACCGTGTTCGGCGTCGGCGGGGCCGGCGGCAACGCGGTGAACAACATGATCGACAAGCAGCTCGACGGGGTCGAGTTCGTCGTCGCGAACACCGACGCCCAGGCGCTGAAGCAGTCGAACGCGCCGCAGAAGGTGCAGATGGGCGTGAAGGTCACCGAGGGGCTGGGCGCGGGCGCGCGTCCCTCCGTCGGGGCCGCCGCCGCCGAGGAATCCATTCAGGAGATCGTGGACCACCTCGCCGGGGCCCACATGTGCTTCATCACCGCCGGGATGGGCGGCGGCACCGGGACCGGCGCCGCGCCGATCATCGCGCAGGCCGCCCGCGAGCTGGGCGTGCTGACCGTCGGCGTCGTGACCAAGCCCTTCCAGTTCGAGGGCGCCAAGCGGATGCGCCAGGCCGAGGAGGGCGTCGAGGCGCTCCAGAAGGTCGTGGACACGCTGATCATCATCCCGAACCAGAACCTGTTCCGGCTGGCGACGGAGAACACGACCTTCACCGAGGCCTTCGCGCTGGCCGACGACGTGCTCTACCAGGGCGTGAAGGGCGTGACCGACCTGATGGTGCGGCCGGGCCTCATCAACCTCGACTTCGCGGACGTCCGCGCCGTGATGGACGAGATGGGCAAGGCCATGATGGGCACCGGCGACGGCCGAGGGTCCGGACCGCGCGACCCACGCCGCCGAGAAGGCCATCGCCAACCCGCTCCTCGACGAGATCAGCCTCAAGGGCGCCAAGGGCGTGCTGATCAACATCACCGGCGGCTACGACATGACGCTCTTCGAGCTCGACGAGGCCGCGAACAAGATCCGCGAGATGGTGGACGAGGACGCCAACATCATCGTGGGCTCGACGCTCGACACCGACATGGGCGGACGGATGCGCGTCTCGGTCGTCGCCACGGGGATCGACGCCTCGGGCAGCCGCCTGGAGACGCCGATGCCGCGCCGCTCCATGAGCGCGCCGGGCCGCGTCGACGAGCAGCCCCAGCGCGCGCCCGCGCCGCAGCCGCAGCCGGTCCAACGCGCCGCCGCCAC
>NZ_KK088565.1 GCF_000600335.2 Rubellimicrobium mesophilum DSM 19309 | reverse complement strand
GGGGGGGGGGCGCGCCCGCCTCGACGCGGGCGGCGCGGCGGGGGCCCGCCCAGACGATGCTCAGGTGGCGCGCCTCGATGCCGTGGCTCACGCCCGCGCCCAGTAGCTGACGCACCCGTTGTTGGCGTCGGCAGCCGCGATCATGCGGTCGAGCGCGGCAACCGCGTCCTCAGGCACCTCGGCGGGGTCGAGTCGTCGAGCATCTCCGCAAAGTCGTCGCGCAGTGCGCGCAGGCCCGCGCGCCGCGCGGGCCCGTTCGCGCCCTCGAGGTCGAGCGTAAGCTTCGGCAGCACTTTGTGGAGCGCGACGTTGTTCATTGCGGCGAGTGGCCCAATCCCCGCCACCGCGGCCTGGCGCAGGTAGTGCGCCCCCTGACGCACTGCTCGCAGGCCGAACTCGACACCCAGGGGCTCGAGCCGGTCGCGGGCGAGCGCAAGGAGTCGTGCGACGTCCGCGTTGTCGCGGTCGAGGGGCGGGTACTCGCCACGCTCGCCAAGGTCGGAGGCCGTAAGCCGCAGCGGTTCGACCCCGTCGGGCCCGCCGTCCGCCACCCAGGTCGCGGCCTCGGCGTCGAGGCCTGCCCAGTCGGCGAGGACGGGGTTTGGCACGCGCAGAACGTGCGCGCGATCCAGGATCTTGGGCGACAGCGCGTGCGTGGTATCGTCCACGTTGATCGTGCCGACGAGGCGCAGATTGGTCGGGAAGGGCAGCGACGGCGGCACAGCGGCGGCGCTGCTCAAGGCTCGTCGCAACCGCGCGTGCTGCGTCAGCACCGTGTCGGCCCCCGCGAGACCTGTGAGGCGGTGAAGCGCGTCGTTCGCGCCGCGATCGAGCAGGATGTCGGCGAGCGTGGCGTTATCGGGTAGCCCTGCGAGGCGCCGCGCCTCGGCCTCGAGGGCGAGGAACAGGCGCTGGTCGGCGACCGCGTCGCGCTGGCCATCTTCGGCCTGGAGGCGGATCGCAGGCGGGGCGCGGCGGTCCTCGAGGAGGCTCAGGAAGTCGGCGAGGTAGTGCTCAACGCGGGCGAGGTTCATCTCGTCGAGGCAAAGGAGGAAAGGCACGTCGGGTTCGCGCGCGGCCGCGAGCAGCGCCTCGAGAAAGGGGGTCGAATGGTAGCGACCCTCGATGGGGTTGTAAAAGCCGAGAAGATCCTCGGGGCCAGTCCAGTTGGGCTTGACCGGGACGACGGCGCAACGACGCGCCGATGGCGGCGGCGAGATGGCGCACAAGGCTCGACTTGCCCGCCCCGGGGTCGCCCGCGAGCACGACGAGGTCGTGCGTGCGCAGGCAGGCGAGCACATCGCGCAGCTGCGCCTGGCCGTAAAGCATGTCACGCCGCCGCGCGAAGGCCTGCACGAAACCCGCGACCCGCCCGAAGTCGCCGCCGAGCGCGTCGGTAAGGCTCGCGCCGGGGCGGTCGTCCGGCGGCGCCTCGTCGGCCCCGAGCGCGCGGAGCTGGTCCTCGTCGATGAGGTCGAGTGCGAGGAGCCGCTGCCCCCGCTCGCGCATGAAGCTGGCCAGCCGGCGTCTTCGGTCGTCCATGTCGGCCCTGCTCCTCTCGATCTCCGCCTCGACGGCGACGAGCCGCCGCTCGCCTGCCTCAAGCCGCGCCTGCGCCTCCTCGGCGGTGCGGACAACGGCCGCACGCTCGCGCTCGGTATCCGCGAGCGCGCGCCTGGCGGCCTCAAGCCCCGCCCGGCTGCGCCCCGTTTCCTCGGCGAGCCGCGCCTCGACGGCCTCGCGCGCGCCCTCGGCCACGAGGCGCGCGCCAGTCACGCCGGTGACGCGGAGGTTCCACTCGTCGGGCACGGCCGCGAGGCGGCGCAGGCTCCCCGGGCGGACCATGCAGAGGTAGGGATTGGCGTGCTTCTCGCGCTCGGCGGCGGGTGAGGGGTCGAGCGCGGCCATCATCCAGGCCCCGTCGCCCGAACCTCCGGGCAGCGCGTCGACGCGGCGGGCCTCGGGCTCGGGCACGAAGGCGGCGGAGCCGCGGGTAGCCGGCGGCGGGTAGAGGAGGGGCTGCCCGGTGTCGGGATGCACGAGGTCCTCGAGGAAGGTGACGGTCGCAGGCCCTCCCGCGGCCCCGCCGCGCGGCTCGTCGAGGCGTCGCGCGCGCAAGCGCGTGCGCAGTCGGCCGACCACGCAGAGGTTGGGCTCGAGTGGGATGTGCCAGGCCTTACCAAGCTCCGCGAGCAGGGCGGCGTCAGCAGCGGCCTCGTCTGACCTTCGGTCCCTCTCGCCACGCTCCTGCCGCACCGCTCAACCCCACGCCCTTGTGCCGCCACTCGAAGGTGGACCTCGCGGCGAGGCAACCCCTTTCTGCGGACGTAAGGACGGAAGGAGGTCGCCTGTGAGGCGCCGGACCCACGTCCCGCCAGCTTGTCCGTTGAGTTTCACGGACCTCAGTTGCGTCTGTTGAGGGATGCCTCAGGCGGCCTGCTTTACATCGAGCTCGAGCATGATGCCGATCTCAGTAGCCAGCCAACCGAGGAAGCAAAGAAAGTCCTCCTGCCGGCCCGTACCAGTGAACTCCCCGAAGACCCGGTTCGAGCTGTCCACCCGGAGCACCATGGCGGAGCCCAAGCCGCCGACCTTCTCGAGAGTCGTCTTCATCGCGAGGATCAAGCTCTTCTGATCGGGATATACGGGCTTTCCGCTGTCATCCCTCGCGGTGGCCGTCTTGATGGCGCCACCGTCTCGGCCGTAGGTCAGGCGAAGGACCGTGAAGCCTCCGACCTCGGCCCTGTACTGCGTCCTAGCGAAGTGAAACTTGCTGGACTCGTAGATCTTCATGGCTTAGTACCTTAAATGCACGGCCCGTCAGGAACCTGCTCTCCGGCTCTCTGTTCGGGATGTTTCGGGGACGGCGTCTGGATCCAGGCTCGCTCGAAGCGAGCCTTTCGCTCAGTGATCTCGGATCGAGACCTGAGGACTGTGGCGCGCCCGCCGGCGCGTCTCCGCGGCTCCGTGGTAGCAGGTCACCACGGTGCCCTCGGCGCTCACGATCGCACAGAGCTTTGTGGCGGCCGCGAGGATCTCGTCATCCACACCGGCAGCTCTCAGCTGCTTGGCGGTCCTGTCGAGGAGGCAGTAGCGCTCGCATCCGCCGATCGTCTTCAAGGGGTCGCCGTGCAGGAGGAGCATGTCCAAGATCTCGACTTGGATGCCACGCTGCGCCATGCGGGTGCTGGCATGGCGGCTGAGCGAGAAGGTTCCGGCAACGGGAGCGCGTTCATCGGGCCTGCTCCCGGAACTGATCCTTGCTGCCGGCGCGGTGAAACTTCAGCGTCTCGAAGCGCTGATAGATCGGATCGGTAAAGGGCAGGAAGAAGACGCGGGCGCCGTTTTCGGATTCCGCGGCCTTCTGCTTGTATCCGGGCAGGGTCTCGTCGTTGATGTGGCGTTCTTCGTCGTACGGGTTGGCGTTGAGCACCTCCTTCAACTCGGCGCCGTACCAATCCGGATACCAGCCGTCCGGGTGGCAATAGTTCGCAACAATCTCGTCGTATTCGCGAGCCAGATCGGGGTGGCGCTCCTCATAGAACGCGCGCCAGGCATCGAGCTTCGCCAAGCTTTCTGTGCGTCTCTTGGCCAGCGCCTTCCTTCGCGCGCTGTCGGTCTGCTCAAGCTCCCGGCGCAGGATCGCGACCATCGCCTCGACGGTCCTGACGCCATCCTTCTCGAACTCGGCCCAGCACTTGGCGAAGCGGATCTGGCCCTTCGTGATGGCTTCGATCAGCCTGTCGTCACCACCCGTGAGCGCCTGGAGCATAGGCACGTCCGGGATGAAACCGGCGGCGGAGGGGCTCTCTCCCGGGTCCGGCCTGACCATGTGCTGAACACTGACGTTAGCCTCGATCGTTCGGCAGAGCCTCGCGACGGCTAGGTGGAAGAGATTTCGCGTCTCCTCCTCCTCGATGTTCGCCGGCGGCAGGCCGAAGCACTTCCGCTCCTTTGCGGCGAGCTGATCTCGCATGAAGCCCTGTGCTTCTCGCACACTGCCATGGCGCTGGACGTAGAGGCCCAGGTCTTCGGTGGCATGAAACGCCGCGAGATCCTCATCCGGGACCCGCAGGGCATGGGCGGCTACGATGGAGAATAGGACCGGTGCCAACTCCATGATCTGCCTCTGGGTGACGCCGTAACTCAGGCTCAGGATCTCGTAGGCGTTGTGAGAGGCGACTGATACACGAGCCCCGATGCTGATCCCGTCCTGACCATCCTCCGCGAAGCTGGGGTCGAAGTCCTGAGGCTTGCAGCCGAGAACCTCTGCGATCCGTGGCAGGTCCTTGCTCTTGGGCGGGTTGCCCCCATTGAGCCACCGGCTCACCGTGCGTTCCGTCTTCCCGGTCTGTCGCGCAAGGAAGCTCCGGCTCTTGCCCGCCTCCTTCAGTTTCGTGCGTAGAAGTTCGGCTTTGAATGCCATCGGTCTCATCCTCGTCCTGTCGGCACCATAAAGAGCGACAAAACCTCATGTGAACAGATGTCATTTTCTGTCCTTCGAGACCCGCCAAACCTTCCAAATTCGGCGCCTTTGGCGTTCTCGACGCGAAGCTCAGGACATTCAGAAGGACATTTCGGCTTGTCGCACACCTCTGACTTCCCATGACCTGATTCGTCTTGGTGTTTGCGTGTCACGCGCATTGAAGTGGGCCGCCAGCTGTCTGAGGCCCTCAGCGCCTGTGGAATGGCCCCGGTCGAGCCTGGGCAGCGGATTTCTGATCATGGTCCAGCAAGCACGCTCGCTCGGTCTTCGACCCAAGCCGCTTGGTCACAACGGTGATCCTCGGAGGTCAGGACCTTTGCCGAGCCGTTGTGAGCTTTGGCCATGAGATGGTCCGGGCGGTCGCCCTGGAGCAGGCGATACCAACTCTCGTTCAGTACCGGCTGCTGGCGCCCGCTGCCTGAACGACCAAGGGCCATGCTGAAGCATGGCCCTCCTTCGTCTAGAGTCTTAGCTCGCCCAAGCCGCTCAGTGTTCGTCGACCAACAGGGAGCTCAGGTTCTTTCCGGCGTCCCCAAGAACTCTCAGGCTCGCTGGTTCGGTCGGCAGCCCCTCCTCCGTTCCAGCGCCCTGATGATCGGGAGGAACTCGCAGGAGCTGCGCGATCAAGGGGGCATAGACCTCCATGGGGCCACCGAGCGCATTCCGGACGCGGTCTTCGAGCGCAGCTCGGAGTATCTTCCGGAAGTCTGCTTCCGTGACGCAGGTCTCACCAAAGACGGCGCCCTGACGCCAAGCGCTGGCCAGCAACGCCCCGATGTGCCGGCGTGGAAGTCGGTCGTCCTCAGGCAGCCGCCCTTGATCGACGGCCGTGTGGAGACGGTCCCTGATCTGGGCGCTGAGGGGGTTCTGTTCCGTCACGCCTTCCTGGATGAGCCGGACGGCTTCCGAGATCACACAGGTGATCTGATCGGGGGTGAGGGGCGGCCACCCCACAGCATCGAGTTGTCGCAGGAAGCGGGCGAGTTCGGTGAAAAGACCGGTGGCATCCGTCTCCCGCTGCGCCGGATCGGGTGCCGTGTGCCGGCGGGGATCCCAGACGAAGAAGCCCGCCGACATGAGGCCCGGGCGCTGAGCCCGATGGATGAGGCGCGCGAGGCTGCCCGCGCCGAACCAGTTCGTCGTGCGGAGGATCTGGCCATGCTCCTTGGTAAGCTTGGTCCCCAGAGCCGATCCGAGCAGAGGTTTGTCCGATCGAGCGAGCTCCTGCTCGATGAAGTCGAGAACTTGGCCCGCGTTGGGGCCTCAAGGATGGCGGCCGGGAGGTCGGCGCTGTCCGGCGGGATGGCTCCCGGTGCCACCACCTCGTCTGCGGGCGCAACACCGATTCCATGGACCCCATCACGCAGCTTCCGCGCGTAGGAGCCCGGACGTGCCTGAAGAGCGGCAGAAAGCATGGCATTCAGCTTACCCTGGCCCAGCCACTGGCTGTCCGCGAACTCCGGCTGCTCGGCCAGAAGGATCCGAGCGACCTCGCTCGTGGGCGTCCACCCCTGCTTGCGCACATGAGCCTCGAGGATCTCGGCCGCGCGGCGGAGTGGAACAGAATTCGGAGGCGGCGGAGCCAGGGGGAGGGGCAAGACCTTGGCGACACTGGTCTCGTCGAACTTCGTGTCCGTCGAGACACCAAGCGCATTCTCCAGGAAGTCGTCGACCTCGAAGGCGTAGGTGGCCGCGCTCTTGAGCGGGCGCGCGGTCAATGGGGTGGAGAGCACCGCCGTCTCGCGATCGTGCGCCCGGAGCTTCTGCAGGACGGGGGTGAAGTCGGCATCCGCTGAGAGGATGATGAACTCATCGAAACGGGTTGGGTGGTCGAGGGCATCGACGATGTCGAGAACCATCCGGATGTCGGCCGAGTTCTTGCCCATCCCGGTGAGCGAAGGACAGTCGATGGTCTCCAAGCCGCAGTAGGTGAAGTACTTGCGGTAGGTGCCGAAGCGGTCAGGGTTCATGTAGACCCGCCGCAAGAGGATGCGTCTCTCGTCGCGCGCCTCATCATCGACATGGCCGGCGGCCTCGAACCAGGGAAGCCAAGTTTCAGGGCTGGTGGCAAAGCGCTGCGCGCCAACCTTTGAGGTCGGCTGAAGACCAAGAAGGACGTTGTCGAAATCGACGAACAACGCTGACCGCATCACCATGAAACCTCCACCATCCTGTTCGCGCCTCAGGTCCACGACCTCTGCCGAGGTCATCTGACTGAGTGGCCTGGGACGGAGCAAGATGCCGCGCGCGACCGGTGCGACCTACGGGCCGACTTGGGTCCAAGGATCTTCGGCACCGACACATCCCGGCTGAGCCTCCATGCTCCATCATCGATGTTGGTGCGAAGTCTTGATTGCCGTCCAGATCGGCTCTGATGGATTACGTTACACGGTGTGAAGCGTGCCAATCGGTCAGAGCTTCACGCCTGACATCTCCTCGACTGCGGCCACGAAGGCAGAGGCCGAACCTGCCCCCTTCCGGGCCCAGTAGCGGTGCCCCTTTGCCACGTCCCTGACCTGGAACCCGCGTCGCTCTAGCGGAGCCGGACCACCGTGGGCAGCGACGAAAAGTTTCGAGACGTACCACTCCATCAGGCGCCGGTTGAGGCCGCCCACCTTCTGCCCTCGGAAGTGGACCACCACCTGCTGAGTCAGTACACCAACGGCGTAGTCCGGACTTCCGAAAAGTGTGTCGAAGACCCTTCGCGCCTCAAGCGGCAGGCTCGCCAGGGCGTCGGCGGAATCCAGCGCCGAGATCAGGTCGAGGCGAGGTGACGTTCCCGTGGATGGAACCGCCGGCGGCGCCTCGGCCGCAGCTTCCCCGAACGCCAATGCCAGCGCGTCCCGCGAGGCAGCCCGGCTCAGGAGGCGGAAGCGCGACAGATGCGGCAGGTGGACGATCGCTCGGCCGTCGCAAGTCCGATAGCGACGGAGGCACAGGTGGCCCCACCCCGCGGAAATCTCGCTCTCGGCCGTGGCGCCGGTCAGGGTGATGATCAGATCGGCGGCCTCCTGCGAGACGGCCACGATGAGGCGCAGGTCCGGCCGGGCGAGCGGGCCTGCCCAGAACTCCCGGCCTAAGGCCAGCGCGCCATCCTTTTGTCGGACCGTCAGGTTTCCCCAGGCGACCGCTCGGAATGGCGTGACCACTCCAGTCAGGACTTCACGTGGCCGCACTCCGAGGAGCTCGGTGAGGGCAAGGAACTGCCCGGTGATCGGGGAGCCAGTCGTCGTGCGCTCGACCTCGTAGGAGTTGCCCCGCTCGTCCGACACGGCGCGCAGGTCGGCCCCGGGTGGGGCCGTCCCGGGCTTTAAGGACAGAAAGGCCACGTGGCCGGTATCCAGGGTCGACCACGGACCGTAGACGAACTTGAGTCCCTGGCTGAGGTTGAGCCGCTGTTCCTCGGCCGCCAAGCGCCGACGCCAAGCTTCACGATCCGTCTCAATCATGCCCGACCACCCTCGAGACGGGACACCACCTGCGACCAGTCCTGGAGCTCGGCGCGATGGCTCCGGACCCATGCCTGCAACCGGCGCGCTGCCGCGATGCCTGCTCGAATGGCTTCTATCTGGATGTCGAAGTCGGCGAGCAGATCGACCTTCGGTGTGTCCGCCACGACCATCAACCCGGAACGGCCGCCCGCGCGCCTGTTCACGGTGGGCTCGAGCCGGAAGCCGTTATCGACGATCGCGGATTCCATATGCTTGGATAGCTCGGCGAAGTGGTCACCCCAGGTGTAGAAGTTGACGTTTGCGTTGGCTGCCCGGAGCTGATGCACGATGCGCGTCTGTGGCAGGAAGGGCCAGGCAGGGAGACTCTCGGGGCCGAAGATCATCGTCCTGCTCTCGGCAGGACCGTCCTTGAGCATGCTGGGCCCTGGGACGAGGCTCGGGGCCTCCACCTTCAAGAGCTCAACGTAGCGGGCCGAGAAAGCCTGCTTGGCGGGATGGATCACCGGCGCGTAGCCCCGGCGCTGCTTGTCGATGGCCTGCCGCATCAGCCGCGCCCTGTAGCGCAGACGGGCGGCGATCTCGCCGGTCGTGCGATCAGCTCGCTCAGCCAGAAAGGCCGCGATGCGCTCATAGCTCACCCACGCATCGAAAGCCTGGACGAAGGCGCGATGCTGGGCGGCATAGTCGTCCGGGCATACGAGGACCGTTCGGACGATGTGGTACTCGCCGGCACGCGTTCGAGCCTCGTCCCGGTAAGAGGAGGCCTGATCGGGCTGCTCGTCCGTGTCGAGCTTGTTCTCGATTAGGAGGAGCACGCGTCCTGACGCTGCCTCGATCTCGACCGAGATGTCGATCTCGCGCCGGTTGTGCATGCGCCGAGTGGAGTGGCGCACCATACCACTGAGGAGGCCGGTGGCCGAGCACCCGGCAACATCGGTGAACCAGACGAGGAAGTCGGTCGAGGCTTCCAGCTCCTCCACGAGGAGGAGGTCGACGTCGCGCTCGGTGGCATGGGTCAGGGTGGGGACGTAGGTCATGGGGTTGGCCACATTCATGAGAGGGGGTCGGTGGGCTGGCGCCCGAGCCAGCGGGCCTCGGCTTCCGCTTCGGCCCGGGCGACCGCGGTCTCGGTCTCGGCCCGAAGCTGAGCGACCTTGCCGGTCACCTCGCGGCAAGCCGCCTTCAGATCTGCCTCGAGAGTTCCGGTCAGGAGGTCCGCGTAGAGACAGGCTGCCGCGGTGCCGGACCGGAAGCGGTTCGGGGGCAGGTCAAGAAACAGCCGAGAGCTTCGCTGTTCTCCCCGTAGCTGATGCTCGGGATCCTCGAAGAGCCGCCGCAGCAGGCCGGGGCTGATCTCCTCCCAGGCGTAGTACGCGTGCTCGACGCCCTGCCGGAACTCGGCCTCGGGCGGATCCACGTAAGGAAAACCTCGGAACTCGATCACCTGACCTTGCAGAACGCCGCTTCGAATGGTGTCTGATCCGCCGGTCCCATCCGAGTAGCGGTTGTCGAAGACGATCAGATCGTCGGAGGCCGTATAGGCGTCGAGCCGGCTACGGAACTCAATCATGGGCCCTGGCCGGCGACTGTCGTTCACCGGAGCGAGAGCCAGCCGGATCTCGAGCCGAAGGTCGAAGGTCGCCTCCAGGGCTCGCCCATCCTTCAGGTTCAAGGCCGCTGTGACAGGCGGCATCTGGGACCGGTCGGCCAGAAGGACGGACGGCACGGGTGCCATGTCTCCAGGATAACCGCAGGCACCTGCCAGCCCCACTTCGGAGCCGAGGTAATCGAGTGGATGGGGGGACGGCGTCAGGGTTCCCGCGATGTGGTCGTGCCGACCGTTGAGCTTCACCACCTCGACCCAGTACCGGGCCACGTTCTCCTCGTGGATGACGGCGGAGGCCATCTGCCTCAGGAGCGTGGCGAGCCGGGCCCAGTTCTCCTCCTCCGGATCAAGGTTCACCTCGTCGCTGGTCCCCAGGCTCGCGCCCTCGAAGATCCGACAGAGGCATTGGACGGGATCTTCCTTCGCGAGCTCGGCGATCGCCAACGCGAAGTCGAGGTACTTCTTCGGCTTCTTCGCCAGTCGTCCGCGCCGTTCCTCGGTGCCGTCGGGCGGGAAGGTGTAGGTATCGAGCCTCTTGGTCGAGTCCGTGGTGCTGTCGATCCGGAAGCCGGCGCACTCCAGAACGTCACGCTTGCTCAGCCGGCGGGCGGACGTCAGTTCTTCAAGGATAGCATGGAGGTTCTGGGCGACGCGGAGCTGGTCCTCGGCCGAGAAGGGTGCCCCCATCTCGATAGCGCGGCGCAGGCGGGCTGCACGACGGATCTTGGCCGCCCGCGCGTCCGCGACGCCCTCTGTCTTTGGCCGGCGATCCTCGATGGAGATAACATTGGTCATCAGGAGCTCTCCTTAAGCGCGGGCGGCGTAGCGCCGCGAGGTGCCGTGGTTGCGGAGTACAGTGACGATCTGGCCGCGGTCGTCGCTCCAGATCACGGCGAGGTTCTCGAGACGACGGGCAAGCTGCGGCTCGAGCATGGCTGCGTCGGACCGTACCCTCCGGCGGCTGATGCACAGGATCCGGCAGCCCGAGCCGGCCTCCCGGTCGAGATCGTGGTGGTCCAAAAGGAGTTCGACTACCTCGTGCGGGACCCCGCGTTGCTGGCACCGTCGGGTAGCGTGTTGGCTCATGACGTCACGGGCGCTCTGTCTCATGGCATCCTCCGTTCGATGCCATTGTCATCTCACGGATGAGCGAACCCTCGCATTCCGAACTTCAGGAAAAAGAGCTCCTGTAATTCGGAGTTTATTGGATGTGATTCAGGAAGACAGCGGAATCCAGCACAGGAAGTTAGAGGCAGGGAAACGAGGAAGACCCGGCGTCCTTCGAAGAGAGAGATGGGGCAGCGAGCAGCCGAAGCAGGGCAAGGCTAGGCAAACCTCTAGAAGGAAAGCGCCTATGCCCTGAAGAAGCATTCCGGTTTTGCCCGATGCTGGTGGCGCGAGTTCCCCCGCAAGCGGGGCGAACCGGCGTGCCGGGGAGTGCTCTGCCGACGGCAATCATTTTGTCAGTAGTCCGGTCTGAACAACAGCGAAGTCATTAATCTTGTGGTGCAAACCGGAGGTTTCGGTCGATTTGGCGTGCAGGGTTTCATAGGATCTGGCCTGGAACCCTGCAATTTCGGCTCCTCGATGAAGCACCGCCCGCGCCCTCCCGAGCAGGACGACCTTCTCCGCCCACGGCTCGTTGACCTAATCGACCTGCGCCATGAGCTGGTGAAGCTAGCGAGCCTCATCGACTGGGAGTTCTTCGAGCGGGAGTGGGCCGGGTTCTTTCCGTCCACCACCGGCAGGCCGGCGACCTCGCCGCGGCTGGTGGCAGGCCTGCTCTATCTCCAGCACGCGTTCCGGCTGTCGGACGAGGCGGTGGTCGCGCGCTGGGTGGAGAACCCGTATTACCAGCACTTCACCGGGGAGGTGTTCTTCCAGCACCGCCCGCCCATTGACCCGACCTCGCTCACCCGCTGGCGCAAGCGGATCGGCGAGGAGGGCGTCGAGTGGCTGCTCACGAAGACCATCGAGGCCGGTCGCAAGTCCGGTGCCGTCGAGGACCGGAGCCTGGAGCAGGTCGCCGTCGACACCACCGTGATGGAGAAGGCCATCGCTCACCCGACCGACTCCCGCCTTTACGAGCGGGCGCGAGCGCAACTGGTGGACCTGGCCCGGGCGGCCGGGATTGAGCTGCGGCAGAGCTACGCCCGCCTCGCTCCCCGGCTGGCGGCTCAGGTCGGCCGATACGCCCACGCCAAGCAGTTCAAGCGGATGCGCAAGGCCCTGAGGACGCTCAGGGGCTATACCGGGCGCGTGCTGCGGGACCTACGCCGGCAGTTCGATGATATCCCCGCAGGGCCGCTGCGGGAGAGGGTGCTCGACAAGCTCCTGCTGGTCTCGCGCCTGCTGCACCAGACGCCGATGGACAGCGGCAAGATCTACGCCCTGCACGAGCCGGAGGTGGATTGCATCTCCAAGGGCAAGGCGCGTGTGCGATACGAGTTCGGATGCAAGGTCAGCGTTGCCACTACCCTCAACGGCGGGTTTATTGTCGGCATGCGGTCACTGCCGGGCAACCCCTACGACGGTCACACCCTGGCCGAGGCGCTGGAGCAGGTCGAGATCCTCACCGACTGCCGCCCTCGCCTGGCCGTGGTCGATCGCGGCTATCGCGGCCACGGTGTCGAGACGACCCGCGTCCTGATCAGCGGCACCCGTCGCGGTCTGACGCCAGCCTTGGCGAAGGCGCTCCGACGCCGCAGTGCCATCGAGCCGGAGATCGGCCACATGAAGACCGACGGCCGGCTCGCCTGCTGCGGCCTCAAGGGCACCCTGGGCGACGCCCTCTTCGCCGTGCTCTGCGGCTGCGGCCACAATCTTCGCAAGATCCTCGCCCACCTCCGGGCTTGGCTTGCCCAGATCATCGCCGCGGTCCTGAACCTCGTCGAGACCATGCAGGACCGCCGACAGGGCTATGCAACCGCCTGATCAGGTTGTTCAGGCCGAACTCAGTAGGATTTCTTGTGACGCATGTGAATGTTGACCCGGAGCGGACCTGCCACCTGCTAGGACTGAGCCAAGGGGCCGGTTCTCTTGTGCGTTCACATGGGCCGCGTTCAGGCTGACCAGGAACGGCTCCGTAAACGTGTGGGGTGCTCATGAGCAAGTCAGACGAGATCCGGGAGTTGGCCCGTCAGGGCTTGCCTGTCGCCGAGATCGCCAAGCGTGTGAGCGTCAGATACCAGCACGCCTACAACGTCCTCAAAGCGGCCGGAATGCTGGCCCAGACACCGTCGAATGTTGCTCCTGTCGATGGCGCACCGGCGTCTTTGATGCAAGCTGGGCGGCCCCGGCTGACCACCGCGGTGCTGCTGGCCGGCGGGTTTGAGCACACCGCCGATTGGGTCTTGGTCTCGGGAGACCTGAGGCCGAGCGAGGTCCTGCCGAAGCGCCGGGGCGTCTATGCCTTCATGAAGGACGACGATGCGCTCTACGTCGGGGTGGCCACGATGGGGCTGGCCAAGCGCCTCTATTTCTACGGCCGTCCCGGTGTCACGCAGCGGACCAGCCAGCGGATCGGCGCAGCCCTGAAAGCGGAGCTCGAAGCCGGGGCGACGATCAGGATATTCACCGCCTCGCCGCCGGATCTCGAGTGGAACGGCCTGCCGGTGGCAGGCGATGCCGGTCTTGAACTGGGCCTGATTCAGACGTTCCGCCCGCCTTGGAACCTGCGAAGTTCCAAAGCTGCGTCGTCGCCAGGCAGCTTGTAGATCCGTTCTGGCGTGACTCGGCCGCGCTCTGAACAAGGAGGATAGAGCGGTGGATCCGTGATCTAGTGGGAGACGGAGATGACGGCTGAGACCACGACCCAAAGGCAACCTATCACGCCGGGGTGCGAGCCTAGGAGGGTGTGCTCCAGTTCTGGATCCCCGAGTCAGTGGCCGTGGGTCGGCCCGGTGTCCCGAGGCTCAGCCGATCACTGGGTCGATCACCGCCTGTCCACCGATGATCATTCCCTTAACGAGGCGCAGGTCGAGGTCCGGATTCAGGCGGTCTCTGAACCGGTCGTTGGTCACGATAGGCACCGCGTTCCGCTGCGCGTAGCCGATCAGGAAGGCGTCCGCTTGGCTGCCAGTTGGAACCATCTGGACCCGGTCAGGACCAAGACCCAGCACTTGTGCGAGCTCGCCTTCCCCAATGTCGCGCTGCAGGGTCGTCCAGCCGATGCTGGCGTCGAACAGCATCAACGCCATTGGGAGCCCTCCTTCGACCGAACAGGATCAGGGCCGCCCGCAAAAAATTTCCAATGGAGTACCAGACGAACCGGCGGTCCGGCGAGCTTGGCCGGCGAACGCAATAGGGACCGACTACTGAGTTGCGCCCGATGGGCGATCCTAGCCGACTGAACAACTCACGTGGGGGCAAGCCCCGGTCGTCTCTCCGAGGGCCTGGGGAGCTGCGCACCCCTGGAGCCCCGCCCAGGACCGCTCTCCTGGCAGGTCAGAAGGGGCTCGCCGGAAGGGTGCCCCCGCGCTAAGGTTCCCTAGGGGCAGGCGGCGGCAGCCCGTCGACCGCCGGCCCATGGGAGAAAGCATGAAGAAGCACCGACTGTTCGCGTCCGCATTGGTCGCCGCCGTTGCGGCCGGTCCTGCCCTAGCCACAGAATTCTGCGACTGGCGCCCGAGCCAGTCGCTGGCCACCGCCACGGTCGGCGCGGGCTCGGCGGCCACCTTCGCGACTGGGACGACCGCTCAGGCTCTGGGTTACTACACCCTGACGAATGCGACGACGGGCGCAATCATGCTGGGCTCGACCGCAGCGGGAACCTCGGCCGCCGGCACGGTCGGCATCGTCGCAGGGACGAGCACCGGCATTGGCGCCACGGTGGGCGGCGCCATGGCTGCCACGACCTTTGCGGCAGTGGCGCTGGTCGTCCTCGCGGGGGTCGAGGGGGGGTGCTACTACTTCCACGACGAGGTCGTGAGAGACCCGAGGACGATCTTTGGGATCCTGCAGGACATGGAGGCTCACGCCGACCCGGAGGCCTTCCGGCTCAACTACCATCGGGATGGGGAGGGCAGGATCTGGGCGTCCCAGGTGCAGGTCCTCATCCGCGACGGCGACAGCCGCCTCCAGATCTACGAACTCGATGACCTCTATATCTGGAACGGACTCCTCAAATACGACGGCTGGGTCGGCAACGGCATAATCGGTCGCGTCAGCGTCGTGATCCCGGAATGACCTGAGGCGCGTCTGATCTCTGTAGCCTCATCCTCCTTTCTCTGGGAACCAGGGCTAGACCTCGCGCTGCGCCAAGCCGAAGCCGTGATCTGGCCACCCATGCAGCAACCTCCCCCGCAACCTCGCGGCGCTCTGCCAGGGGTGTCACATGCTGCATGATGGCGAGGAGCACGGCAGGAAGCCGTGGAGCAAGGTGTTACGGCTCTGAGCTCTCGAGAGCCTTTTTGGCTAGGCAGGCTGTCCCTCGGGACTCAGCACGAGCAGCGGCTCCTGGGGCTCGTGCTTGAGGCGTTCAACATAGTCCCGCCCACGGATTTCCAGGGAGCCGATGCGGCGAAGCAGGAGCGGGGCGGTCGCGTGAAGGTCCTGCAACTCTCGAAGGCCCAAGCAGATCGCCCTTGAGGTGGACAGGAGCTTCAACGGACGGGCATCGGCCGGTGCGGTCTTGGCAAAGCCCGCCGTCAAGGCGACAGGATTGAGGTGCTGGAAGATCTCCGTGGTGCGTCCAGCGGCCGTTTCGGCATAGGCCTGACCTTGGGCGAACTCGTCTAGAAGAACATAGCACTCCGTCTTGGTGGCTACAGCCACCCGGTATCGGTCCACCAGATAGGTCAGGTTGTCGACGGAGCTCCCCTCCGTGATCGCATGCCCTATCTCGCCCACATATACGTTTTCAATGCTGCTCAGGGCCTTGACAACATGGGACCAGGTCTCGCGTCCGCCGTCACGGGCGTGCCAACCCTCCGCCGCGTTGTCGAGCTCGCCGCGCAGGTTGGCTTCCGCTTCCCGAAGTGCGCGCGCGCGCTGGTCCTGGAACCCTGAACGAATCTCGGAGGCAAGCTCGTCGAGCTTGCCGGAAATGTCGTCGAGCCGCGACTTCACCAAGGCGAAGCCTAGCGCGGACACGCCGATCCCGAGACCCGCAAGGGCCAGGTTTGCGATCTGCATGGACTGGATTCCGCCCATCATGGAGCGAAGAGCGTCGACCTTGTTGTCGAGTCGGTAGAGTTGAAAGTTTGCGCCGAGCCCGGATGCGGCGTTGACGAGCGCGGAAACCGGGTTGGCAAAGGCTCCAGACTGCGTGAGGACCGCCTGGAGCGCGCCGGTCTCCTGAAGATGCCCCACGATCCGGCCGGTGCCGACCTCCTTCAGGATCGTTCCGAACCGTTCGATCTGGCCCAAGTCGAGTTGCGCCGCAAACCTGGCCGGAATCTCAAACGGAATGGTCACGCTGATTCTTTCTGTGTTTTGGCGAGCGACCTTGCCGCCTGGAACTCATCCTCGAGAAATGCATCGATCCGAGCCAGAAAGCTTCCTGGCTCCGGATCGAAAAGGCTGCCCTTTGCTCCGAGAAGCGCGCGCCGGACGAGGCCCGACGTGGAGGAGAAGCGCGTCGAGGCTTCGTTCGCCAACGTCTCGAAGCCGTCGCTCCGAAGCCATTCGGACAGGGCAGGCGCTTGCTGGTCGGGCCCAATGGAGCCTTCGTGAGCCAGCATCTGACGCAGCTCGCGGCGCGCCTCGACGAGGAAAGGGGCTGGGCCGCGTTCGAACCACTCCTCCATCGTCAGGCGAAGCGAAAGAGCAGACCTACTCCAATAATACTCCTTCAGATTCGAGCTGGTCAGGCGTTCCAAGATGTCATGGGTCAGAACCCTCGCCTCCCGGTCAACCATCGTCCGGGCGGCGCAGGCCCAGTGGTCGCGCCAATCGAAGGCATGGCGCCTCATCGCAAGAGCTTTAACGTCCATCGTGCCGATCCACCCCTCGTCCGAGCCAGCTTGGTGGGTTTGACAGCAAACGTGAAGAGGTCCCGGACAGATGCGACAGCCTAGAGCCTGTTGAGACTCAGGACTCCGCTCCTCGATCAGGTCTGATTCAAGCTCTCTGACGGGAGCGTGCGATGGAGAGACTGACTCTGACAGACGCCCAGTGGGCGATCGGCTCCGCAACCCTGACCTGCTGCGCCGCTCGCCCATTGCTCCCTCGGCGCTCGCGCGCCAATCTCAACCAAGGACTCTGGCTCTGCATGGATGAAGGTCGGAGTCCACAGCACGTCCTTCAGGGTTTCTGAAGGTTGCTGGTCGAAGTGAGTTGGAACACTGCCACTCCGGGAGCACAGCCCCACATGCGAGACTGACATCTGCATTGCCGCCAAGCGGGGCGTGACTCAGACTCTGGTCATGCCGATCGCTCCCGAGCACCGCTGGTTCTACCCCATCGACTGGCGCGAGCTCTCGCAGGTCATCCGCTTCACCCGTGCCCAGGGCCGCTGCGAGCACTGCGGCCGCCCGCACGGGCAGGAGATCACGCATCTCGGCGACGGCACCTGGTGGGACGCCGAGCGAGGCATTTGGCATGATGGCCGTGGCCGGCGGGTGCGGGGGCTGCCGCCGCCTCAGGCCCTCGAAGCAGGTCAGCTTATCTTGGTCGGCATCCCCCCTGCCCCGCGTCTCCCCGTCACGCGCGTGGTCCTGGCCAGCGCGCGTCTGGACCACGATCCCAGCAACAACCGGCCCCGCAACCTCGCCGCGCTCTGCCAACGGTGCCACATGCTGTACGATGCGGACGAGCACCGCAGGCGACGTTGGAGCAAGGTGTTCCGGCTCCACGCCCGTGGGGACCTGTTCGACTAGGCCAAGCCTTCGGAGATGTAGGACGCCAAACTCTCGGAGAGCAGTCACGCCCGCCGGATCGTCTTAGCGCTCACCCGGAAACAGGGCGGCGATCTCGCCCATGGGCCGCCCCTCCTCATCCCGCATGCGACGTGCCTCGGCCCGCTGAGACGGCGAGAGCGCCGGCGGCCGTCCCCCTACCCTGCCCCGCTTGCGGGCAGCTTCCAGACCCTCGCGCGTGCGCTCCGCAATTCGGCCCCGCTCGAACTCGGCAATGGAGGCGAAGACGTGGAAGACCAGCCGCCCCGCTGGCGTGGTGGTGTCGATGTCCTCGGCAAGGGGGCGGAAGCCCGCGCCCTTGGCTTCGATGGCTTCCACGATCTCCAGGAGGTCCTTGAGCGAGCGGGCGAGCCGGTCGTACTTGGTGACCACCCCCACATCGCCGGGGCGGAGCTGGTCCAGGAGACGGTCGAGCTCGGGGCGATGTCGGGCCGTGCCGGTGATGGTGTCCGTGAACAGGCGGCCTGCCCCGGCCTTCTCCAGCGCGTCCCGCTGGCCGTCGAGGCTCTGGTCCGCTGTGGACACCCGTGCATAGCCCAGGATGATGGACAGAACCCTCCCAAAACCTCCGACGTTTTGGCCCAGGGTTCTGTCCGGGTCGAGCCTTTGTAGCTGCTGAACCAACTGGAGTGGGACACAAACGGTCGGATACTGTTGGCGAAGTCGGAGCCGGGTAGCGATCGAGCGCTGAAGTTGCGGTTCTGGAGCACGCCCGATGGACGCTGGCGCCCACTCACACCACGCTCTTCTCTGCTCTCACGACCTCAACCTGACTTCGCCAACAGTGTCCGGTCGTTTGTTGGCACTCCAGCGCTGGGGTGTCTGTCCGAGTAGGCTCGAGACCCGTCCATGACTCTGTCCGATACATTCGGAAGGAACCCAACTCGAACGTAGAGATGTGTCCGACGGATCTGACCGGACACGGTATACCCTAAGAGCTTGTTTGGCGAAGCTATGTCGATGGAGCGAGCCTACGGAGCATGAGGTGGATCATGGCGAGCTTGATGAAAGCCTCGGCCGACTGGAGGCGGCGTTCGTAGTCCTTCGCCAGGCGGCGCGATCGGCCGAGCCAACCAAAGGTGCGCTCGACCACCCACCGACGCGGCTGGATAGCGAAGCCCTTTTGGCCTTCGGCGGGTCGGACGATCTCGATCCGGACGCCTTGCTCGGAGGCCCATGTGGACAGAGGCTGCCCTGCGTAGGCGCCGTCGGCCCAGATCCGCTCAAGGCGAGGCTGGAGCGGATCTGGGCCGACAGCAGGCGCCGGGCTCCGGCTTGGTCGGAAACATGGGCGCCGGTGACCTCGTGCGCCAGAACAAGTCCTTCGGTGTCGACGAGCAGATGCCGTTTGCGGCCCTGCACGCCTTTGCCGCCGTCGTAACCCCGCACACCGCCTGCCTGGGTCGTGCGCACGCTCTGGCTGTCCATGACGCCCGCTGAGGCCTCGGGCGCCCGGCCGCACTGGACGCGAACGGCTCGCCGGAGCGCCTCGTGGAGCCGGTGCAGAAGACCCCGTCCGTCCCATCGGCGATGGTGGTAGTAGACCGTCTGCCATGGCGGGAAGTCGCGTGGGAGCTGACGCCACTGGCACCCCGTTCGGACGACGTAAAACACGGCGTCAACCACAAGGCGGGTGGGCCAGTGACGCCGGCGACCGCCAACCAGCTCGGGAAGATGCCGTCGGACCAGCGCCCACTGCGCGTCCGTCAGGCTGCTCGGATATCGTGCTTTCATGCTGGCAGGAACGCACGAGCTCACACCATCCCGGTTCAGCGCTGATCGCTCCAACCCCCTTCGCCAAACAGGCTCTAAGCGACGTGACCGTGTTTCACACGAGATCCCAATTTGGAGTGCGCAGGGGGTCGGACGGCTGCTCTTCTGCTATACGTGCCGTGTGGGTGTTTATTGGTCGCTATCATGGGCGAGTTTATGGAAGCCGGCGAGGTCAGAGCGGCGCGTCTGGCGGCGCTTGCTGACCTCGACATTCTCGACACCCCGCCGGAGGCCGATTTCGACGATGTGGTGCTCTTGGCGAGTGCCCTGTGCCAGACCCCGATCGCTCTCGTGACCCTGGTCACTGACGAGCGGCAATGGTTCAAGGCGCGCTGCGGCGCTCCCATGGACCAGACCTCGCTCGACCAGTCGGTCTGCAAGTACACCATGAGTGAGCCGGACGTGCTGGTCCTCCCCGACCTCCGATCCGACCCTCGTACCGCGGACAACACGCTCGTCACCCGCTCGCCGTCCATCCGCTTCTATGCCGGAGCCCCGCTCAAGACCCACGCTGGCGTGCCACTGGGCGCGGTGTGCGTGATCGACACCGCACCCCGGCCGGAGGGACTGACAGAGGCGCAGGCCGCCGGGCTCAAGGCTCTGGCCCGGCAGACCGCGACACTGCTGGAGACCCGCCGGCGTTCCCCGCGACAGGACATGGACGATGCCACCCAACTGGCGACCGTGGCCGAGGCGCTGGAGAACGAACGCCGGATGGCCGAGCTGCGCGAGCGCTTCGTGGCGGTGCTGGGCCACGACCTGCGCAACCCGCTCACCGCCATCGACGCCGGCCTGCGCATTCTCAGACGGGATCCGACCAGCGACACCGCCCAGGCCCTCCTGCCCTTGATGAAGCAAAGCGTGGTCCGCATGAGGGAGCTCGTCGAGACCACGCTCGACTTCGCACGCCTTCGCTTGGGGGGCGGGATCGAGCTGCACCGCCGGACGCGGGATCCGCTCCTGCCGGTGCTGGCGCATGTCGTGGCCGAGGCGCGGGCCAGCCACCCCGAGTGCCACATCGTCGAAGAGCTCAACCTGACCGAGCCAGTCCATTGCGACCCCGACCGCATCGGCCAGATGCTCTCGAACCTGCTCGGGAATGCGATGACGCATGGCGACGTGAGCAGGCCGATCCGGGTCGGAGCCCAGACGCGCAATGGGGAGTTCACTCTGTGGGTCGCCAACAGCGGGGCCCCGATCCCACCAGACCTGCAGGCCCGATTGTTCGAACCCTTTGCACGCGGCGAGCGGCCCGGACAGAAGGGCCTCGGCCTGGGCCTCTACATCGCGGCCGAGATTGCCCGGGCACATCACGGCTCACTCGGCGTGACCTCCACGCCGGAGCAGACCCGCTTCGTGTTTCGGATGCCGCTTTTGGCGCATTAGGCCCTCATAGGACAAGAGAGCTGTCAGGAATACGGTCGTTTGCTCGACAGATGATGCATCTCCGAACCGAACTCCGCCGGCTGTGGTGATTGATCGACACTGTTTTCGACTGCCTAGCCGATCACCCATCGCTCCGCGCGGATGAGGTCCAAAAGATTCATAGGTGGCATCCCCAGCGCCAAGCACACGTCCGGGATGTGGGGGCGCAGAGGCGATCCGGTCGGCTTCTCGTTGGTCACGATCTGCAAGCCCCGGACCCGCGCCATGGCAATCACGAATGGATCCGCGGAGGTTCGCAGCTTCTTTTCCCCGACCAAGCGAGGAAGGCGGGCCAGCACCTCGGCTGCGCCGATCTGGTTCTAATCTTTGAGCGCATCGTTGCAGGCGCGGTCGAATGGAGCCAACACCTGCAAGGGACATATGCACGGCCTAACCCGCTGAAGAGGCTCGCGTGGGCAGGCGCCGGCTCTGACGGGATGTGGCGGAGGCGAGGCGGGTATGCGCCTCCCCCGTCTCTTTCAGGGTCATCTTGTCCGTCCTCCTCAGGGGCTTCAGAGGGTTCGTTCCGGGTCAGCGGTCCCGGACGGGACATAAGCCCGCACGTACCGCTCCTGCGCCGCCGTCTCGATCGCGCCGGGCCGGGCCGTCCGCACCGTCCGGATCGCCGCCTCCGCGGGCAGGCCCGTCTCGATCAGGAGGAGCGCCGCCACCAAGCCGGCCCGGCCGAGCCCGCCCCGGCAATGAACAATCACCCGCTCCCCCGCGTCAAGCCGGGAGAGCAGGTCTGCTCGGACCGCGGGCCAGCCCGACAAGAACGGGGAGGCCGGCACGTCCACGTCCCGGATCGGGAGATGCGCCCAGCTCATGCCTTGTGCCTCCACCCGCGTGCCGAGGTCCGGGACCCGCAGGAGGCCGAATTCATGCGGCTCGATCAGGGTCAGGACCAGACCCGCGCCCCAGTCGCGCAGGGCGCGCAAGTCCGTGTCGAGGTCGCGCGCCCAGGGGGCGCCGTTCAGGCTGTCCCCGTGCTTGCCGGGGCAGAAGGTCAGGCCGAGGAGGCCCTCGCGGACCGGGACGGCGTCGACCCGGATCGGGTGGGTTTGGCTGGTGCGGATCATTGGGTCCCCTCTCTCATCGCCTCGTTGATCTCCCCTCTGCATCAGACGTCCTGCCGGGCGAGCCCGACCCGGTACCGGTCCGGCCCGAACTCCGCCCAGCCGACCTGTGGCAGCCCGAAGGCGGCGCCCGCGTCGAGGCAGAGCCGCCGATGGGTCTCGACCCGGTCCGCGGCGCGCGCGAACCCGTCCGGTCCGGCCCGGCGCGTCACCGCCGGGGTGTGGCCGTGGACGACGACCCAGGACCGGTCCGGCCCCCAGCCGAACTCCCAGTCGAGGAACGGGTCCCGGATCCAGGCCCAGTGCTTCCCGGACGACCCGAACCGGCCCTGTGACAGGAAGATCCCCGCATCCACGCCCGGGGCGAGCCCCGCATGCACCAGGAGCAACTCCCCCGCCCGCTCGAAGGAGGGGCCGGAGGTCATCGCGATCAGGAAGGCCGGGTCGAAGGCGGCCCGGGCAATCTCGGCGAGGTCTACGAGCTTTCGTGCCGTGCAGCCCGGGTCCACCTCCCGGATCACCTCATCCCCCCCGTTGTCGAGCCAGTCCCCCATGAACTCCTGCGGGTCCAGAAGCCCGTCGATCAGCATCAGCTCGTGGTTCCCGGGCAGCAGGGTGACCGCGTCGACCCGCGCCTGATCCGCCGCCCCCATCGCCAGCCGCACCGCGCCGAGGCTGTCCGGCCCCCGGTCGATCAGGTCCCCGAGGAAGACGAGGCGCCGCGGCAGGCCGGTCCCCGGGACCCGGCCGATCGCGTCCAGCGCGGCGCCGAGCGCGCCCGCCTGGCCGTGCAGGTCCCCGATCACGAAGAGCTGCGCTTCAGGGCCGCGACAGGGGAGCGGGCGCCAAGGGCCCGGACGGGTCCGATCAACCGACATGCGGGCCTTATTGGAAGGGGGTGAGAGGGACGCGCCCGGCCGGGCGCGTATGTTCAGCAGAGATCGCGTCGGGCGGGTCAGTCGCACGCCATCCGCTCGACCGGGAACCCGCCGAGCAGCATGAAATACTTGTCCGCGGCCCGCATCCGGAAGAGTCGCTCCGACATCACCGGCGCCCAGTCGTCCCACATCGCCTCCGTAACCCCGGTCCCGTCCAGATGCGCGGAGAAGGCGTCGGCGAACCGGTGGAAGGCGGCCAGGTAGGCCGGGTAGTCGTGATCCGGCAGCCGGCGCCCAAACATCTCGCCGAGCCCCTGCCGCGCCCGCTTGTCATAGGGGACGATCACCTCCGGGCGCAGCGAGAAGGCGAACTTCGAGACGAGGCTGGTCTGCAGGCCGCGCGTCGCCCCCGCCGCCTGAAGCCCGCTGGCAAGCTCAGACACGAGGGCGGGCAGCCGCTCCTCCGGCGCCGCGATCAGCGCGGGCCGAACGACCGTCCCGAGCTCGGCGGCGAGCAGCGGACGATACGGGGTCGGGTTGGACCGGGCCAGCATCCACAGGCCGAGCCAGCGGCGCAGGAACGCCTCGTCGATCGCCCCCAGCTCCCGGATCTCGCGCGACATCCGCCCCTCCCCCCCGGCCCAGGTCCGGATCGCGGAGCGCGCCGCTACCTTGAGGTGGGAGAGGTCAAGGGGGAAACTGGGGGCGGGTTCGATCATGCGCGGCTCCTGATGAACGGACAAAGGGGCCCGCGCCGACGCGGGCGAGGCCGCTAAGGGGAGGGGTCCGGTGACCGTGATGTGAGATATGGTGATTTATACCATATTGCGCCGACCTGTCAAGCCGGATCCCCGCCCCCGCCGGTGACGAGCGCGGCCCGGCTGATCCGGAGCGCCTCGTCCAGCCGGTCCGCCCCCTCTTCCCCTGGCTCCGCCCGGAACCGACTCCGATGCGGACCGGACCGGTTCGGCTCGAGTTCCGGGAGCCGGACCCCGGAAAGCTCCCTTGGCTCCGCCAGCGCGGTCCCGGTCAGCGCGCCGCGCCGCGGGTCCCAGCTCAGCGCGATGAGGGGGCGGCCCGTGCCCAGGTCCGTGATCCGGAGCTCCGGGGCGCGCGAGACGCTGACCCCGAAGTCCCGGTGACGTGCGTAAGCCGTGAGGACCCGGCCGAGGAGCCGCACCTCCCCCTCCGGGGCCGCGGTGAGGGTCGCGAGGAACAGGTCGAAGAGGCGGATCTGCGCCTCGCGGGCGATCCGGCGCAGCCGCTGCAGGCCGGCCGGGAGCTCCCGCTCCGGTTCGGGGGCGGCGAGGCGGCGCCGGTAGAGGGCGGCGGACCGGGTGCTGGTCCGCGCGGAGGCGCCGGTCGGCTCCAGGAAGGGGAGCAGGTATTTGCGGAAGTTGCTCGGGTCCACCTTCCCCTTCAGATGGGTCATCACCTCCGTCGCCTGGCCCAGCGTGAACGCCTCGGGCAGGAAGGCGAACAGCAGCTCCGGCGCCCCCTCCTCGCGGCGGCCGAACGGGATCCGGTCCTCGATCAGCCGGCGCGCGTCCGCGAGGATGCGCGCGTGGTCGAAGGCGAGCGGCACTCCCTCATAATCCCCGTCAACAAGCTCCGGGAGCGGGACCCATCGCGCCTCCACCACGTCCGTCCCGGTGATCGGGGCCACCTCCGGCTCCTCGGACAGGAGGACCGACAGATAGGCGACCGAGATCACCCGCTCCGGTCTCGGGTCCCGGTCGATCGCGCTGTAGACCCCGATCAGTTCAAGATGCGGGTTCTCGATCCCGACCTCCTCAAGGAGCTCGCGCCGCACGCAGGCCTCCAAGTCCGGGTCCTCCCCCGCCTTCAGGAACCCACCCGGCAGCGCCCAACGGTCCGCGTAGGCCTCGGCGTCCGGACAGCGACGTACGAGCGCGACCCGCAGCCCGCCCCCGCGCGGCAGGTTCAGGAGCACGATGTCGGTCGCCACCGACACCATCGGAAAGCGGTAGAGGTGGCCCTCCGCCCCGTCGGGCTGATCGTTCCGGCTCATGGGGTCTCCTTGGGGTTTTTGATGGGTTCACGCACGCAGCTCAAGGATATCCATGATAGGTAAAATTTACAATATTATTATGTGAGATTTACCTTGACAGTCACCGCGCAGATCGTGTAGACGTGTCCTTCCCGCCTCACATCACCGCGCATCCTGCACGCCGTCGCGCCGCCCGCGCGAGGGCGTCTTCGCATGTCCGCGCCCCGCCGCCTCGCGTCTCCCCCATATATGTAGCCCATCACAACGGAGAGCTCATGAGCCGCATCGACGACGTGATCACCGCCATCCCCGCCATGACCGCGGCCAAGCGCGCCGTCTGGGCCGCCAACGCCGCCCGCGTCATCGCCAAAGGGCCCCGCCGCAGCCCCGCCTACGCTGACGCGCTGCGCCTGCGTGACGCCCTCACCGTCTTCGAGGCGGCCTGCCCCGCCGAGGACTCCCTGATCGCCGCCTGCGGCCTCGACTGGGACCGCACGACCGCCGGGCGCACCACCTTCCGCGGCTTTGACGGGGGCCGCCTCGTCGCCCGGGTCATCCGGGTCCGCCCGGGCAAGTTCATCGTCCAGGTGCGCGGGGCCGCGCTGCCCCGCCCCTATACCACCCTCTCCGCCGCGCGCGCCGCCGCGGCGGAGGCGCTTCATGCCGGGGCGGAGGACGCCCGCGTCGCCCTCCCCCGGGCCGCCTGACCGCGCCCATCGCCCTTCGCCCCTGAACGCCCCTTTCAACGCGAGGTCCGCGATGCATACCGATTTGTCCCGCCGTATCACCCAGCTGATCTGCGCCGCAGACAGCATCAGCCCCGCCGCCCTGAAGTCCGAGCTGCTCGACCTCGCCCGCCACTGCCAGGTCGTGCCCGGGAACCGCTTCCTGGTCAGCGCCGTCTGCGGGTCGCTCGAGGGGGCCGCCACCGCCGTCTTCGGCCCGCTCGCCCTCCTGCTCGTGATGACCGAGCCGCGCCGCCGCCAAGTGTATTTCGCGGTGCTGGCCCGGCTCGACGCGGACGGGGCCTTCGAGGCGCCCGGCCTCGACGAGGCGGCCCGGGCCGACCTGCTCAGCCGGCTCGTGCTGGCGCGCAACGAGGACCTGATCGCTCAGGCCTACGGGTCCTGCCCGTTGGGGTTCCTGCGCCTGATCGGGCGGTTCGGGGACTGCGCGCGCAAGCCGGAGATCTACACCGGCCTGTTCGGGCTGCTGGACGCGCACCCGGACCTCGCGCCGCCGCTGCTCGGCGCCTGCCAGACCGGGCCGCTGACCGATGACCTGATCGAGCTTGCGCAGGCGCTCCCGCCGACCCCGCTCGGGGTCCGCGCCGCCGCCCGCTTCGAGGCGATGGGGGAGTATAACCAGCTGATGCGCCCCTATCAGGCGATCACCGGGAATGCCCAGCTGACCGAGGCGCATCTGCGGCGGATCGCCGAAGGCGAGGCGCCGGGGAACCTCCTCGAGGGGATCTACCTCGACCTCCCCTTCCCGGCCCCGGTCCTCAGCGGCCCGGAGCTGGCCTACATCCCGGACGGGCAGGCGCTGGTCCGGACCGCGCGCGAGTTCTCGAACTGCTTGGCGGGCTACGTGGCCGAGGCGCTGAAGGGGGAGCGGCAGTACTACATATGGCGCGCGCCCGAGGCGCCGGCGGTCGTCTTCTCAATCAGCGCGGAGGCCCCGTTCGGCTGCTACCTGTCCGAGGCCAAGCTGGCGGAGAACGGACGGCTGCCGTTGAAGCTGCGCCGGGACCTGCACCGGATGCTCAACGGCTGCGGGATCCGCACCGACGGGCCCGTTAAGAAGATGATGGGCCCGTACCGCAACGACCCGAACCCCTTCATGATGGATGATTTTCTCGACCTCGACGAGGCCGCCTGACCCAAGACGCCCGGGGGCACCATCGCCCCCGACCCACCTCCCCATTTGCCGGAAAGGACCCCGCCATGCCATCGAACGGCTTTCTGATCTTCCTGGGGAACCCCCTCACCGTGGTGGTATACAAGGCCAAGGTTGAGGTCTGTTTGCGCCTCGACCCGCACCCGGGCTCCCTCGCGATCGCGGCCGGCCCATGGATCCCCAAGAAGTTCGACGAAGAGATCGAGGAAACGGCTGCCCTGCCCGTGGGGCTCGCGGGGGTTCAGGAGATCCGCAATTATCCCGGACATGATCGTCTCCTTCAGGGGAAGGCGACTGTAGAGGTCGAAGCCCGGAGATGTTGTCTCGGCTGCAGCTTCGCGGGCGTGGCGAAGCTGCTCCCTCCTCGCTCGGAGGGCGGCCAGAAGGTCTTCAACGGACATGATGCCTATCGGAGCTGGGGTTTAGGTGTTGACGGCGGAAGGAGACACGCCGAGCGCAGCGATTTCGGTCGAAGCCAGATCTGTTGATCCCGTCTCGCAGGCGACGAAGACCTGGTCTCAGCATTTCGTTCTCCTGCTTTCCAAAAGCTGTGGACACATCAGCCATCCGACGCGGCTCGAGAAATCACTCTTCAAACCAGCCACCGAACCAGCCGATTGTGCTGTTCCACATGCCACCAAAATCAGGCACCGGCAGATCATCAGCATCGGGGATGACGTTGGTCGCCGCCGTCCAGACCGTTGAAGGCGAGTCCTTGATCATCTGCCAGACTTCAGCCTTGCTGGGCACCCGCATGCCGCAGACTTGGCTCACCTGCGGATCTTCGGCCGGTGCGACGCCAAGCGCGACCTCCAGCTCGTGCATTTCACGCATGGAGTCGCACGAGGACTTCAGCTCATAGGTCGTAGCCGCAACGACAATGGCGACGCCATAGAACGGGATTGATTCCCCTGCCATGCTGCCCAAGTTCGTGGCAGCGACCCGGGCGGTGCGGTCGCTGATGCTTCCCGTCACGCGCTGGACAACCTCGCGCACGGGCACCTGCTCGCCGCCCCATTCGACCAGTTGCGCGGCCTCTGCTGCCTCCAGAGCCGCGCGCAGGCCGCGCACGTCGTCTGCGGCATCCTCGACCCTGGTCGCCAGCGCGAGCCCTTCCGCTTTTGCGGCATTTAGCTCCGCCACGAGCCGTCCGGCTTCGTCTTCCAAGCCGCGCGCCCGCTCGACAGCCTCGGCGGCAGCATCGTCTGCAGCATTGAGCTCGGCCGCGAGCCGGCCCGTCTCTCGCCTCAGGCCATCGGCCTCGTCCAGGGCGGCCGCAGCCCGTCGTTCCGCCGCATCGAGGTCGGTCGAGAGCCGATCGCGTTCGGCCCGGAGCCCGTCGGCCTCCGCGACCGCACGATCCGCACGGGCACGCTGGTCCTCAAGAGCCTGCTCGGCGGTCTCCTTGGCCCGCCGGTCGCGGTCTCCCACCGGCTCCAGCGCGGTGACGGCGCTGATGGCCGCCGAGACCAGCGTGTTCAGGCTGGACAGGGTCAGGGTCGCCACGTTCAGCGCGATCATCACCAGAACGACGCCAAGGATCACGAGCGCCCTCAAGCCGCGCCAAGCTGTTCGGACTCCTGCGGCTCCTGCTTCCACCATGTCTGTCACGACGCCCTCCGGATCACCGGCCGTTCCACCTGCCCCGCCTCGGCTAGCGCACAGAGCGTGTTCGCGAGCCGCATCTGCTCCACCGTCTCGCAGCGCGCGTCCAGCAGCCGCTCGGCCCCGAAGACGAGCGCGAGCGCCTTGGCCCGCGACACGGCCACGTTGATGCGGTTGAGCGAGAGCAGGAACTCCATCCCGCGCGAGGTCTCTTCGGCCGACGAGGCGGTCATGGAGACGAGGCAGGCGGCCGCTTCCTGGCCCTGGAACTTGTCCACCGTGCCCACCTTGATGCCGGCAGGTAGCGCGTCCCGCAGCGCGTTCACCTGCGCGTTGTAGGGGGCGACCACGATGATGTCGCTCTCGCGCATGGGGCGACTAGCGCCGTCCTTGTCGGTCCAGAGCCCGGAGAGGAGCAGAGCCGCGGCCTCGGCGATGGCCTCGACCTCCTCGGGGCAGATCTGGGCGCGGGCGCTGTGCTCCACAGGCACCCAAAAGGCGCCGCCCTCCGGGAAGGGGGTGTTGCCAACCTTCTGTTTGGCGGTGTCGGGGTGGCTCAGGAGCCGGCCCGCATAGACCTGGTCCGAGATGAAGCGGACACGCGTCCGGGTGCATCCGGCGCGAGACAGGCAGGAAGATGCCCCGGTCGGGCGGGATGGTCGAGGCCTCGCCCAAGAGCCATTCGAGGCAGGAGAGCCCGGCGGGATCAGGATGAGAGCCCTGGATCACCTGCGGGAGTTGGCGCGGGTCGCCGACGAGCACGATGTTGCGCGCGGCGCGGCCCATGCCGAGGAGGTTGGCGAGGCCCATCTGCCCCGCCTCGTCGACGAAGAGGTAGTCGAACCGGCCGGCCTGCTCGTCGCGGGCGAAGAACCAGGCGGTGCCGCCCACAACCGGCGCGGCGCTCAGGATCGCCGCGTCGTTCGAGGTCGGGCGCTGGATGGGGCAGCCCTCCTCGTAGCTGTCCTCCCCCTCGCCCACCTTGTGGGCGATCTCGCAGTCGAAGGGCAGGTCCGCCTCCTCCAGAGCCGAGAGGCAGCCCAGGAGCACGTTGCGGATCGCCTCGTGCGAGGAGGCGGCGACCCCCACGCGCTTGCCCTCGCGCACCAGCGCCAGGATCGCGCGGGCGGTGACATAGGTCTTGCCCGTCCCGGGCGGCCCTTGGATGGGCAGCACCGTGCCTTCCATCCGCAGCACCGCGTCGACCGTCCCCTCGACCGGGTCGCGGCCGCCCAGGATGTCGGCCACCGGCCCGCCCCGAAGCCGCGGCGGCCGGCGGGCGAGGAGGTCGTCCACGGCGGTCAGGCGCTTCTCGCCGCACTGGTCGACGATCACGGCGCGTAGGCCGTCGCGGATCACGTCAGTCTTCAGAGGGCCGGTCGGATGCAGGCTCAGCCGATCCGCCAGGAGATGCGCCTTGGCGTTCCCCTTCTTGAGGAGAACCTCGCCCCGCGCATGATCCAGTTCGACGACCTCGACCGTGTCGGGGAACCCGTCGGTGGGCACCGAGACCGTTTGCCCGGCGCGGATCTTCGTCTCCTGCGGTGGGAAGCGGTAGCGCCGCTGAACCGACTTACGGGTCGAGGTCGGCTCGGCCGGGCCCATCGCCTCCAGCCCGCCCAGGGCGTCGAGATCCTCTTCCAGCTCCTCGGGCTGCTTGTCCACGGAGGCGAGCACGGCCCACCAAGCCGGCTTCGCCTCGCGGCGGTGGAAGAGGCCCAGATCGAGGAGCGCGCGCCGGACCTTGTCCTCGCCTGGTTCCCCCAAGAGGCGGCGCACCTCCTCCTCGTGCTCGCGGTCCTTGCGGGCGCTGTCGGACTCCTCCGCGTCGGCGGAGCCTTGGCCGAGCACCGGCCATTCGCCCGCGGGGCGGACGGTGACGAGCCAATCGCGCAGCTTCTCCGTCGAGACGCAGTCGACGCGGTTGTAGGCCTCGATCTCCTTGAGGATCGCCTCGTCGCCGGTGTCGCGGTAGCGCTCGTAGGCCACCACCGAACCGCCCGCCGTCTTCACCTCGCCGTCGCGTTCGAGGCCGTAAAGCGCCTCAAGCGACTTGATGGAATAGTTGTCCTCGGAAGCCACCACTGCGCCGCGCACAACGGTGTAGAGGTCCACGAAGCGCCGCTCGCGCAGGAGCCGGTCGAGGAGGGCCTCGCCGATCCCGTGCCGGACGGTGAGGCGCTTGAGCGCCGTCACCTCGTAGGCGGCGTAGTGGTAGATGTGCGCCTCCGGGCTCTCGCGCAGGCGCGCCTCGAAGAAGCCGAGGAGCTTGCGCAGCGCCTCCTTCTCCCCCGCCCGGTCATGGGACCAGAGCGCGTGGAACTCGCCCCCACACCATAGGCCGTGCAGGTACTCGAGCCCGCCCCCGTCCACATGGGGGTCGCCCTCGATGTCGTAGAAGATGTCGCCCGGATCGCGCCGGGGCAGGAGCGCATAGCCGCGCCCCGGCTCGGGCTCACGCAGGACATGAGTGGGCTCGCCGGTCTTGCGGTCGTGCTGGAGCTTGGCCTGGAGGACAAGCTTGCCTTGCGTCGAGGGCGACAGGCCTCGCACCACGCGGTCGAGGGAGGCGAGTTCGGCCATGGTCCGCACGCCCGCCGCCTCGAGCTTCGCGACCTGCACCTTGGAGATGTTCGCCACGCCGAAGAGGCTGTCCTCGGCGCGCCACTGGTCGTCGCAGGCGTCACCCCAGCGGCAGAGATCGCAGTCCGCGCAAGGAGCAGCCCGCGTGGCCCAAGGCGAGGCCACGAAGCCCTGGAGCCTCCGCCGCAACCGCCGGGCGTAGGCGGCGAACTCCACGAGCCGCAGCGTCGCGCGCTTGCCCGTGCCGAGCTCGACATGAATGTGCTCGGGATGCACCCCCTGCACCTCGGCCAGAAGGTCCGAGTAGAGGGCAAGCTGGAGGACGTGCTTGGCGGTAACGCTGCGCTTGAGCTTGGTGTCCACCACCTCGTAGCTGTACTCGCCTAGCTTCGAGGGTCTATCCACCCGCTCGAGGAAGTCCGACCAGCCGCCCCAGGCGGCGCCCTCTCCTCGCGCCATGAGCGCGCCCTGGTAGATCACCTCCGGGCCCTCGCGGAGCGCCGCAAGCGTGGCCCCGACGTCGCGAACGAGGTCGTTGCCCTCGATCCCGATGATGCGGCGTCCGTCGGCCCGGAGCTTGTCGAGATGCCCGGCTTCGTGCGCGTCGCCCTTGCCCTGGAGGATCACAGCCTCCGCCCCGGCCTCGCGCGGTTTCGGCGGCTCGCGCCGCATCCAGCGCAGGTCATGCGCCGTGGCGTGCTGGCAGCCCGCAAAGCGCATCACGTCGGATGCGGACAGAAGGATCGTGTCCCCGAAGGTCTTCATTTTGCCTCATGTTTTCGGTGTGGCGCGTCGTGCGAAAGCGTGATGGACGGGCCGCAGGTCGCCTAGATGAACAAAGAAAGAACGAGGAACTTGGGATGACCGGTTCTGTCAGGGCTGCAGCAACCGCCGGCTCGGCAGATTCTGGACGCAGTCTCGATCCTGGTTCCGTCTCTCCCGAGAGCCCGCTCACGCAGGCATGCTTTCAGCTCGCTCCGCCAGAAGCAGTTGCGTTTTCGCCAAGCGTCCCTCCCCGCGCCAGCGGTAGGCACAGGCTGTGCTTGGATAGTCGAGGCAGGCCGCCTGAGGTGCTTCGATGGAGGGGGTGCCATCCATCTTGTAGTGGCCCACGAGGACGGGCGTGCTCCCCTCGGGATAAAAGGCCACCGCGTGGCCTGTCGGAACGTCGCCTTCCGGCAGCTCCAGCGGGTTCGGGACCGAGAGGGACGCTTGGCGCCAGGTTGGCGCATCAGCGCGCCACCAGGCGATACGGACCCGACGCCGCTCATCGCCGTTCCGGTCATGGAAGCTGTAGGGCGCTGGCAGATCCAGCTCGGGGGCGCCCACGACGATCTTCACGGCCCGTCCAAAGTCGGTGGACTCGGTGGCCACCTCCCAGAGATCCTCGGGCTGCAACCGCCCGTCCGGGCGTCGTGCCGCGATGATGTCGATGTGGGGCTGGCTCCAGCAGGCATGGACGACGCGTAGGCCGTCCAAGTCGCGCCAGAGTGGCAGTGTGAGGAACCAGTCGACCCAGACCATCGCCTGCGGCGTGGACACCCCGAACTGGCGCAGGAAGCTCCGGTGCTGGCCTGTGTTCTTCGCGCCATGCACGCGCAGCGGGGCGCCGTCCGGTCCGGGGGTGTGATACAGGATGGCGTTAAGCTCGTGATTTCCCATCACGGCGATCGCCTGCCCGTCTTGGACCAGTTGACGGACGTGTGTGAGAACGGCCGCGTCGTCCGACACCTTGGTTGCGTGCCCCGCGTCGATGAAGTCGCCAAGGAAAGCGATGGGTGCCGGCGCCTCCTCGTCGCGTTCGGCACGCTCCTTCAGGAGCGCGAGGGTCGCGTCGAGCCGGTGAATGTCGGCATGGATGTCGGGGATCACGTCCCAGATCTGGGTCAATCGATAACTCCGGTTATGGTGGTCGGACCGCGGCTCAGAGAGCACGCGGTCCGAGGGTATCTTTGGCGAGGCGCTCCGCTGGCCGATGCGCTCGCCTGACTGGTCGGGCACAGCAGGGAGAGGGAGCTTTGGCGGCGGCGGGCTCGGCCCGCCGCTCTCAACAGCCGGGGTAGCGCTCCTCGATTCCGCCGGGTGCCTCGTCGTCGCAGACAGCCGGGTTGCGAAGGCAGGCTCCTATGTCCCGAGCGAGGCGCTCCATCACGTCGGCGCACTCGATCTCGCGCCGCCACGGATGCGCCATGACCTCCTGCGGGTAGAGCAGGCCCAGCAGGTTGCCTGCGATGGCGCCTGTGCTGTCGCTGTCGCCGCCGTGCGTCACGGCAATGCGCAGTCCGTCCTCGAAGGAAGTGGAGGCCAGCCCGGCGTAGAGCGCGATGGCGAGAGCCTCTTCCGCTATCCAGCCGCCCCCAGGCTCTCGACCGTACCTGGTCGACCATCCCGCGGCGCGCTGAGCGCGGATCGAATCGCCCGGGCGGTTTCCGTCCCGAACCGCTCCGCAGCACCGAGCGCAGCCGTCTCGACTCTCGTGCCCCGCAGCACGTCTGCCAGAATGAGCGCCCAGGCGGCGGCAGCCTCCTGCCCTGTCCTATGGCCATGCGTGAGCGCCGAGCTTTTTAAAGCGATGGTCTCGACCTGCCCCAGGTCTCCGCCCATGAAGGCTACGGGCGCCACCCGCATGATCGTGCCGCATCCCTTGGAGTCATTGCGCGCAACATCGCCAAACGCCCGTGTCGCCCCCAAAGCAGCCATGCAGGTCATACCCGGCGAGCGCCGGCGGTGCAGGCGGGGGTCCTCGACGAGGCCCACGGCGCAGACCTCCCGCGCCGGTCGGGCGCCTTGGGTGGCATACCAGCGCAAGAGAGCACGGTGGATCACCGACGGCGGATGGCAGACGCCTTTGCCGATGCCGCGCACCATGGCCCGGATCATGCCTTCGGCCGTGAACAGCGTCATCTGCGTGTCGTCGGTGATGGCCCCCAGGCGCCCGTCATAAGGCAGCATCTCGTCCACACCATTCGGAAAGCGGCGCAGGATCTGCGGAAGCTTCCAGAACTCGATCGCGGCCCCGAGCGCATCGCCGATGGCTCCGCCGAAGAGCGAGGCGCGGATGCGTTCCGTGCGTGCGTCGGGGAGGGCCGCGCGGCTGGCGAGGAACCGCTCCTGCACGGCAGTCTCGATCGCGCCCTTCCGAACAGCGCGGATTCGCGCAATCGCCTCCTGGGCCGTGTCGCCGCGCTCGGTCAGCAGGAGCGCGGCCATGGTGCCGGCGCGCCCGAGCCCGCCGCGGCAGTGGACCAGCACGCGGCCCCCCTGGTCGAGTATCCCGTGCAGCCGGGTCGAGAGCCTCCACCAGCTAGAGCGGTCAAGATCCTTCGGCGCGCCCAGGTCCGGAATGGGGAAGTGGTGCCATTCCATCCCAAGCGCGCGGACGGCCTCGCCCAGTCGCTCCACCCCAAGCATCCGCAATTCGTGCGGCTCCACGAGCGTCAGGACGGCCGTAGCGCCCCAGTCGCGGACTGCGGCAAGATCCATACCGAGGTCCCGGTCCCAGGGTGCGCCGAAAACGCTGTCCCCCTTCTTGCCCGGGCAGATGGTCAGGCCAAGCCGGCCCGGCCCCACGGCAAGGTCGCTGACATAGAGTGGATGACTCTGGCTCGTCCGAGTGTGGATCACGAAAACCTCCCGAACTTGTAAACTCGCCATATCAGAGCTAGCGACTGTGACCGATTTGAGGAAGCCGAGCGGCAGATAGACACGACCAGTCTTGTCATAGGATCAGCGCTTGTGTGCGGTTGGGAGACGAGCCGCCGAGGGGAGACCGGTTGATGAGCGACGACGCACGACACTTGGGCGTGGCCCGCCACCTTGAGCTGGCGCTTCGCCTGGCTGGATGCGCCGAGGGCCTGACCGTAGCCGAGATGGCCGCCGAAATGGGCGTCGTTGTCCGCACCGTCCAGCGAATGCGTGCGGCGCTCGAAACCGTGTTCCCAATGGATGTCCTCTTCGACGGATCCCGCCGGCGCTACCGGATCGTAGGCGGGCTCTCTCCCAACATGGTGGCTCCGCTGGCCGAGGAGTTGGCGGAGCTTGCCCTCGCCAAAACGGCTCTCGAGTCGGCCGGTGAGGCTGTCCGCTCCGAGCGCCTCGCTGCGCTCGAACTCAAGATTCTGGCCGCCATTCGGGCCGCCGCTCGGGCGCGGATCGAACCGGACCTCGAGGCTTTGAAGGCTGCGCAACTTCCCGTGGCCGTAGCGGGTCCGCAGCAGCGTCTTGCAGCCGGTATCCTGGAGAGCTGTCAGACGGCGCTCCAGGCCGGGTCGGTGCTGGCCTTCGACTACGCGGCCGCGGGGGCCGTGCCGCAGCGACGAGAGGTGGCGCCGCGCGGGCTCCTGTTTGGGGCGCGCTCCTATCTCGTGGGCGCGCTGAACGATTGGGGGGCCCCTGCCCTTTGGCGCCTCGACCGGATGTCGTCGCCGGAGGTCCTGGCGCGAGCCGCCTGGCCCGACCCCGCATTCGACCTCCGCGATTACGCCAGCCGCTCCTTCGGGCTGTTCCAGGAGAAACCCCGGGACATTGTCCTCCGCTTCGACGCCCCGGTGGCGCAGGAAGCAGCGCGCTTCATCTTTCACCCTCAGCAGAAGGTCCGGGAGTTGCCGGACGGCCGCCTCGAGGTGGCCTTCCGGGCGGGCGGGCTGCTCGAACTGGCCCGCCACGTCTTCACCTGGAGCGGAGCGGTCGAGATCGTCGAGCCTCCCGAGCTGCGCGACATCCTGCGGCGCGAGCTTGCCGCCAACCTCGCCCGGCTGGACCCGGCTCAGTCGACCTGCCATCCGGCCTCCGCCGCTGCGGACCAGTCGGCGAAGGTCTCCACCCCCGTGGCGTCCTCCGAAATGGAGGTCAGCGGATCGGAGGCCATGGCCCGGGGGTAAACCCAGACCGGCAGGGCCTCGGAGCTTCTCAGGAGGGCGATGCCGTAATCTCCGTATCTGCGCTTCACGCAAAGCGGCCCGATCGCGTTCCAGGTCTCCTCAAGCTGGTGGGCGTTGAGAGCTATCTCGATCTCCGTGAGCCTTGGGGGTTTCCGCCCGGTGAATGATCCCAAGGTCATATCTGTCTCCTGTGCTGCCGATCCGTTCATGCAGGCACAGTGACAGGGCACTGCGACAGGATCGGTCACCCCCGATAGGGCTAGTCGACTATGCCGGACGGGGCGATCAACCTAGACCCGACAGGCCGCTGGCACCTTCGCAGGAAGTGCCATGTCGGGTTGGCGATTGCGGACCAGAGGCGGGTACATGGGAGCCAAGCGAACGCCTGCGACTGTGGCGAATCCGCCTCTCGTGCCGCGGGAGCCGCCCGCGTCCGCTCCCGACGCGGCGTCGCATCTGTCAACATCGCGGGGTCGACTTAGCAGGGTTCAGGGTCATGGGTTATTCCGCCGCGACAAGGAGGGACTTGGGCTTCGAGGCGCTCAAGGCACGCCAGCGGGCGATCAGGTCGGATTTCCCGGAGCCCTTCGGCCTGCGGATCCATCGGACTCTGAGCTGGCTCGCGCGGGCGGAATCCGAGCCGACCGATCCCGCCGCCATGTTCCTGTTCCTGTGGATCGCCTTCAACGCCGCCTATGCCGACGAGAGCGACGTCCTGGGCGAGAGACCCCAGGGGGAGCGCGGCGCCTTTGCCTGGTTCTTCGGGCAGCTGGATCAACTCGACTCAGAGCGACGGCTCTATGCCTGCGTATGGGAGCGATTCTCCGGGCCGATCCGGCTGCTTCTGGAGAACCGCTATGTCTACGGCCCGTTCTGGTCCCACCACAACGGCCAGCCCGGCTACGAGAACTGGGAGACCCGCTTCGCCACAGCCAGAAGAGCGTTCCACGCGGCCCTGGCGCGGCAGGACACGGTGGCGATCCTGTCGATGCTCTTCGACCGGCTCTACGTTCTGCGCAACCAGATCGTCCACGGCGGCGCGACCTGGGGCTCCAGCGTCAACCGCGACCAACTGCGCGACGGCGCCGAGATCCTGGGCTGCCTGGTTCCGATCATGGCGGACATCATGATGACCCACGCCCAGGAGGACTGGGGACGGCCCTTCTACCCGGTCGTGAAGGACTGAACAGGGTGCGACCGATGACCGCCTCCCGCTCCGCCTTCTGGACCGTTCACCCGGGCCCGACGACCCTGGCCGCGCAGCCGGCCTCCTTTCGGGACGAATTCGGGCTCTCGACGACGCACAGAGCCAGGGGCCGGGCTGCCTGACAACACGGGCGAACCAGCCAGCGCATTGGCCTGCACCCATCAGGGGCAGGCCCGGACACCGAAAGGACGCTTCCTTGTCACGAGTTGAACCGATGTCGGAGATCAGGATGCCGCCCCGCGCGATCGTCTTCGACACGGAGACCACCGGTTTCTCGCCTGCATCCGGCGACCGCATTGTCGAGATCGGCGCGGTGGAGCTCATCGAGGGCCGCCCCTCGGGTCGCGAGTTCCACGCCTACATCAACCCGGGCCGGGACGTTCCCTGGGTCGCCGCCAATGTCCACGGGCTGACCACGGCGTTTCTGGCGGACAAGCCTGCCTTCAGGGAGATCGCGGGGGACTGGCTGGCCTTCGTCGGAGAGCCGGCGACCCCGCTTTGGGCCCACAACGCCTCCTTCGACCAACGCTTCCTCGAAGCCGAGCTCGTCTGGGCGGGGCACCCGCCCTGCCCTCCCATCAACTGCTCGCTCAACCTGGCCAAAGCGGTGCTGGGCCCAGGCAAGTATTCCCTTGCAACGCTCGCGGGGCGGGTTGGCGCCACCTTCTCCGGCCGGGGCGCGCATTCCGCCCTCGCCGATGCCCGCGTGCTGGCCGGGATCCTTCACGACCTCCTCTGGCCCGCCGAGGCCGCGAAGGACAGGGCCGACGGGCCGGGCAGCGCCTCACAGGCGCCATCCGGAACGGATCACCGGCTTCGGCCCGCGGGCGTGGTGGATCTCCTGCCACCCGGATTCATCGCGATTTCACCCGCCATGGATGCGCGGATCCGTCACTATGCCGAAGCGGACTTCGCCGGACCCCTCCCCGCGAAAGGCAAACGTTGGACGCCCGCGGAGGACCAAAGGCTCGTGGTGGGCTTCCTGCATGAAACGAGGGACCTGCCCGACCTCGTGCAGGAGCATGGCCGCAGCCCGACGGCCCTCCTCATGCGGTTGGAACGCCTGGGCGTGGTCGAATTGGGCGATCTGCTTCGGGCGGCCCGCTGAGCAGCCCCACCCGGGGCAGGCCAGGTGGTGCGGCGATGCAGATGGCGCCGGTCCGGGGGCTGCCGGTCACCCGCAATAGGCTTCGATCCAGTAGCTCTTGGCGAAGCCCATGCGCCCGCGGAGCGTGTCCTCCTCCTCGGCCGGATTTAGGCGGCGCAACTCCCGCAGAACCAGGCTCTCGAACACCTTCTCGCTGGCATTCTTTCCCAGGAAGAAGCCGTAGATGCCGAGCACCTCCGTCTCCTCCTTTGACCATTGACCAAGGCGCGAGCCCTTCCAGTCAAGGAGATAGGCATCGACTTCGGCGCCGAGCTTCTCGGGCGGGATGCCTTCGAGTGTCGGAGTCTCCTCGCGGCGGCGGCGTTCGTCCTCTTCGGCATAGCGATCGGCCAAGGCCAGCAGCTCGTCCTGCCGTCCGTCATGGACCATCCGTCTGACCCATCCCTGCGTGTCCGACTCCCCTCCGCCGTAGCCGCCGGAATAGGGAGCGAGGCCCAGCGCCTGACGGCGGCCGCTGGTGCGATCGATGTAATCCTGCGACATGGGGTTCTCGCCCCGCGCCCGCCGCTTCGCGTCGACCGAGTCGTCGTAGTAGAAGCCGTATTCTTCGGGAAAGAGGCGCGCATGCAGGCCAGCGAGACGAGCCTTGCTGGCGGTCTCCTCCACCTCGTGCCGGTCGAGGTCGGCGACCTGTTCTGCCGTCAGGCCCTCCCTCGCTTCGGCGTGCCGAAGACGTTCTTCCTCTTTTGCCCTGTTCATTCGAGCTCCTATTGCATGCGGTGAAGGTCCAGCATCCTTTGCATGGCTGCAAGAATGACCCGGATGCTAAGGCAGGCTTCGCGCCGGACTCGATGCATCAGAGCCATGGTTCTCAGGCAGCTTCGTCCTGCCGACGAGGGCTCGATTTTTTGCGCCCACTTATGAAAGCTCTCATCCCGGTTTTCTCTCGCCGCAGGGTTTGATCCGCCTCAAATATGCGACCCAACCGGTATAGGATTCCCGCTGGAAGGCGGACCGGGATGCCAACGGAGTGACTGGCGAAGGCCGCCACCTTGATCCGCATTGAAGACACGTGCGCGAAGGCGTCCAGTAACTGAGGTCACGATTTGCCGAGCGAGACAAAGAAGTTCACCGTCGATGACATCACTTATGAGGCCTCGTACGACACGGAGAGCCATGGCTTCATGTTCTGCGTTCTCCAACTGGAGAGCCGCCGCGTGACTTACGACGAGGACGAAGCCGCCTGGAATTGGTTCGAGCCGCTGCCGGAGCGGACGTCGTGGTCGAGCGAATTGCTGGAGACGAAGAAGCCGATCGCTGTCTACCGAAATGTGATGGCGTTTGTCACGACCATGCTCAGGAAGCATCGCCCGTACTATTTTACCTATCTCGCGAACGAAGAAGAGAAGATGGGGCGCTATGCCTTGACGGCGGCGCGGCTCGGCAGGACCTTCGGATACCTCGTCGAGCAGGATGGCAGGAGCTTCCGGTTCTACAGGATGCATGTGGAAGAGGCGTGACTGGGTAGCAATGGACGCGCGACCGTTTGTCCGGACCGATGCGAGCGGCGCGGAGGAGACGGGACTGGCGGCGCTCCGTCGCTGCTCTGGCCTCGCCCGTCTGAGTCGCGGTCGCCTCAGGCGTCCTGATGAGCCTCGGCTTGCCAGGTTGCGAGGAGTTCGCGCATGTCCTTCGATGGGACGCCATAGCTCACCATGTCCACCTCCAGATCGTGCGCCTTCACGAGCCGGAGCGCGCGCAGGATGGCCGCGCTGATCCAACGGTCGTCGTTGCCGAAGACACCGCCACCGATACGCGTCAGCAGCACCCGCCTGGACGCGCCACGGGCGGCGTTGAGGACGGCCGCCAGCAGCGTGGTCTCATAGGCCGCCTCCTGCACGAGACAGGCGAACTCGGTCCATGAACGGCGATCCAGTTCCGAGTAGCCGACCGGAAGGGCCGAGCAGTAGATCTGGCTCACCAGCGGCCCCGGAATACGGTCGCCATCCGTGACTTCGACATCGCTCTGGAGCCCGACCCTCAGGAGACCACGTAGTCCGTCGAGGTCGGCCTCCGATTGTTTTTTCAGATGAGCGCTGATCATGGAGAGGCTGCGCCCGGTCGGAAAGGCGTAGCCGTTCTCCATCTGCCAAAGGGTGCCGGGCGCCACTCCGAGACGCGCGGCCAGGGTCTCGCCTAGGTCCCGGAGACCGTCGAGCTGGCGCAGGGCTGTCTGACCCTCCTGGTCGTCGACGGGGGCGAAGTAGTTGCGGAAGATCGTCCCGGCGCCCGCGGCGATGGCGCAGGCGGGGCCCTGCGTCCGGTCCCATTCGTATCGGGCGACCCCCTCCTCCGGGGTCACCTCGGGCGACACCATCTCGAGAAGGTTGAACTGCGAGGCGACCTGGAAAAGGGCGCCCTCGTTGCGGGCCTCGAGATGCATTCCGCGCACGTCGCCCTGAACGATCCCGAGGCGAAGCCGGCCGGACACGACGACCCCCTGCGCCCGCTCCCTGAGCTCCGCCAGCGAGACGAGCTCGAGCCGCCCCACGGCGGCCCGTCGGTCGCTGGCATCGGAATGCAGCAACCCGTCCTCGACGCGAAGCCGCGCACGGGTGGCCGCGTAGCCCGTCTCGCGGAACCCCGTCAGTCGTTCGAACCAATTCGTCATGCCTGCCCTGCTTTGATGCCGCCGATGTCGTTCCGGGTCCGGCGGACCGAAACGCTTGGATGCCCATCCGGGAATGGCCCGGACGAGCGGTTTCCGGGGGTCACACCCCTCCTGCCGATCCCGCCGTCCCACCGTCGAGGCCGCTGCCCGCACCGGCCATGGCCTCCGGACGTCGCGCATCGGATTCTCGGGCCGGTCGATCTGATCTGAGGCCCCGCGTCGCGGTCCTGACCCAAAGGCTGCGCCGCCCGCCCATGTAGCTCGCCCCGAATCCGGACGTGTCCAATGTCCCGCCTTGGCTGTCCAGGCATTCCTCGTAGCCGGGCCAGATCCGGGTGTTGTCGGCCTTCAGCATGAATTCGGGATAGACGCCGCAAGCCCGGGCGACCTGATGGGTCAGGCCTCCCGCACCGAAGTCGCTGTAGTTCCCGCCGAAGCCATGATCCTGAAGGACCATGCACCAAGGCGCGGGCACTCCGTTTTCCTGACAGAACAGGGCGTCATAGGTTGCGTGTCCGTCCGCGCCCAGAAACAGGACCGCGAACCGCGCTGCGCCATGGGACTCGCCAAGTCCGGCCTCCCTCTCGAACACCTGGACGAAGCCGTATGGCTTGACCGGCTCGAAACGATACTTCTGCGGCGGCGCATGATACCGGACTGACCCGAAATCAGACGCCTCCAGATCCACCCGTGCCTGCAGGCGATAGCCGAGGAAGCCGTCCGTCACGAGCTTGTGGAGCAGATCCTCCCGCTTCAGCAGGTAGTCCACATAGACATGGCAATGGGCCGCATGGGTCTGGTTGAAGAGTGCGACGGGCTGGCCGTCCGACCCGCTGCCGGGATAGAAGACGACCCGCTCCGAAAGGAAGCGACGCAGGAGCGCTCGCCGCTGGTCGGCGCGTGCTGCCTCCACGGAACCCACCTCCATCAACCAAGCGGGAACAGGCCGGCGAAAGGCTCCAAGATAGTCTGCGATCCCCGTCATGCGGCGGTCTCCAGGGCGTGGAAGGGTTCGAGCATCGACGTGACGATCACGATGCATCAGGCTCGTTCGCGATGTGGGCCGTCCAGTGCGACCTGCTCGTGCCGCGGTGGTCGAGACCCGAGCGCTCGGCGAGGGCGGAGTGCAGCACCATCTCCTTGCGCGTGCGCTCGCCCCAGCGGCGGTCAGATCGCCGGCGCACCAGCTCGAGTTGTTCGATCATCTCCGGCCCGCCGGGAAGCTCTCGCGCGAAGCGGGTGAAATGGGCCAGCTCCCGGCCGAGATAGGTTTGGGCCTCGTGGATGTCGGCGTCGCGGTTCAGCAGCGCCGCTCTTCGGAGGACATGGGCATGCCAGGCGCGGGCGGCGTCCGTCGACTGCGCCTCGTCGCGGGGCTGCCTGTCGTTCTCCCGGCCCATGCCGAAGGTTAGCCGGCAGCAAACCTCCGGCGCGTCCAGGTGGTCGCCGGAGCGGCTGGCCGTGGCGCTGGCGGAAAGGACGACGTCGAGGCCGGTCCCCGGTTCGCCTGTGGGGCAGAAGAGCCGGATCACGGCGGTCCGCGGGACCCCGGCCGAGAGCCCCCCCAAGGACAGGCCGAGCCGTCCGGGCTGCGCCTCCGCGGCCGACAGGCCCAGCGGTTCGGCCCGGACGCCTGCCGGCACGGTCAGCGACAGATGCACGGCGTCCGCCACCTGCGCCATTGCCTCGCCGATCTCACCCAGAAGCACATGCTCGATCTCGTCGGTGCGCTCGGCGTCATGGAGCCGGCCGCCACCATTCTCCGCGATGGCCGCCAGCAACGCCTCGTCATAGCCGTCGCCAATGCCGAGGGTCGAGGTGATGACGCCGCGCCGGCGCAGCTCGCCCGCATGATGCGCCAGCGCATCGGGGCTCGTGATGCCCTCGTTGGCGTGCCCGTCGCTCAGGATGACCACTCGGGGCGTGAGGCCCGGGTTCCACTCGGCCGCTTCGGCGGAGGCGTCGACCGCAGCGAACCAGCCGCCGGACAGGAACGTGTTGCCCCGCGTCTGCAGCTGGCCCAGCGCGTGCGAGGCCTGCACCTGCCCCGCCTCGTCCATCGGGACGGCGCGCAGATGCGTCACCACGTCCGAGGCGAAGGACACCACCGTCAGGCGGTCCCGCGGCGAGAGCCTGCCCAGGAGCGCCAGGGACGCGCGCTTGGCCGCCTCGAGCTTGCCTCCCCCCATCGAGCCGCTCGCGTCGATGGCCAGCGCGATGTTCAGCGGCCCGCGCTCCGCCCGGTCCTCCGGTGTCGCAGGCAACGCCTCGACCCGGGCCACGAGGTACCGGACGGAGCCGCCCTGAGCCCAGGCGATGCTCCGGTCGAATCCGGCCGAGAGCGCGAGTCTATGCATCGTCATGGTTCAGTCCTCCTGTCAGGATGGCGCGGATGAGGTCGGCGACTCGTTCCAGCATGGCGCGCTCCTGGGGGGAGATCTCGCCGCGCACGGAAAGCTCGAGGTCCGGCGTGATGGGGATGTGGTAGCGGGCGGTGCCGCGAGTGCGGGTGCCCGCGGGGACCCTGGTCTTGGCCTCCAGTACCGCCAGCAGCGCTTCGAGGCCCGCGGTCGTGGCGGTCGCCGGGACCTTCGAGGACGCAATGGCCCTCGGAGGCATGGGCGGCTTCCTAGGGTTCGGCACCGCCTCCTGCAGGCGCGCGACATAGGCCCGGGCCGAGGAGGGCGCCGGCACGGCTGCCGCGACGAGCGGCCCGGCCTCCTCCGCGAGGCGGCGGATGTCGCGGTCGCTGGCGGAGAGCAGCCTTTCGCGGATGGCCGTCCGGGACGCGCCATGGATGTCCCGCAGGGCTCTGATGGCCAGGGCTCGATCCAGATTCGCGCGAGGGTACATGGCGCCGCGACCCATCTTCACCGGGGGGAGACAGAAGACCTTCGGCAACCCAGGACCTCAAGGTCCGGCGCTCTACCCCGGACAGGTCGCTCAGGTCGTCGAGGGAAAGATCACCGTCGGACATGACCAAGGATAGGACGACGATGACCAGATGTCAACATATAGTCATGTCAAGATGTCACATTCACGGTTGCCCATTCAGCGATCCGCGAGGTGATGGCCGGGCTAGGCACGCCCGACCTCGTTGGGCAGGTCCAGCGTGAAGGCTTCGTGATAGCCCACGCAGCGGAAGTGGGTCGCTCCGTCCTGATGGGCCCAGGACTCGTGCCAGTGGCCGAAGAGCCAAAGCCTGGGCTGCACCAGCCGGTAGACCTCGTCGAGGAAATGCCGGGTGCGAGACGTGGCCAATCTGCCGCTCCGTCCCGGTCCGGGTCGGAGCGGATCGGTCCCTGCCTCCCGCTCAGCCCAAAGGCGCTCCGCGATGCTTTGCGGTGCGTCGTGGCTGACGATGACCTCCGGGCCCGGGCTCTCGCGGAGCCAGCCCAAGACATCGGCCATCTCCTCCTCGCTCATCTCGGTGTCCTCCCAGGGCCGCGGGCCGTGGCGGGCACTCTCAGCGCCGCCAAGGAGCAGGACGCGCCCTGCCTGCGTGCCATCCGCGATGAATCCGGGCGCCAGGCCCACCTCGTCCGGCGCGTCGTGGTTGCCGCGGATGAAGCGGTGTCGGCGGTTGGCCAGGTGGAAGCGACGCACCTCGCGGGCCTCCAACTCCGAGCCGGTCCCGATGCCGTAGTCGCCGACCTGGATCGAGGGAAGGCGCCGGCCGGCCCTGGACTCCTCCCGTCGCAGGAGCGCGCGGTAGGTCTCGAAATCGGCATGGATGTCGCCCACGACGATGGTGGGTACCCGGCCGCTCTCCCCGCCCCCCTCCTCCGGCATCAGCCGATCACCAGAGGCTCGCCATCCGCGAGGCGCCGCACCGGTCCGAAGCCCTCGGCCTCGCTGTCCCAGTTCGCGCCATGCACGGGCACCACGATCCCGGGCCGCACCGCCGCCGCGAAGGCGCGCAGGTCGGCCGCCGAAGCATGGCCGCTCGTGTGGAGATATGCCAGTTCCGCGCCGCCCGCCCGGCACCAGTCCAGCGCGCGGCTGTCCCGGGCGAGATATCCGCGCCAGGTGGAGTGGGCATAGGCGTCTTCCGCCGTGGGCGAGACGCCCTTCCACGCGTAGTCCGGGATGAGGGCCCCACGCAGCATCACCACATGCCGCCCCGTCGCGAGCCGCGCCGCGCTGATCCCGTGCCGCGCCATGCGGGCCACGAACTCGCCTCGCCCGTTCGCGCGGTAGCGCTCGGCCAGCCGGCCGGTGATGACCACCTTCAGGGCGGGATGGCCGGCGCGGGGCAGCCGCGTGCCCTCACTGATGCGCTCGAGCACGTCGGCCGTGTAAAGGTCGATGGCCAGGATCCGTCCCGTCCGCATGGCCGCCCGGGTGAGCGTGACTGTGCGGTCGATGTTCTGCCCCGACCATTCGACGAAGACCCGGCCCTTGGTGCGGCGGAAGAGGTCGACGAACTTGTCCTCAAGTGCGCCTTCGCTCTCCACCGGCTTGTCCTGGCCGAGGTTCGTGCCTTCGGTTACGAGGGCCGCGATGCCTTTGGGCGGACCGGCCATGAGCCGGTCCACGAGCGCGGCCTTGCGCCCATGCCGCCGGAAGTCGCCGGTATACAGGATGCGCGTCCCCTCTGCCTCGATCAGGAGCATGGCAGCGTCGAAGGCCGAATGGTCCGTTGCGATGGGCGTCACGCGGAACGGCCCGAGCGCCGGGGAGCGCCACGCCGGGGCCAGGTCCGGAGGCCGCGGCTCGCCGGCGTTCCGAGAAGGTCGGGCACCACGGCCATGAGTTCCGCCGTGTCCGCCGAGGCCCAGACGGGCCAGTCGGAGGGCACCTCCTCGAGAAGTCCCCAGTGATCCTGATGCGAGTGGCTCAGAATCACGGTGGCAGGGCGCGTCAGATCGAGCGTCCGCGGCAGAAGGTTCCGCGCGCCCCGCTCCGCTTCGAGCGGCCGGCCCACATCGAGCACCAGCCGCGCCCCCGAAGGATGCGCGACCTCGATGCAGCTTCCGCCAATCTCGCGCGTGCCGCGATGGACGGTGAGCGTCAGCGTCACGGACGACCGACCAGCCGCAGGGCCTTGTCGTCGCGCACCATTTGGAGATGGATGCCGCGGCCTTCGAGCTTGGCCTTGTGCCCGTTGTCCTCGAAGCTTTCCCACTTCAAGGTTTTCTCCTTCCGGGCGTCGATCAGCAGGCGCACATCCTTATCGAGTAGAAGGGAGGCTCCCTCAGCCACGGCCCGGATGCCCTCGCCCAGCGGGCCGATCGCGAGATTGATCCGCGCGGCGACGAACCCGTGCAGGCCAACCAGGATGCGGCAGGTCGCGCGGTAGGCGTCCAGGACCAGCTCCTCGTGCCCCTCATGCTCCAGCCAGAGCTTGTAGTTCTCGATCTGCTTCTTGACCTCGGGCATCTTCTCGTCGCCCTCACAGCGGATGCGACCGTCGTCGACGAGCTTCGCCTCCCATAGCGCGAGCCGCCATCCCGGACCCGCAGGCTCCAGTGCGACAAGGTCGATCCGGGGCGCAACACGATGCCGCTTGCCGTCGGGTCCTACGGGCGCGACATCCGCCGGTAGGTCGATGGCGGGAAGCGCCATCTCCAGGTCAATGACGTCGCGGCTCACGGCCACCACTTCCTCGACAAAGCGCTTCTCGTCGCCGCTGTAGCCGTCGGCCTCCTCGATCCACGCGCCGATATCAACCGATGCCTCCGCAGTCTGGCCGGAGGTGATCCGCCGGTAGAGCCGGCCCAGACTCGCATCAGGGCCCTCCACATACTTGGCGTGGACCTCGGCGCGCAGGCCGACCCTGGGCCCGAACTCCACCTTCGCGACCGACTGCCCGTTGCGATAGAAGTTGAGGTAGCCGTCCCGCACGGCGAGGCGCAGATGCGGCTCCGCGTCGGCCCGCACCCCTCCGGCCGGCTCCCAGCGGGCCAGCAGGTCCGAGAACCAAGGATTGTCGTCAACCTGCCGAGCGAGCCAATCGTCCAGCGACCCGTCCGGATGGGCGATCGACTTGGGGAAGGCACGGGTGAAAACCGACATAGGTGCTCCTTACAAAGAACGGCAGCGCCAGCACGGGCGCAGGGATGGACAACAAGGCCAAGGCTGCGGCCGTCTGGGCCGCAGTCAGTCTCGACAGGGACAGGCACCACGCCCTTAAGGCGAAATCGTGGCGCGGCGTGCTGCCGAAGCCGGCTGACTCTGTGGCTCGGATTCCTGCTCCCTATACGGCGCCCGAAACCGCTGACTTGCAATGTGCCGGTGTGGGCCCTGCGACCGATCCTGTCACACCGCGCCAGTATCTGGACCGAACAACCGCCACGGAGTTCTGGATGTCCGGTCGATACGCTGTTCGCCTTGTTCTCGTATCTGCCCTGCGCCTCGCGCGCGTACTCCCCCGCAGCGGCCGGGCGCTCCGGGAGCTGTCGGAATGGGCCGAGAATTGCGAGCTGGAGCTCGGCTGGGAGCACGAGGGCCCGCGGGGACGGCGGCTGCAGACACCCGTGCCGAACCGTGCCGGCCTTGTCGCCGCCATCGAGGCCGGCCTTCGGACCTACATGCGCTCTCGGCCCGATGATGTTGCGCGCAACCTCGATCTCCTTGCCGACTGGCTCGGACTCGATCCCATCGAGCGCGATTGCCTCGTCGTCATCGCGCGGGCCGAGCGGGGCGAGCCCCTGGGCCGTCTTTTCGAGGCCCTGACCGACAGCGCCGGCATGAGGGGCGAGGAGGCGTTAGCGGCCATGACGGGCCGCCCTCTAGCCGCCATCCGACAGGCCCTCGCCTCGCGGGGCCGACTTATCGACAGTGGCCTCGTGTTGTCCGAGGAGCAGGGACGGCGGCACGGGTGGGGCAAGGGCTACGGCCTCTCCCAACGTCTGCGCGTCCGTCTCGACGAGCGAATCGAAAACGTCGAGGACCTGCTCGGCCGCTTGTTCGACACGCCGCCCGCGCCCGAGACGCTCTGGTCCGACTTCGACCATGTCGCCGAAACCCGGGACCAGATTGCGCGCCTCCTCCGGGGCGCTGTCGCGGAGCGGGCCCAGGGTGTCAACATCCTCCTCTACGGCGAGCCCGGCACCGGCAAGACCGAGCTCTGCAAGGCCCTATCGGCCGAACTCGGGCTCAGGCTCCTCGCGGTGGGCGAGGCCGACGACGACGGCGACAGCCCCTCCGCAAGCGAACGGCTCTCGTCGCTGCGCCTAGGGCAGCGCTTCGTGGGCGGGGCCAAGGATGCGCTCATCCTGTTCGACGAGATGGACGACCTCCTGCCCCATGCTCTGGCCGGCCTCTGGGGCCAGCGCTCGGCCACGTCGCGGGTCTACCTCCATCGCATCCTCGAGACCACGCCCGTGCCCACACTTTGGACCGCCAACGATGTGGAACGGGTCGACCCGGCGGTGATGCGGCGGATGACGCTTGCTGCAGAGATCCGGCGCCCGAGCCCGGCCGTGCGCGCGGCCGTCTGGTCGCGGCTGGCGCTGCGCGAGGGCGTCGCGCTGACGCCCGAGGAGGCCCGCCGCCTCGCGCAGCGGCATGAGACGCCGCCAGCCATTATCGCCTCGGCTCTCCGGGGAGCCCGGCTCTCGGGGGGAAGCCTTCAGGACCTCGACCGGATCGCTGCGGCGGGGGCGCGTGCCATGAACGGCGGCCGCACGTTGCCGCCGATCGCAGTCGCGCCCGCTGCGCTGCGGGACGACCTCGTTAGCGCCGATGTCGATGTGGCCGAGCTGGTCAGACGCCTGAGCGAGCCCGGGGCAGCCCGCCGTGTTTCGTTCCTCTTCACCGGCGCGCCCGGCACCGGCAAGAGCGCATTCGCCCGTCGGCTCGCCGATGCCATGGGCTTGGAAGTGATCCAAAGGCGCGCCTCCGACCTCATCTCGCCCTATGTCGGCATGACCGAGCGGCTGATCGCCCGCGCCTTCGCCGCGGCGCGCGAGTCGCAGGCCTTTCTCGTCTTCGACGAAGCGGACAGCTTTCTCGCCAGCCGCGAAGGCGCGCGACACACCTGGGAGGTGAGCCAGGTGAACGAAATGCTGACCTGGATGGAGGACCATCCCCTGCCCTTCGCCTGCACGACCAACCTCGCCGACAGGCTCGACCCGGCCTCGCTGCGCCGCTTCACTTTCAAGGTCGGCTTCCGCCCGCTCGAACCGGCGCAGTCGCGGGCGGCCTTCCTGCACTTTTTCGGCGTTCCGGCGCCGGTCGGCCTCGCCGCGCTCGACCTCCTCACGCCCGGAGACTACGTAGCGGCGCATCGACGGGCGAGCCTCATGGGCCTTACGGACCCCGAGCGGATCGTGGCGGAGCTCGCCCGCGAGCAAGCTGCCAAGCCCGGTGCGGGGAGCGAGCCCGTAGGCTTCTGCCTCCGGGGGCCCTCATGACACCTGGAACGCCTTGGCGCTTCCGTTCGGCCCTGCCCCCCGGCCCGACAGGGAGCTGTGACGCAACAAAGGTTTGAACCGGAAGCGCGGGTATGATACTCGCCGCCCCATGACGTGAGTCTCTCCCGTACCTCCCGATGCAGATGTGCGCTCGCCATTCCGGCGAGCCGTTATGCATGGAGGCTCGAGGCATGAAGCATCAAAAGACGGAAGACCGCCGCGGAGAGGACAAGCTCGCCCGCGTCATCCGCACCGCGGAACAGGTTCTGGCAGAGGCCTATCGCAGAGCGTCCGGCCGGGAGATGATCGAAAGTCAGCTCCGCGTCCGCGAAAGCGTCGTGCGCGAGATGCGACGACGCCTGACCTGACGCCGGTGCCCGTGAAGGATCGGGTACCCGGGGGTGGCGCAAGCCACCCCTCTTCCCGGCGCCCTTCAACCGAGGGCTTTTTCCATATCGTGGCCCTCCGGCGTCAATCAGGGCACGATCAGCCCCAGTTCCCTGCGGAGCACTCCCTTGAACGCCTCGACGGCCCGCTCGACCTCCTCGCGCGTGCCCAAGTCCGCGATGTCGAAGGTCTTTCGGACTACCGAAACTGGCGGGTCGGACTGCACGGAGGCCTTGCCGTCGCCGTCAGGATACTCGGCATGGTTCCAGAGGCCGTCGATCCAGGGCCCATCGTATTGGCCGGTGCATTTCCACCCGAGCAAGGCAAGACTCGAACGCGACCCGGCCGCATCCGCAAAGCCCCGCGCGTCCCGTTCGCCTTTCCCCTCATAACTCTCGTAGGCGTCATCCGAGATGATGCGGATCTGAAGCATCCATTGCTCAGGCGCTGGCACCCTAGGGGCGGGCCCGGCCGGGAGATAGAAAGCAGATATATTGTAGAACGGGAGGAGATCCCAGGCCCAGTGCCGTGCCGGATTCCGGCCACGGGTCGGGAGATTGTAGAGTCGGTTGTTCCACCACTCGAAACCGTGGTTCGGGAATGCCCCCTCAATGATCTTGATCGTATCGAGAATCTGGCGCTGGTAGGCCCAGAGCAGGCGATAGGCGCGCCGCACATCGGCTATGGCTGCGGTACGTCTGGGATCGGCAGGCATGAAGAGGTCTCCAATCGGGGAAAGTCGCCCGGACCGGCCGTCAGCGGCAGCAGGCGGTCGAGTCCGGAAAAGCTCATCATGCTGGCGGGCGGACCGAGCGTCGGCAGGTCAGGCGGTCCGGCCGGCATGGCCGCACCGGCGCCGTCAAGGCGTCCAATGGCCCTGAGGGACCGCTCAAAGTCGCCGTTAAGAGCTTCGAACAGCGGCAGGAGGTCGTCGAACATCAGGAGCCTGAGATAGCCGTGCAGGCCCAGCCCTTCGACGATATCCTCCAGCACGAGACGCCGGCCCAAATCGGCCTCGGTTCTCGCGTCCTCCGCGACGACCGCCAGGATGTCGGCCCAGCCGGCCGCACAGGTCAGGATCTCCTCATCACCCGGAACCCCCAGCGTCTGCTTCATGCGCCCGATCGCTGGCGTCAGGCGGTCAACCGTGACCTCCCGGCTCCCGAGGAGTCCGCCGACCGCAAGAAGGACGCGATGCCGCGAGGCCTCGTCGGGCTCGGCCCCGCAGGCGATCCACTCCCGCGCCCACTGCTCGCCGTACTGCCCGCCCTCGCCGCCCCTCTCGTACTTGGCCTCGACGATGATGGTGTAGGGCTCGGCCGGCTCGCCGACCTCAAAGCGAAGGACGACGTCGGGCTCGACATAGGTCCCGCCCAAGAGGGGTGCCGCCCCCGGCCACTTGGGCCAGAACTCGATGCCGGTGAGCCGCACCATGGTCCGCTCGGGAAGGATCTGGCGGGGCCGGGCTGGATCGCCGCAGGCGGACCACAGGCAGGCCCGTCGAGATAGCCAGCCGCCTGAGACCATCGCCGTCAGGATGTCCTCGGACCCTTTGTCAAAGGAGGTCTTTCCCCCCAGCACCGCCTGAAGCACTCGTCACCCCGCGCGACCGCCTGGCGCTTGGCGCGCCGGTCCAAGCGGACTTTCGCTCTCCAGACTTGGCCTGAGAAGGCAGCTCGATGGAAACAATTGAGAAACTGACACCCGTGGATAGCCGGCAACAGGCAGCGGAGTAGGCTCGCGCGTTCGAGGTTGGAGCGTTGGAACCAAAGCATTCCTGAACGGACTCATGGATCACTGCCGCGGGACGAGGCGCGCCCGAAGGAACACTGGTGATGCCTCGATGACGTAGCCAACATTGGGCCGGCGAAACACTAAGATTCCGTGGGTCCGCCCGACCGAAGGCGATCCGAAACCGCAGGGCTTCCGTCGAGTGCGGAAGTAACCTTGACGACCAGTCCGCATCGCTCCGACAGTTTGCCTCGGCAGGGTTCGAGCAATCGGGACGCACACTGCTTACCCACCCTGATCGCCCTGAGAGGAGCGACTACCTTTGAATCTGTCTGACGAGCTTCGCGAGTTTCTCGAGAACCCTACTCCTCTTTCGCTGGCCCCCAAGCTGAACGGCGAACTCCGGAAGGCCCCGAAGCGGGATCCTGGGATCGTGGCCCGCAACACGGCCATGATCCTCGACCATTTCGGCTTCGGAAGCCTGGTCTGGCCGACCCAGGAGGACCTGCTGCCGATCTATGGCATGAAGAACAAGCAGGCGGTCTCGGCGGCCGAGAAGAACTACTACTTCGACCGCGTGAAGGCCGGCCCTCTCGCGGGCCCGAGCCGCGTCGCCGCGATCGTCACCTCGCGGACGTTCTGGCTCGAGACCGATCTCCTGGCCGAGATCGAGGCCCAGGGCATCACCGGGCTCCCGCAGACCGCGGGGCTCCTTCTCGACTACCTCAAGACCCAGTCCCTGGCGCGGGACCATGTCTGGACCCTGCCGAACCTGTCGCCCGCGACACGAGAAAGCTACGTCCGCGCCGAGACTCGCTTCGTCCTCCACAAGGACGCCCACAAGGCGCTGGCGAAATACCTCGATGATGCGCGCAAGGTGGCCGGGAACTCCGGGATAGGCGAGATCCGCACGGTTCCCGCCAAGCACGCCGCGGATCACCCGGACATCACGGCAGAGGTCCTGAAGCACGTCATCCGTCACGACCCAGACGTCTGGATCTGCGAACGGGGGGACGAGTTCTGGTTCACCTTCGACGGGTGGCGCAACCGCCTTGCCAACGCCACGGCCAAGGCCTTCGCGGCGGTCTCCCTCTGCGACGCCAGGCTCCTGTCGACCCTGCTCGTCAACGCGCTCGCCGACGAAAGGCCTAGGTATCGCTACCCCGACCAGGACATCGTCCTGCGCTGGATCCTGTCCGGGCCGAACTTCCGGCGTGAGGGGCCGGAGGTCGCCTATCTCGGCACGACCGACCTCCTGACCCGGGAGGAGAGGATCCTCAGGGACATCCTCCTGAAGAGCCCGGGCGCCAGGGGCCCCGCGCTCACCAGGGAGATGATGGCTAGAACTGCGCTACAGGACGCGATGGCGGGGCGGTACTTCTATCATTCGCCCCTCGTCTTCGTGGACAGGTCCGAGGGCGAGAAGCTGGCCACCTACCACTTCATCACCGACGCCCAGAAAAGCTGGCAGCAGCTACGGTCCCCCGCCGCGGCGGACGCGGAAGCGCCGTCGCCTGCCGATCTTCGACGGGCGGCCCTGCGCAAGGCCCTCGCAGAACTCGGTGAAACCGACGGAAGCACATCTGCCCGCTACCGCAAGGAGCAGTCCAGGCTTGCCGCCCTCCTGTTCGATCAGGACACCCATGGCCTTTGTGCGATATGCCAGAGGAATTTTGGCGTGAGCGCCCTCGTGGCGGCGCACAAGAAGAAGCGGAAGGACTGCTCCGAGGAGGAGCGGCGCGACCCCGACATTGTCTTCCCCCTTTGCGTCTTCGGCTGCGACCACCTCTACGAGACGCGTCAGCTCATCATCCGGGACGGGATTGTGGCCGCCGGCACGCAGGCGAGCGGACCTGCCGAAGCCGCGGCAATCGCCACGCTCCTCGGAGGTCGGATCGACAGCCGGTGGCTTCAGGGACCCGCGACCTACTTCGCCTCCGCCGCCGAAGACACAGACGCTGCCGACCCTGCAACGCGGCAGGCGCAGAACCCCCTTCCACCTGGCGAAGAAAGCTCGTCTCCCCCATTAAGGCCGCGTAATGCCCTAGCGTTGCCCAGGGCGGCGGCTCGGGGCCTGACGGAGCCGATGCCCCGCCCGGGAATGCGGGAGTGAGATGAGCACCTGACCGATCTGCGCCGAGGACGAGACAGACGCCTCCTCTCTACGTCCCCTACCGCCCTACCCGAAGAGAGCGAGTTCCTGTTCATCGCCCGCGAGCCCCGCATCCGCGATGCGGACGGTGCGCCCGCCCGCTGGGCCATCGACCACCTGTTCGTGACTTGCGGCGTGGTGCCCGTGCTACTCGAGGTGAAAATGGGGGAACCGACTCCCGACTGCGGCGCGAGATTGTGGGCCAACTCCTCGACTACGCTGCGAACAGGACCGCCTACTGGCCCGCCGGGACGCTGGAAGGGGCGTTGCTGGCCGCCAGCGCGGCCCAGGGACAGGACCCAGACGACCGTCTCCCGGCGATTATGCCCTACCTAGACACCGCAGGCTTCTGGAGACAGGTCGAGGCGAACCTCGCGGCGGGACGTCATCCCTTCCTCATCGGGCTGGACACGATCCCGTCCGAGCTCGCCCGCGCCCACGAGCCCGCACTTTGAGGAGGCAGTCAGCCCCATCGGGGCTCCACTTTCTTAGATGGCTGGCAGGGATACCGTTCTAGCAACGTGCGGAAGGACTTGGGTCCTCACGGAACGGGAAAGCCGACGGAGTAAAGGCCCAATGCATAGCCGACACACAGCGGCTTGTCCTATCCCTCAAAGCGCACGGACACGCCGCTCTAACCCTTGCGGGTGAACAGCGGACTGGTAGTCTCTCGCCTAAAGTGGAGGACGAGTTGAGTTACAGCGCCACGACGATCCATAAAGCCCTCTCCTCCATCAACACCGACTGGTTTCTCCCCTCGATCCAGCGACCCTATGTGTGGGAGCCCGATCAGGTTGTGCGCCTCTTCGACTCACTGCTCAAAGGATTTCCCATCAGCTCATTCCTGCTGTGGGAGGTCGATCCGGAGAAAGTCGATAGCTGGCAAACCTACAGGTTCATCGAAAACTTCAAATCAGGCGACGTTCACAATCAGCCCGTTGCGCTCAATGGGCGGCGCGTGAAGCTCGTTCTTGACGGCCAGCAGCGGCTTACCTCCTTGTTGATCGGCCTTGCGGGATCCTACACCGTGCGCGCCAAGCATGGGCGCAAGAACAATCCCGACGCCTGGTCCCGACAATTCCTCTATATCGACCTCATGAAGTCTCCTGAGGAGCGCGACGAAGATGAGCTCGATAGCGATATCGGCGTTTCCTACGGGCTGAAGTTCTCTGAGCACGACCCCAGAAAATCGACCGAGAACGTCTGGTTTCCTCTCGCGCGTATCATGCAGTGCGAGGATGAGGCGGCGTTCGACAGGGTACATAAGGACGTCTTGGACAAGCTTCCGGCGGGCATAACCCGCGGCGAGCGCCGCACTGTCGAGAACAACTTAGAGCGGCTTCGGAGCCTAGTCTTTCACGACGAGATTATCTCCTGCTACGTAGAAAAAGATCAGTCGCTCGACCGCGTTCTCAACATTTTCATTCGCGCAAATGACGCCGGTACGAAACTCTCGAAATCCGACCTTCTCATGTCTATGGTGACCTCGAAATGGTCCTCGAGAAACGCGCGACAGGACATCTACGACTTTGTCGACTTCCTGAACGAAAAGCTCTCGCGGCCCAACAAGCTGACGAAGGATTTCGTCCTGAAGGCCGCGCTGGTTCTCACCGATCTCGAGGTGGCTTATAAAGTCGACAACTTCACCAACGAGAACCTTGCCCTCATGGAGGCGGAGTGGAGGCGCATCAAGGAGAGCCTCGTCGCGACTCTGAACATCGTGAACCGGATGGGAATTGATCGGGAGACCCTCACGTCGACGAACGCTCTCATGCCAATTGCGTACTACGTGCATAAGAGTGGTCGCTCGTTCGACGGCTCGACCCCTGCAGAGGTGCTGGCCCGCTGGGCGATGCATAAGTTTCTAATCGGGGCGTTGGTCAACGGCGCGTTCAGCGGCACCTCGGACCTTGCCATTTCGACCTGCCGCGGGACAATCCGAGACGCGCTTAGGCTCTCGACAGATTTTCCACTTGCCCAGCTCGTCACAGCCCTTGGGCGCAGCAATAGAATGGCGACCTTCACGCCAGACACTCTGGGCCGGGTCCTCGATATCAAGTACGGCGACCGTAGGTGCTTCCTTGCTCTGAGCCTGATCTATGAGGATCAGGTCTGGGGCGCGGATTACCACATCGATCACATCATTCCTCAAGCCTCGACGGATCGGAAGGCTCTGATGAAGATGGGCCTGCCCAACCACCGGATCGAAGAGATCTTCAGCTTCGCTGGCACCCTTGGTAATCTCCAGATCTTGCTTGCCCGTGAGAACATCGAAAAGAGCAATCGGCCCTTCTGGGATTGGATCGAGAGCCGCGACTCCAACTTCCTCGATAGACACTGCATTCCGTCCGACAAGTCGCTTTGGACAGTCGAGGCCTTGCCCGAGTTCGTCCAAGCCCGCGAGAGGCTCTTGGCCGCGAAGATCCTGAAGGTCAGCCCGGCCGCGGCCGGCGACTTCGCCGACGCCTCCTAGCACTGCTGTGGCAGTCTCGGTAGAACCATTGAGGCTGCTGGGAACGCCGCTGCTGACGGAGGCGGGGTCAACTGTGTTGGTCGAGGACGCAGCAGGACGAGTTGATCTCGAGCATTGGCTGTAGCCACCCCAGACGCTGCTGTCGCATCCGACAGGTCGGCGCATGTGCTCGAATGAACTGGCCCCCGTTTCGACCGGACACCTGGGCACGACCATGGAGGCTTCGGCATAGTCCTAAGCACGTGCTTATGTCTGATGTTAAGATCATCGTTGATGGCGGCCGGGGTCTGGAATGCCGAGCCTCTGAAGCCGCGCTGGCTGCCTAGGGCGACCGGCTAGTCGGAGAAAAGGACGCTCTCCTCGTGATTGATGATAGCGAATTGTCTGAGAAGGTCCGCACTCAATCGGCGTCGCCCCGCAGGAGCGGATCGGCAACCCGTTGATGCTGCAGGCGCTCGGGCGGCCCAGCCACAGTCAGGGCACGGCAGGCCCGAGTTTCGCGCGGAGCGCCACCTTGAACGCTTCGACGACAGCTCCTAAACCATCGCCGGCGCCCGGTAACGTGCGCAACTCCTTATCACCGATGCTTCAAGCCGACGATGCGGGTTCCTGAACTATCTGCCCGCACATCAAGAGAGTCAGACGACGAAAACACGTAGCCGAGATTGTCACCCAGAGAGAAAGGAAACAGCGTCGGCTGACCAGAAATGCCATCAAGACTGAGGGGACGCCCGACATGCATAAGCACCGCCTCGGATATCCACTGAACCGTCTCTGGACTCTGGACGGTCACTGATGGTCTCCGGGTCAGTGTCCTGCCATTCTCACTCCTGCTGAGCAGGGACCAGTCGACTTGAGACTGTAGCACCATATTTGTCATGCGGCGGGTGCCTTCCCGTTCACCATAGATCTCGGCCATTCGTCTGTGTACCTCGGCAGTGGTGCAGTCACCCTGAATGGATGTCAGTCGGCCTACGAATTCAGCCGTCTTTGCAAAAAAGGGATAAACAGCAAGCGCCATCCCCCAGGTTAGGACCGCAACTTGCGCATCCGGGACCTGGCTGAAAATGTCGACGCCCCGCTGCGCCAAGCCAGAGACTTCTTCGCGCGGTTCCAGCCAAAGGCGATTCAGCACTGTCCTAGTCTTCTTCTTTGCCCCCAGTCCGGCATGAGCTTCAGTGAGTATCTGATCGAGTTCGGTTATGTCAGCCAAGCCCGACCGCACACGCAAAGCGGTGTCCGCCCAATCAAGGCGGATGAAGCGATCAAAGCCAATATGGGGAGCATTAGCCTTCACTATCTTCTCTCTTCATTGCGATTTTCACGAAAGGCACGATCAGTTCCTCCACGGACATTCCACCATGGGCGACAACCTGATGGCCAGGAGGGACAAAGGCCCCGCGCCCGCTGGCATAGAGTGGAAGGAAATCCGACGGCAGCCCTGCGCCACGGAACTGAAAGGCGTCGATCTCTGCCGGAACTGACGCTGCCAACGTTTCGTTGCGGTAGGTGCGAACTCGCTCGCCTTTGACCTCACTGATCACACCTTGGTTGAGGCGACCTATACCATAAGCATCAACGTTTCCGTGGTCTGCAGTGACATAAACGTGGAACCCACGGGCCGCTATGAGGCTCACCAGCTCCTCAACAAAGCCGGTTTCGCACCACTCACGGATCTGGCCTGTGAGGCCTCGCTTGCCCAACATCGCGCCGTGGACCAGCTCGTCGATCATATCGACGACTATGCCGACGACCTTAACCGAATGGTTGGAGATCGCCGCGCTCAGTTCTGGCAATTGTTCAGTGCGCTTGATGGCCTTTCTGTATAAAACCTCGCCGCCATGGAGCCCACTTTCCGACCAGAAACGGCTCCAGAGGTTGGACTCTTGAGCCGTCGTTTCGATCGACCTTTGGAACTCACGTGGCCTCAGACCCGAGAACAAGGCCTGACGCGATACAGAAGTGAGGCTTGGAAGCCACGCGAAGCAACCGGTTTCCTCAGCGGTAAAGTTCGGGGCGCGAGAGTTCAGGTGCTCTCGAATCTGTATCCACTGATCAAGCGCCATCCCGTCAAACACAAGAAGCGCAATCTTTTCTTCGCCGGCATCCCGACGCCTCAATAGGTAGCGCGGGATGTGGTGAACCATGACTGGTGCATTGGCGATGGGTAACGACGGCAGGTCCTGAAAGCACCTTTGCACCCAGCCCCGCAGCCTGTTATCGGCCTCAACCTGTAGCTCACGCATCGCGGGTCGAAGGACAGCAGCGTCCTCACTTGGCAGTTCATTGAAACGGGAGATCGTCTCTGCCAGCCGCTTTGCTGCATCGATCCAATCGCGGTGAGTGGCATTCGGAGCAGGGAGCTTCCCCGCCACCGACTTAATGCCAGCAACAACCAGATCGCGCAGGCTGGTTGGGCTTTGAATGGTGCCGAGCTTGATCCAGTCCGGCAATGCAGTTGGTGCAGTTTGCACGTTTACTGGCTGAAGCGCGCCTTCAAGGAAGAGCGTGTCGACTATGGCGCGGATGTCCGCATGATCGAAGGGGATCTCGACGCTTCTCGTAGTTTCGGTCCCTGCATCACTATCCGTATGACGGATCTCAACGCCTTGCTCTTCCAGAAAGCGGCCCCAAGCCGTTTGGACCGTACGGACCATGGTGCTCTTCGATGAGAGCAAGTCTTCTATGGGCAAATGCCCCAGGGCTGTGCCTGATAGGATTGTGGCGACATGCTTCGCGAGAAGGGGCGGCAATGCCACGCCGCGGTAAAGGAGCCGAAAAGCCTCGCGCCAGAAGCTCTCTGGCCTCCTCAGGAGGTGTGGACTGATCTCGAACAGATGTGTCAGAAGGAATTCTTTGGTCAGGCTCTCGCCAAGAACCTGGGAAGCAAAGTTATTGTGGGCGGCGAACAGCATGTCGAGGTGGGCGCTATCGATCTGCCGGATGACACTGGAGTTCAGCTTGGGCATCAGGTCGGCAAGGCTCAGGTCTACTCTTCGCGCATACTGAAGGTAGTCCCCACGGCAGAATGCTCAGGTCCGTTCCGGGGAATTGGAGGACGAGGGCTTTGCACGTTCCCAAAGCGCCATTATCCCAAGCAGCACGATAGCGTTCTTCATATTCGACACGGAAGGCGATCGGATCCTCAAAAGGAAGCACCTCAAAGCCGCGGTCTCGCAAGACCTGAAGGATGCGCTCATCCAACAGGAGGTTGTCCGGATCACTTGCGATCCAGAACGGCGATAGGTCTTCAGGAAAGGCCTGAAGTATCCGCTCCGTCCAGGAGGTCATGAGCCAGCGTCTGCTTGCCGGCCAACACGCAGCAGAAGAACAGCGTGCAGGTCCGGTACGAAGGCTTCGGCAGAGTCTAGTCGCGCAAGGCGATCCTCATGTTCCGCCTGAAGGCGCTTCCGGCGATAATCCCGAACCGTGGCAAGCCCGACCCGCCCGATCGCCTGATGGCGCGCCTCATAAGCGTAGGTCGCACGGTCCCGCTCTTCCCGTAACCGGGTCATGTGCTCATCGACCAGTTCCGCAAACATGCGTTCGCCCTGAGAGACGGCTACATCCTTGGACTTGCCAAAGAACTCAACGCCGATGGAAGCATTGGTCGAGCCGATGGTTTCCACACGCTCGGTCAGAAGCAGATCCCAAATTCGTTTAGCGGTCGGCTGGAACGCTCGCCCCTCGTCGCTGATGAAGACTGGCAGAAAGCGACGGCGGCTGAAGGCATCTGCCGACAGCGTGATCTCCCAGAGTGACCACACGCCATTGACGGTTCCAGGAAGCCCCGAGATCCGGATGCACGGCATGATCTGGCCCGCTACACATCGAGGCAAATCTGCAATCAAGGCACGAGCTCTGGGATCCTCGAGTGTGAGCCATTCAAGGTCCGGGCGTCCTTCCGCGGTCCTCGCATCGAAACAGACATCACTTGTCTCGCCATCCCCGGACCACCGGACGCGCCAGGCATCGCCCTCCTTGATGGCCTGGCCGCCGCGATTTGGCAGACCGGAGGTAATCGCCCGCTCCAGCCAGAACTGAGCCGGGTGGTCGCGCCACTTTCGGGCGTCGGTCGCGTCAAGCTCATGTCCTCCAGACAGAAGCTGACTGCTTTGGCTATGCTCGGCAATCGCCGTTCTCAGATGGGATACAACTGTCTCACAGTCGGCTTCGATTGCATCTGGGTTCTGCAGGCCGTTGACGAAAAGTTCGTCGAACATCGGCTCTGCCTCCACCGAGTCCATGACGTCGGCAGCTTTGTCCACGCCGAACTCTTCAGCGATGATGGCAAGCTTCGTCTCAAGGACCTCACGAACGCGATACTCGACCGTGTCTTCGAGGACGAAGTTTATGGCGCGCACCACAAACGGCTGTCCGATCCGGTCAACACGTCCTATCCGCTGCTCAACCCGCATGGGGTTCCACGGCATGTCGAAATTGACGATGACGTGGCAGAACTGGAGGTTCAGGCCTTCGCCCCCCGCATCCGTAGAAATCAGGATACGGACGTCCTGCGAGAACGATTTCTGGGTCCGCGACCGCGCCTCCAGATCCATGCTTCCGTTCAATGTCACGACAGAGAAGCCGCGGCTTTCCAAGAAGTCAGCGAGCATTGCTTGCGTCGGAACAAACTCCGTGAAGACCAGCACCTTGAGGTCGGGATCGTTCTCTTCCTGCTGGATCTTGTAGATGAGCTCCAGCAAGGCCTCTGCTTTGGCATCGGTCCCCTGTGCTTCGGTCTCCCGCGCGAGGAACAGCAGGGCCTCGACATCTTTATGTTCATCAGCAAGCGCTTCAAACGCTACCGCCATGTCGATCTGATCTTCGCCGGACAGTTCGTGCCAGTCATCTGCACGCTCGTTAGGAAAGAGCTTCAACTGTGCATGATCGTCGTCGAGCGCGAGCAATCGCTTTTCGAGCGTCGTGCGGATCGCCGCCGTGCTCGAGGTCACCAGACGCTGCATCAGGATCATCAGGAAGCCGATATGGCGCTGCTTTGCCGCCATGGCCTGGTTGTATCCGTGGCGGACATACTCGGTGACGGCTTCGTACAGGCCCTGCTGGGCAGCATGTCGATCCAGCCAGGCGACGGGCTGCAACCGTGTCATTCGGGGCTTGAAGAGGGGTTTCCCTTCCGCGTCGATAGCGGCCCGCTTTTCCGTCCTGACCACGAAGGGTCGAACGCGATCGGCTGCGATACTGGTCACATCCGGGAACGTGTCGCGATCGAGCAGCTGCATCAGCCGGTGAAACTGGTCTGTCTTGCCTTGGTGAGGTGTTGCAGACAGCAGGAGTAGATACGGCGCCGCCTCGGCCAAGGCCGCACCCAGCTTATACCGCGCGACCTGGTCCGTGCTGCCACCCATTCGGTGGGCTTCGTCGATGATCACAAGATCCCATGACGCAGAGATCAGGTCTTCGAACCGTTCACGGTTATAGGTCTGGAGCTGCTCCACGCTCCAGCCGCGTCGGCCCTCCATGGGCTTCACGGAATCCAGCGAACAGATCACCTGATCATGCACGCGCCAGAGATTCTCCTCATCGTTCCGCCACTGCCGAAAGGCGGACAGCTCCGCCGGTTCAACGAAAGTGAACTGCTCGCCGAAATGCAGGCGCATCTCGGCCTGCCACTGTCGGACCAGCCCCTTGGGCGCGACAACCAGCATCCTGCGCGCCATGCCGCGCAGCTTCAGTTCGCGCAGGATCAGGCCGGCCTCGATCGTCTTGCCGAGTCCGACTTCGTCCGCGAGCAGATAGCGGATGCTGTCGCGGCTCATGGCGCGATTGAGCGCATAGAGCTGATGCGGCAGTGGCACCACGCTCGACTGGATCGGCGCCAGGAGCAGGTTGTCCTCCAGCGCGTCCAACAGCTTTGCCGAGGATGCGGTGTGTAGGATCTGGTCGACCGATGGCTGGACAGCGTCGAGAGGGCCTAGATCGCGCGCCCGGGCGCGGACGACGGCGTCCTTACCCGGCAGCCAGACCCGATAGGCGGTCTCGCCCCAGACCGTCTCCCGATCCACGACGCGGCAGGGTGCAGCATGCCGCGCATGCCAGCACCACTCACCAACACCAAAGCTTTGACCGCCATCCGCCACCAATCAGCCCCCTGTCCGGGTCAGGGCGCTGTCATACCAGAAGAGCAGCCTTTCATCTTCCTGCAAGGCATCCTCGGGCACCTTGTTGGCGATGGAGACGATGGTCTGGTAGTCCTTGTTCGCCCAGGCGGCCTTGAAGCCTGCGCGCAAGACTTCGAGGCGGAACTCCTTGAGTTTGCGGCCGAACGTGTTGCGGTATTCCTCGAACTCCTTCAACAGCGCCTTCTCGCGCTTTTTCTCCAAGTCTTGCGCCTTGTTCGGGTCGGGCACGAACCAGCGGTCCTTGGCCTTGGCCTTCAGCCGAGGTTCGGATTTCTCGAGGTTTCGCAAGTCATGGTAGTTCGTTGACAGGTAGTTGTGGATCTGGCTGGGAACGTCGGCCGACCCGTCATAGCGCAGGAAGTTGTCCTCCAGCAGCGCCGACAGTTCGGGGCGGGTTTCGTGCTTCTTCCAGCCCGCGCCAAGCTGGGCAGTGAATTCAGGGTGGACCTCTTGATAGGTTGAGGGGCGTTTACGCAAGAAATCGGTCAGCCAGTCGATGGCGCTGCGCTCATCGGCCACAAACATTTCCATCTGCGGAGGTTGAGCCGACTGTGCGCGCTTCCGATCATACTCGGGGATCTGCTCAGGCAGGAAGACCATTCCATCTCGTTCAGGAAAACGGCTCCGCAGCCCGTCGAGGAATTCTTCAGTCGAAAGCGGAACAGGTACATCATGCCGCACGAACCAGGCAATCATACGGTCATAAATACGACGAGGGTCCCGCTCGACGACGAACTCGAGCATGCCATTCTTCGATTTCGCAACCGAAAGTTGGCGCAGATGGGTCTGGACAAAGTCCCACGCAGACTCCGGCGCGGCGCCCCGTTCAGCAAGACGCTGCTCCAATCCACCATTTGGCTTATATGCCGAGATAACGAGGTCCTGCTTGACGGCATTGGTAGAGGTAACCTGCTTAAAGCTGCCTTGCTTCTTGTCGAGGGTTGTAACCTCAGCAACAACAAATCCAGCCTCCTGCAACGCAACTTGGATCGCATTCCAGACCTTAGCTTGGCTATTTGAGAAGACGACCGTCATCCACCTACCAGGCTTAAGCACTCTAAAAAACTCAGAGAAGCAACCCTTGATCAGCCTCTGGTAAACACGAATGTCCTTTCCTGAATAATCATCGATAACCGCTTCTCCATCAACATCGCTGATGACTTGGTGCCAAGCCTCAACGATTTTGTTCAGATCAGCATAGAAGATATTGAATCCGAACGGTGGATCAACGAAGACATAGTCAATTATATTGTCGGGGCAAGTCAGCGCCATGGAGGAGCCTGCACCAACTATGGCATTTCCATACGTTGTCCTAAAGCTTTGAAACGCCTTTTCTACACGGCCGAATTTTCCTTCGAGAATGTACCACGGAGTGCACTCTGCATGCTGCGATCCAACATAGAAAACGCCTGTTAGATGTTGGCCGAATTGCGAGTAACCAGTAGGGCGATACCGATTGAAAATACTCATGCTAATTATTGCTTGCTCGATACTATACAGAAGATTCACACGGAGCTTTTTATCGCTCTCTCTCTCGGCCAAAGCCCATAGTTTCGCCAATGCATGTGCTGCTCGTGGTAAGAAGATGCTTCTCGTATTTCTGGTGTTAGTAGTTCGCATCCGCCCTTCGTTGAAGGTCTTCGACGAACGAAAGGAAACGTGAGGAAAAGCTGAGGGCAATTCAAGCTCTTCAATTCTCCTCAGCACATCAAGGTCGGTTTGATCTGGTTTCTTCTCGAACACCTTCGATCCGAACTTGTAGGCTATTGAAACCGGCACGCGCTTTGGTCGCCACTGAACATGGCCATCTTCCAAGAACTGCGTTTGGGCGAGCGCCATCTCCTCTTTTCGAGCTTCGGCTCCACAAGAGCTACAGCGAATGCGATCTCGCTGACCTTCATAGGAAACTTTCTCTGCATCCAAGAAAACGTTTTCTCCGCTGCAGCTTGGGCAGATGAATACCTCACTCCAAACAGTATATTCGATTCGCCCTAATGACTTTCCGTCACTATGGGTTGTTTCATACATCCAATGTATCGACGACCAAAGTTCAGCTAGCAGCTTCCTTCCTGCTCTTTCATAGGAATCAGAAAAGAACGGAACGTTGTTATTGGCAGAGATGAATGTAGCTGCGGGCGACAGATCGTTCAAAACTACTCGGCGCGCGCCCCACTTTGGGGGAGGGCACGCCCGCTCTTTTTCCACTCGATCTCCAATTTGTGGCGATAGGCGGCTGGCGCTAACCCACACCATTGCGCTGCAACGCCGGTCATCCCGGAGCCCGAGAAACCATCCAGCACGATATCGCCCGGCTCGGTGTAATGCAGGATGGAAGGTACGATGGCCAGGTGCGGCACCTTGGTATGGTAGGAGTGCGCCTTGTAAAGTGGATCGGTCTTCCCTTCGGACACGTCGATCGCCATCGGCTCGCGCGCATACTGCTCGGCCGGATCGTAGGGGCGACCATAGTGCGTCACGAACCCCGCAAGCCATGGGTTCGGGCAGGCGGTGTAGTAAGGCGGATCCGACATCGCGAGGATCGCGTCATCTGTTCCCTTGGGAAAACCCTCCTGAGCTCGGAAGGCAGGTTCCTTCAGCTTCCCCGCCAGGAGGTTGAGGAAGTGGTCACGCCGCGCGTCCTCGCTCGGGAATGTCATGCCGAGGCATTCGACCGATCCGCCGCTCTTCCCGCTTTCAATTTTCAATTGGTCACTCATAGTTCGTCTCTTTCAAAGAGGAGGTCGGCGGACGTTTACTCAACCACAAAGCGCAGCTTCGTGGTGTCCTTGCCCTTGCATCGATCGTTCAGGAAGGCCTCGAACCGCTTGCGCAGATCTTCGGGCGTCGCAGGCGATCCGCCTTGCAACAGCGCCGCCTTGATGTCGCCGCTGCCGACGTTGACCTTCTCCAGTCCAGACAACGCGTCCTGAATGGCGGACGCGTGTCCCGGATCAGCGCCCATGAGACAGACCTGGGCATTTCGTGAGAGGAGGATGTCTGGTTCATCGTAGCCGCCAAGGAGCGAAGATGAAGCAGACATCCGGACCGACAAAGACGAAGCCCTCGGCCGAGGCCACGCTGAAGGACATCCGGCGCGCCACGCGCCGCCAGTTCGGGGCGGAGGAGAAGATCCGCATCGTGCTGGAAGGCCTTCGAGGCGAGGACAGCATCGCCGAGCTCTGCCGGCACGAGGGGATCAGCTCGTCCATGTACTATGGCTGGTCCAAGGAGTTCCTGGAGGCGGGCAAGAAGCGCTTGGCCGGCGACACCGCTCGGGCGGCGACCTCGGATGAGGTCAGGAACCTGCGCCGCGAGGCCGGTGCCCTCAAGGAATTGGTCGCCGACCTCACCCTCGAGAACCGCCTGCTCAAAAAAGCATGAGCGGGGTTGGGGGCGACGACGCATGAGGTACCCCGCCGCTGAGAAGGCCGAGATCATCCGCCTGGTGGAGCAGTCCCATCTCCCCATTCGGCGCACCCTGGAGAAGCTCGGCATCCCACGCGCCACCTTCTACAGGTGGTACGAGCTCTACCAGGTCGGTGGACCTGAGGCCCTGGAGGACCGCCCCTCCCGGCCCAGCCGGGTCTGGAACCGCATCCCCGAGGAGGTGCGGGAGCGGATTCTGGCGCTGGCTCTCGATCAGCCGGAGCTGTCCCCGCGCGAGCTCGCGGTGCGCTTCACCGACGAGCAGAAGTACTTCGTGTCCGAGGCTTCGGTGTACCGCCTCCTGAAGGCCCACGACCTGATCACCAGCCCCGCCTACATCGTGGTCAAGGCGGCCGAGGAGTTCAAAGACCAGACCACCGCGCCCAATCAGCTTTGGCAAACCGACTTCACCTACCTCAAGGTCACCGGCTGGGGCTGGTACTACCTGTCCACCGTGCTCGACGACTTCTCGCGCTTCGTGGTGGCCTGGAAGCTTTGCACGACCATGAAGGCCGAGGACGTGACCGAGACGCTGGACTTGGCGCTCAGTGCCTCAGGGCTCGATCAGGTCAAGGTCCGGCACCGGCCCAGGCTCCTGAGCGACAACGGCTCTAGCTACATCGCCAGCGACCTGGCCGAATGGCTCGAGGACCAAGGCATGACCCACATCCGAGGTGCTCCACGCCACCCACAGACCCAAGGCAAAATCGAGCGCTGGCACCAAACCCTGAAGAACCGCATCCTGCTCGAACACTACTACCTGCCCGGCGATCTGGAGGAGCAGGTCTCAGCCTGCGTCGAGCACTACAACCATACTCGCGCCCACGAGAGCTTGGGCAATCTCACCCCCGCCGACGTCTATCACGGCCGCGGCGAGGCCATCCTAGCCGAGCGGGCGCGGATCAAACGACAGACCCTAACCCACCGGCGCTTGCAGCATCACGCCGCAACCGCCTAACCTCATACCCAGATGGACCAGACCCTCCGATCCTGAGCGACGCCACCGGTCTCAAATCACCTGACGACGGACAATCTGGAGGGCGCGCTGGCCGGGCTTCTGGCGCTGGCCACGGCCTGCAACGGGGTCGGCGCCAACACGAACAAGGCCGCCCCTTTCGGGACGGCCTTGCAATCAGTTTTGGTTGCGGGGGCAGGATTTGAACCTGCGGCCTTCAGGTTATGAGCCTGACGAGCTACCGGGCTGCTCCACCCCGCGGCGAGGCGTGTCTGATCCGGAGGGTCCCTGGGCTTGGGGGGCCTGGGGCGCTGGGAGAGAGAGGGGGGGCTCTGGTCAGGTCTGGCGGTGACTTACTCTCCCGCGTCTATGACGGCGCAGTACCATCAGCGGATGCGCGCTTAACGGCCGAGTTCGGGATGGGATCGGGTGTGTCGCGCAGCCTATGGCCACCAGACCGGATCAGGGCC
>NZ_KK088564.1 GCF_000600335.2 Rubellimicrobium mesophilum DSM 19309 | reverse complement strand
CCCGGCGACAGCCTCCTCTTCGACGCCGACGCCCGCCACGGCCCCGAAGAGCTCAACCAACTCCCCGCCCGATACCTCTCCGTCATCTCCTACCCGCAGAGTTGAGGTCAGTCGGGCCCGGTCCCCGGCGAGGTGGGCGCCCCATCGTCGTACTGGGACAGCCATTCGACCATCAGCGGTCGGTTCCGGGCGAAGCCCTTGTAGACCGCCAGCGGCTCGGGAAGGTCCTGGATCACGCGGTGGAGGCGGCGGCCCCATTTCGGGACCGTCACGAGGTCCTGGAACGAGCAAAGGTAGGCCCGGATCGGGAAGGCGAGCGCGTTCGAGCGCGGCAGGCGCCAGAAGCTCTGGAGCTCCACCCTCAGATGCTGCCGTTGGCCGATGTTCTCCTTGGTCAGCGTCGCCTTGGAAGGACCCCATTTGTGATAGTTCTCGGGGCTCGTGTCGAGCAGCGGGTCCACCGTCATGGTCCAGTTGAACCGGCGGAAGGGCTGGCCGTGCTGGATGTTCATCAGGAACTTCAGCGCCCGGTCGAAGACGCCCATCTCGTGGGGCCATGGGCACGGGGGCGTGCCATTCATGGAACTTCATCCCGATGTCGAAGTCGAGGCTCCAATCCGCCTGGGTCGTGACCATCCCGGCCTCGATCCAGAGCGTGCCCTCGCGCTGGTCCTGCAGCGTGAAGTCGCCCTGCGTCTGGCGGGTGATGTACTCCATCGGCCCGTAGGGCAGCGTGCTCTCGTCGAGGAATGTGAACCTGTCGTCGATACCCAGCGGCCGGTTGATCCAGTGCCAGCGGTTGCCGTCCTTGTGGAGCTCGAACCAGTCCGGATAGTCGCGGGCCTTCGACTCCATGATGAGCTCGAGGAGGTCCCAGCCGGCGAGGGTCATGTGCGGCAGCGACTGGCAGCGCAGCGGGTCCTCGGCCAGGACCATCGCGCGGTCCTTCATCTCGGAGACGTAGTGCTCGTCCACGTCGAAGGCGTGCTCGAAGACGGACCCCTCGGGCCCGGGCAGGTGCCGCTCGATGTTGACCGAATACATGTACTGGTCCCGGTCGAACGGGAACGGGAAGCGACGGACCCCGGCCGGCGAGTTGCGGAAGGTGAAGTCGCCCCGGAACGAGACGTTGTTGAACTCGAAGCTCATGGATTCCTCCCTCAGCGGTCCAGGACCAGCAGGCGGCCCTCGAAGCGCGACATGCAGGGCATGATCTTGGTGCCCTCGGCCTTCTGGGCGTCGGTGAGCCAGTGGTCGTTGTGCAGGATGCGGCCGTCGCAGGCCAGGACGTCGGTCTCGCACTGGCCGCAGGCGCCGCCCCGGCAGAGATAGGGCGCGTCCACGCCGGCCGCTTCGATGGCCTCCAGCAGCGACTGGTGCGCGCCCACGGTGATCCGCTTGTTGGAGGCCGCCAGCTCCACCTCGAAGGTCTGGCCGGTCGGGGGGGCGAGGAACTCCTCGTAGTGGATCGCCTCGGACGGCCAGCCCAGGGCAGTCGCGGTGTCGATGACCCAGGCCAGCATGGGCTTTGGCCCGCAGATGTAGACGTGCGTGCCGAGGGGCTGCCGGGCCAGCAGCCGTTCGAGGTCGAGCCGGGTGCCCTCGTCGTCGAGGTGGAGGTGCACGCGGTCGCCGTAGCGCTCGGACAGCTCGCCCATGTAGGCGCCCAGGCTGCGCGAGCGGGCGGCGTAATGCAGCTCGAAGCGCTGCCCGAACCTATGGGCCTGCGCCATCATGGCGATGAACGGGGTGATGCCGATCCCGCCGGCGATGAAGAGGTGCTTGCGGGCCCGCAGGTCGAGCGCGAAGAGGTTCACGGGATTGGAGATCACCATCTCCATCCCCGGCCGGACCACGCGATGCATGTAGAGCGACCCGCCCCGCCCCACGTCGTCGCGGCGCACCGAGATGGAGTAGCCCGAGGTGTCGGCGGGGTCGCCCATCAGCGAATAGGGGTTGCGGCGGCGGATGCCGTTGTCGTCCATCTCCACCACCGTGTGCGCCCCGCCCGAGAAGGAGGGAAGCCGCCGGCCCTCGCGATGGACGAAGCGGAAGCGGGTGATGAGGTCGTTCACGGGGACGACCTCCTTGACGACGACAGGGATCTGCTCGGCGCCGCTCATTGGAACCTCACCACTGGCGTGGGCACCTGGCCCGGATCTTCGGCGTCGATGTTGACGCCCTGGAAGGCCGCGATGCGGCGCGAGTAGTGGTCGCGGACGAAGAGCCAGAGCCCGCAATGCGAGCACTGGAAGGGGTCGGTCCGCACGTCCTCGGTGATGCCCTTGCAATGGACGCACTGCACCCGCCGGACGGTCGAGCCGCGATGCTCGGTCTGCACGGCGGTGTGCGGCAGGCCGGCGTCCGTCACCTCCCGCAGGGCCTGGCCGATCAGTCCCTCGGTCCCCGCGAGGTAGACCTGCGTCCCCATGCGGGCGTCCCCCAGCACGCGGCGGAGCCGGGGCAGCGCGGCGGCGAAGGAGGGGGCGCGATGGAACTGCGCCGCCCCCAGCGCCGCGAGCCGGTCCGACAGGTCGGTGCCGTTCGGCCCGGGGCAGTAGATGATGTGGGTCCGGGCCAGCATCGCGGCGGCCTCCGGCGCCCTGGCGAGGCAGTCCAGGATCGCCTCGGCGCCCTCGCCGTCGGCGACCATGAGATGCCCCTGCCCCCGCCTCGGCTCCAGCTCGCCGTAGACCGGCCGGCTCAAGATCGACGGCTCGAAGATGGTCTTGGTCATCCGCTCCCCCTGCCCCGGACCCGGCCTCAGCCCTGCGCCGTGCGCCGCTTCTTCTCGGGATCGTGGAACGGCATGGAATGCGTCGTCGCGGCGATCTCGCCGGCGGCCTCGCTCTGCACGGTGAGCTTGGTGCCGTCGTTGGCGCAGTCCACGGGCAGGCGCGCGATGGCGACCGTCCAGTCGTTGAGCGGCGAATGCATGGCCTGCGTGACCACGCCCACCTGCTTGCCGTCCCGCATCACCGGGGCGCCGTTCTCGGGCGCCACGTCGCCCTCGAGCTTGAGGCCCCAGATCCTGAACCGCTCCTTGCCCTTGAGCCGGTAGTGCTCCTCGGCGCCGCGGAAGCCCTTCTTCCCGGGCGAGACGGTGAAGTCGAGCCCGAGCTCCCAGAGCGTGTCGCCCGGGCCTTCGTCCTCGAAGGGATACATCTCGGAGTTGTCGTAGGGGAAGAAGAGCAGGTAGCTCTCGGTCCGCAGCAGGTCGAGCGTCGTGAAGCGGCAGGGGATGATCCCCATCTCCTGGCCCTCGTCCAGGATGCGGTCCCAGATCATCGTCGCGTCCTGGCCGCGGCAGAAGATCTCGTAGCCGCGCTCGCCGGTGTAGCCGGTGCGCGAGATCATCACGGGCTTGCGGAAGAGCGAGGTCTGCATATGCGCGAAGTAGGGAAGCTGCCGGATGCCCGGCACGTGCTTCTCGAGGTAGTCGACCGCGAGCGGCCCCTGGAGCGACAGGTCGTGCAGGTTGTCGTCGAAGCGGATCGACACGTCGCGGCCCGCCGCCGCCATGGTGAGCTGCTCGTGCCCCTGGCCCGAGCCGTGCACCACCATGAAGGCGTTGGGGCCCGTCCGGTAGATCACGCAGTCCTCGATGAACTTGCCCGCGTCGTTCAGCATGGCGGCATAGACCGACCGGCCCGGCATGAGCTTTTCCATGTTCCGGGTGGTGGCGCGGTCGATGATGTGGCTCGCCGCCGAGCCGGTGACATGGACCTTCTTGAGGCCCGACACGTCCATGAGCCCCGCCTTGGTGCGGATGGCCATGTACTCGGGCATGGGATCGCCCGCGTAGCTCCAGGCCGTCCCCATCCCGCTCCAGTCCTCGAGGTCGGAGCCAAGGGCACGGTGGCGGTCGGCCAGCGTCGAGAATCTCCAGGAGTTGGTCATCGGTCTCCCCATTGCTTGTTTTTTGGAGGTATCTTGCAAGGCCCTGACCGTGAAATCAACACTGCAGGGCAGATTTCTTTCCCGTGAGAGAACATCACCGACCAAAAGGGCGGCCCGATGGCCGCCCCCGGCAGGATTTCGCCTGCCTCAACCCGGCAGGACGAAGAACCAGTTCGCCCAGAGGACCAGGACGGCGCCCGCCGTCAGGGCGAGGTAGGGTCGGATCCCCGCCCGGCGCTCGCCCAGGTGCGACGTGTCGCCGTCCGGCGGAAGGCCGAGGTCGATGAGAGCCTCGCGCGGGAAGCGGCCCTTGTCCTGGACGTAGTGGCGGAACCAGAAGACCGGCAGGATCAGCGCGGCGAAGAACAGGCCGGACCAGAGCGCGCCGGAATAGCCCCAGACCTTGGCGCCCGCCCCGAGGAAGAGCGCGTTGACGAACGCCAGGACGGTGTTGAGCCCGATCAGGAGCGTCGGCGCCTTCCAGGGGCGCGGCAGATGCGGCGAGTCGATCCGGTGGATCCAGCCCGCATTCAGGTTCAGGAAGTTGAAGATGATGTAGCCCACGTTCGAGATCGCGAGCACGTAGAAGTAGCCCGCGACGTCCGAGGCGAGCGCCAGCAGGAACAGGTTGAACGCGAAGTCCGTCCACATCGCCCCGGTCGGCGCGCCGTGCTCGTTCACGTGGGACAGGTAGCGCGGGAGCCAGCCGTCCTTGGAGCCCTGATAGAGCGTCCGCGACGACCCGGCCATGGCGGTCATGATCGACAGGAACAGAGCGAGGATCATCAGGATCACGAGGACCTGCGTCACCACGCGGCCCGCGCCGACCATGCTTCCCAGCGCCTCGGCGATCCCGGTGCCGTCCACGATCCCCGGCGCCAGCATCCCGGCATGGCCGAAGACGCCCTGGAACGAGAAGGGGATCAGGAAGAAGAAGACGATGCAGAGCAGGCCCGAGAAGAAGATGGCCTTGAAGGTGTCGTGCGCCGGGTTCTTGAACTCGCGCGTGTAGCAGACCGCCGTCTCGAAGCCGTAGGTCGACCAAGCGGCGATGTAGAGCGCGCCGAGGACCAGCGTCCAACCGCCGACGTTCCAGGCCCCGTCCTCGCCCGAATAGGCGGCGCTCGGCGGCACGAGCCCGGTGACGTTCGATTCGATGATGGAGCCGTTCAGGATCGGCACGATGCCGACCAGGAACAGCGGAACCAGCACGATGATCGCCAGCCACTTCTGCGCGCTGGCCGTCGAGGCGATGCCGCGGTGCTGGATCGCGAAGATGATCAACATCAGGATCGCGCCGATCAGGAAGACCGCGTTGAAGTGCAGCGTGCCGAGCCCCGGAATGGCGAGGTCATAGGCCGTCCAGGTCCGGACCGCAGGGGTGAGCGCCGCGACCGCGCCCTCGGCCGTGGCCCCCGCGTTGGCCGCCATCCAGTCGAGCACGGCCTGGCTGTCCGTGGCCGGGATGGGGAACAGCGCGTTCAGGATGTAGCCGGCGGCGATCGCGCAGCCCAGCGACAGCACCGGGCTCCAGGCGAACCAGTTGCACCAGACCGACAGGGGAGCGATCAACTTGGAATAGCGGAGCCAGGCCGTGGCGCCATAGACCGAGGTGCCGCCCGACTTGTTGCCGAACATGCCCGCCATCTCGGCATAGGTGAACGACTGGAGGAACCCCATGCACATGGAGATCATCCAGACCGCGAAGGCCATCTTGCCCGCGACGCCGGCAATCCCGCCGATCGAGAACAGCACCAGGGGCGGCACCCCGCCGCGACCCAAAAGGCCCCGCGCCACGTCAAGGCACGGATCAGCTCGCCCGAGGGCCTAGCGGTCCCCAACGCATCCGTTCGTTCCAGGGTCATCCGACCACTCCCCGTTGTCTTGTCCTTCCTGGCACCCAGGGCTCTTCGTCCCCGTGGCTGCGACAGAGTGCCTCAGGTTGGCCGAACAGCAAGCGTTTTTTGCCTCGGGAGAAAAAACTTGCCCGGGCGTAGGGATGTAGGAGCCGGGTGCCGGCAACCCGGACCGGATTAACGCTTGGATTTTACCTTTCTTCTTCTTGACTTGGTCATGACGGGAACTGTCGGGAGCTTTTCCCGTCCGACGAACCCCTGTCAGGACTGCGGGCGTGTCTTCTTGGGGTCATAGGCGCTGGGCGGGGTGACGCGCGCGGGCAGACGCTTCTGCTGGCCATCCAGCTTGCCGACCTCGACCTCGGTTCCGACCTCCGCGTGGGCGACATCCACCCGCGCCAGGGCGATGTTCTTGCCCAGGATCGGCGAGCGCGTGGAGGACGTGACGACGCCGACCTTCGCACGGCCGACATGGACGCTGTCGCCGTGGCCGACATCGACGTTGGAGGCGATCTCCAGCCCCACGAACTTGTGGATGGGGTGCTCCTTGCGGCGGACCAGGGCCTCGCGCCCCACGAAGTCGTCCGGCTTGGACTTGAGCGGCACCGCGAAGCCGATCCCGGCCTCGAACGGGTCCGTCTCGTCGCTGAACTCGTAGCCCGCGAAGATCAGGCCCGATTCGATGCGCACCATGTCGAGGGCGTTGAGGCCCATCGGCCTGAGCCCATGGGGTTGCCCGGCCTCCCAGACCGTGTCCCAGAGCTCCAGCGCGTCCTTCGGGTGGCAGAAGATCTCGTAGCCGAGCTCGCCGGTGTAGCCGGTGCGCGAGACGACCACGGGGGCGCCGGCCGGGCCCCTGAGCCGCGCCGGGGCGAAGCGGAACCACCCCAGCTCCTCGAGGGCCGGCTGGTGCGGCGCGGTCCAGATCACGTCCTTCAGGATCGTCCGGCTGAGCGGCCCCTGCACGGCGATGTTGTGGAGCTGGTCCGTCGAGGTGCGGACCATGGCCTGCAGCCCCAGCTTCTCGGCCTGCTCCCGGATCCAGGTCGCGCCGTAGTCGTCGCCGCCGATCCAGCGGAAGTTGTCGCGGCCCAGGCGGAACAGCGTGCCGTCGTCGATCATCCCGCCGTGCTCGTAGCACATCGCCGAATAGACGACCTGCCCGACGCTCAGCTTCTTCACGTCGCGCGTCAGCACCCACTGCATGAGCGCCTCGGCGTCGGGCCCGGTGACCTCGACCTTGCGCAGGGGCGACAGGTCCATCACGGCTGCCCTCTCGCGGCAGGCCCAGTATTCCTCCAGCGTCCCGTTGGCCGAATAGACCTGCGGCAGCCAGTAGCCCCGGTATTCGGCCACGTGGCGCGTCAGCGCCGAGGTGCGGGGGTGGAAGGCGGTCTCCTTGGTCATGCGGGGCTCCGATTGGGAGGTCGGGCGATACGCGACCGCGCGGGAGAAGCTCTCTTTGCCTGAATAGGTGCGCACGTGGATATCCGTGAGGTTCCAGCCATTGGAGGGAGAGGTGTCGTCGGGGCAGGCCGAGTTGACGCAGACCAGGTCGGTCAGCGCGCGGAAGAGCACGTAGTCCCCCGGGCGCGACCAGGGCTCGTCCGAGACGAGGACGCCATGGGCGTCGATGCTGGTGTTGAAGAACAGGTTCACCGCCATCCAGCCCGGCCGGGCCGTCACCCCATGCGGCGCCAGCGCGCGGTTGAAGTTCTCCGAGCAGTTCGGGTGCCCCGGGTAGCCGATGTCGTCGTAGTACTTCGCGCTGCAGGCCAGGGCGAAGGCGTCGTGACGCCCCACCGTGTCCTGCACGACCTCGACCAGCGGGACCATCTCCTGATCGTAGTACTTGGAGTGCAGCCCGGGCCGGGAGAAGTCGTGGCCCATGAGCGTGCGCGAGGTGGTCACGTCGATCGGATGCTGGATGCCGCGGTCGAGCTTGCGGGCGTCGAAGGCTTGGAAGTCGGTGCACTGGCGCCCGTCCACGTCGATGACCTGGATGTAGTCGCCGGCCTTCACCAGGAAGCTCTCGGCGGTCGCCGATCTCACCCGCAGGTCGAGCACCGGATCGGCCAGCGGCTCCGGCAGGTCATGCCCCAAGAGATCGCGAGGGCGGGCACGGTCGATGGTGAGGATCAGCGGCGTGGCCGTATCCTGGTCGTGGGGGGACATGGAGACGGCGGGGGCCACGACGACCAGATCGCAATCCGCGACCGCCGTGAAGCCGGCCTGCTCGCCGGCCCGCGTGTCGGGACCGAACAGGTTCACGCTCGTGGCCGGGCCCAGGTCGATCCCCCTGCGCAGCAGCCCGGCGCGCAACCGACCAAGGCCGTTCCAGGCCGCGTCCGCCCCCGCGAGCATCGCTCGGAGGCCGCCTGCGTCTCCGCTCGCGCGCGTCCCGAGGAGGCCTGCGTCGAGACGGCCCCGGGCGTCGGCGGCCAGGAGTTCGCAAGGCTGGCCACCTTCGACATTGGCGATGGTGACCCGGTCGCCGGCCCCGATCCGCACGAGCAGCGCCCCTCCGCCCGGCACCTCATGGCGCTCCCGCCCCGACGCGAGGCCTGCCGTCAGGATGCGGCTTGGACGAGGCGGCCCTGGAACGATATGGGGATACGGGTTGTCGAGCATGAGACCTCCGTTGCCAGGCATCTTGCTTGTGCGTAAACTTATTTGATCCAAATGAATATCAGCCTTTCCTTGGGCTGCAACGTTCAAATGCCCGCCACGGCGTAGGAGGTCGTCTTGTCGCTTCTCATGGGGACCCTTGCCGCGCTCGCCTGGGGGGTCCACGACATGGTGGTCCGGATCGTCAGCCCCCGGGGAGACATCGCGCCCCTCCTCTTCACGGCCCTCCTCGCCGGGACGGCGCTCCTCGCCCCGGTCGCCCTTCTTGCGGACCAAGGCAACCCGCTGCCCTGGCCGTCGCTCGCCTTGGCCCTGCTGGCCGGCCTCGCCTTCGCGGCCGCGAGCATCGGCCTCTATCGCGCCTTCGCGATCGGACCGGTCCGGCTCGTGGCGCCGGTCTGCGGCTCCTACCCGGTCCTCTCGCTCACCATCGCGGCCCACCAGGGCCGTCCGGCGGCGCTCTGGGAATGGGCCGCCATCCTCGCGATCGTCGCCGGCCTCGCCCTGGCGGCCTCCCGGAGCGAGGACGAGCCGGCCGGCCCCCGAGGCCAGGCGATCCTTTGGGCGCTCGTCGGCGCCACGGGCTTCGCGCTGACCTTCGGCCTCGCGCAGAGGGCTGCGTCGGACGGCGGCGAGCTGACGGTCACGGTCGTGGCGCGCCTGGTCGCGCTCGGCTGCGTCGGAGGCTGGATGATCCTGGCCCGGATCCCGCTCGCGCCTGCCCGGGCGCAATGGCGGCCCCTGGTGCTAGTGGGCGCGCTGGACGCCACGGCGATCAGCCTCGTGGTCGCCGCCGCCCGGTTCCCGTCGCCGGAATATGCCGCCGTGACCTCGTCCGTCTTCGGGCTGGTGACCATCCTCCTCGCCTGGCGCTTCCTGGGCGAGGCGATGAGGGCGACCCAATGGCTGGGGGTCCTCATCGTCTTCGCCGGAATCGCCGCGATCGCGACCTGACCTCGGGTCAGCTCGCCTCCTGGAGGGAGGACGGCTCGGGCTCCGTCCGGAGGTAGCTCTCGAGGCTGTCCTCGAGCGCGTCCTTCCAGGGCGTATGGTGGACGGGCGCCATGGTCCCGGTCATCACCGAGCGGTAGGCGTGGTTGCGGAAGCCCATGATGTCCTGCTTCTTGTGGTCCTTCCACTCGAAGAAGGCCTCGTTCGCGCCCTTGATGTCGAAGGACGGATAGTCCGTCAGGTCGATCAGCTCCTGCACGTAGGCGCCCTGGTACTCGATGGCCTCGTGCGAGTCGGCGCAGGCGTCCTCGGCCGCCTCGCGCGCCTTCACGTCGGCCCGTCGCTCCTCATCCGAGGCCGGAACCTGGATGCGGCCCAGGATCACGTCGCGGACGTACCAGGCCTGCGCGTCGAACATGTTGAAGGTGTACCACTGGTCCTGCATGCCCAGGTAGAACAGCTTCGGGTTGGTCACGTAGACCACGCCCTTGTAGAGGTCCGCGGCCGCGAGCCGGTTCTTCGTCCGCAGGCGGAGGTCGTCGGCCAGGAACGGGAAATGGTGCTGGTAGCCGGTGCAGAGGATGATCGCGTCCACCCGCATGGTGGTGCCGTCCTTGAAGGTCGCGATGTTGCCCTGCACCTTCTCGAGGATCGGCACCTCCTTCCAGTTCTCGGGCCACTTGAAGCCCATGGGTGCCGTGCGGTGCGCCACGGTGATGGACTTCGCGCCGTATTTCCAGAGCTGGGAGCCGATGTCCTCGGCCGAGTAGCTCGTCCCGATGAGGAGGACGTCCTTGCCCGTGAACTCGCGCGCGTCGCGGAAGTCGTGCGCGTGGAGGACGCGACCGTTGAAGGTGTCGAAGCCGGAGAACTCGGGCACGTTGGGGATCGAGAAGTGGCCCGAGGCCACCACCACCCAGTCGAACTCCTCGGTGATCTCGCGGTCGTTCACGAGGTCCTCGACGATGACGGTGAACTTCTCCGTCGCCTTGTCGTAGGTGATGCGGCGCGCGACGTGGCAGAACCTGATCCAGTCGCGGACGCCCGCCTTGTTCACGCGCCCCTCGATGTAGTCGAACATCACGGCGCGGGGCGGGTAGCTCGCGATCGGCCGACCGAAGTGCTCCTCGAAGCTGTAGTCGGCGAACTCCAGGCCCTCCTTGGGACCATTCGACCACAGGTACCGATACATGGAGCAATGGACCGGCTCGCCATGCTCGTCGAGGCCGGTTCGCCAAGTGTAGTTCCAGAGCCCGCCCCAGTTCGACTGCTTCTCGTAGCAGACGACCTCGGGAATCTCCGCACCCTTGGCCTTGGCCGATTGAAATGCCCGAAGCTGCGCCAGTCCCGACGGACCCGCGCCGATCACTGCCACACGTTTGGTCATATGCACCCCCTGTTTTGGAAAAATCCTATCGAGGCCTCATCCTTGCTGTCAAATTATTTTCCCTCCGGGAAAAATGCCCGTCGGCGAAGACTTGCGCTGATCCTCGATGGGCCCCCCCCCGTGGGGTATGGATCGGGTGGTCCTCTGGCCGGAGGCGGGGGGTGGGGGCCATGCGGGGGGGTGGCTATTCCGCGGCGGCGTCGAGGGGGTGTGGGGCGTCGAAGCCCTGGCGGCCGACGGAGGCGTAGGCGTGGAAGCCGGCGGCGCGGGCCTCGTCGGGGGAGTAGATGTTGCGCAGGTCGGCGAGGCGGGGCTCGGCCATGGCGGAGGCCAGGCGCCGGAGGTCGAGGGCGCGGAACTGGTTCCACTCGGTGAGGATGGCGACGAGGTGGGCGCCCTGGGCGGCGGCGTAGGGGTCGTCGAGCCAGGCGACGCCGGGGAGCAGGTGCTCGCCCTCGCGCCGCCCCTGCGGGTCGACGACGCGGACCCGGGCGCCCCGGGCCTGGAGGGCGGGGACGATGGCCAGCGAGGGGGCCTCGCGCATGTCGTCGGTGTTGGGCTTGAAGGTGACGCCGAGGACGGCGACCGTGCGGCCCTCGAGGGCGCCGCCGGCGAGGGCGGCGAGCTTGTCGACCATGCGCGCCTTGGTGGCCTCGTTGACGGCGATCACCGCCTCGGTGAGGCGCAGGGCCACGCCGTGGTCGCGCCCGGTCTGGGCAAAGGCGCTGGTGTCCTTGGGAAAGCACGAGCCGCCGTAGCCGGGGCCGGCGTGCAGGAACTTCGGGCCGATGCGGCCGTCGAGGCCGATGCCGCGGGCCACGCTCTTGACGTCGGCGCCCACCGCCTCGCAGAGCGCGGCCACCTCGTTGATGAAGGTGATCTTGGCGGCCAGGAAGGCGTTGGCGGCGTATTTGGTCATCTCGGCCGATTCGAGGTCGGTCCAGACGATGGGGAAGTCGCGCAGGAACAGCGGGCGGTAGATCTCGGCCATGACCTGGCGGGCGGGCTCGGAGGGGCCGTCCAGCCCCACCACCACCCGGTCGGGGCGCATGAAGTCGTCGAGGGCCGCCCCCTCGCGCAGGAACTCGGGGTTGGAGGCCACCGCGAAGGCGAGCTCGGGCCGCGCCTCGCGCAGGATGCGCGCCACCTCGCGGTTGGTGCCCACCGGCACCGTCGACTTGGTCACCACCACCGTGGGCCCGGAGGCCGCCTGCGCGATCTCGCGCGCGGCGGCGTAGACGTAGCTGAGGTCGGCGTGCCCGTCGCCCCGCCGCGACGGCGTGCCCACGGCGATGAACACCGCGTCCGCCCCGCCCACCGCCTGCGCCAGGTCGGTGGTGAACGACAGCCGCCCCTCGGCCACGTTGCGCGCCAAAAGCGCCTCCAGCCCGGGCTCGTAGATCGGCACCTCGCCCCGCTGCAGACCCGCGATCTTGCCCGCGTGCTTGTCCACGCAGACCACCTCGTGCCCGAAGTCGGAAAAGCACACCCCCGACACCAGGCCCACATAACCCGTCCCGATCATCGCAATGCGCATGGTTGCCGATCCCCTTCACGTCCCACTGGAGGAGCCGTGCACCGGGACGGGAGGTGGGTCAAGGCACCCCGCTTGCGGAGGCGGCGCTTCGCCTGTTCCGTAAGGTGTATGTCCTTCACGCTGCACCAGCTCCGCAACTTCGTCGCCGTGGCCGAGGCTGGGTCGGTGAGCCGCGCCGCCCAGGCGCCGTCGGCCTCGGCCAGGAAGCGTCCGGTCACCACCTCCGGAAGTCGTGCCCCGCCCGCCTAGCCCGCCCGGCCCGTCAAAAGCCCTGATGGCGCAGGCTACAGCCCTCAGGCCCAATTCCGAGCACATCCCTGACGCGAATCAGCTAGCAGCCTTTACTTCCTCGGGGTTGCGTTCACGGACCGCCCAAAGAGCAGGCACCAAGATCACGTTTCCGTCAGCCACCAACTGAAACCTGAGATTTTCCGGCCACATGGGCGTCAGTTGGAGGCCGATCTCGTTCCACCATCTTTTCGCTCCGGTTGTGGGGTGTTAACGGCCCGTTAACCCTGCGATCTGCGCGGGGACAGACGAGGGACAGCCATGTTGGGTTGGTCGAGCCAGATGCCGCGCGCGGGCGGCGTTCCTGTGGGGCCTGCGCCGGGGCTGCGGCGGCTGGGGGGGCGGCGCGCGGGCGCGGGCCGGGCCTATCCGCTGGCCAAGCGCGGCTTCGACCTTGTGGGGGCGGGGCTTCTGCTGGTGCCGCTGGCGCTGGCGGCGCTGGCGCTGCTGGCGCTCAACCCCTGGCTCAACCGCGGCCGGCTGTTCTTCGTGCAGGAGCGCATGGGCCGGCACGGCCGCCCCTTCCGGGCCTGGAAGTTCCGCACCATGGCCGCGGCCCCCATCGAGCGCGGCGCCTTCGACCCCCTCGACCGCCACCGCATCACCCCGCTGGGCCAGCTCCTGCGCCGCGCCCGCGTCGACGAGCTGCCGCAGGCGCTCAACGTGCTCAAGGGCGAGATGAGCCTGATCGGCCCGCGCCCCGACTACTACCCCCACGCCCTCGTCTACGCCGACACCGTCCCGGGCTACCGCGACCGCCACGCCGTCAAGCCCGGCATCTCCGGCCTGGCCCAGACCGAGCTGGGCTACGCCGACGGCCCCGACGGCATCCGCGCCAAGGTCCAGGCCGACCTCCTCTACGTCCGAACCGCCTCCCTCGCCCTCGACCTCCGCATCGCCCGCAAAACCCTCGCCGTCATCCTCCACCGCCAGGGCGCCTGATCCCAGGCGCCCCTCTGCCCGGCGAGCCTTCGCCCAGGCTCGCGCCCCGGGATGGACAGCGATCCCGGCCCGTGCCATGGGCCCCGCGTCGCAGGGGAAGCGCCCCGCCGCGGCGCCTCCTCGAAGTCCTGCCGGTCGGGCGCCCAATGGCCCGGCCCGCGCAGCCGCCCCTGGGACGGCCCGGACCCCGGGCGCCCTTGGGTCCCGAGACAAACCTAACCAGTCGGAGTCATCCCGAGTGACCAAGCGAGCCCTCATCACCGGCATCACGGGCCAGGACGGGTCCTACCTGGCGGAGTTCCTGCTCGAGAAGGGCTACGAGGTGCACGGCATCAAGCGGCGCGCCTCGCTCTTCAACACGCAGCGGGTGGATCACATCTATCAGGACCCGCACGAGGATGGCCGATTCCGGCTGCATTACGGGGACCTCACGGACACCTCGAACCTCACGCGCATCCTCTCCGAGGTGCGCCCCGACGAGGTCTACAACCTCGGCGCCCAGTCCCATGTCGCCGTGAGCTTCGAGGCCCCGGAATACACCGCCGACGTGGATGCGATCGGCACGCTGCGCCTCCTGGAGGCGATCCGCTTCCTGGGCCTCGAAAGGACCACCCGCTTCTACCAGGCCTCCACCTCCGAGCTCTACGGCCTCGTGCAGGAGACGCCGCAGACCGAGCGGACGCCCTTCCACCCGCGCAGCCCCTACGCCGTGGCCAAGATGTACGCCTACTGGATCACGGTGAACTACCGCGAAGCCTATGGGCTCTACGCCTGCAACGGCATCCTCTTCAACCACGAGAGCCCGCGCCGGGGCGAGACCTTCGTGACGCGCAAGATCACGCGCGGCCTCAGCCACATCGCCATGGGCCTCGAGCCCTGCCTCTACATGGGCAACATCGACTCGCTGCGCGACTGGGGCCACGCCAAGGACTACGTGCGGATGCAGTGGCTCATGCTCCAGCAGGACGAGCCCGAGGACTACGTCATCGCCACCGGCGTCCAGTACTCGGTGCGCGAGTTCATCACCTGGGCGGCCCAGGACCTCGGCATGACGCTGAGGTTCATGGGCGAGGGCGTGGACGAGGTCGCGGTGGTGGACCGCGTGGACGGCCACCTCGCGCCCATGGTCCGTGAAGGCCAGGTCGTGATGCGCATCGACCCGCGCTACTTCCGCCCCGCCGAGGTCGAGACGCTGCTCGGCAACCCCGCCAAGGCCAAGCAGAAGCTGGGCTGGACGCCGCAGGTCACCGCCCGCGAGATGTGCCGCGAGATGGTGGCGGCCGATCTCGTGGCCGCGCGCCGGCACGCGCTCCTGAAGTCGCACGGGCTCGACCTGCCGGTCAGCGTCGAGGCCTGAGCCGAGGGGACCTGAACCACATGGCACGCATCTTCCTGGCCGGGCACAACGGCATGGTCGGCGGCGCGATCCTGCGCCGCCTTCGGGCACGGGGGGCCGACGAGGTCCTGACGCGGACCCGGGCCGAGCTCGACCTCACCGACCAGGCCGCCGTGCGGGCCTTCCTCCAGACAGAGCGGCCCGACGCGGTGATCCTGGCGGCGGCGAAGGTGGGCGGCATCCATGCCAACGACGCCTACCCGGCGGACTTCATCTACGACAACCTCCTGATCGAGGCGAACGTCATCGGGCAGGCCCACGCGGCGGGGGTCCAGCGGCTCCTGTTCCTCGGGTCCTCCTGCATCTATCCGCGCCTCGCCCCGCAGCCCATGACCGAGGAGGCCCTCCTCACCGGGACCCTGGAGCCCACGAACGAGCCCTACGCCATCGCCAAGATCGCGGGCATCAAGCTCTGCGAAAGCTTCGCCCGTCAGCACGGCCGCGACTACCGCTCGGTGATGCCGACCAACCTCTACGGCCCCGGCGACAACTTCCACCCGCAGAACTCGCACGTCCTCCCCGCGCTGCTGCGCCGCTTCCACGAGGCCACGGCCGAGGGGCGCGAGGTGGTGACGATCTGGGGCACCGGCACGCCGCGCCGCGAGTTCCTGCACGTGGACGACATGGCCGAGGCCTCGCTCCACGTGATGGACCTTCCGCGTCCGGCCTACGAGGCGAACACCCGGCCCATGCTCTCCCACATCAACGTGGGCACCGGCGAGGACATCTCCATCGCCGATCTCGCGCGCCTGGTCGCCGAGGTCACGGGGTTCCGGGGCGACATCGCCTTCGACAGCTCCAAGCCCGACGGCACGCCGCGCAAGCTGATGGACGTGGGGCGCCTCGCCGCCCTGGGCTGGCGCGCCCGGATCGGGCTCCGGCAGGGACTCGAACAGACCTACGACTGGTTCAGGGCCGTGGAGGACCTCAGATGCTCGTGACGACTCCCTTCTCCGCGGACGCGGCCGGCACTCCGGCCCCGGCGATCCACCCCGTCCTGCTCTGCGGCGGCTCGGGCACCCGGCTCTGGCCCCTCTCGCGCAAGAGCTACCCGAAGCAGTTCGCGCCGCTCCTGGGCAAGGAGAGCCTCTTCCAGGCCTCGGTCCGGCGCCTGACCGGCCCCGCCTTCGCCCACCCCGTCGTGGTCACCACCGACGCCTTCCGCTTCATCGTGGCCGAGCAAGTCTCCGAGCTCGGCGTCGCCCCCGCCGCCCTCCTCATCGAGCCCGAGGGCCGGGACACGGCCCCCGCGATCCTCGCGGCCACCCTCCAGGCCGCCACGGGCGACCCCGCCGCGCTGGTCCTCGTCGCCCCCTCCGACCATGTGATCCCCGACGCCCAGAGCTTCCAAGGCACCGTGGCGGCGGCGGTCCCCGCGGCGCTCTCGGGCCGCATCGTCACCTTCGGCATCGCCCCCAGCCGTCCCGAGACCGGCTACGGCTATCTCGAGCTGGCCGAGGCTCCCGCCCCCGGCGCCGCCCCGACCGCCCTGCCCCTCCGCGCCTTCGTGGAGAAGCCCGACGCCACCCGCGCCCGCGCGATGGTCGAAGACGGCCGCCACCTCTGGAACGCCGGCATCTTCCTCTTCCGCGCCGACGTGATGGTCGAGGCCGCCCGCCGCCACGCCCCTGCCCTCCTCGCCGCCGTCGAGGCATCGCTGGCCCGGGCCAAGCGCGACCTCGGCTTCCACCGGCTCGATCCCGCCGCCTGGGCGCAGGCCCCGGCGATCTCCGTGGACTACGCGGTGATGGAGAAGGCCGACAACCTGTCCGTCGTCCCCTACGAGGGGCGCTGGTCCGATCTGGGCGACTGGGCGGCCGTCTGGCGCGAGACCCACGAGGAGGGCACCGCCGCCTCGGGGGCCGCCACCGCCATCGACTGCCAGGGCACGCTGCTGCGCTCCGAGGCGCCCGGCCAGCGCGTCGTCGGCATCGGCCTCACCGACATCGTGGCCGTCGCCATGCCCGACGCGGTGCTCGTCGCCCACCGCGACCGCGCCCAGGACGTGAAGGCCGTCGTCGCCACCCTCAAGGCCGAGGGCGCGCCCCAGGCCGAGACCTTCCCTCGCGACCACCGCCCCTGGGGCTGGTTCGAGAGCCTCGCCAAGGGCGACCGCTTCCAGGTCAAGCGCATCGTCGTCCATCCCGGCGCCGCGCTCAGCCTCCAGAGCCACCACCACCGCTCCGAGCACTGGATCGTCGTCCAGGGCACCGCGCGCGTGACCGTGGGCGACGAGGTCCGCCTCGTGACCGAGAACCAGTCCATCTACATCCCTCTCGGCGCGAAGCACCGGATGGAGAACCCCGGCAAGCTCCCCATGGTGCTGATCGAGGTCCAGACCGGCCCTTATCTCGGCGAGGACGACATCGTGCGATACGAGGACGTGTATGCCCGGCAGTGAGCGGGCGGCCCGAGGGATCGTCCCGCCCCCCGAGGCTCCGCCCCTGCGCCCGAGACCCTAGCCGAGGCCTGCGCCGCCGTGGCCCCCGCCCCCGACGGCACCGGACGCGACGGCCCGCCTCAAAGGAACCCGCCATGCTCATCTCCATCGTCACCGCCGTCTGGAACCGCGCCGACACCGTCGCCGAGGCCGTCCGGAGCCTCCATGCCCAGGACTGGTCCGAGTGGGAGCACGTCGTCCAGGACGGCGGCTCGACCGATGGCACCCTCGGCGTCCTCCAGGGCCTCGCGGACGACCGGACCCGCCTGGTCAGCGAGCGCGACGCGGGCCTCTACGACGCGATCAACCGGGGCCTCGCCCGCACCACGGGCGACGTCGTGGGCCTCCTCCATTCCGACGACCTCTACGCCGCCCCCGACATCCTCTCCTCCGTCGCCAAGGCCTTCGAGGACCCGGAGGTCGATGCCGTCTACGGCGACCTCCTCTACGTGTCGCGCGCCGACACCTCCAAGGTGATCCGCACCTGGCGGTCCCAGCCCTTCCGGCCCGCCCTCCTCCGGCGCGGCTGGATGCCCCCGCATCCCACCCTGTTCCTGCGCCGCCGCGTCCTCGACCGGCTGGGGGCCTTCGACACCAGCTACCGCATCGCCGCCGACTACGACGCCGTGCTGCGCTACTTCGGCCAGCCCGGCTTCCGCGCCGTCCACCTGCCCAAGACCTTCGTCCACATGCGCGTGGGAGGCGAGAGCAACCGCTCCCTCGGTCGCATCCTCAGGAAGAGCCGCGAGGACTTCCGGGCGCTGCGCCGCAACGGGGTCGGCGGGCTGCCGACCCTCGTCGCCAAGAACGCGAGCAAGATCGGCCAGTTCTTCTGAGCCTGGCCGGACCGGTCACGTCCCGCGCCATCCGCATGGGGCCGGTCGAGCTCGGCCCGGGCGGCCCTGTCCTGCCGGCGGTCGGATGCGCGCCCCGCCCGGACCCGGGTCATTTCGCGTCGACCTGAAGGCCGATCCCGGAGTCCTTGGGCGACCTCCACCGCATCGCCTTCTCGGTGAGCGTGCCGATCTGCACGGCCGGGTTCCCCATCACGATCGCGTTCGGCCCCACCGTCCCCCGGACGACGCTTCCCGCGCCGACGATCGTGTTCTCCAGCACCCTGGCGCCCGGCAGCAGCATGCTCCCCATCCCGATGAACACGTTGCTCTCGATCACGACCGGCCGCAGGAAGGCCTTGTCGGTCTCTGGCTGCTCGCCGATGGCGATGAGCCCCGTCGTGAGCGAGTAGTCGTGCGTGAGCAGCACCGTCCGGTCCGAGATCACGACCCGGTCGCCCAGCGAGATCAGGTGGAAGATGTCGAGCTTGCACCCCGGCGAGACGTAGCGCGGCGTGCCCGTCACCTTGACCCCGACGGCGCGCAGGAGCCGCAGGTAGATGCGCATGTAAAGCCTCGGGGATACGAAGTCGATCACCCGCAGTGGCCCCTTGGCGAGCCGGAAGACCGCACGAACCATCATGTCAGGCGTCCTCGCCCAGGGAACGGAAGATGCTCATGTACTGCCCTACGACGCGCTCGGGGCTCATCTCCCTCAGGCGCGCTTCGGCATGGTGGAGCGTCTGGCGACTCCAATCCTCCTGGGCCGCACGCTCAAGGACAGAGGCCACGGCCGTGGGATCGCCGTAGTCGGTGGCATAGAGGGGGTAGTCCTCTCCCAGGACCGCCACATGCTCCGGGATGCGCGAGGCCACGATCCGATTCCCGCAGGCGACGTTCTCGAGGATCGTGTTCGGGAGGCCCTCGTGGCGGCTCAGGTTGACGAAGGTCGGATTGCTCCGGAAGAGGCCCATGATGTTGGGGTCGTAGGACTCCAGGATCACGCGGCCCGACACGCCGTGCGAGGCGATGATCTCCAGGATCCGTCCCCGGAGGCCACCGTCCCCGACGATCCCGAACCTAAGATCCGGCCGGCGCGAGGCCAGGATGCAGAAGGCCTCGGCGAGGACCTCCACGTTCTTCTGGACTTCCAGGCGGCCCGCATAAAGGAAGTCGAACCGCCTCGCGGCCTGGGGAGCGCTCTCGATCCCGGGGGAGAGGACGTTGTTGGCGACGTGAACCCTCTCGCCCGGGTAGCCGGCTCCAAGCCAGTAGTGCCGCCCCTTCTCCGAGTTCGCGACGATCGCGTCGGCGTGCCGGCCGATGCGCCGCCGCAGCAGGTAGCGCCAGTTCCTGGGGTAGTTGGAGTCCCGCTCGGCGACGACCCATCTCGTCCCGCCCGGGAAGAAGGGCCTGGCCATGCCCACCACGACGTCCGTCGCATGCAGCCATGAAAAGACGACGCTCGGTCGCCTGGACCGAACGGCGCGCGCCACCTGGGTCACGTTGGCGAGGCTGTAGAGTGAGGACGTAGGCAAGCGGACGACCTCGACCTTCTCGGGGTTCACGAGGGGCAGGTTCTCGCCGTCGAGGAAGTGGAGCAGCCTCACCTCGATGTCGCCCTCTTCGGCCAAGGCATTCGCGAGCCAGGCGCATTGGCGCTGCGCGCCGCCTTGCCCGAAGCCCGCGATGATGATGTCGACCTTCATGGGATTAGGCTGCCGGAGTGAGCTGTCGGGTCGGTCGTCATGGGGCCGGATATCCTTGGAGCCTCGGGTCCGAGCGAGTCGGAGGCCGCGTTTTCGCCGCCGGCGGTTCCATAGACCAGGGGGGTTGTAAAGGGTGCCGGGCCCTCGGCCGGAGCCGGGGTCGCTCGGCATCCGGCGCGGGCGATCGCCCCTAGCAGGCGGCCGCTCCCCGGATGCCCTGGCCCGCCTCCCGCTCGGCATCAGGCTCGTCCGCATCGGCCCTCCGGCGTCGTGTCCCAGCCGCGCCGGGGCCCATGTCCTGTCGCCCAGCGCCTCGCGACCCAGAACCCCAGTGCGACCCCGACCGTGTTGAGGATCAGGTCGTCGACGTCGAACTTGCGATAGGCGCAGGGATAGAGTCCCCAGGTCCCGGTGAGCTGCGTGAGCTCCACCGCCAGGCTCAGGCCCAGGCCGAGCCCCGCCGCCGTCCGCAGGCGGATCGGATAGCCGGCCAGGAGCGCCCCGATGAGCGCGCCGACGATCAGGTTCATCGCGGCGCCGACGAAGCCGCTCTGGCTCGCCCAATGCGAGAGGTTCGGCGCGGTCTCCCAGACCCTCGCCATCCGCCCGAGAAGCGGGACGAAGGGAACCAGGCTCGGCTCGGCCGCGCGCAAGGGGCAGGCCAGCCGGTCGCGGTCGGGGAGCGGGAATTGGCTCAGGACGATCAAGTAGGTGCAGCCCGACAGCAGGAGGGTCCCTCGCCGCATCCGGCGCGTCGCCGCCCAGAGGCTCATGGCCCCGACGACGGCCAGGACCGCCGCGAGATAGGCCAGGGACCCGTCGATGTAGGCCCCGAGCGTGAGGGGCTTCATCCTCCGCCTCCCCCGCCAAGACCCCTACCGGCCATCGAAGGCGCGAAGGTAATAGGCCCTCTTGTCGGCCTCGCCCATGCCCTTGGTGTCGTGGGATTTCCCGAGCACGCCCGAGCGGTAGTCCTCCACCGACTTGATGATCCTCGCCGGCACCCCGGCCACCACGACGTCGGACGGCACGTCCTTGGTCACGACCGAGCCCGCGCCGACGACGACGTTGTTCCCGATGGTCACGCCCGGCATGATGATGCTGCCGTAGCCGATGAAGACGTCGTTCCCCACAGTGATCGGGCGGACCACGTCGATCCCGGGCATCTGGGGCCGGAAGACCCAGACCCCGCCGTCATGGGTCTCGAACCGCGTGGAGGTGGCGCTCACGCGGTCGCCGAGGGTGACCAGATAGGGCTCCGAGCTGAAGCGCACGTCGATCAGGCGGCAGCCTTCCCCGACCGTCACGCCGATGCTCCTCGCATGGCCGATCGGCGACAGCCGCCGATGCAGCGCGCCAAGAACCCGCCGGACCGCCCCGAATCCCCTAGGCATCGCCCCTCCTCAACTGCAATCGGCCGTGCGCCTTGCGGCGGCTCGCATCGACGAGCTTGGCGAACCACGCCAGGAGCAGGGCCCAGGCCACGATCCGCACCGGAAAGTCCGCCGCGTATCTCGGGAGCTCCGCGAAGAGCGCGACCGAGAGGCAATAGATCAGGGCCGGCGTCTCCGCGCGCGGGTTCCGCCGGGCGTATCTCTCCACCGCCCCCCCGATCCACCCGACGAGGAACAGCCCCAGGCCGACCCCGAGGATGCCGAAGTCCAGGTAGAAGTCCGATATGATGCCGGTGCCCACGCTCCAGCCCGCGTCCGGGGGAAGGACGAAGTCCGTCAGGGCCGCGGCCGTGGTGTCGTATTCCAGGCTGTCGCCGAAGATGATGCCCCGGACGAAGGGGACCGCCCCCAGCACGCCGACGAGCTTGTAGAGGCCGAGCGCGTAGTTGTGCTCGGCGGGCGCGAGGTCGAAGGTGGCCCGCAGCGCGATGGTGGTGATGTTGAAGCTCGACTCCCGGTCCGAGTCCTCCGCCTGCGACATGGCGAAGGCGTCGGACAGGCTCGCGCCCGGCTGCAGCGCCTGCTGCCGGTAGATCTCGACGGCGTTGTAGAGGACGAGCAGGGCGACGAAGCCGCCGACGAGCACGAGGCGCGACATCCTGAGGAGATAGGTCGAGGCGGCCACCGCCCCCGCCATCAGGATCAGGATGAACGAGTTCCGGTCGCCGAAGGACAGCAGCCGCAACGCCCACCACAGCGACAGCACGAGGCCCAGGGCCGTGAAGGGATCCAGGCGGCGCCTGGCGGCCAGGAGGATCACCGCGCGGGCCACGATCAGCATGCAGAGCATCAGGATCATCACCACGGCGCCGTCCGCCACGATCCCTCCGCTGGCCGTCTGCGTGTAGCTCCCCTCGCCCGAGCTGCGCCAGCCCATGGCGAAGTAGAGGCCCAGGAGCATCATCAGGAACGGGACCGCCACCCAGCTCAGCGTGGGGCTGATCCGCCAGCCCTCCCCGCCTGCGGGGGCGGAGGCCCGCCGCCGCGCGCTTCGGACCCCGCTGCAGAACGCCACGACCCCGATGGTCGCCGCGATGACCGCCAGGTTGCTGTTCTCCCGGAAGGTGTCGCGGACGTAGAAGCTGAAGCCGAGCCGATCGAGCCCGAGCACGTACTCCTGGTACGGCGAGAAGTAGAGCAGGTACGAGAAGGTCAGGAACCCCAACCGGAACGACAGGTAGGAGGGACGCCCGTCGACCACCGTCGTCGGCGAGACGAAGGCGAGCAGGAAATAGGCATAGAAGATCGCCAGGCAGATCCAGATCGTCAGGGGGTCGGCCCCGGGCTTGGCGAGGTAGAACCAGACGACCAGGCAGACGAGGAGGATCGTCTCGAGGATCAGATAGATCGAGACCTTCATCGCCGCAGCGACCTCCCGATGACGCGCCGAAGGGTGTCGGGCGAGGGAATCGCGACCAGGGCCGCCAGGGCCAAGCCGGTCATGCCGGCCACGGTGAGGACGAGGTTCCCGGTCTGCTGCAGATGACCGGAGGCGGCGACGGACAGCGCGACCACGGCGGCCGAGGCCAGCAGCGGCCTCATGGGATAGCCGAGGCCCGAGGGCTGCAGCCGGCCGACGAAGACCGGCAGGGCGAAGGACATGCCGAGGCGGCCGACGATCAGGCCGACGATCATCCACGGGACCCCGCCCGTCAGGAGGTAGGCCGAGGCCCCCGTCCCGATGGCCACCAGCGAGGACAGCAGGCCGATCCCGACCGCGCCCCGGATCGAGAGGCCGGATTCCAGGATCTGCGCGTCGCATCGGATCAGGGCGACCTGCAGGAAGGCGAGCGAGATGCAGACGTTCGCCCCCGGGCCGATGAACTGCTCGGGTCCGGCCCAGAGGGTCACGAAGGCGGCGTTGCCCAGGATGTTCATGCTGGCGGCCATCGTCGCGATGGTGAGCACCAGCTCGCGCGTGACCCGGATCAGCTCGGCGGCCTCGGCAGTCCGCCGCGCGCCCAGCGATGCCGCGATGGTGGGCGCGAGCGCGCTCGCGGTCATCAGGCACATCGACATGGCGAACTGCACGGCGAAGGCCGAGAAGGTGTACCTGGTGACCGCCTCCGGTCCGACCAGGACCGACAGCATGAGCACCTCGGTGGAGAGCATCAGGGTGGTGACGAACATCCAGCCGTTGATCCAGGCCCCATACCGGGCCACGTGCCGGACCTCGTCCCCCGTGGGCCTCGCGGGGCGCCACCATCCGACGGACCGCCGCACGGCCAGGAAGGTGACGACGCCCGTCAGGAGGCTTCCGCCGCAGGTCAGCAGCGCCATCGTGGCGAGGCCCATGCCGTAGGAGGCCGCGAGCACGATGCCCAGGTTCACCAGCGTCAGGCTGAGCGTCGTCACAAGCATCAGGACGTAGCCGCGGTTCACCGCCACCAGGATCGCGCTGGGAGTGTTGACGAGGGTCGTCAGGACCGCGTTCAGCGCGAGCAGGCCCCCGCGACGTAGACCTGAAGGGAATCCGCGGCCGAGACGTCCTTGATCGTGACGGGAAAGGTCGCGATCGCCAGGGCCAGCAGGAGGATCACGACCGGCGACCAGAGGAGCCAGACCATGGCGGCCGAGCCGATGGCGCGCTGCCTGTCCTCCGGCCGCGCGTCGTGGAGCCTGCCGGCGATGATCGACTTGAGCGCCTGCGCCGGCTTGCCGTCGAGCGAGGCGGCCACCTCCATGATGCGCTGCAGCGCCTTCCAGTGGCCGAAGGCGGCGGGGCCCAGGAAGGAGACGAGCAACGGGCTGGTCACGAGGGCGATGAGCGCCGCCGTGATGAAGTTGACATAGCCAAAGATGGCGTTCTTGCGGGCCGGGCCTAGCTTCACTTGGCGTTCGTCTCCATCCTCTGCGGGGGCGGCGTGGCGCGGGAGTTCAGCCGTTTGCTCTGCCGGCCTTCCCCTGTCCAGGGGAATGGGACCCGGAGGGGAGCGACCAATGGTCCCGCCGGACGGTCACGCGCGGCGCCCTCATCCTGCCCGGCCCGCTCAGCACGCCCGGCCCGGAGCCAGGCCGACCGGTTCCCTCCGCGCAGGGGACAGGAGAGCCTCCATCTCCCGGTCGAAGCGATCGGCCGAGAACCGCAGCCGGGCCTGGTCCGCCGCCTGGCGACGCCGTTCCGCGAAACCCCCCGCGCCGAGGCGCTTCTCCCGGTCCAGCCGCCTCAGCGCGTCCGCCAGGGACGCGACCGAGCGCAGCGGCACGTAGTCCGCCGGGTAGCCCGCGAGGGTGGCGCGCAGGGCCGGCGTGTCGCCGGCGACGATCGCCTTCCCGGCGCACATCGCCTCGATCAGCGCCAGCGGCTGGCACTCGCTCGAGTAGCGGGAGGGGAGCGCGACGGCATCCGCCCGGGCGACGATCTCGGCCGCGACCTCCGGGGCGACGCTGCCGTGGACGGTGATCCCCGGGTCGGGCACGAGCCTGGACACCCGTTCCCTCACCTCGGCCTCCGACAGCTCCTCGTCCCCGACCGGCCTGCCCAGGACGTGGAACTCGATGTCCAGGCCTTCGGCCCGCAACTCGCTCACGGCGGCATGGGTGTCGAAGAACCCCTTGCTCGCCATCAGGTTGGAGTTCCAGACCAGCCGCAGCGGGCCGCCCTGGTCCTGCGCCCCACGCTCCCGCGCGATGTGGAAGTTCTCGCAGACCCGCAGGTCGCGGACTCCCGCATCCCGAAGCTCCGGCCGCAGGTGCTCGGACGGGACCAGCAGGGCGGCGCGACGGTAGAGAAGCCGTGCCAGGGGCGACAGCGGCCGGCCGGTCAGGAGGTCCCCGATGTCCGACCCATGGGCATGGACGATCACCCTCGGGCCGGCTCGGGCGACAAGGAGGGCGGGTATGTCGCGGACGAAGCCGGCGTTGGAGCGGGAGCAGACCAGATACAGCGTCGCGACGCGCCCGCGCAGCACGTCCCGCCACAGGCGGAGCGACGCGGCGAGCCAGCCGGCGATGGCCCTCGGGCCGGACCCCGCGCCGAAGACATATTCGCGACGGCGCCCGAGGCGCGGCAGGACGTGCTCGGCGACGCGGCGCGTGACGATCGCCTGCCCGGTCCTCAGGCTGTAGTCGGCGGACCAGATGGCCACTCCCCCGTCGGAGCGGCCCGCTCCGTCCCGCCCGCCCAGGGCCGGGCCGTCCTGCGCCGTGATCGTGGCGGTGAGGGCACGTTTCGTCACGCGTCGGGACTCCGGTTGAGCATGGCGGGAGTGGCATCATGGCGGCCGCGCCGACGAGTGCCGGGTCGCCGCCGGAAAGGGGGCTGCGGGACTTCGATGATCGGATGCGCCTTGATTGCAGCCGCCTGTGGCACAGGTGCCTCCGACTGTCCACAGGCGGGTCGGGACATCTGCGCAAAGACCTGCCGAAGCGGTGGCGCCGGCGTTACGCCCCAGGCCCCGCCGTCGCCCGGACCGACGCGAGCCGGCCCCTCGACCCCGTGGGAGGCGGGCCGTCGGCCCCGGTCGGGACCTCGGGGCGCCGCCTACTTCCCCGAATAGTCGCGATACCAGTCCACGAACTCCTGGATGCCGTCGCGGACGTTCGTGGCGGGCCGGTAGCCGGTGAGGCGCTGGAGGAGCGAGGCGTCGGCCCAGGTCGCCGGGACGTCGCCGGGCTGCATCGGCATGTAGTTGCGGATGGCCTTGGTGCCGAGGCACTCCTCGATGGCGTCCACGAAGTCGAGAAGGCGCACCTTCTCGGAGTTGCCGATGTTGACGACGCGCCAGGGCGCCACGGGGGAGAGGCTGTCGCCCTCGGGAGCCGTGCCGTCCAGGGGACGCTCGGGCGGGACGTCGATCAGCAGGCGGATCGCGCGGACGAGGTCGCCCACGTAGGTGAAGTCGCGCCACATCTCGCCGTGGTTGTAGACGTCGATGGGCCGGCCCTCGAGGATGGCGTCCACGAACTTGTAGAGCGCGAGGTCCGGCCGCCCCCAGGGGCCGTAGACGGTGAAGAAGCGGAACATCGTCGTGGGCAGGTCGTAGAGATGCGCCCAGGCATGGGCCATGCTCTCGTTGGCCTTCTTCGAGGCGGCGTAGATGGTGAGCTGGCTGTCGGCCTTGTCGGTCTCGCGGAACGGCATCTCCGTGTTGGCGCCGTAGACCGAGGAGGTCGAGGCCATCAGCAGGTGGCGGACGCCGTGGCGACGGGCCGCCTCCATGACCGAGAGGGTGCCGATCACGTTGGACTCGAGGTAGGAGAGCGGCGCCTCGAGGCTGTAGCGGACGCCGGCCTGACCGGCGAGGTGGACGATCACCTCGGGCCTGAAGGCGTCGGCCATGCGGTCGAAGGCGGCACGGTCCTCGAGGAGCCCCTCGGCGGCGGCGAAGCCCGGGTGCTGGAGCAGCATCGCGTGCCGACGACGCTTGAGCGACACGTCGTAGTAGTCGGTCATCCCGTCGTAGCCCTGGACGGCGAAGCCCTCGGCCAGCAGCAGCCGGGACAGGTGGTAGCCGATGAAGCCGGCCGAGCCGGTGACAAGGACGCGGGTCACGGGGCGGGGTCCTCCTGAGGGGCGAGGGACAGGGCGGTGGGGGTCGTCGTGGCGCCCCTATCGGCGCTTGGCGCGGGGATCACAAGGGGCGGTCGGTCGGGCAGGCTGGCGAGGGGCATGGCGGCCTCTGGAGGTGGCGGATGCCGCAAGGGTGCCCGGCGGAGGTTAACGGATCGTTGCAGGCCCGAGCGTTGCATGGACCTCGAAAAGATCCAGCCGGATCAAGGGGCCAAAGGTTAACGGCCATCGACCTGCCGCCCGAAGGCCGGCGAATCGGCCTGCGCCGGGTCAGACCGGCGTGTCGGGCGTCACCAGGGGGACGAAGCCGCCGACCTCGCCGCCGGTGACGACCCGGCCGGACTGGGTGAGCCAGGCATGGGCCTCGAACCCGGGCGCGCGGTCCTGCCGCACGCCGATGTGGATGTCGCTGGCAAGGCCGGCGCGGGCGAGCCAGGCCTGCGCCGCCAGGGCCTGCACGAAGCAGTCGGCGCGCCAGGGGACATGCGCCGCAACGCGCCCGACGGCGAGAGCCACGCGGTCCACGACCGCCGAGGGATCGGCCGGGACCGCCCGAGACGTCGGCAGGGGCCGTTGCGAATGCCGGATCAGCTCGCGCGAGGGGTGCCGGCCCAGCCGCCAGCGGGCCAGCGCGAGCTCGAGGACGGCGCGAAGGAGGTCGGGCCAGGCGCGGGGCCCCAGCCGCAGGGCGCGGCGGAGCGGCCTAGCCATCCACGAGAAGGCCGTGGCGGAGGAGATCGTCGAGGAAGCGCCGCAGGTCGGCCTCCACGGTCGCGGCCGCGACGCCGTGCTGGGCGGCCAGACGGTCGCGGATCGCGGCGAGCGCGACACCCTCGCCGAGCATCGCCCAGATGCGCGTGCCCATGGGGTCGAGCCCGTAATAGGTGTCGTTGCCCAGGTGCAGGATCACCGTCTCCTCGCCGACCGGGCTCAGGAGCGCGTCGGCGGAAGGGATGAGGCGGCGCGAGAGGAGGTCGGTCATGCGCTGAACCTTCCAAGGGTCCGGCCAGGAGCGCGGCGGGAGGCTGTCGGTGGCGGGAGGCCCGGAACGCGAAAAGCGCCCCGTTCCGCGAGGGGCGCCCCGTTCCCGTTGCGGGAGAGACCCGAGGCTTCCCTCAGGGCCTGCGGCTGCTATCGGAGGACTGGTGGCCCTTGCCTTCCCTGCCCAGGCGCGAGCCGCTCGCGGTCAGCTCGACCATGCGGCCGAGGACGATCAGCCTCGGGGCGCGATAGGTCCGAAGACCGTCCCGCAGAGAATCCAGCCTGTTCGACATGGCCATCTGTCCGAAATCCGCGCCAGAAGCCTCTCAGGGCTTGCGCGTGTCGCCGATGGATTGCTGACCCTTGCCTTCCTTGCCGATCTTGGACCCGCTCGCGGTCAGCTCGACCACGCTGCCGAAGACCTTGAGGGTCGGAGCCCGGTAGGCCGACATCCCGCCCGTCGTGTTCACCGTATCCTTCATCGTCACCCTTCCCGCTTACGCCGCTGCTGGCCGGTCCCGCCGGGCGCGTGGCCGGCATCGTAGTCCCGAAGCGGATCGCTACAGCAGCCCCGAAGCATAGCAAGGAACATCGCTGAATCGATTGCATCCGTGCGAAAGAACTCCGATCTGTGGACGAACGGCCACAGCCCGGGCCTTGACGCCTCAGGCCGGGCCCGGGCCGTCCAGGCTCCCGAGGCGGCGCAGCACGGCCTCCGCCACCTCGGCCAGCAGCGCGTAGTCGCGGGGGTAGCTCAGGGCGAAGGCGGGCACCCGGGCGGCCAGCGCGCCGAAGCGCCCGAGCCGCCGGGCCCCCTGCGCGCGGTCCCCCGGGTCCAGCGCGAAGCTGTTGCGCAGCATCGCCATGCAGGCCTCCAGCGGGCTCAGCCGAGCGAGCTCGACCCGGCTGGCGGGGACGGGCGGGCGCAGGACCAGGATCATCGCCAGGGGGACCGGGCCGGGATCGTCCGGCGGCTCGACGGCGAGCCGGGCCTTGTCCGTGTATTCCGCCACCGGCGTGCCGCCCGTCCGGTCGAAGAGCGCGGCCAGGGAGTCCGGCAGGAGCCGCAGCCCGGCATAGACGGGCCGCGCTGAGGCCCCCGCCCCGGCCTCCTCGAGGATCATCGCGTCGTCGCTGAGGACGCGTCCGCCCGCCTGGCCCAGCCGCGCCGTCAGGGTGGACTTGCCCCAGCCCGAATCGCCCAGGACCAGCACCGCCCGGCCGTCCAGGACCACCCCGCCGGCATGGAGCACCAGCCGTCCCTCCTGCGCGAGCGCCCTCGGCAGGACCTGGTCGGCCAGGAGATGGACCACCGCCGCCGGCCCCAGCCGCCCGCCCTCGGGGCAGAGCCGGATGCGCCGGGCCTCCGGCTCGACCCAGGCGAAGTCCTCGCCGAAGAAGCGCAGGAGGAACGCCGCCGGGGTCCCGGTCCCCGCCCGCAGGACCTCGAGCGTGCCGGTCTGGTCCGTCCAGGCCGGCGCGGCCTCGGGCCCGGCGGAGGGCGGGTCGGTGGACAGGGACCAGCCGAAGGCCTCCAGAAGGCGGGCCGCGTCGTGGAGCGAGGGGGATTCCTGCATGGGGTCAGCCGGTTCGGGCCGCCGGATCGGCGGCGGCTGCGGTGGGCCCGTGGCGGTCGAGCCAGAGCGCGAGGAAGAGCGCCTCCCACTGGTCCTCGGCCATGGCCGAGCCGACGAGGCCCGGCGCCCCGCCGTCCGAGGCGAACAGCGCCGGATGGACGTAGCGCCCGAGGGCGGGCCGGGCCTCGGCCAGCCGGTCGGGCCAGCCCGGCCAGGCGGCGAGGACGGCCGAGGTCGTCGCGAAGCCCAGATGCTCCTTGCCGCGCCGCCAGACGACCTCGTCCGGCAGGAGCCCGGCCATGGCGCGGCGCAGGACGATCTTGGGCCAGCCGCCCGCCCTGCGCTGCCCTGGCGGCAGGCTCAGGCAGAGGTCGATCACCCGCCGGTCGAGGAAGGGGTCGCGCGGCTCGACGGCGAGGGCCGAGGCGATGCGGTCGTAGCGCTCGCGCGCCGCCGTCAGGTAGGCGCGCCCGATCGTGTGGGCCAGGACCTCCGAGGGCGGGGGCCAGCCGTCGATCTCCTGCGCGAGGTCCCGCGCCTGCCGTTCGGCGAGGCCGATCCGGGCGGCGAACTCGGGCGACAGCAGGCCGAGGGTCGGGCGGCCGGGCGGCAGGGGACGCAGGGCGCGCTTCAGGCGCCGGGCCCAGGCCGGGGTGGCGGCCTGCCTCAGATGCGCGGCGAGGCTCCGCCAGGCGGGCGGCCGCGCGGGGTGGAGCCTCCGCTCCGCGGCGGCCTCGCCCCAGGCCTCGCGCCAGCGCAGCCGCCGGACCAGCTCCATGATCCGCCCGCCGTCCGCGAGGACGATGTCCCCCCCGACGCCGTCGAGCACGACCCTGACCCCGGCCCGATGCGCCATCGCATAGACCCCCCGCACGAGGTTCGCGTGGCCGTCGAAGGGCTCGTCCATGTCCCGCAGCAGCCCCAGGATCTCCTCCCGCCAGGGCCCGGGCTCGGACCAGTCCAGGAGGTGCGGGTCGAGGTTCGGCATCGTCAGGGCGGCGCGGATGGCGCGCGTCTCCGGGCAGGTCGCCGGGTCCGGGCCCAGGACCGAGAAGGTCGGCAGCGGCCCGCGCCCCTCGGCCGCCAGGAGCCGCGAGGCGACGGCGGCGACCGCGCCCGAGTCCATCCCCCCCGACAGCATGGACCCCACCGGCCCCGCGCTCCGCAGCCGGCAGCGGACGGCCTCGGTCAGGACCTCGCGGAAGGCCTCGGCATAGGCGGCGTCGCCGGGCAGGCGCAGCTCGGGCCGGGGCTCGGGCGCCCAGAAGCGGCGGAGCCGCAGGCCGCCCATGTCCACGGTCAGGGCATGGGCCGGGGGAAGCCGCAGCACGCCCTGGAAGAAGGTCGAGGTGAAGTCGATCCCCTCGAGCTCGCCTTCGAGGAAGTCGGCGATCCGCCCCTCGTCGAGGTGGGCCGGCACGCCCGGCGCGGCGAGGACGGCGCGGACCTCGGTCGCGAAGGCGAAGAGGCGGCCCGGCCGGTGCGCGTAGACGAGCGGCCGCATCCCCATCGGGTCGCGCGCCGCGAAGAGCCGCCTCGCGCGGGGGTCCCAGATCGCGAAGGCGAAGTCGCCCAGCAGGCGCCCGGGCGCGCCCTCCCCCCAGGCGAGCCAGGCGCGGAGGATCAGCTCGCCATCGCCCATCCCGCGGCCGGCCGGGCCGAGGTCCAGGGCGGCGATCAACTCGTCCCGGTTGTCGAGCCGGACATCGGCGGTGATCGTGCAGCCCGTGGCGGGGTCGGTGAGCGGCAGCCTCTCGCGCAGCGCCTCGGGCGTGGTGGCCAGCAGCGCGTGGCCGAGCGCGACGGCGCCGTCCTCCCACAGGCGGGTGCCGTCCGGCCCGCGTCGCTCGAGGAGCGCCGCGATGGCGGAGGCCCCCCCGGCGGGCCCGCCGTCGAGCCGCCAGAGGCCGCAGATGCCGCTCACGCCGCGTCCCGCTGCGCGACGATGCGCCCCGCCTCCAGCGTCACGATCCGGTCGGCGAGCGCCAGCGTCGCGGGCCGGTGCGTGATGAGGATCACCGTGCGTCCCCGGAAGGCGGTGGCGGCCGCGGCCACGAAGGCGCTCTCGCCGTCGAGATCGAACATCGAGGTCGCCTCGTCGAGGACCAGGATCGGCGGGTCCTTGAGCAGCGCCCGGGCCAGCGCGATCCGCTGGCCCTGCCCCCCCGAGAGCCGCACCCCATGCTCGCCGATCAGGGTCGCGTAGCCCTCGGGCAGCGTCCCGATGAAGTCGTGGGCCTGGGCCAGGCGGGCGGCGGCCTCGATCTCGGCGTCGGTCGCCCCCTCGCGGCCGAAGCCGATGTTGTCCCGCACCGTCCCGTCGAAGAGGAGCGGCCGCTGCGGCACGAGGCCGATCTGGCGGCGCAGGTCCGCGAGGCGCAGCTCCCGCAGGTCGAGGCCGTCGAGCCGCACGATGCCGGCCTGGGGGTCCATGAGGCGCAGGAGCAGCGCCATGAGCGTGCTCTTGCCCGCGCCGTTGGGCCCCGTGAGCGCGACGGCCTCGCCGGGCCGGATCGCGAGGGAGAGCCCGCGCAGGGCCGAGTCGCGCCCGGGATAGGCGAAGCGGACCTCCTCGAAGGCGATCGCGCCCTGCGCGCGGGACAGGCGGCGGGGGGCGTCGCGGCCGGGCTCGGGCGCCAGGTCGAGGATGCGGCCGAGCCGGGCCAGCGTCCCGCGCGTGGACTGCACGGCGCCGTAGACCTGCGCCAGCCTGGCCACCGGCTGCGTGAGGAGCGCGGCGTAGAGCAGGAAGCTCACCATCTCGCCGGGCGTCAGGGCGCCCTCCCGCAGGCCCTTCCCCGCGAGGGCCAGGAGGGCCACCGCGCCCAGCCCGGTGACGAGGCCCACCGCCGGCTGGAGGACCGCCTGGATCGCGTAGTCCCGGATGGCGAGGTCTCGGGCCCGGGCGGCGCGGCCGGCGAAGCGGCGCGCGGCCTCCTCCTCGCGGGTGAAGGCCTTGGTCGCGGGCAGCATGGCGAGATCCTCGGCGGCGGCGGCGACCAGGGCGGCCTCGGCCTCCTGGAGGGCGATCGCGAGGGCTCGCAGGCGCCGGCCGATGACCTTGAGGCCGAGGAAGAAGGCCGGGACGAGGACGGGGACGACCAGCGCCAGCGCCGGGTCGATCCGCGCCATCAGGACCACCGCGCCGGCGGCGGTCAGGAGCTGGGCGGGCAGCATGGCCAGCGTCGTGGTCAGGAAGCTGCCTAGCCGGTCGATCTCGAGGGTGGAGAGGGCGAGGAGGTCGCCCTGCGTGTGGGCCTGGTGGACCGAGAGGGGCAGCGCCTGGAGGTGGTCGTGGACCCGCATCCTGAGCTCCGCGAGGAGGCCGAGCGAGGTCCGGGCCGAGATGACCCCCTGCGCGGCCCGCAGCACGGCCAGGGCCACCAGGACCAGCACGAGAAGGCCGAGGACGGGCCCGAGCGAAGGTCCCGCGAGGGCCAGGACCGAGGCCGCCATGCGGCCGCCGAGCGCGGGCACGGCCAGCAGGGCGACCGACTCGGCCAGGGTGAGGGCCGCCAGCAGGAGCAGGGCGCGGCGATGCGGCCGGGCCAGGGCCAGGAGGCGGAGGAAGGTCAACCCCGCCCCCCGCGCAACTGGGCCGCCACGAACTCCGCGACGCGGCGGAGATGGAGGAGCGGCAGCGGGCGCCCGGCCAGGGCGGGATACTTGGACCGCATGTGGGCGGCGTTGGGGAACAGGCCCGCGCGCAGGTAGGCCGCGCGGCCGGCGAGCCCCCGGGTGGCGAGCAGGTCCCGCCACATCCGCGCCACCCGCCCGCCCGACCGCAGGTAGCGGTCGGCGGCGGCCGGGGGGCTCCGGGACAGGTCGGCCAGCACCCGCGGCGGGACGGGGGTCTCCAGCCGCCCGGCGGCCCGGAGGAGGCCGTCGAGGCAGGCGCCGGCGACGCCGCTGGTCCGGGCGGTCGCCACCACGCGGTCCCAGTCGCCCGGCCCGAGAGCGCGCGCGAGGAGGTCGATGTCGAGGAGCCAGACGAGGCGGTCGCCGCCATGATGCGCCCGCCCGCCGACGTAGTAGGGGCTCACCAGGTGGACGGCCCGATGCACGCAGGCCAGCACCAGCGCCAGGTCGAGCGGCAGCCCCCGCGCGCCGGGGCCGAGCCGGGGCAGCGGCCGAGCGCGGGCCCAGGCGTCCACGAAGGGGATAACGTCGGACAGGGCCGGGGCGTTCAGCGCCTGCCAGTGGAGGTCGATGTCGTGCTCCAGCCCGTCGGGCGTCCGCAGCGACCAGCCCTCCTCCCGCCGCGTGGCGGCGTCCGCATCAGGATCGGCCAGCCCGCAGGCCAGCCCCTCCGCCCCGAGCAGCCGGCGCGCGGCAGGCAGGTCGGCGGGGGCCACGAGGAGGTCGCTGTCCCCCCGCGCGCGCTCATGCGGGCGGTCGTAGAGGTCGTAGGCCAGGGCCGAGCCCTTGAGGACCAGGACCCGCAGGCCCTCCGCCTCGAAGCGGCGGAGGAGCGCCGCCAGGACCTGATGGTGCCGCATCTCCCACATAGCCTGCGCCCTGGCGGCCCGGCGCAGGGGCTCGGCGGCCTCGGCCGGCCAGTCGCCGCAGCACCCGGCCAGCGCGCCGGCGACGCCGTGGTCGAGGGCGCGCGCGACCACCCGCCCGGGGTCGAGCCCGGGGGGCCAGGGGGCGGCCCCGCGCAGGGCTCCCGCCAGGAACTCGTCCGCCTCCGCCTCGGACGAGGTCATGGCACCCCGACCCAAGGCCCGGAGGAGGCCTCCGGCGGCCACGCCGCGACTCCGCGCCCGCCGTGGAGCGGGGCGGCACAACCTCTCCGGCCCGCCTCGCGCCGCCCGGCGGAGCGCGGCCCCGGGACTCCGGAAACGACAGCACACATCGCTGGCTGCCTGCCATGGCCGGCCGGCCCTGTCCATACGGAGGCGTCGCCGCGCGGCAGCGCGTCGCCACCGGCCCTCCCCCCGGGGGCGCCGGCCGCGAAAGTGGGGGCCGGACCCCGGGGCGGGGATTTCCGCGCATGGCGCGGCCCGCCCGCGGGAATGTCATGGTCGGGCCACGATTTCCACCTTATCCACACCCTTCTTCTCGTCTATAGGGCCGCGAACGAGGCGGACCAGAGGTCGATCCCCGATGCAGCAGCGCATGCCAGCCCAGGACTTCCGGCCGCCCGCGACCGGGACGACCGAGGCGTCGGACGAGATCGACCTCCTCGAGATCCTGCGGACGCTCTGGCGCGGCAAGCTCTGGATCGCGCTCTGCGCGCTGCTCGTGCTGACGCTGGGCTGGTACCGGGGCGTCGCCACCGCCGTGCCGCTCTACACGGCCACGGCGCAGATGGCGCTGCAGCTCGACAACCAGCCCAACATCGACCTCAGCACCATCGTCTCGGGCTTCTCGGGCGACGAGGCCAGCATCAACACCGAGATGGCGATCATCCAGTCCGACGAGGTGATCGGCCGCCTCGTGGACGAGCTGCGCCTCCAGGACGACCCCGAGTTCAACGCCTACCTGCCGGACCCCGATGCGGCCGGCCCCGGCGTGGTGCAGCGGGTCCGCTCGGCCCTCGGCGCGGCCGTCCGCGCGGTCCTGCCCGGCGGCGAGGATGACCCGGCCGAGGCCGAGGCCCCGCCCACGCCCGAGGAGATCCGGCGCGACGTGATCGACTCCGTGCGGGGCACCGTCGACACCGACAGCAACTACGACACCTACGTCTTCTCCATCTCGGTCACGACCGAGGACCCCGACAAGTCCACCCGGCTCGCCAACGCCCTGGCCGGGTTCTACCGCGACGACCAGATCCGCACCAAGGTCGAGACGACCGAGCGCATGGCCACCTGGCTCTCCGAGCGGGTGGGCGAGCTCCGGGCCGAGCTCGACGCCAAGCAGAACGAGATCGCCGACCTCCAGGCCCAGAGCGCCCTCGTCAGCGACGAGAGCCTCCAGGCCCTCAACGAGCGGGCGATCGACCTGCGCAGCCAGCTCAGCCAGGTCCAGAGCGACCTCGCGCGCACCGAGGAGCGCCTCTCCGCCCTCGCCGCCGCCGAGGCGTCGGGCGACGTGGAGGCCATCCTCGCGGCGGCGGACGACGGCCAGCTCGAGGCGGCCGCCACCGCCATGGCCCGCTCGCAGCCCGGGGCCCGGGCCCGCTTCGACCGCCGCCTCGCCCAGGTCCGCCTCCAGGTCGAGGCCGAGCGGGACCGCGCGCGGCAGAGCGCCCAAGACCTCCAGCGCGGCATCGACGAGCTCTCGTCCCAGTTCGAGGGCCAGTCCAGCGACCTGCGCGCCCTGCAGCAGCTCCGGCAGGAGGCCGAGGCGACCCAGGCGCTCTACGACACCTTCCTCACCCGCCTGAAGGAGGCCACCGTCCAGCAGAGCGCCTACGAGGCGGACAGCCGCATCCTGACCGAGGCGCGCGAAGGCGACCAGGTGGCGCCCCGCCGGACGCGGATCCTGGCCCTCTCGCTGATCCTCGGCCTCGTGCTGGGCGGCGGGCTCGTGCTCGGGCGCGAGTTCCTCCAGAACACCTTCCGCACTGCCGAGGACCTGGAGCGCAAGACCGGCCGCCCCGTGCTGGGCCAGATCCCCCGCATCCCGGCGCGCCAGCGCGGCGACGTGATCCGCTATCTCCGCGACAAGCCCACCTCGGCCGCCGCCGAGGCCGTGCGCAACCTCCGCACCTCGCTGCTGCTGTCGAACGTGGACCGCCCGCCCCAGGTCGTCATGGCCACCTCCTCGGTCCCGAACGAGGGCAAGACCACCATCACCATCGCCTTGGCGCAGAACTTCGCCGGGCTCGACAAGCGGGTGCTGCTCATCGAGGGCGACGTGCGGCGCCGGACCTTCGCCGCCTACTTCCAGCAGAAGGACGGCAAGGGCGGCCTGATCTCGGTGATCTCGGGCAAGACGGCGCTCGAGGACGCGGTCCTGCGGCCCGAGGGGCTCGACTTCGACGTGCTGGTGGGCGAGCGATCCACGACCAACGCCGCCGACCTCTTCTCCTCGCAGCGGTTCCATCAGGTCGTCGAGGAGGCGCGCAGCCTCTACGACGTGGTCATCATCGACACGCCGCCGGTGCTCGTGGTGCCCGACGCGCGGGTGATCGCGCAGCACGTCGACGCCGTGGTCTACGTCGTCCGCTGGGACCGCACCACCGGCCACCAGGTCGAGGAGGGGCTGAAGCAGCTCCGCTCCCTCCACCTGCCGGTGACCGGGGTCGTGCTGTCGCAGGTCGATCCCAAGGGGATGCGGCGCTACGGCTACGGCGGACGCTACGGGGCCTATTCCCGCTACGCGCGCGGCTACTACGAGGCCTGAGCCGAGCCGCCCTGCCCTCCCGGGGCCGGGCTCCGTCGATCGCCACCGGGCGCCGGCAGGCGCCGGATTCCTATCCTCACGAGCCGACGCCCTGGCGGTGGGGTGGCCTGCCCCCCGCGACTCCCGGCGTCGCGAATCACGAACGACGTCCCTGGCCGCGCTCGCTCCGAGGGGGCGACGCAACACCCCCCGGATCGCGCAAGATGCTGGCCCGCCACGACAAACGGCCGGGGTGTTGCGTCGCCCCACCCCCCACCGAACGCCCGGGTAACCATTCGTTAACCCGGTCCTGGGACCCTCCTCCCTGTCAGCCACAGGAGGAATCCCCATGCCCACCGACAACTTCGAATCCCACCAGCGCGGGCTCGAAAGCCCCGCCGACCGCCATCAGTCCATCGTGCCCTCGGACGGCGCGCCGGTCGATCCGCGCCCGCGCGCGCTCTACTGCCAGACGGCGGGCGACGTCGCGCTCGAGGACCGCTGGGGCACCGTCCTGACCTACGCCGTGCAGGCCGGCCAGGTGCTGCCCTTCCGCGCCGCCAAGGTCCGGGCCACCGGCACCACCGCCACCGTCTACGGCTGGGACTGAGCCATGATCTCCCTCGCCCTCGGCCTCCTCGCCTCCGCGTCGCGGGGACGTCCCTGGCCGCTGTTCCTCATCACCCCCTCGACCGTCATCACCCCTTCCACCGTCATCCGCGGAGTCTGAGACCCATGACCCTCGCCGTCCTGCCCTCGCCGAACTACACGGGCCCCGACCTCGCCCTCCGCGTCAACGCCGCGCTCACCGAGCTGCGCGCCGCCCGCCGCTTCGCCACCGTCGCCGCGCTGCTCGCGGACACGTCCCTGGCCTACGGCAACGGCTCGCGCGCCGTCGCGGCCGGAGACCTGATCGAGGCCGAGGGCTTCCGCTACCAGGTCGCCGCCTCGGGCGCCGCCGACCACAACCTGACCACCGCCGGGGGCGTGAAGCTCCAGGTCCGGCCCGGGCCGGAGGGCTGCAACGCCAGGGCCTTCGGGGCCAGGCTCGACGGCACCACCGACGACAGCGCCGCCGTCCTGGCCGCGCTCGCCGCCGCCGTCGCCGCGTCCGTGCCGCTCATCATCGCCGGGAACGCCAACCTCGCGGGCTGGTCCACCCCGACGCACGCCGGCAAGGTCGTCCTGCGCGGCGCCGGCAAGGGCCTCGCGACCCTGACCGGCGCGGCGGGCAAGGCGCTGGTGACCCTCGCCGGGGGCGGCTCCTTCTCCGCCAGGGGGCTGGGCTTCTCGACCTGGGAGAGCGTCTGCAGGCTCGCCGACAACGCCTCGACGGGCGCCTTCGACCTCCTGGAGATGGACGACTGCCGCCTCACCGGCATCCTCGTCTCCGCCATCTCGGACGCGGGGACCTACGCGCCCGGCGGCATCACCGAGCTGCGCTTCACCGGCAACACCGCCACGGCCTGCGGCCGGACCACCGCCAACGCCGCCGCGCTGCGGCTCGACTGCGCCGCCATCGCCTCGGCCTTCGTCCACGACAACGAGATCCGGGGGATCGGCGGGGCGACCTGGGCGGGCCAGAAGGACGGCATCTCGCTCGGCGCCGTCAGCCGGACGGCCAGCCAGTCCATCATCGTCACCGGCAACCGCATCCACGACGTCCAGAACAGCGACGCGGCGCACATCAGCGGCATCACGGCCTTCGGCCCCAACGTCCACGTCCGCGGCAACACGGTGCACACTGTCAGGTCGGCCGCCGCCGGCAACGTGGACCAGTACGCCATCTACGTGAAGGCCACCCACTCGCTCATCGACGGCAACACCTGCACCGACGCGGGCGGCAACGCGGCCTGCATCATGTCGAAGGGCGCCCCGAACGATGCCTTCGGGCCCTCCCTCAGCACGGACGACTTCGACAACATCGTCAGCCGCAACGTGGTCGTGGTCGCCACGCGCTCGGGGACCCTGAAGTACACCGGCATCACCGTCTACAACGGCGGCCATCTGGTCGAGGGCAACCTCGTCAAGGGCACGACCGAGGGCATCGTCGAGATCCCGCCCCTCTACGCGGCGGTCGCGCACAACGTCATCCGGGGCAACAAGATCAAGGGCCTGTCCGGCGCCTCGGGGCAGAACGCCATCGGCATCCAGACCAAGAGCCCGAGCTGCACGACCATCGAGGGCAACGAGATCGTGGGCGTGGGCTCCGGCGTCGAGACGACCGCCTACGGCATCTACATGCTCAACGACGCGGAGGGGGCGTTCGGCTCGCCCTTCGGCGGCCTGACGATCCGGGGCAACACCATCCGCATCGGCTCGGCGGCCTCCGCGTCCAACGCCCGCGCCATCATGCTCGGGTTCCACGCGAGCGGCTCCTACGCGGGCCTGGTCGTGGAGGGCAACGTCGTCGAGGGGTTCGGGCGGGGGCTGCAGGCCTCCTATGGTGGCACGGTCTCGGGGGTGGAGATCGCCCGCAACCGCTTCCGCAACTGCTCGGTCGCGGCCTATGGCTATTCGGGGACGGCCCCGGCCGACGGCGTGGTGGACGGCAACACGGTGGCTGGCCTGCCCTACCTGACGGCGGCCGCCGGAGCCACGACGCCCGACGTGAGCGGCATCAACCACCTGCGCACGGCGAACGCCGCGGCCACGACGATCGCCAACCTGACGGGCGGCTCCGGCAACCAGCGGGTCCTCCTCGAGATCGCCGACGCCTTCACCACGGTGGCGAACAACGCGAACATCAGGCTGGCCGGCGGCGTCAGTTGGACCCCGGCCAACGGCGGCCTCCTCCATCTCGTCCGCATGGGCGGCGTCTGGAAGGAGGCCGGTCGGACGGCCTACTGATGGCAGCCCCGATCCATCCGATCGGGGCGCTCCTCCAGCCAGGGGCGCCACGGCTCGGCCCGGGCCTTGCCGCGATGCGGGCCCTCCGGCCTTCGCCGGGCGCTCCACCGGACCGATCCACCGTCTCGGGCCCGTTGACGCGGCCTCGCGGGAGCGGCACCAGACGAGACCTCGACCAGGAGAGACCATGACCGGCCTTGCGGCTCACACGCTCATCACCCATTCTGGCAGCTTCCACGCCGACGACCTCCTGGCGTTCGTGCTGCTCCGCACGCTCCAGCCCGAGGCAGGCCTGCTCCGCACGCGGGACGCGGCGCGGATCGAGGCGGCGGACGCCGGCACCGTCGTCTTCGACGTCGGCATGGCCTATGCACCTGAGGGCCTGCGCTACGACCACCACCAGCCCAGCCGCGCCCGCCGCCCCGAGGGCCTGGCCTATTCGGCCTTCGGCCTGGTCTGGCGCCACCACGGCCAGGCCTACGTCGCCCGGGTCCTGGGCCTCGATCCCGCCGCCGATGCGCCCCGGATCGGGGCCATCCACGCCCGGCTCGACGCCACGCTGGTGCGCGACATCGACGCCGTCGACAACGGCGAGCTCCAGCCCGACCAGACGGCGCTCATGCATCCGCTGTCGCTGCCCAACCTCCTCATGGCCTTCCGCCCCGCCTTCGACGACGACGCGCCGGGCGCGCAGGACCAGGCCTTCCTGCGCGCCGCGAGCGTCGCCGACCCGCTCCTGCGCGCCCAGGTCGAGAGCACGGACGCGGCGCTGCGGGCCCGGACCATCGTGGAGGACGCCATCGCCACCCGCGCCGATCCCCGCTGGATCGAGCTGCCGCGCAAGCTGGACTACCTCGAGACCATCCTGGCCCTGGGGTCCCGGCACGACGCCGACCGGATCCGGTTCGTGGTGGCGCCGGCCCCGGGCGAGTGGCAGCTCAACACGGTGAACCGGACGCTCGACGGCTTCGCCGCCCGCCAGGACCTGCCCGCCGCCTGGGCGGGCCTGCGGGGCGAGGCGCTCGCCGCCGCGACGGGCGTCCCCGACGCCACCTTCTGCCACGCCAAGCGCTTCATCGCCATCGCCCAAAGCCGCCACGGCGCCCTGGCGCTGCTCGAGCAGGCGCTGGCAGCCTGAGGCCGACGGGGTCATGTCGCAGGCGAGCCGAGCTCAGGCGCGTCGTCCCGCGGACCGGCAGGTCCGACCGGAGACCCACGACGACGATCGACCTCCCCGCCGTCATCGGCTCGCGATGAACCTCGATGGGACCTAGAGCAGCTTCGCGATCTCCTTGGCGAGATCGGTTTCCCGGAAGGGCTTGGCGAGCCGTGGAGTGTCCGTGGTCTCCTCGTCGCTCAGGTCGGCGTAGCCCGTCACCAGCAGGGCCGGAAGGGCAGGTCGAAGCTTGCGCGCCTCGCGGATCAGCCGCGTGCCCCTCATCCCGGGCATCAGGTGATCCGAGATCAGGAGATCGAAATGCGCGCTCGACCGCAACATTCCCAAGGCCGCGGCCGGCGTGCTCGCATCCACCACCTCGTGATCGAGGTTGCGCAGCATGTCCGCGGTCGCCGAGCGGACGATGTCGTCGTCGTCCACGAGGAGGACCACGGCAGGACGCGTCTGCGGGATCTCCCCGGGACGATCGTCTGCGGCCAGGCGGACGCCGTCGGGGCTGACGGGCAGCCACAGCTCGGCCGTCGTGCCCCGGCCGGGCCCGCTCTCGAGACGGAGGGCGCCGCCGGACTGAGCCGCGAGGCCGTGGATCATCGAGAGGCCCAGGCCGGTGCCCTTCCCCGGCTCCTTGGTCGTGAAGAACGGCTCCACGGCCCGGGCGAGCGTGGCGGCGTCCATCCCCTGCCCCGTATCCGCGACCGTGAGCCGGACGTAGCGCCCGGATCTCAGGCCGTCGGCCGCATCCGCGCCCACCACGCGCTCCGCCACGTCCACCGTGAGGGTCCCGCCCTCGCCCATGGCATCCCGCGCGTTCACCGCGAGGTTGAGAACCGCGAGCTCGAGCTGGTTCGGATCGATCTGCGCAGGGGGCAGGTCCGGGGCGACGGTCAGGCCGACCTGGATGTGGGACCCGATGGAGCGCCGGATGAGATCCTCCATGCCGCGCACGAGCTCGCCCACGTCGACGGCCCGCGTCTCCAGGTGCTGCCGGCGCGCGAACATGAGCAGGCGCTGCACCAGGAGCGTGGCCCGCTCGGCGCCCTGCACGGCCCCTTCGATCAGCCGCTGGGTGCGCTGATCTCCCCGATGCTGCCGACGCAGGATGTCGAGCGCGCCCACGATGGGCGTGAGCAGGTTGTTGAAGTCGTGCGCGACCCCGCCGGTGAGCTGGCCCAGCGTCTCGAGCTTGGCCATCTCGTGGACCCGGGCCGTCGCCTCGGCCAGCCGCTCCTGATCGCGCAGCCGTTCGGTGACGTCGTGCACGAACTCGTAGGCGCCGATGACCTCGCCCCTGGGATCGCGCAGGACGTTGAACCTCATCTCGTAAGCCCGTCGGTCGCGCGAGGGGTCGCCGAACTCCTCGACCAAGGTGAACTCCTCGCCTGCCAGCGCGCGGCTCCAGATGGCGTGGAGGGCCTCGCGCTGCGCGGGCAGATGGTCGAGGAGATCGAGGAGCGAGGCGCCGATCCGGGGACGCCGGCCGAAGACGCGCTCGAATTCCGCCTTGGCGGCCCTATTGATCGCAAGCCACCGGAAGTCGCGATCGAGGACCTGGACCATCGCGTCGGTCCCTTCCACGAGGTCGGCGAACAGCCGGCGTTCCGCCAGGGCCTCGGCCACCCGGCGCTCGAGCGTCTCGTTGAGCTCGCGAAGGCGCTGCTCCGCGAGCCGCCGGGCGGTGACGTCCTGGAACAGTACGGCCACCTGCCGACGGCTCGCCGGCTCCACGCGAAAGGCCGAGAGCTCAAGGTAGCGGTGCGTCGCCACCAGCTCCTGCTCGAAGCGGATCGGCGTGCCGGTCCGCAGGACCTCGCCGTAGCGGGCGACCCAGCTTTCGGCCTCGTCGGGCACCATCTCGCGCACCCTCCGCCCCACGACGTTCGGAATGCCGGCATGGCGCTCGTAGGCGGGGTTGGCGGCGACATGGACGTAGTCGCCGAGCGGCCCCTCGGGCCCGTCGAGGAACTCGATGACGCAGAAGCCCTCGTCGATGGATTCGAAGAGCATGCGGTAGCGCTCCTCGCTGGCGCGCAGCGCCGCGCGCTCCTTGGCCAGATCGGCGATGTGACGTTCCGCCTCGTGCTGCCGCGCCCTTGCCCGAAGGGCCGCCCTTGCCGCGGTCACGAGGCTGACCGGATGGAGGGGGCGCTCCAGGATCGTGACGTTGCCGAGCCGGGCCGCGGCGCCGGCCTGCAGCGTCGCCGTGCCGTTGCGCATCGTCAGGAGAAGGATCGGGAGGTCGGACCATGGCGGCTGATCCGCGAGCCAGCCCTCGAGCCTGGCGAGCGATTCGGCCGTGAAGGCCTCTTCCGACGCCATCAGCGCGCCGATCCGCACGGCGGCCAGGTCCGCGATCACCTGCTCCATCGTGTCGCAGATCCGCGAGGCGAGGCCGGCGCCCTGGAGGATCCCCGCGATCACCGTCGCGTCACGGCCCTTGGGCGCGAGAATGCCCACGCACTGCGCCATCGGCTCAATCCCCGATGCGGTCCGCGAGGAGTTCCTCGATGCGCCCGTTGTAGGTCGGCACACCGGTCAGCACGCCCGTGAACGCCCGAAGCGGGAGGCCCACCCGGATGCCGCCGTCATCGATCCGGTATTCCCGGATGCTCGGCTCATGCCCCCCGGTGCGCTTCTTGGTGATGGAAATGGCGCGCCGGAGCTGGCCGCCCGCCTCGAAGAAGCGCAGCAGGAGGACCGTGTCGGACAGATAGGTGAGATCCACCGGCGTCTGCATATGGCCCACGAGCCCGTGCTGGGCGAGAACGAGGATCGTCAGGACGCCCTGCTGGTTGAGGTAGGTCAGGAGCTCGTGCATCTGGAGCATCATGTGCTGCTCCTCGGGCATGGCGTGCTGGTAGCCCGACAGGCTGTCGAGCACCACGATGCGCGCGCCCTCGCGCTCCACGTTGTGACGCACGAGGCCGATGAGCTCCCCGGGGGAGAGCTCGGCCGGGTCCACCTGCCGGAACCGGAAGCGGTCCTCGAAGGCGACGAGATCGATGCCCAGGCCGTCGGCCCGCCTGTGGAAGTTGCGCCGGGTCTCGTCGAAGCTCACGAAGAGGGCGCGCTCGCCGCGCCGCAGCCCCGCGACGACGAACTGCAGCGCGAGGGTCGACTTGCCCGACCCGGCGGGTCCCATGATGAGGGAACTGGTCCCGCGGTCGAGGCCGCCGCCGAGCATCCGGTCGAGCTCGGCCACCCCGCTCGCCACGTAGTCCTCGTTGTGAAAGCCGTCGTTGTGATCGGCGGCCACGAGGCGGGGGAAGATGCGCAGGCCACCCCTGCGGATGACGTAGTCGTGGAAGCCGCCCTGGAACGCGCGGCCACGCATCTTGAACACGCGCAGGCGACGGCGTTCGGCTCCGTAGCTGATGGTGATCTGCTCGAGCCGGATCACGCCATGGACGAGGCTGTGGAGGTTGGCGTCGTCCATCTCCTCGGTAAGGTCGTCGATGAAGAGGGTCGTGCAGCCCTTGAGCGTGAAGTAGTGCTTGAGCGTGAGCACCTGTCGCCGATACCGCAGCGCCGTTCCGGCCAGGAGGCGGATGTCGGACAGGCTGTCGAAGACCACGCAGGTGGGCGCCAGCCGCTCCACCTCGTCCATCACGAGGCGCACCGTCTCGCCGAGCTCGAGGTCCGAGGAGTAGACGATGGACTGCTCCCGCCCGGGATCGAGGCTGAACTCCGGCGGCACGAGCTCGTAGATGCCGATCCCGTCCAGGTCCCAGCCGTGGGTCGCGGCGGCCTCCAGGAGCTCGTCGCGACCCTCGGAGAGGGTGACGTAGAGCGTGCGCTCGCCTCGGTCGCGCGCAGCCATCAGGAACTGCAGCGCCAGCGTCGTCTTGCCCGAGCCGGGGCGGCCCTCGATCAGATGCACCCGTGCCGGGGCATAGCCGCCGGCAAGGATGCCATCGAGTTCGGCACTCCCGGTCGAGATGGCATGGTCGGGCACCCTGGAGCCTCGCTGGGGTAGTCTTCATCCGGTCCTGCGACGACTTAGCAGCCTTTCCGGCCCGCGCCCATACCGCTGTCGGAAGTTGCCTTCCTGGCGGGGCCCCCTTCCGGTCGCCCCGGTTGACAGCGGGACGGGCCCGCCGTCCTGCTTGGGACCGGGAGAGGACAGGGGAGTGTCATCGTGGCGACTGCGGCTGAGCTGGTGCTGGGCATCGACATCGGGACCACGTCGGTCAAGGCGGCGGTCTTCGACCTTCGCGGCCGGACGCATCACGCCTTCGCGGCCCGGGTCCCGACCTTGCGGACGGAGGGCGATGTCGTCGAGCAGGACCCCGCCGACTGGATCGAGGGCATCCGGGCGGCCATCGGCAGCATCGGGGCGGCCGGGCTCCTTCCGGGGATCGGGGCGGTCGGCGTCACCTCCCAGGTGAACACCCATGTCTTCGTGGACGGGAGCGGTCGCCCCCTCGCACCGGCGATCGTCTGGCAGGACGGTCGCGCGGCCTCCGAAGCCAGGGAGATCGACGCCCGCATCGTGGCCGAGGACCGGCTCCGCTGGTGGGGCGCGCCCATGGGTATCGATGCGAGCCACGCGCTTGCCCGGATGGCCTGGATGGCCCGCCACCGGCCCGGTGTCTGGGAGCGCACCGGGGCCGTGCTCCTGCCCAAGGACTTCGTGGTCCGGACCCTGGCCGGAGCCCGCGTGAGCGACCCGATGTCGAACATCGGCCTCGTCGGCCCCGACCTCGCCTACGTCGAGGACCTGCTCCTCCTCCTTCCGGGGGCGGCCGAGCGGCTGCCCCGTCTGGTCCCCGCCCCGTCGGAAGCCGGCCGTATGTCCCTGGCACCCGGAGGACCGAGCGTCCCGGTCGCCGTCGGGATCATGGATGCCTGGGCGGGCTTCCTTGGAGTGGGGCTGCGGGCCGAGGGAGACGCGGCCTACCTGAGCGGCACGAGCGAGGTCCTGGCCGCCGCCTCGGAGGCGGCCACCGGCGAGCCTGGCATCCTGGTCTTCCCGCGCCTGGACGAGCTTCGGGTGCACGCCGGGCCCACGCAGTCCGGCGGCGCCTCGGTCGATTGGTTCTGCGGCGCCTTCGGAACGACTCCCGAGGCCATGGCCGCCGAGGTCGAGGCGGCCGGCCCCGACCTGCGCGCGCCCCTGTTCCTCCCCCATCTCGCGGGCGAGCGGGCGCCGCTGTGGGATCCCTCGGCGCGTGGCGCCTTCCTTGGCCTCGAGGCCGGGATGGGCCGAGCCGCACTCGCGCGTGCAGTGCTGGAGGGCGTCTCGCTCTCGGCCCGCCTGCTGGCCGAGGCGCTCGACCGCTCGACGGGCCGGCGCATCGAGGCATTCCTCTGCGGAGGGGGCGGCTTCCGCTCCGACACATGGAACCAGATCCGGGCCGACGCGACCGGGCGGGTCCTGAGGCGCGCGGCCGTGCCGGACACCGGGACCCTGGGCGCCGCCGCGCTCGGCGCCGTGGCGGCGGGCCTTCAGCCGGACCTGCCCACGGCCCTCGCCGACCTCGTGACCCACGACCGCACCTACGAGCCCGACCCGCGCCGGGCCGCGCGATACGACGATCTCTTCGGGCTCTACCGTCCGGCCTACGAGGCGCTCGGGCCGATCAGCCGGGCGCTGGCGGACCGTCGCCTCCCATGACCCTCTGGCGTTCCGCGACGCGCTGGATACAGTCACTCGCGGCAGACCGATCTCCGGGCTATCCGGCGATCTCACAGGGGGACGAACATGGCACGGCACGGAGCCTTTCTGAGCGCGGGTGCTCTCGCTCTTCTCGCCGGGATGGCGACGGCGCAGGACGCGCAACGAGTCACGGTCATCACGCCCTATCTGGCGCAGCCGGGCACGCAGTTCTATCTCGACGGCTTCCAGGCCGAGGCCGAGGCGCGCGGCTGGGAGGTCAACGTAGTGGACACCGCGGGCGACATCCCCGCGGTGATCTCGCGCCTCGAGGACGCCGCGACGCAGCAGGTGGACGCCATCGTCATCAACGTGGACCCCGCCCAGGTCGAGGCCGGGCTTGCCCAGGCCCAGGCGGCGGGCATTCCCGTCATCGGCATGGACGCGGGCAGCAGCGCGCTGCTCGCGACCAACGTGACCTCCAACGGCTACGCCATGGCGGCGGAGACGGCGGCCTATGTCGTCAACCGCCTGCGCGGCGAGGGGCGCGTGGTCATGTTCACCTTCGACCCCTTCCCGCCCGTCCAGCAGCGCGGGATCATCGCCGACGCGATCTTCGGCAACAACCCGGACATCGAGGTCGTCGACCGCGTGACGCCCGACGTGCAGGACGGCGGCATCGCCGACTCGCGCGCCAAGATGGAGGCGATCCTCGCCGCCAACCCCGAGCCCGGCTCCATCGACGCCGTCTGGGCCGCCTGGGACCAGCCCGCGCTCGGCGCGCTCCAGGCCATCGAGGACGCGGGCCGGGCGGAGGAGGGCATCGTCATCACCGGCATCGACGCCAACCCCCAGGCGCGCGAGGCCATCGCGGCGGGAGGCCCCTTCGAGGCCTCGGTGGCGCAGGACTTCGAAGGCATCGGCAAGGCGACGGCCGAGGCCGTGGGCCGGGCCCTCGCGGGCGAGGAGATCAGGGAGCCCGTGATCTACGTGCCGACGACCCTGGTCACGCAGGCCAACGCCGCCCAATGAACCAGGGACGGGCCCCGGCCCGACCGCCATGGCCCTCCTCTCGATCCGCGAACTCCACAAGAGCTACGGCGGCGCCCCGGTCCTGTCGGGCGTCTCGCTCGACCTTCGGGCGGGCGAGGTGCACGCCCTCATGGGCGAGAACGGGGCCGGCAAGTCCACCCTGATCCGCATCCTGGCGGGCGTGACCGTCGCCGACCGGGTCGAGGCCCGGCTCGACGGCGCGTCGCTGGGCCTTGGCACCCCCGCCGAGGCCGACCGCGCGGGCTTCCGCTTCGTCCACCAGGAGCTCAACATCGTCCCCGCCCTGTCGGTGGCCGAGAACATCTTCCTGGGGCACCCGATGCCCCGCCGCTTCGGCGCCGCCGTGGATTGGAAACGGCTCAACGCACGCGCGGCCGAGGCCCTGGCCCGGTTCGGCGTCCGCCACATCGACCCGCGGGCGAAGGCCGGACGGCTGGGCGTCGGCGACCGGATGCTGATCCGCCTCGCCTCCATGCTCGTGGGCGGAGCCTCGCCCGCCCGCCTCTTCGTTCTCGACGAGCCCACGGCCGCCCTGACGCACGCCGAATCCGACCGTCTCTTCCGTGTCATAGACGAGCTTGCACGCGGGGGAGCGGCGATCCTCTACGTCTCGCACCGGATCGACGAGGTCATGGCTCTGGCGAGCCGCGTCACCGTCCTCCGCGACGGCAAGGTCGCCCTCTCGGCGCCGACCGCGGAGACGAGCCGCGCGGCGCTGATCCGCGCCATGACCGGCCGGGAGATCGCCGAGGGCCACCCCCCGCGCCTTGCGACCCCCCGCCCCTCGGTCGTGTGCCGCCTGGAGGACCTGTCCTCGGGTCGCCTCTCCGGCCTCCGCTTCGACCTTCGGGCGGGAGAGGTGCTGGGCGTCGTGGGCCTGGACAACGCGGGCCAGTCCGACCTCCTCCGCCTGCTCCTGGGCGAGGGCGCCCCTGCGGGAGGTCGGGCCGAGGTCGCCGGCCGATCCCTGCCGCGCTCGCCGGCCGAGGCGTGGCGACGCGGCATCGCCTACGTCCCCCGCGAGCGGCGCAAGGAGGGCCTGATGTCTGGCCGGACCATCACCGCCAACACCGTCCTGCCGCACCTCTCGCGCCTCTCGCGCCATGGCCTCGCCCGCCCGCGGCGCGAGGCGGCCGAGGCCCGCCGCGTGGCCGAACGGCTCCGGCTTCGCTTCCAGCACCTGTCCCAGCCCGTCCGCACCCTCTCGGGGGGCAACCAGCAGAAGGTCGTCCTCGGCCGCGCGACCCTCGCCACCCCGCGCCTGCTCCTCCTCGAGGAACCCACGCGCGGCGTGGACGTGGGCGCCCGCCAGGACATCTACGCCGCCCTGCGCGGTCTCGCCGCCGAGGGCTGCGCCATCGTCCTGGCCTCCACCGACCTGCCCGAGGTCCTGGGCCTCGCCGACCGCATCCTGATCCTGCGGGACGGCCGGCAAGCCGCGATCGTCGGGGCCGCCGGCCTCGATCCCTCCTCCCTCCTCGCCCTCATCTACGGGGACGAGGAGCCGGTTCCCGCATCATGACCCTGCTTCGCCGCTATGCCACGCTGATCGGCTTCGCCGCCATCCTCCTGTTCTTCGCGATCAGCCTGCCGGACACCTTCCTCACGTCCCAGAACCTCATCAACATCTCGCAGCAGGTGAGCATGCTCGCCGTGGTCGCCTTCGCGATGACCGTGGTGATGGCGATGGGCGACTTCGACCTTTCGGTGGGCTCGATGGCCAGCCTGTCGGGCGTGGTCGCGGCCACGCTCTTCGTCGCGGGCTGGTCCGTCCCGGCGGGCATCGCCGCGGCGCTGGCGGTCGGCCTCCTGGGCGGGCTCTTCAACGGCCTCCTCGTGGCCGGGCTCGGCATCCTGCCCTTCGTCGCCACGCTGGGCACGCTGACCATGTTCTCCGGGATCGCCTTCACCATCAGCGACGGCCGCACGATCTTCGGCCGCGACATCCCCGAGGGCTTCGGCACCTTCGCCCGGGACGCGCTGGAGCTGGGCTCCCTTCGCATCCCCTCCCTCACGCTCGTCGCCCTTGCCGTCCTCGCCGTCGTCTGGTTCGTGCTCGAGCACACAAGCTACGGCCGTCGCCTCTACGCCATCGGCGGGAACATGGAGGCCGCGCGGCTGGCCGGGGTCAACGTCCGCAGGCTCCGGGCGTCGGCCTTCGCGATCACGGGACTCGGCGCCGCTGGGGCGGGCCTCATGGTGGCGAGCCGCGTGGCCTCCGCCAACCCGACCCAGGGCGCCGGCCTCATGCTCGACGCCATCGCCGCCGTCTTCCTGGGCATGACCATGAGCGAGGAGGCCGAGCCGCGCGTCCTGGCGACCCTGGTCGGCGTCCTGATCCTCGCCGTGCTGGACAACGGGCTCACCCAGCTCGCGGTGGACAGCTACGTGCGGGAGATCCTCGTCGGCGGCATCATCCTGGCCGCCGTCGCCTCGGCCCGGATCGGGCTGGGGCGCGGGTAGCGGGGCGCTCGGCCTCTGCTATCGCAGGCGACCCGCGAGCCGCAGTGACCGGCAAGCCGATCCCGAGGGGGCTTGGCCAAGCCGCTCGCGAGCCGTCTCGTGCGGCGGGGCCCTGCGGCGGCTGCCCCATCGCGTCATCCGAACGGACCCAACTGGTCGTAGGTCGCTTGGGAGATGTCCCGCAGGATGGCCCGGGGCAATTCGCCCACGACCGCGCAAGCCAATCCATCGTCGCTCCACCAGAGGCTGCCCAGGCCGTTCTCCCTGGCGTAGCGGAAGCCCGTCTCGTCGTCGCTCGCCGCTCGCGCCACGAGGATGGTGAGACGGCTTCCCTGCTCGTCCTCATACATCAGGAGCGCGGCGGGACCGTTGTCCGCCGGCACGATCCGGCCGCCGACGAGGCGATAGCCGAAGGCGTCGAGCCGGGGCGGGCGGATCGCCTGCCCCAGCCGGCGGGACAGCCAAGTCGAGAGCTCCGCCTCGTCGGACACCTCGACCGGATGCAGGACCTCGGGCGCGAAGGTGGCGTGGGCGCGAAAGGCCTCCACGGCGAGCTCCGTGGTCCCGAGCTCGGGCGCCAGGAGGTGCGAGGCGGACCAGCCGACCAGGGCGCCCAGGGCGACAAGGGCCACCGCGGCCACGGCCGCCCTCCGCCAAGGTCCGAGTCCGCGTTCCGGCCCGCTCGCGCCCCGCACGGCGTCCAGGTGCCGCCAGGGCAAGGGCTCTCCGGCGATCGGACCATAGAGTGCGCGGATGGCGTCGTCCTGGCGATCCCATTCCAGCAGGCGCTGCCGAACCGTGGCATCCCCGTCGGCGAGCGCGGCCAGCTCCGCCCGCCTTTCCGGGCCGCCGTGGCGCAGCCGAACCAGCTCCTCGCTATCGACCTCTTGACGGCTCATCCCGCGAGCTCCCTCCGGCCCCGTGGCGTCCCGCCATCGCGCCCCGTCAGCTCTCGGAGCGCCACGCGGGCCCGGGCGATGCGCGACGCGAGCGTGCCTTCCGGGATCCCGAGCACCTGGGCCGCCTCCTCGATGGTCATTCCTTCCAGCGCCACCAGCAGCAGGGCCGTGCGCTGGTCGGACGGCAGGCGCTTCAGGGCCTCCTCCACTTCCCTCAGGGCCAGGCGCTCGTCCTGCCCGCCGGAGCCGGACGGCTCCCTCGGCCTGTCGACCACGACGAGGTGCCTGAGGGCATCCGCGCCGCGATGGCCGTCACGGAAGCGGTTGAGGAGGATGCGGAAGAGCCAGGCGCGCACGGGACCGTCTCCCCGCCATCGGGCGCGGCCGGCGACCGCGCGCTCGAGGCAGTCCTGGACGAGGTCGTCGGCCGCATCGCGGTTGCGGACCAGCGCGTGCGCGTAGCGCCGCAGCGCGGGAATGCAGGCCTCGATCTCGTCCAGGACGGTCATCTCGTCGGCATCAGTCGGGTTGGCCACGTGCCAGACGCCGTTGACGCCGTCGCCGGTCACGTCGCCCGGAGCCTTGTCGTTGATCCAGAGATACAGCGGCTTGCCGTCGTAGGTCCATTGCATGGTGCCGTCGGTGCGCTGGACGAGGCCGTACTCGCCCTCGGCCGCGGCGCCCTCGGCCGCCACGAGCGGCGGCCAGTTGGCGGCGCATTGGTCGTAGCAGGCGGGCAAGCCATCCTCGTCCCTGTCGAAGACGTAGAGCGTCATGCCATTCCCGTCGGTGAGCACGGGGCCCAGACTGCTGTCGCCGGTCTTGATGCCCGTATCGGCCCAGGCGGCGGAGCCGGCCAGGACGAGGGTCGCGGCCAGGGCGGGCAAGCGGGCAAGGTGGGGGATCGTCATCAGGTCTCTCCGTTGATCCGGAACGTCGGTGAGCACGCGCCTCGGGGGAGGACGCGAGGACAATGACGGAGCCGGCTCAGGTTTTATCCGTTCCGGCCGCGATCGTCCGGTGGTCCGCAGGCGCGCCGCGACCGCTCAGGCGATGGTCAAGGTCCCCGTCATCATCGGGTGGATCTCGCAGTGGTAGGCATAGGTCCCCGGGGCCGGGAAGGTGAGCCGCACCGCGCGGCCCGGCGTCATGTCCTCCACGTCGAAGGCGCCGTCGTCGGCGGTGATCGTGTGGGTGACGCCATCCTCGTTGACGAAGCGCACTGGCTGGCCAACCGCCACGGTCAGGCTGGGCGGGTTGAACGCCCTGTCGCGGATCGTCACCGTGGCCACGGACGCCATGTCCCCCTGGACCGATGCGTCCTGGCCCGAGGCGGTGCCGGCCCGCCCGTCGCCGCCCATCTGGCCATAGCCCTGGGCCAGGGCCGGCAGGGCGGCGGCGCCCAGGAGACCTTGGACGAGAAGGACGCGACGCGTGAGGCTGGACATTTCCGGCTCCCATGGTTGGACCGACATCAGGCCCAGATCCCATCGACCTGGCCCGGCGGAAGCGATGGAAAGGACGGAAAAAGGCCGAAGCTTGTCCCCGACGGTCATGGACATCACACGGTCGTGTCGCACGCCGGGATTTCGCGACCTCATGAAGGTCTTGGCCCCTGGGTCGGAGGTGCTCCGGCCCACTCCGCTCGCCTTTGGCATCCCCATCGACGGCGGCATCCGCGTGCGCGTCCGGCCCGCTGCGCGTCCGGCGGCTCCTGGTCGCAGTGCGGCGAGTCTGCGTCCGCTCCGTCGCACGGTCGCGCAAGAGGCGATGCGCGGGAGGCCGGCGCCAAGGAGCACGGCGCATGGCGCCCGCACGAATGCGTGAGCGCCCGGGCAGAAGGACAAAACCGCGTCCGGTCCCGTCACTCTCCTGCATGATCCAACGAGCCTTCACCGCGACCGTGATCGTCCTGCCTGCGGACGGCGTCGGTCGCTCCCAGTCCGGGGAGCACCACATGAGACACCACCACCTCCTCCTCGCGCTCGCCCTTGCCGCCCTGGCGCTTGCTCCAGTCGCAGGTCGGGCCGACGACCACCTCTTCGAGGCGACCCGGCATGGGCTCAGCCCCGACAGCCAGCCGTTCCAGGTCAATCCCGCCGGCCACGGCGGGGACCTCGCGCCCGGTCAGGGCAGTCCCTTCACGGGCGACGACCGGCAGACCCCGGCGACCGACACGGATGCGGCGAACGCCCATGCGCGCCTCAGGCCCCGGGGCTGACACCGATCCCGCCCCATTTCGCCGCGCGAGCCGCTCCCATGTCGCCTCTCCGCCTGCTTCCCCTCCTTCTCGCCCTCGCCGGGCCTGCGACCGCCGCTCCCCAGCCCTATGTCCTCGACGGCGGCGCCTCCCGCGTCGCGTTCACCTGGACCTTCGGCGCGGACCCCGTGCGAGGTCGGATGGCCGTCGCGGGCGCCAGCCTGTCCCTGGACCTCGATGACGTCGGCGCCTCGCAAGTGAGCGTCGCGGTGGACGTGACCCGCGCCGATGCCGGCCACCCCCTGGCCACCCAGGCCATGACGGGCCCTCGCGTGCTCGATGCGGCCGACTACCCGACGATCACCTTCCAGAGCCGCCGCGTTACCCTGGTGGGCGATGGACAGGCCCGGATCGACGGCGACATCGTCATCCGGGGCGTGACCCGCCCCATCACGCTCGACGCTCGCCTGACCAGCAGCACCCCGGACCTGTCACGCCTGACGGTGACGCTGAACGGCCTGATCCACCGGTCCGACTTCGGCGCGACCGGCTGGTCGGACCTCGTGGGCGACGATGTCCGCCTCGACATCGTGGCGGCGCTTCGGGCCGCGGGATGATGCGGGCGCGGAACGGACCGGAGACCTGGGGCCTCGTGAGCCGCGCGCTGCACTGGCTCATGGCGGCGGGTCTCCTTGCGATGCTGCCGTTCGGTCTCTGGCTCGCCCGCACCCAGCCGAGCCTCGGGACGCTCTGGCTCTACGGGCTGCACAAGAGCCTCGGGGTCATGCTCCTCGTGCTCGTTCTCCTGCGGCTCGTGTGGCACCGGCTCAGCCCTCCGCCCGTCATGCTGTCCGAGGGGGTGGCGCCCTGGCAGCTTCGGCTTGCCGCCACGTCCCATCGGGCTCTCTATGCCCTGATGCTGGCGGTTCCGCTCGCGGGATGGTCGGCCTCCTCGGCCACCGGCATCGACACGGTCCTCTTCGGTCGCTGGACGTTGCCGCGCATCGCGCCGGTCTCCGAGGCCTGGGACCGCCGGGGCTTCGCCCTGCACCTCTGGCTCTCCGTCGCGCTCGCGGTCCTCGTCGCCATCCACGTCGCGGGTGCGCTCTGGCGGCACTGGGGCCATCGGGATGCCACCCTGCGTCGGATGCTGGGGTGGGCCTGACGAGCCAAGGCGCGGCAGGTCGCCGGCGAACAGGCCGGATGGGCCGGCCTGCGGCCGCCCCCGCCCGGGATGCCGGCTTCGATCCGACAAGGAGCCGGCTTCGCCTCACTTCATCGCGGAAGGTCCCGCATCCCCTCGACGGGGCGGATGTCGCGAACGGCCCCGCCGGCCAGCAGGGCCTTCGGGCGGAACTCCCGACGGCATGCGAGCTTGGCGCACCTGCGATGGACCTGGGAGACGACAGGCACGGATCGACCCGCTAGGGCTGGAAGCCCTGCATTGCTTGCCCGCCTTCGGCATCCTCGCGGCTCAACTCCCGCAGGAGGAAGCCGTGCAGCCGCGCCGCGAGGCGGCTGGGCTCCCCCGGTCCGGGGACGAGGCTGAGGTCGAACATGGGCAAGGGCGGCAGGCCCTCGGGCTCGCTCAGCCGCATCAGCCCGGGAGGGACGGAGGCCTCGACCAAGCCCACCACCGCCAGCCCCGCCTGCGCGGCGGCGATGACGCCGAGCAGGCTCGCGCTGGAGCAGACCACCCGGTAGTCGCGCTCGGCCCGCTGCAAGGCCTCCACCGCATGACGGCGCGCGATGTCGCCCGGCACGAAGAGCGCCACGGGAAGCGGCTCGCGCAGCCAGGCTCCGTGCTCGGGCGTGGCGGCCCAGACGAAGCGCTCGCGGCGCAGCACCGCGAAGGGCTGGTGAGGCTGGCGCGTCACCAGCGCGAGGTCGAGCCGGCCGGCCTCGAGGTGCCGCAGCAGGGCCGGCGAGGGGATCGCAGGAGAGCTCGATGTCCACCAGGGGGTGCTCCTGCGCGAAGCGCGCCAGCACCGGCGGCAGCAGGAAGGCGGCGTAGTCCTCGGGGACGCCCAGGCGCACCAGCCCGGCCTCTTCGGGTCGGCGCAGGCTCGCCAGGGCCTCGTGGGACAGGCGCAGGAGCCGGCGCGCGTGGAGGAGAAGCTCCTCGCCGGCCGGGTTGGGCCGGAGCGTCCGGCCGTCGCGGTGGAACAGCGACCGGCCGATCTCCTCCTCGAGCCGCTGCATCTGCATGCTCACCGCCGACTGGCTGCGCCCGACGCGGGAGGCCGCGTGCAGGACGCTCCCGCATTCCACGACGGCGACGAAGCTGCGGAGCAGGGCGAGGTCGAGAGGTTCAGGCACGACCTATCAGCCAGGCTGAGATGACGCCTCAGATCTATTCGTTTGATTGACCCCCGGTGCAAGCCTTACCTGAATGGGGCTTTCCCACAGGACGACGTGCGAGACGGATGATGCGATACGGAACGGGCATGGCGCTGGTGCTGGTGGCTGGGGTGCTGTGGTCGTTCCAGGGGCTCATCATCCGGCAGATCGCGGAGGCGGGGTCCTGGGCCGTCCTCTTCTGGCGCTCGCTCGGCATGGTGCCGGTGCTCCTGGGCTTCCTCGTCTGGCGCGCGGGCGGCTCGCCCTGGCCCGCGATCCGCAAGGTCGGGCTCGCCGGCGTCCTCGGCGGCCTGGGCCTCATCGGTGCCTTCGGCGGGGCGATCTATGCCATCCAGGCCACGAGCATCGCCAACGCGGTCTTCCTCTTCGCCGCCTCGCCCTTCCTGGCCGCCCTCCTGGGCTGGGCCGTCCTGCGCGAGCGCGTCGCCTCCCAGACCTGGGCCGCCATCGCCGTCGCGCTGGTCGGCATCTTCGTCATGGTGCGCGAGGGACTGGAGGGCGGGGCCCTGGCCGGGAACGTCGCCGCGCTCCTCTCCTCGCTGGGCTTCGCCCTCTTCACCATCACGCTGCGCTGGCGCAGGCTCGACGACACGCTGCCGGTGGTGCTGCTGGGCAGCCTCTTCTCCATCGTCGCGGGCGCCCTCCTCGCCGGTCAGATCGGGCAGCCGCTGGCCGTGCCGGTGACGGACGCGCTCTGGTCCATGTTCATGGGCGCGGTCACGCTCTCGGGCGGCATGATCCTCTATACCCTGGGCAGCAAGGTGGTGCCGGCGGCCGAGCTCACGCTCCTCTCCAACACCGAGGTGATGCTGGCCCCCGTCTGGGTCTGGCTCCTCCTGGGCGAGACGGCGAGCGTCGGCACCCTCCTCGGCGGCGCGATCCTGCTCATGGCGATGGTCTTCAACGGGCTCTCCGGCGCGAGGCGGCTCGCGCAGGCCTGACGGAAGGCCGCTCCGATGGCAGCGCCGGCGGAGGGATCAGGGCACTGTCCGAAGACCCGAGCCAACGATCGGCGGACGGCCCGAGGGCCGCCTCGGCCGAGCCGGCTCCTTCGCGAGCCCTTGGGGCTGGCCAAGGCCGGCCTGACCGAGAGGGCCACGCAGACGCTTCGGCCCGCCCACATGGGAGTCGCCCGACGGCCTCGGCCCGTGGTCCGGTCCATGCCGGACAGGAGACGGCTCCCCTGTCCGACCCTTCCGTTCGGCCCCCGCCTCAATTCAGGGCGAGTTCGGCCAGGCCCTCGGGACGGCTGCGGTACCAGGCCACGATCTTCTCCCGCTCCTCGTCCTCCATGCCGCTCACGTTCGCGGGCGGCATGGCGTGGGTAACGCCGGCCTGGATGAATATCTCGGAGGCGGCGCGGGCCACGTCGGCCTCGGTCTCGAGGTAGAGGCCCCGGGGCGCCCAGAGGAAGCCCTCCTGGAACGGCTCGCGCGAGTGGCACATGGAGCAGCGCCCGGCGACGATGCTGTGGACCTCCTCGAAGCCCGGCGCCTGCGTGAGCTGGAGCTCGGATTCGGTCAGCGGGCGCGCCTCGGCTTGCTCGATGTCGCCGTCGCGAAGCGGTGCGGTGCTCAGCCACATCACGGCGACGAAGAGCATCGCGGTCGCGGCCCAGGTCCAGGTCGGGCTGCCCTTGCGGGCGTGCCGGGTGTTGAACCAGTGGCGGATGGTGACGCCCATCAGGAAGATCAGCGCGGCGATGATCCAGGCGTAGTGGGTCGAGGTCGCCAGCGGGTAGTGGTTCGACAGCATCAGGAACAGCACCGGCAGCGTCAGGTAGTTGTTGTGCGTGCTGCGCAGCTTGGCGATCTTGCCGTACTTCGGGTCCGGCGTGCGCCCGGCCATCAGGTCCGCGACGACAATCTTCTGGTTCGGGATGATGACCAGGAAGACGTTGGCCGACATGATCGTCGCCGTGAAGGCGCCCAGGTGCAGCATCGCGGCGCGGCCGGTGAAGACCTGATGATAGCCCCATGACATCGCCACCAGCAGCGCGAAGAGCACCAGCATGAGCCCGGTCGGCTGGTTGCCCAGGGGCGACTTGCAGAGCCGGTCGTAGGCGAGCCAGCCGATGGTCAGCGACCCGGCCGAGATCAGGATGCCCTGGAACGGGGAAAGGTCGGTCTTGGACGGGTCCACGAGGAAGAGCTCGGCCCCCGCCCAGTAGACGATCATCAGCAGCGTCGCGCCCGAGAGCCAGGTCGCGTAGCTCTCCCACTTGAACCAGGTCAGGTGATCCGGCATCTGCTCGGGCGCCACGAGGTATTTCTGGATGTGGTAGAAGCCACCTCCGTGGACCTGCCACTCCTCGCCGTGGGCGCCCACGGGCAGATGCGGCGCCTTCCGCAGGCCGAGGTCGAGGGCGACGAAGTAGAAGCTCGACCCGATCCAGGCGATGGCGCAGATGACGTGCAGCCAGCGGACCGCGAAGGCCAGCCAGTCCCACATGATGGCAAAGTCGTGCATGGCTCGTTCTCCTCCAGGACCGGGCCATGCTATGCGTTCATACCGGGACTGCGTATCGTCGGCGGAAACCAAGCAGCGTCAAACAAAACCGAAGAATGTCCTACTTCGAGAACATCCGCACCTTCGTGCGCGTCTACGAGCTGGGCAGCATGTCGGCCGCCGCGCGGGACCAGCGGATCTCGCCCGCCGTGGCCTCGGCGCGCATCTCCCAACTCGAGGAGCATCTGGGGGTCCGGCTGTTCCAGAGGACGACGCGGAGCCTCGCGCCCACCGAGCAGGGGCGCATCTTCTACGACGGCGCAAGGCGGGTGCTGGAGGCCGTCGAGGAGGCCGAGGCGGGGGTCGGGGACGTCACCCAGAACCCGAGGGGGACGCTCTTCGTCGCGGCCCCGCTGGGCGTGGGGCGGCGGCTGATCGCGCCGCTGGTGCCGGAGTTCGGGGCGCGCTATCCGATGATCGACGTGCGGCTGCGCCTGAGCGACCGCAAGATCGACATCACCACCGAGGGGCTCGACATCGCCTTCTTCCTCGGGACCCCCGAGGACTCGACGCTCCGCATCCGGCACATCGCCGATTGCCGGCGCGTCCTCTGCGCGAGTTCCGCCTATGTCGAGCGGCACGGCGCCCCGGAGACCGGCGCCGACCTCGCGGGGGGGCGGCACGAATGCCTGAACCTGCGCTTTCCCGGCGCCGCGGAGTTCCAGTGGACGCTGATGTCCGAGGACGGCCCCAAGCGCTACGCGGTGCGGGGGCGGTTCGAGTCCGACGACGGCGACGTGCTGACGGACTGGGCGCTGGCCGGGCATGGGATCGTGATGAAGCCGCTGTTCGAGGTGGCGGACCACCTGCGGAGCGGCGCGCTGGTCCGGGTGGCCGAGGCGACCCCGCCGCTGCCGGTGCAGATGGCCTGCCTCTTCACCCATCGCCGCCACCAGGACCCCAAGGCGCGGCTGTTCATGGAGTTCATGATCGAGCGGATCACCTCCGCCTTGCGGCAGACCGACGAGGGTTAGGGCGGCCCCTGATCCCGGTCGGGCGGCCCCGGCGGAGGACGCAGCTCCCCCTACCCCGCCGGGCGGCGACCCAGGGACGGGACCACCATGGCAGGGAAAGATTTAGGAATGGTTAACGGCCGGAAGGAAAATTGGGGCGGGAGCGATATTCGATCCGGCTGCGGCGTGGCAACGAGAGGCACGCCGTAGGGTGTGCTTCAGCGCACCGTGCCACGGCTGCGGATGGCGAGAGCCGGTGCGCTGAAGCGCACCCTACGGCCACGGCCACCCGATCGGATTCCGCTCTAGCTCCCCCGGTAGGTGGAGTAGCCGAAGGGCGAGAGCAGCAGGGGGACGTGGTAGTGCGCCGCCTTGGACATCCCGAAGCGGATCGGCACGATGCCTAGGAAGCGGGGGCTCTCGGGCGGCGCGCCGGTGCGGTCGAGGTAGTCGCCCGCGTGGAAGACGAGCTCGTAGTCGCCGGTGCGGAACTCCTCGGCGGGGAGGATGTGGGCGTCGGTCCGGCCGTCGACGTTGGTCGCGAGGGTCCGCAGGTGGGTCCGCGCCTCGCCGTCGAGGCGGAAGAGGTCGATCCTCAGGCCCTCGGCCGGGCAGCCCCGCGCCGTGTCCAGGACATGGGTCGTCAGGTAGCCCGCCATCACCGCCTCCTCTGCCGCGTTCCGTCATGACTGCCCTGTTCGCGGTCCGGCGGGAAGGGAGGCGGTCCTGCAGCACCTTCAAGAAATCCCCGAAAAACGGGGGCGGGGTCCTGTCCTAGGAGGGAGGCGAAGGAGGACCCACGATGACCCGATATCCCCGCGACCTGCACGGGCATGGCCCGACCCCACCCCATGCGAACTGGCCGGACGGAGCCAGGATCGCCGTCCAGATCGTCCTGAACTACGAGGAGGGGGGCGAGAACTGCGTCCTCCACGGCGACGCCAGCTCGGAGGCCTTCCTGTCCGAGATCGTGGGCGCCCAGCCCTGGCCCGGGCAACGGCACTGGAACATGGAGTCGATCTACGAGTATGGCGCGCGCGCCGGCTTCTGGCGGCTCCATCGGCTGCTGAGGGACCTGCCGGTGACGGTCTATGGGGTTGCCACGGCGCTCGCCCGGTCGCCCGCGCAGGTGCAGGCCATGACGGAGGCCGGCTGGGAGATCGCCTCGCACGGGCTCAAGTGGGTCGAGCACAAGGACATGGCCGAGGCGGAGGAGCGCGCCCAGATCAGGGAGGCGATCCGGCTCCACACGGAGGTCACGGGCGAGAAGCCGCGCGGCTGGTACACTGGGCGGTGCTCGGTGAACACGGTGCGGATCGCGGCCGAGGAGGGCGGCTTCGACTACCTGGCCGACAGCTACGCCGACGACCTGCCCTACTGGATGCGGGTCGGCGGGCGCGACCAGTTGATCGTGCCCTACACGCTCGACGCCAACGACATGCGCTTCGCCACGCCGGCGGGCTTCGCCAATGGCGAGCAGTTCGAGAGCTACCTGCGTGACAGCTTCGATTGCCTCTATGCCGAGGGCGTGGCAGGGAGTCCCAAGATGCTGTCCATCGGGCTCCATTGCCGGCTGGCCGGGCGGCCGGGGCGGGCGCTGGCGCTCCGGCGGTTTCTCGACCATGCGCGGCGGCACGAGGGCGTCTGGTTCGCCACGCGGCTCCAGATCGCCGAGCATTGGGCGCGGGAGCATCCCCCGGTCCCGCGCGAGCGGCCGTCCGAGATGGACGCGGAGCGCTTCGTTGCGGCCTTCGGCGGCGTCTTCGAGCATTCGGCCTGGGTCGCGGAGCGCGCCCATGCGGCGGAGATGGGGCACGCCCACGACACCGCTGGGGGCCTTCACGCGGCGCTCGTCCGCGCCTTCCGGTCCGCCTCGGAGGAGGAACGGATGGGGGTGCTGGTCGCGCACCCGGACCTTGCCGGGAAGCTCGCGCTGGCGAAGCGGCTGACGGCCGAGAGCACCTCGGAGCAGGCCTCGGCGGGGCTCGACGCGCTGACGGACGAGGAGCGGGAAGCCTTCGGGCGGCTCAACGCGGCCTATGTCGGGACGCACGGCTTTCCCTTCATCATCGCCGTGCGGGATCACGACAAGGCGGGCATCCTGCGGGCCTTCGAGCGGCGGATCGGCAACGACCGGGCGACCGAGCTCGCGGAGGCCTGCCGGCAGGTGGAGCGCATCGCGGAGCTGCGGCTCGGGGCGTTGCTGCCGTCCTGACGCGCCGGAACGGAACGTCCCGGGGAGTTGGGAATCCCCCCGGGGCGCCAAGGTCATGAGGGGCCGCTCTCCTCGGGAGCGGCCCCGTTCTCTCAGTGCGCCTCGGCGGCGAGGGCCGCGTCGCGGATGTCGCCCTCGTTGGCCTGGCGCGCGCCGTTGAAGAAGGCGTTGAGCGCCACCGCCGCGATCGAGGCGAGAAGGATGCCCGAGTCGATCAGCGGGTGGATCGCGTGGGGCATCCACATCTTGAAGTCGGGGGCGACGAGCGGGATCATCCCGAAGCCCAGGGAGATCGCCACCACGAAGAGGTTGAAGCGGTTCCCCTTGAAGTCCACGGCGGAGAGGATGCGGACGCCGGTCGCCGCGACCATGCCGAACATCACGAGGCCCGCGCCGCCCAGCACGGCCACAGGGAGCGATTCCACCAGCGCCGCCATCTTGGGGATCAGGCCGAGGACGACCAGGATCAGCCCGCCCGCCACGCAGACGAAGCGCGAGCGCACGCCTGTCACGCCGACCAGCCCGACGTTCTGGCTGAACGAGGTGTAGGGGAAGGTGTTGAAGATGCCGCCGATCAACGTGCCGAGGCCGTCGGTCCGCAGGCCCGCCGACAGGGACGCGCGGTCGATCCTGCGCCCGCACATCTCGCCCAGCGCGAGGAACATGCCGGTGGACTCGATCATCACGACGATCATGACGAGGGTCATGGTCAGGATCAGGATGGGATCGAAGATCGGCATCCCGAAGTGGAAGGGCGTCACGAGCTCGAACCAGCCGGCGCCGGCGACCTTGTCGAAGGGCATCTTGCCCATCATCGCCGCCACGACGCCGCCCACCACGATGCCCACGAGCACCGCGATGTTGGACAGGAAGCCCTTGGCGTAGCGCGCGACCAGCAGCACCGTCAGCAGCACGAGGACCGAGATGGCGATGTTGGACGGCGCGGCATAGGCCACGTTCGGCGCGGTCGGCGCCAGGGCGAGGCCCTCGGGGATCGGCGGGACGCCGGCCCCGGCGCCGAGCGCCTTGACCGCATCGAGCCAAGCGGTGTGGTCGGGGTTGACCAGCTTGGGCGCGGTCGGGCCGACGGGGTTGCCGAAGATCCAGTTGATGCCGATCCGCATGAGCGACACGCCGATCACGAGGATGATGGTGCCGGTCACCACGGGCGGGAAGAAGCGCAGCATCCGGCTGACCAGCGGGGCGATCAGCATCCCGATGATGCCCGCCCCGATGATCGAACCGAAGATCATCCGGGCGCCCTCGACGCCGGGGTTGGCCACCGCGATCGAGACCATCGGCCCGACCGAGGCGAAGGTCACGCCCATCATCACCGGCAGGCGGATGCCGAAATACGGCGAGGCCCCGAAGGACTGGATCACCGACACGATGCCGCAGACGAAGAGGTCGGCGGCGATCAGGAAGGCCACGTCCTGGGCCTCCAGGCCCAGGGCACGCCCGACGATCAGCGGCACCGCCACGGCGCCCGCATACATCACCAGCACGTGCTGAAGACCTAGGGTGAAGAGCTTGGCCCCCGGAAGGACCTCGTCCACCTGGTCTCGCGGTCGCGCTCCGACCGCCTCGAATGTCGTCATGTCTGTTCCTCCTCCCTGGAGCGTCGTGCCCGTGTTCGGGCCTTCTTGCGTCTCAGCCGTAGCTCGAGACCGGCATCGCGGCGAGCGCCGCCATGTTCAGGAGGCCCCTCACCGTGACCGAGGGGGTCACGATGTGGGCCCGGTTGCCCATCCCCATGAGGATGGGCCCTACTTCGAGTCCGTCACCCACGGACTTCAAAAGGTTGCGAGCGGCGCCGGCGGCGTCGGTGCTGGTGTAGACCAGCACGTTGGCCTTGCCGGTCAGGCGTCCGCCGGGGAAGAGCCGCTCGCGCAGGTCGGGGTCGAGCGCGGCGTCGGTGTGCATCTCGCCCTCGTATTCGAAGCCGGGCACGACCTCGTCGAGGATCGCCAGCGCCTCGCGCGCCACGCGGCCCGAGCGGCTGTCGAGGTTGCCGAACTGCGAGCCCGAGCAGAGCGCCAGCTTGGGTATGAGCCCGAAGCGGCGGACGTGGCGGGCGGCAGCGATCATGGTCTCGGCGAGTTGCGCGCCGGTGGGCTCGGTATGGACATGGGTGTCGGCCACGAAGAGCGGACCCTTGTCGAGGATGACCAGGGACAGCGCCCCCGCCGGGTGCAGGCCGTCGCGCGCCAGGACCTCGCGGAGATAGCGGAGGTGCCAGAGGTATTGGCCGACGGTGCCGCAGATGAGGGATTCGGCCTCGCCCCGGTGCACCATGACGGCGGCGATGGCGGTGGTGTTGGTGCGGAGCGTCGCCTTGGCGAGGTCGGGCGAGACGCCCTTCCTCCGCATCAGGTCGAAGTAGCTGCCCCAGTAGTCACGGAAGCGGGCGTCGCTTTCCGGGTTCACCAACTCGAAGTCGGTGCCAGGCCGCAGCGGCAGGGCCTCGCGCTCGATCCGGGTCTCGACCACCTCGGGGCGGCCGATGAGGATGGGGCGGGCGCCGGTCTCCTCGATCATCGCCTGGACGGCGCGCAGGACGCGGGGGTCCTCGCCTTCGGCGAAGACGATGCGGCGGGCGGTGCCGCGCGCGGCCTCGAACACGGGCCGCATGACGAGGGCGGAGCGGTAGACCTGGCCCTCCAGGCCGCGGCGGTAGGCGTCGAGGTCGAGAGGGCGGGTGGCGACGCCGCTCTCCATCGCGGCGCGGGCGACGGCCACGGCCACGGTGGGGAGGAGGCGCGGGTCGAAGGGCTTGGGGATCAGGTAGTCGGGGCCGAAGGCGAGGCGCTCGCCCTGGTAGGCGGCGCCCAATTCGGCCGAGGCGGGGACGCGGGCGAGGCCGGCGATGGCCTCGACGCAGGCGAGCTTCATCGCTTCGTTGATCTGGGTGGCCCCCACGTCGAGCGCGCCCCGGAAGATGAAGGGGAAGCAGAGGACGTTGTTGACCTGGTTGGGATAGTCCGAGCGCCCCGTGGCGATCAGCGCATCGGGCGCGGCGCAGCGGGCCTCTTCGGGCATGATCTCGGGCGTGGGGTTGGCGAGGGCGAAGACGATGGGCGTGTCGGCCATGCGCGCCACCATCTCGCCGGTGAGGAGGCCGGGGCCGGAGACGCCGAGGAAGAGGTCGGCGCCGTCGAGCGCCTCCTCGATGGTACGGAGGGCCGTGTCCTGCGCGAACTCGCGCTTCTCGGGAGTAAGGTCGTTGCGCCCGGCATGGACCACGCCCTTGCTGTCGAGCATCAGGATGTGCTCGCGCGGGGCGCCCATGGCCATGAGCATCCTCAAGCAGGCGATCCCCGCCGCGCCGGCGCCGAGGGCGACGATGCGGATGTCCTCGATGCACTTGCCGGCGATCCGCAGGGCGTTGGTGGCCGCCGCCGCCGCGACGATGGCGGTCCCGTGCTGGTCGTCGTGGAAGACCGGGATGCCCATGCGCTCGCGGCAGATGCGCTCCACGGTGAAGCAGTCGGGGGCCTTGATGTCCTCGAGGTTGATCGCGCCGAAGGTGGGCTCGAGCCGGCAGATCAGGTCGGCGAGGCGCTCGGGGTCGGGCTCGTTCACCTCGATGTCGAAGCAGTCCACCCCGGCGAACTTCTTGAAGAGGACGGCCTTGCCCTCCATCACGGGCTTGGAGGCCTGCGCGCCGATGTTGCCCAAGCCCAGGACCGCCGTGCCGTTGGAGATGACGGCGACGAGGTTGCCCTTGGAGGTGTAGCGCCGGGCGTCGGCGGGGGTGGCGGCGATCTCCAGGCAGGCCTCGGCCACGCCGGGGGAGTAGGCGCGGGAAAGGTCGCGTCCCGTCGCCATGGGCTTGGTCGCCCGGATCTCCAGCTTCCCGGGCCTCGGGAACTCGTGGTAGTCGAGCGCGGCCTGGCGGTCCGAGACCAGCCGGGTTTCGTCCAGCGACATGAATCGTCTCCTCCGTGTCGGGAGCGGCCCTCTCCGGGGCCGCGTCCATCGTTCCGTCGTGGAGCCCCCGCGCGGGGGCGTGCGCCTACTCCGCCGCGAGCCGCTGGATGAGGCCCGTCTCCGCCACTGTCCGGCGCAGGGCGGCGTGGCGGTTCACGTCCTTGTAGAGCAGGTAGCGGAAGGGGCCGGGGCCGCCGGCGTAGCAGGCCTGCGGGCAGAAGGCGCGCAGCCACATGTAGTCGCCGGCCTCGACCTCGACCCAGTCCTGGTTCAGCCGGTAGACGGCCTTGCCCTGGAGGACGTAGAGGCCGTGCTCCATCACGTGCGTCTCGGCGAAGGGGATCACCGCGCCGGGCTGGAAGGTGACGACCGTCACGTGCATGTCATGGCGCAGGTCGGCAGGGTCCATGAAGCGGGTGGTGGCCCAGGCGCCGTCGGTGCCGGGCATCGGGGTGGGCTCGACCTCGGCGTCGGAGGTCACGAAGGGCTCGGGGAGGGCAAGGCCCGGGACGGGCTCGTAGGCCTTGCGGATCCAGTGGAAGCGGGCGGGTTCCTCGCCCGTGGCGCGCAGGCGCCAGCGGCAGCCGGGAGGCAGGTAGGCGAAACCGCCGGGGGCGAGGTCGTGGGCGCGGCCCTCGATGGTCAGCGCGACCTCCCCCGTCAGCAAGAACAGCGCGCCTTCCGCGCCCTCGTCGAGCTCGGGCCGGTCGCTGCCGCCGCCGGGGGCGACTTCCATGAGGTATTGCGAGAAGGTCTCGGCGAAGCCGGAGAGCGGGCGGGAGAGGACCCAGAGGCGCGTCCCCTCCCAGAAGGGCAGCGCGCTGGTGACGATGTCGCGCATCGTGCCCCGGGGGATCACGGCATAGGCTTCGGTGAAGACGGCGCGGTCGGTCAGGAGCTGCGTCTGCGGGGGGTGCCCGCCTTCGGGGGCGTGGTAGCGGCGTCCGGTCATGCGGGGCTCCTCGGCGACGTGACCCGCGCAGTTGGCCGTCATCAGGCCGAGTTGGGAACGTGGAAACCGGCGCAAGGACCTTTCGGGATTTCCGGCAAATGGGGGCGGACGACGCCAGGGCGGTGCGTGGACGGCGCGCCCCGCGAAGAGGTGGAGACGGCCAGCCCGGCCGGACGATCGCTCGGTGGGGCGGGAGCCCCACCCTACAGGGCCAGGCGGCCTTGTGCTCTCAGGCCGTAGGTTCGCGGGCCGGGGCGGCGGCGGGCGCGGCGGCCCGCGTCTGGCCGGCATCCCAGAAGGCGCCGCCGCAGCGGCCCGGGCGGCTCTTCATCGGGCGGCCGGCGACGTAGGTCTCGGCGATGGCGCGGTCGTCGCCCAGGGTCTGGAGCAGGAACAGCTCCTCGGCCAGTGTCTCGACCGTCTCTAGCCTCATCGCCATGGCCGGGGTCGCGCGCGCGTCCAGCACGACGAGGTCGGCGTCGCGGCCGGGCTCGAGGGTGCCGATCCGGTCCTCCAGGCCCAGGGCGATGGCGTTACCGCGCGTGGCCCAGTGGAAGGCGGCGAGGGGATGCAGCTTGCAGCCCCGGAGCTGCGCCGCCTTGTAGGCGGCGTCGAGGGTCTGGAGCATCGAGTAGCTGGTCCCCGCGCCCACGTCCGTGGCGACGCCGAGGGGGACGCCGGAGGCCCGCAGGCCCTCCGCGTCCAGGAGGCCGGAGCCCAGGAACATGTTGGACGTCGGGCAGTGGATGGCGCGGGTGCCCGTCTCGGCCATGCGGGCGACCTCGCGCGGGGACAGGTGGATGGCGTGGCCCATGAGGCTGTGCGGGCCCAGGAGGCCGTAGCCGTCGTAGACGTCGAGGTAGTCGCGGGCGCCGGGATAGAGGGAGAGGGTGTAGTCGATCTCGTCCCGGTTCTCGCTGAGGTGCGTCTGGACATGGAGGCCCGGGTGCTCGTCCGCGAGCGCGCCGGCGGCCTGCATCTGCTCGGGCGTCGAGGTGATGGCGAAGCGGGGCGAGATGGCGTAGCGCAGCCGCCCGCGCCCGTGCCAGCGCGCGATCAGGGCCTTGGTCTCGTCGTAACCGCGCTGGGGGGTGTCGCTCAGGCTTTCGGGGGCGTTGCGGTCCATCATCACCTTGCCGGCGACCATGGCCATGCCGCGCGCCTCGGCGGCGGCGAAGAGGGCGTCGGCGCTTTGGGGGTGGACCGAGCAGAAGGCGCTGGCGGTGGTCGTGCCGTGGTCGATCAGCAGGTCGAGGAAGGCGTTGGCCATGCGGATGGCATGGGATTCGTCGGCGAAGCGGGATTCGGCGGGGAAGGTGTAGCCGTTCAGCCAGTCGAGGAGCTGGGCGCCCCAACTCGCGATCACCTGAACCTGGGGGAAGTGGATGTGCGGGTCGATGAAGCCGGGCAGGATGAGGTGTGGGCGGTGGTCGATCTCGCGCAGGCCCTCGGCGCGGAGGGCGGCGTAGTCGCCGACGGCGGAGATGCGGCCCCCGTCGATGACGACGGCGCCGTCCTCGATGTAGCGGTGGTTGTCGGCGGTTTCGGACGGGTCGGCGTGAAAACTCAATACCCGGCCGCGAAGAAGGGTCTTCATGGGATCGCTCCTGCAAGGGGTCGGTCGGAGAGGCGGGCCGGCTGCGGACGGCCGATGCGGGAGCCCACGGGAGGGGCGTCCAGCATCCGGGTCAAGAGCTCGGCGGCGGTGAAGGCGGCGATGACCTCCGGGCGCTTGTCGCCGGGGAAGCCGGCGCCGATGGGGCAGACCAGGGGTGTCGCGTCCGCACCGTGCTCGCGGGCGAGGCGGGTGAAGGTGGCGCGCTTGCTGCGGCTGCCGATCATGCCGACGTAGGCGGCGTCGGGGCGGGCCAGCGCCTCCAGGGCCAGGAGGAAGTCGAGCGCGTGGTCGTGGGTGAGGATGACGTAGGCCGCGCCGGGCGGGGCCTTGCGGACCTCGTTCTCCGGGAGCGGCGTCAGAGTCGTGGGCATGCCGAGTGGGGCCAATGCCAACTCCTCTGGGCGCTGGTCGATCAGGCGGGGGGAGAGCGGCAGGGGAAGGAGCGCGGCGGCGAGGGCACGGCCGACATGGCCCGCGCCGAAGATCAGGACCGGGGGGCCGGGGTCGCGCGGGGCGGGCCCGGCGCGGTCGAGGCGGAGCTCGACGCGGCCGCCGCAGCACTGGCCGATCTCGGGGCCGAGGGGGACGTCCATGGTGGCCTCGGCCTCGCCGTGGCGGAGCATCTGCCGGGCGCGGTCGATGGCGAGGTATTCGAGCTGGCCGCCGCCGATGGTGCCGACGGTCCGGTCGGGACCGACGAACATCTCGGCCCCCTCCTCGCGCGGGGTCGAGCCCCGGGCGCGGGCGACGCGGACGCGGATCATGCGGCCCCCCGCAGGCGCTCGATGGCCATGAGGACACGCTCGGGCGTGGCGGGGGCGTCGAGGCGGGGGGCGATGCGGTAGCCCGCGACCGAGGCGACGGCGTGGCCGATGGCCTCGAAGACCGAGATGCCGAGCATGAAGGGCGGCTCGCCCACGGCCTTGGACCGCTTGATCGTGCGCTCCTTGTTCACGGACCAGTCGGCGAGGCGGACGTCGAAGTGCTTGGGCCGGTCCGAGGCGAGTGGGATCTTGTAGGTGGAGGGAGCGTAGGTGCGCAGGCGCCCTTTCGCGTCCCACCAGAGTTCCTCGGAGGTGAGCCAGCCCATGCCCTGGACGAAGGCGCCTTCCACTTGGCCCCTGTCGAGCGCGGGGTTGAGGGAGCGGCCGACATCGTGGAGCACGTCGGCGCGCTCGACGACGTATTCGCCAGTCAGGGTGTCCACCGAGACCTCGGCGCAGGCGGCGCCGTAGGCGTAGTAGTAGAAGGGGCGGCCCTGGCCCTTGGCGCGGTTCCAGTGGATCTTGGGCGTGGCGTAGAAGCCGGCGGCCGAGAGCTGGACCCGCGCCATGTAGGCCATGTGGACGACCTGGGCGAAGGGAATGGCCTCGCCCTGGACGAAGACGTGGTCGGGGACGAAGCGGACCTCGTCGGGCGTGGCGTCCCTGGCCTCGCAGAGGAAGGCGATCAGGCGAGCCTTGATCTGCTCGCAGGCGTTCAGCGCCGCCATGCCGTTGAGGTCGGTGCCCGACGAGGCGGCGGTGGCGGAGGTGTTGGGGACCTTCTCGGTCGTGGTCTTGGTGACCTTGATGCGGGAGAGGCTCACCTGGAAGGCGTCGGCCACGACCTGCGCGATCTTGGTGTGGAGTCCCTGCCCCATCTCGCAGCCGCCGTGGTTGAGGTGGATCGAGCCGTCCGAGTAGACGTGCACCAGCGCCCCGGCCTGGTTGTAGTGGGTCGCGGTGAAGCTGATGCCGAACTTCACCGGAGTCAGCGCGAGGCCGCGCCGGAGGGGGCCGCCCCGGGCCTCCATGTCGGCGTTGAAGTCGAGGACCGACTGGCGGCGGGCGGCGTAGGCGGAGGTCTCCTCCAGCTCGGCGACGAGGCGGGGGAGGATCATGTCCTCGACGGTCTGGTGGTAGGGGGTGAGGTCGCCGTTGCGGTAGAAGTTGGCCTTGCGGACGGCGAGCGTGTCCTGGCCGGTGGCGTAGGCGATCTCCTCCATCAGGCGCTCGGCCACGATGACGCCCTGAGGGCCGCCGAAGCCCCGGAAGGCGGTGTTGGAGACGGTGTTGGTCTTGAGCGGATGCGAGCGGAGCTCGACCGCCGGGTAGAAGTAGGCGTTGTCGGCGTGGAAGAGGGCGCGGTCCGTCACGGGGCCGCTGAGGTCGGCGGAGAAGCCGCAGCGGGCGTACCAGTCGCCCTCAACGGCGAGGATCTTGCCCGCGTCGTCGAAGCCGACCGCGTAGTCCACCACGAAGTCGTGGCGCTTGCCGGTGGCGGTCATGTCGTCGTCGCGGTCGGGGCGGAGCTTGACGGCGCGGCCCCACCTCTTGGCGGCGATGGCGGCGACGCAAGCGAAGAGGTTCATCTGCGTTTCCTTGCCGCCGAAGCCGCCGCCCATGCGGCGGACGTTGACGACGACGGCGTTCGCGGGGACGCCCAGCGCCTGGGCGACTATATGCTGCACCTCGGAGGGGTGCTGGGTGGAGGTGAAGATCGTCACCTCGTCGTCCTCGCCGGGGATGGCGAGCGCGATCTGGCCTTCGAGGTAGAAGTGGTCCTGGCCGCCGATGGCCATGCGGCCCGTGAGGCGGCGGGGCGCCTGGGGCATCGCCTCCTCGGGCGCGCCACGGCGCAGGGTCATCCCTTCGGTGACAAGGCCCATGCCGGAGTCGCGGGCCGCGATGGGGTCGAGCGCGAAGGGCAGCTCCTCGTAGTCGATGCGCGCGAGGGCGGCGGCGCGGCGGGCCCGGTCGCGGGTCTCGGCCAGGACGGCGAAGAGGGGCTGGCCGTGGAACTGCACCAAGTCGTCCGCGAAGATGGGGTCGTCGTGCTTGTGGACGGGGCTCACGTCGTTGGGGCCGGGGATGTCGGCGGCGGTCAGCACGTCCACGACACCCGGCGCAGCGCGAACGGCGCCGAGGTCCATGGAGCGGATGCGCCCGTGCGCGACCCTGGACAGGCCGAGATAGGCGTGGAGCGTGCCCTGCGGGACGGCGAGGTCGTCGGTGTAGTCGGCGCGGCCGGTGACGTGCTTCTCGGCAGAGTCGTGCGTCGTCTCGACGGGCGTCGCGGTGGCGGCGATGTCCTGGTGCTTCATGTCACTCTCCCACGGCGCGGGTCAGGCGGAGGGGCAGGTCGGCCCCGGACTGCTCCAGCCAGAAGCGGCGGAGGAGGTTCGCGGCGATGGCCTGGCGGTAGTCGGCGCTGGCCCGCCAGTCGGTGAGCGGGGTGAAGTCGCCGCGCACGGCGCGGGCGGCGGCCTCGAACGCCTCGCGCGAGAAGGGGCGGCCCCGGAGGGCGGCCTCGGCGGCGGGGG